>PLZU01000025.1 GCA_003152275.1 Actinomycetota bacterium
CGGTTTGCCACCAGGTGTCGACGACGGGGCAGCGGCCACCGCCGATGTGCCGCCAGTACCAGACCCAAGCCTCGGGGTTGATGGGCTCGCCGACGGTTCCGAGGAGCCGCAGGGAGGACAGGTTCCGCCGTTCGGGATACTCGGATCCCCATTTCATGAAGGTTCGGATCGCGGTCGGGGCGGTGTACAGGGTGGTCACCCCGTACCGCTCGACGATCTGCCAGAGGCGGTCCTTGTCGGGAAAGTCCGGGGTGCCTTCGTAGAGCACGCTCGTGGTCCGGTTCGCGAGCGGTCCGTAGACGATGTAGGAGTGGCCGGTCACCCAGCCGACATCGGCCGCGCACCAGTAGACGTCAGTGTCGGGTTTGAGATCGAACACGGCACGGTGGGTGAACGCGACCTGGGTGAGGTACCCGCCGGTCGTGTGCATGATCCCCTTGGGCTTGGCGGTCGTCCCGCTCGTGTAGAGCAGATAGAGCAGGTCTTCGCTGTCCATCGGCTCGCACGGGCACGACGCCGGATCGTCGGAGGCGTCGTCCTCGAGCTCGTGCCACCAGTGGTCGCGCCCTTCCCGCATCGGCACGTCGTTGCCGGTGCGGCGCAGCACGACGGAAGCCCGGACGTTGGGTGCGTCGCCCATCGCCTCGTCGGCCGTCTTCTTCAGCGGCACGGTGGTGCCGCGCCGCCACGCCTCGTCCTGGGTGATCAGCACCTCGCACGCCATGTCGACCATGCGGCCGGAGAGCGATTCTGCGGAGAAGCCGCCGAAGACCACCATGTGCGGCGCACCGAGCCGCGAGCACGCGAGCATCGCGACCGGCAGCTCCGGGACCATTCCCATGTAGATCGCCACCGGCGTGCCCTTCTGCACCCCGATCTTCTTGAGCGCATTCGCCAAGCGCACGACGTCCCGCTGCAGCTCGGCATACGTGATCGCGCGCTGCTCGCCGTCAGGCTCGCCTTCCCAGTGGTAGGCGACCTTGCCTCCCTTCCCAGCGTCGACGTGGCGATCGACGCAGTTGAAGCAGACGTTAAGCGTGCCGCCGAGATACCACTTCGCGTACGGCGGCTTCCACTCGTACAGCTCGGTGAACGGCTCGAACCAGGTCAGCCGCTCGCGCGCCTCGCGCTCCCAGAACGCGTCGAAAGACTCGTCGTAGATCTCCGGCTTCGCGTTTGCCTGCGCCGCAAACTCGGGCGACGGCGGATAGCGCCGTTCCTCGAGGAGCATCGTGTCGATCGCGTGTTCGCTCATGGCTCGAGCTCATATGGGTAGCTCGTCACGACTTCGATGCCGTCCTCCGTGACGATGGCGATGTCTTCCAGCCGGACGCCGCCGAAGCCGGCACGATAGAGCCCGGGCTCGAGCGCGATCACGTCGCCGGGGACGAGGTCGTCGCCGACGCGCCCGAGCCACGGCCGCTCGTGCACTTCCAGGCCGACACCGTGGCCGAGACTGTGAAAGAAGCCGCTGTCGAGCACCTCTCCCGGCTGCTTCGTGAGCTGGGTTGGATACCCGTGCTCCGCAAAGAGATCGCACGTGATCTGGAAGAGCGCGCGTCCGTTCACGCCGGGCTTCGCTGCCGCGACGACGCGCTCGAGCGCGTCCTTGCAGAGCCGGTGGTACTCGCGCAGCTCGTCGGGGACGTCACCGACGACGTAGGTGCGAGTCATGTCGGTGTAGACCCCGGTCGCACGATCACGCGGAAAAAGATCGAAGCTGATCGGCTCGCCCGGCAGGATCGCGCCGTGGCCACTCTCGTGACCGATCGCGGTCTGCGGGCCGTGCGAGACGATGAACTCGTCGGCGTACGCGCCGTGCTCGCCGAAGACGCGCTCGACCTCCGCCTTGATCCGCTCGGACGTGAGCGGCTCACCGCCCAGCACGAGGGTGCCGTCCACCTTTGCGTTGCGCAGCATCTCGCGCGCGACATCGAGCGCGGCCTCGCACGCGCGCTGCGCGCGCCGAAGTCCGGCGATCTCTGTCGCGTTCTTCCGCCGCCGCCGCTCGTCGAAGTGATCGCGATCGACGCGCAGCTCAATGCCGTTCTCACGCAGACGGTCGGCGAGCTCGAGCGGGAAGGTCGGCGGCACCGAGGCACTCAAGATCTCGAGCTCCTTGCAAGCGCGCGTGTAGACCTGGAGCCCGACCTCGGACGGCTTCGTGCCGCTCGCGAGGAGCTCGTCGACACCGAGCGACTCGAGCGGGATCACCTCGATGCCGCGGTCCGCTTCGCCGACTCGCGCGGCTTCGAGCGAGCTGACGACCACGACACGCCGTCCGCCATGCTCCGCATAGAGAAACGCGTCCGGAATCGCGACCGGCACCTCGTGCCGCATCTCCGGCGCGCGCGTCGAGTCAGCGAGGATCAGGACGTCGGTCACCGCGCGGATCCTATAGTCCGGCTCGATGGCTATCTTCCCGCCCGAGGACGAGGAGCGCGTGCGGGAGCTCCTCGACGCGCTCGAGCGATCCGTCGAGTTGCTTGTCGCACTCGGCCCGGAGGAGGCGCCGCTTCCCGGCGCACGTGATATCGACTTCGGCGCCGAGACGCAACGGGTCGTGTCCGGCCTCGCGGCGCTCTCGGAGCGGGTGACCTACCGCGTCGAGGAGGAGCCAGACGGCTTCGACCGGTATCCGGCGATCGCCATCCTGCCGGAGGGCGGGGACGTCGGCCTCCGCTACTACGGCCTCCCGTGGGGCTATGAGCTCGGCTCGCTGATCGGCGCCGTCCTCGAAGCGGGCCGCCGCGAATCGTCGCTCCGGCCGGAATCGCTCGAGCGCCTCGCCGGGCTCGAGCGCGACCTCACGATCGACGTCTTCGTCACGCCAACCTGACCGCATTGCCCGCCGGCCGTGTTGCTGGCGTACAAGACAGCACTCGCCTCACCGCGGGTGCGTTCGGCCGCGATCGAGGCGACCGAGTTTCCGGCGCTCGCCGACTCGATGGACGTCTGGTCGGTGCCGCGAATCGTCGTCAACGGCGTCCCGCAGTGGGACGGCGCGGTGCCGGAGCGCGTTTTCCTCGACCGGGTGCTCGCGCCCGCGTTCGAATAGGCGACGCGGGTAGATTCACAGGATGAGCGAGCCGCTCGAACGCGCACAAGAGCTCTTCGCGGGCTTCGAGGCAGCACTCCGCGCCGAACTGCCCGCGGGCGCGGACATCTTCGACGCGCATACGCATCTCGGCGACGACATCGACGGGATGGCTGGCCGCTACGACGAACTCCTGGCGATCATGGACCGCTATGGCGTGTCGCGGTGCAACGTCTTCTGCCTCGACGAGCCCGACCGGCATCCGGGGTTCCGCGCCGGCAACGACCGGACGCTCGAAGCCGCAGGACGCTCGAACGGGCGGCTGATCCCCTACGCCCGGCTCGACCTGACGGAGGCGCCGATCGAGGAAGCCGAACGCTGCCTCGACCGCGGAGCGCGCGGCATCAAGCTGCACCCTCGCGCGCAGAAGTTCATGCTCGACGACGATCGCCTCTCGCCGGTGTTCGCGATCGCGGCCGAACGGCGCGTGCCGATCCTCATCCACGGTGGGCGCGGGCTGCCGCCGATCGCCGACAACCTTGCGCGCCTCGTCGACACGTACCCCGACGCGCAGCTGATCATCGCTCACGCCGGCATCGCTGATCTCTCCGGCCTTGCGGGCCACTTCGCCGGCAAGGCAGGCGTCTTCTTCGACACCTCGGTGTGGAGCCCGGTCGATCTGCTGAGTTTCTTCCACCTCGTGCCACCGGAGCAGATCCTCTACGCATCCGATTACCCGTACGGCATGCAGCCGCAGTCGCTTCTGATCTCGCTGCGGTCGGCCCGCTCCGCGGGCCTCGGCGAGGAGCAGATCGTCGAGCTGCTCGCCGGCAACGCGAATCGCATCGCCGACAGCGAGCCGCCGCTCGAGCCGTCGCAACCGCAGGGCGCGGACGTGCTCGCGCAGCCGATGGCGCTCGCACGCATTCACCAGTACCTCTCGATGGCAATGCCGATGCTCTTCGCCCGCCAGCAGGACACGTTCGGCGCGCTCGGCCTCGCGCTCAATGCGACGAACGAGCGCAACGGCCACGTCCAAGAGCTCGACCAGATTCGCGAGCTGCTCCTCGCCGCACGCGAGCTCTGGCGCACACTGCCGGAGGCCGAAGACGAGACGGAAGCTCGCGTCGTTGCACGCACGACCTCGCGTCTCATTCATCTCGCAGACATCGTGGCGGTGACGACAAGTGCCTGAGCTCTCGCTGACCGTCAACGAGCACCGCTACGAGGTCGAAGCACCGATCGAGATGAGTCTCGCGCACGTTCTGCGTGAGGTCGTCGGGCTCACCGGCACGAAGATCGCGTGCAACGAAGGGCACTGCGGTGCGTGCACGGTGCAGGTCGACGGCATGCCCACGCTCTCATGCATCACGCTGGCCCACACGGTCTCGGGAGAGATCACGACGATTGAAGGGCTACGCGATCATCCTCTGATCGACGCGTTCGTGCGCGCGGACGCCGTGCAGTGCGGCTTTTGCACGCCGGGGCAGGTCGTGTCGGCGGCGGCGCTCGTTGCCGCGAACCCCAGCCCGACGATCGACGACATCCGCCATACGATGGCCGGCAACATCTGCCGCTGCGGCACCTATCCGCGAATCGAGGAGGCGATCCTGCATTGGCGAGACTGATCCGCACCGAGAAGGAGGTCGAGGGCCGGTTCGAAGAGGTCTGGCTCGTCGTCGAGGAAGACCCGCTGACGCAATGGCCGGACGGTCCGCTGTCGGTGGTCGGCCGCGATGCGCTGCGGCAGGACGCGTTGGAGCGCGTCCGCGGCGAGGCGCGCTTCACAGCAGACATCCAGCTGCCTGGGATGTTGCACACGGCGGTGCTGCGCTCGCCCCACGCGCACGCGCGCGTCAAGAAGATCGATCTTGCACCGGCGCTCGCGCTGCCAGGGGTGCACGCGGCTCTCGCCCCGGGAGACGCGAAAGGCCTCGAGGGCGAGCCCGGCTACTGCGGCGCCGCAGTAGCGGCGGTCGCGGCCGACACGTTTGGGCAGGCACGGCGCGCTGTCGCGGCGATCGCCGTCGAATGGGAGGTGCTCGAAGCAGTGCTCGACCCGCACGAGGCGGTACGGCGCGAACAGTTCACGATGCCGTCCTCCACGTACGAGCGCGGCGATTTCGCGAAGGCGCTCGAGTCCGCCGACGTTGTGATCGAGAGCACGTACCGCACATCGGTCGTGCTGCACAACTCGATGGAGACGCATCAGTCCGTCTGCGAGTGGGTCGGCGACACGCTCAACGTCTACATCTCGACGCAGTACATCTGGGGCGTGCGTAGCGCTGTCGCGGCGGAGCTCGGGATTCCGGGTGACAAGGTTCGCGTCGTCTGCGAGTACATGGGCGGCGGCTTCGGCTCGAAGAACGACCCCGGCGAATACACGTTTGTTGCTGCAGAGCTCGCAAAGCGTACCGGGCGCCCGGTCAGGTGCGCGCTCACGCGCCGCGAGGAGAACACGGCGGCGGGCAACCGCAACCTGACGATCCAGAAGTTGACCGTAGGTGCGCGCAGCGACGGCACGATCATCGCGCTCGGCGGCGAGTTCATCAACGGCGTCGGCTGGTCAGGCTGGTCGGCGATGACCGACGGGCCGATGCAGATGCTCTACGCCTGCGACAACGTGCGCACGGTCCGCCACGGTGCGAAGATCAACATGCCGCCGATGAAGGCGTTCCGCGCGCCGGGCTTCGTGGAGGGAACGTTCGGGCTCGAGTGCCTGATCGACGAGCTCGCTGTGAAGCTCGAACTCGATCCGCTCGAGCTGCGGCGCAAGAACTATGCGAACGCGAACGACGACACGCCGTACTCCTCGAAGAACTTGATGGAGTGTTACGACCTCGCGCGGAAGCACTGGGACCGGCGCGACGAGGTTCGCGCGCGCTCGACCGGCACGTGGAAGCACGGTGTCGGAATGGCGTCGCAGATCTGGTTCGGCGGCGGTGGGCCACCGTCGTACGCGTGGACGCGTGTGAGCTCGGACGGACGAGTCACCGTGGTGACTGCAATGCAGGACATTGGCACAGGCACGCGGACCGCGATGGCGCAGATCGCGGCCGAGGAGCTCGGCGTTTCGCTCGACCGCGTCACCGTCGTGCTCGGCGACAGCGCGCGCGGCCCGTACGCGACGCTGTCTGCCGGCTCGTCGACGACGCCGTCGGTTGGGCCTGCCGTGCGCGCCGCAGCAGCAGACGCGAAACGCCAGATCATCGAGATCGCAGCGCAGCGCTACGACGTCGAGGAGCACGTGCTCGACATCAAGGATGACGTCCTCACTTCCGCGGATGGGAACGTCTCGACGACGCTCGAGCAGCTGCTCGAGATCCTCGAGAACTCGCAGATCCTCGGGAAGGGCGGGCGCGGGCCGAACCCGGCAGGGATGAGCGTGCTCACGTTCGGCGTGCAGGTCGTCGAGGTGGCGGTCGACGTCGAGACCGGCGAGGTGCGCGTCGAGCGCGTCGCCGCCGCACATGACGTTGGGCGCATCATCAATTCCCTTGGGGCGCGCAGCCAGGTGGAGGGCGGGATCATCCAGGGCATCGGCCACACGCTCTTCGAGCAGCGGCTGCACGACCCGGAAACCGGACGCATCCTCACGACATCACTCGACGCCTATCGCATGCCGACGATCGCCGACATCCCCGAGATCGTGTGCGAGTTCGTCGACAAACCGGACGCGCATCTGACGAACCTCGGCTCGAAGGGACTCGGCGAGCCACCGATCGTCCCGCTCGCTGCCGCGGTCGCGAACGCGATCCGCGACGCGACGGGCGCCGACGTGCACGAGCTGCCGATCACGCGCGAGGAGATGCTGCGCGCGCTCGAAGCTGCCAAGAAGAAGGAGCGGCGTGGAGCTCCTGCGGCCGTCTAGCCTCGACGACCTCAACGGCGGCCTGATGATCCACGGGGGCACCGAGGTGGTGCCGCTGCTCCGCGACGGGATCCTCAAGGCCGACACGCTCGTCGACATCCGCGGGATCGTGCCGCGCGGCGTGAAGGGCAACCGCATCGGCGTGGGAACGACGCTCGCCGAGCTCGAGGGCAGCACCGCGATCCCCGAGGCGTTGCGCGAGGCGTGCCGGCTCGCCGCGTCCCCGCAGCTCCGCAACATGAGCTCGATCGGCGGCAACCTGCTCCAGTCGACACGCTGCTGGTACTGGCGGCTCAAGTACCCCTGTCACTTGCACGGCGGTGATCGCTGCCACGCGCGCGAAGGCGAGCACCGCGAGCATGCGATCTTCGCAAACGACTACTGCGCGTCCGCGCATCCGTCTGACGTCGCCGCAGCCCTGCTCGCACTCGACGCGCGGCTGCACACGACGAAGCGCGAGCTCCCGATCGCAGACCTGTACCGGCTCCCAGACGAGGCTGACCGCCACGTCACCACGCTCGAACCCGGCGAGGTGATTCTCGAGCTCGAGCTGCCCGCGGTCGAGGCGAGCGTCTACCTGAAGGCGATGGACCGGCAGCGCTGGGCGTTTCCCCAGGTAGGCGTGGCGGCGGCCCGCGTGGCCGGCGAGGTTCGGCTCGGGCTCGCCGGGGTAGCACCCATTCCTTGGCTTCTCACCGGACCCGAGGCACTCGACGCGGCAACGCCGCTCCCCCGTACGGCGTGGAAGGTCGACGTCGCGCGGGCGCTCGTTCGGCGCGCGCTCGATCGCCTCTGAGACCGCATAGAATCATGCTCTCGATGGCACTGCGGATGATGGTTCTTCTTGCCGTCGCAGGCGTTGCGTGCTTCGGCGCGATCGCCTCGGCGGCGCACAGCACACGGGGCACGCTTGCGCCGGTGCGCATCCCAGCACTGCCCGCGAAGAACCAGGCCAGCAGGGGCACGTGTCCGATCCCCGCGAAATTCCGGCCGGCCTTCGTGCGTGCCGCGCACGACACCGGCTTCCAGCTCTCAATGCTCGTCGCGGTCGCACAGGTCGAATCCCAGTTCCAGCCCAACGCGCGCTCGGCGGCCGACGCGCTCGGCCTGCTGCAGGTGACGCCGACCACGGCGGCCGAGCTGAAGCTCAACGTGAATGACCCTTCGAGCAACGTGCTCGCCGGCGCGCGCTACCTGCGGCTGATGCTCGACCGCTTCCAGCGGACGGATCTCGCGCTTGCCGCCTACAACGCCGGCCCGACCGTTGTCGAGCGTCTCGGCCATGCGCCGGGCCAGGAGACGCAGACGTACATCGCGAACGTCCAGCAGCGGTGGGCGGCACTGGCCGGCTGCAACTGATCCACGCCATCGTGCTCGCCGCAGGGGCGTCCTCGCGCTACGGCGTTTCACCGCCGAAGCAGGTCGAGTTGCTCCCGGCGGTGCTCGAGGCGCTTCGCCAGAGCAGCGTCGACGAAGTCGTCGTCGTCAGCGGCGCACACTTGCTCGACGTCGAGAGCGTCCACTGCCCCGAGTGGGAGCGCGGGCCCGGCGCCTCGCTTCGCTGCGGGCTCGCACAGCTGCCCGCCGACGCCGAGGCGGCTGTCGTCGTCCTCGCCGACGGTCCAGAGCTCGATCCGCGCGCAATCGACCGGGTGATCGAATCCTGGCGGGTCGAGGGTGGCGACGTCGTCGCGGCGGCCTACGCAGGCATCCGCCTACACCCCGTGCTGCTCGGCCGCCCCGCCTGGGCGCTCGTCCCCGACGAAGGCGCCAAGGGCCTCGACGCACGCCTCGTGGCCTGCGACGATCTTCGGCCTCCAGGCGATGTGGACGTCCGTCGATGAGTAAGGAAGGGCAGACGCGGAAGACGCCGAAACGAGAAAGTCGGGATGGAACACGCGCGAACGCTCGAAGAAGTCGTCGCGGCGGATGAGTCGCCGCTCGCCCACGCGCGCCTGAAACGCCAGCTGACAATCGACGAGGCGGCGAAGCGCGCCGGCGTCGCGCCCGAAGAAGTCCAGTGGCTCGAGGAAGGACGCCTCTACCGCTTCCCGACGCCAGACCGCGCCCTGCTCGTGACGATGCTCTGCGCGACCGCGCTCGGAGTCGACCACCGCGAGGCGCTCGAGCTCGCCGGCCTTCCCACACAGCCTCTGCCTGCGAACCCGCTGCGCCGGATCGGTGCATTCGCCGCGATTGCAGCGCTCATCCTCGCGGCAGTACTTGCCATCGTACTCGCGCGCGGCGGCTCGCATCCGAAGGCATCCGAAGCTGCAGCCGCCGCCGCGATCCTGCCAGCACCGTGGGCGATCAATATCGTCGTGCTGAACGGCAACGGCGACTACGTCTGGACGCGTCAAGTTGCGAGCCGGATCCAGGCGCTCTCATACCGGATCGTCAAAGTCGGGAAAGCGACGAGCTTCAACTATCCGCAAACCGAGGTGTACTACCCGCCGGGCGCGCAAGCGATCGCGACCCGGCTCGCAAAGCAACTCGAGGTGCCTGTACAGCCGTTGCCGGGCGGCCTCGACCCCCGACGCCTCGTCGTGATCGTCGGGCCTCGGAGACTAACGGGGAACTAGGAGGGTTTGGCGTGACGGTGCTCGTTGCAAGGGTGCGATGGGCGTCGCGATGCAAGGACGCAGGGAGCCTCGCTAGCGGTTGCTAGCGGGGCGACTGAGGACGCGGCGGCGCGGCGTCCAGCACGGCCGTGCGACACAGCCACTGTTGCGCCAGACCCTCCTAATTCAGAGGTATACGCAAGGCGGAGAGCTTCTGCCTGAGCGCAGCCGACATGGGCTCGGTCACGACCTGGTGCACGTACACGCGCAGGCTCTCCTCGAAGCGGTAGCGCCGCCGGCACCAGTCGCACTCGTCGAGATGGTGCTCTGCTTCGACTCGCTCGGCTTCGGTCAGAATGTGATCGAGGTACGGCTGCATCATTTCTTCGCAGTGAGCACAGGGATCGTCGTGCGGTTGAGTCATGACGCGTCCTCCATAACGGATTCCGCGAGCTCACGCTTCAAGATGCGCCGTCCTCGGTGCAGCCGCGACATCACCGTTCCAATGGGGATGTCGAGGATGTGCGCCGCGTCCTGATAGCTGAAGTCGCCGATGTCGACGAGCACGATCACGTCGCGGAAGTCGTGGGGAACGGCAGAGAGCGCCGACACGATGTCGTCCTGCGACAGACGCTCCACGACACGCTCTTCATCACTGGCGCCACCGTCGGCGTCGGCGAGCTTGTCGTAGAGGTAGTAGTCGTTCGCCTCGAGCGCGGTCGTCTGTGGTGCGCGCTGGTTGCGCCGCCCACGGTCGATGTTGAGGTTCGTGAGTATCCGCAGCAGCCACGCCCGTAGGTTCGTTCCCGGGGTGTACGACCGCCAGCTGCGAAAGGCACGCGCGTACGTCTCCTGCACAAGATCCTCCGCCTCGTCTTTCGACGGCGCGAGATGACGAGCAACGCGAAAGACCTGGTCCGCGAGCGCAAGCGCCTCCTCCTCGAAGCGGACGCGGTCACGCGCCTCGGCGGCGATGCGTATCGCGTCGGGCGTTGCCTCGGCCACGACGGCCACGTTAGCACTGCTCATACAAGGGATTTGAACGCGCAGAGGCGCGCGGCGATTCCCGCCAGATGGTTCCCGTCAAGCGGCGGCGATCTCACGAAAACCGCCCTGGACCATCGCCTCGAGCAGGGCTTCGCGCGTCGTGCGCTCGTCGTCCCAGACGAGCGTCACCTGGCCCATGAGATTCGCATTCGCGGACTCGAGGCCGTCCTGGCCGGTGAGCGCTCCGGCGAGCCGGTTGACGCAACGCTCGCAGCGGATGCCGCTCACCTGGATCGTCTCCGTCACAGACGCCATGACGGTCAGCCTACCGTCCGCGCAACGAGGTCCGCGGCGACGTTCTCGGCTGCGAGCTGAGCGTGCGCTTCCGGCTCGGGCGGCTCCGCGCCGAGCAGCTCGCGCGCGAGCCCGCGCGCGGAAACCGCCTGCTCGCCGTCCGGGTGAAGCAGCGTCGCGTCGAGGCCAGAGCGCGCTGCCGCCCAGCGGTTCTGCAGATAGTCGGCGCGGGGCGCGCTGGACGCCGGCGCACCCGCGACGAGATCGCGCACCATTGAAACGATGAGCCGGGCGCGCTCGAGCGAGGTCGGCTGGTCGGCGACCCGCACTTCGAGCGTGCCGAGCCTCGGGTGCGGGCGCGCGTCCCACCAGACGCGCGTGTAGTCCGGCATGATGCCGAGCCGGACGAGCCGTTCGACCCACGTCTCCCAGGCCTCGTAGCCCGCGAACGAGGGCGGCGCCCCGCCGCGCGGCAGCTCGGCGAGGATCGAGGCTCGGTTCGAGAGCATCCCGGTCTCGCGGCCTTCGACGAACGGCGAGTTCACAGACACCGCGAGCACTACGGGCAGCCACGGCAGCACCGCTTCGAGCCGCTCCCAACAACGGTCGGCGCTCTCGACGCCGACGTGCACGTGCAGCCCGTTGACACCCTGCCGCTGCGCCACGTGCCCCAGGCGGCGAATCATCTCGAGATACCGCTCCTCCTGTACGACCGGGAGCGTGGAGAGCGCCGCGGTCGGGTGCGCACCGGCGGCCGCGATCACGAGGCCGTTGTCGCGCGCAATGCGATCGGCCGCGCCGCGCAGCTCGTGCAGTGCCGCAATCGCTTCGTCGACGTCTGCGCAGATGTCCGTCGCCAGCTCGACGACGGAGGCATGCAGCTCGGTCTTCAACGTGCCCGGTAGATCAAGGCGTTCAGCGCCGCGAACGAGCACGCCGACGGCAGCCGCAGGCTCGAGTGTCTCCGCGTCGAGAATCATCACCTCTTCCTCGACACCGAGCGATAGAGGCGCGGACTCGCCGAAATGTCGTTCGATCACGTCTTGCCGCGGATGCCGTGCACGGGCCGGCCGGCTGCCTCCCATGCGTAGTACGACGCGCTCGGGCCGAAGCCCGCCTCATAGGTCACGACACGTGGGTTGCGCCCGACTTCCTTCGCGCGCCCCGCGTGGCGCAGCAGGTTCGGGTCGTCGCGCTCCTGCCAGACGAGCACGAGATGCGCCGCGGTCATGAACTCGGCGACGAACGAGCAGCCCGGTGCGGGACAGGGAAAAGGATCCGTCGAGACGCAGTACCAGCCGGTATGAGTCTCGCCGTCCTCACCGGTCCAGATCTCTTCGTCCGTCCCAGCCTCGACGTATTCGACGACACCGGAACGCCCGAGTTGGAAGTCCTCCCCTTCCACCCGGGAAAGGTAGCCACAACGTCAACCCTTACAACCGTGCGCCAACCGCGGCGCGCGGAGGCGAGGCGCAGCTTCTCGCACGACAAATGAATCGAGGGCCCCGGGCAGGCGGTCGGGGCCCTCGATCCATCCTCCCGCTACCGCGCTGGCCTGCGGTGACGCGGGAGCCGGCCCCCAGGGGTAGGGGGCCAGACTGGACGATCAGCAAAGTGGCGATGCGGGCTGACGCCCAAGCTTCACTTTCACGTCGAGGGTCGAGTTCTTGCGGTCGAGCTCGAGCTCGACCGAATCTCCGGGCTGCTTGTCGCCGACGATCGTTCGCAGCTGGTCGACCGACGCGATGCGCAGGCCGTCCGCTTTCACGATGATGTCGCCGCCGAGCGGCCACGTGACACCGGCGAGCGTCACTTCCTGCGTTGCGCCGTGCACACCGGCGCTCGCTGCTCCCGAGTTCCGGCACACGGTGCTGACGAGTAGCCCGCGCTTCACCGGGAGCCGGAACAACGTCGCGACGCGCGGGATGATCGCGCGCGCGTTGATCCCGACGAACGGATGCTCGACGACGCCCTTCGCAATCAGCTGCGCTGCGACGTTCTTCACGGTGTTGATCGGGATTGCAAAGCCGATGCCGATGTTGCCGTCGCTGCCGTTCGCTGTCTGGATCTGAGAATTGACGCCGATGACCTTCCCGCTCGTGTTCAGCAGCGGGCCGCCCGAGTTGCCGTGGTTAAGAGCGGCGTCGGTCTGGATCACGTTGTCGATCGGCGCGCCGTTCGGCGCGAAGATCTGGCGTTGCAGGGCACTCACGATGCCGGACGTGATCGAGCGGTCCTCGCCGAGTGGATTTCCGATCGCGACAACGGAGTCTCCGACCCGCACGAGATCTGAGTTCCCGAGCTCGAGCGGCATGAGCGCGCGCGACTGCACCTTCACCTGAAGGACGGCGACATCGGTCGCCGGGTCGCGTCCCACAACGCGCGCCGCCAGCTGCTCGTTGTTCGAGAAGCTCACCTGCACGTGTTGCGCCCCCTGGACGACGTGGTAGTTCGTGACGATGTGGCCGGCCTTGTCGATCACAAAGCCGGACCCCAGCGCCTCCTGCGTCTCGGCCGTCGGGCTGCCGAAGCCGAACGGGTCGAGGAACGGATTCGTCTGGACCGCGACGCGGCTCGTCGCGGTGACCTGCACGACTCCAGGAGCGGCGCGAGCGTAGACATCCTGGATGGTTAGCGGCTTCGAGGAGCTCGCGAACGACGCAGGGTCGGGCGACTGCTGGGCATCTGCTTCTACGAGCTCGCGAACGGTCGTCGTCGAGCCGCCGAGGCTGCCGATCGCGGCAACCACGCCAACAGCGATAGCGGCTCCCGCCGCACCGGCGCCTACCAGCGCCGCCCCATGCAGAGCGATTCGCCGCACGCCTCTATTTCAGCCGAGGATGTGTTGAGTGTGGGTTAAGCCGTCGGGGAGCCGACGTTGTGCTGTCCGCCGAGCAGATTCCAAGCGCGCATGCTTCATACCTTCGGTTCACTGGTACCGTTCCCGCGCCCGTGCAGAAGCTGACGGCGTGACCGAAGACGGCGGACATGGCCACTCCCACGGCCTCGTAGACCGCTCCATCGTCCGGTCGCACGAGGGCGTCAAAGCTGTCTCGATCAGCCTTGCGGTCCTCGGCGTCGCTGCGGTGATTCAGCTCCTGATCTTTCTGCTCTCAGGATCGGTCGCCCTGCTCGCCGACCTGATCCACAACTTCGGCGATGCCCTCACCGCGATCCCACTCGGAATCGCCTTCTTCCTCCGGAGCGCCCGTGGGGAGAAGCTCGCCGGCTTAGCGGTTGTTCTCGCCATCTTCATCTCGGCATGTGTCGCCCTCTACGAGACGATCCGCCGGTTCATCCATCCCCAACACCTCAGCCATCTCTGGGTGCTCGCGGGCGCCGGACTCGTCGGCTTTGTCGGAAACGAGATCGCCGCGCAGGTGCGGTTGCGAGCGGGCCGGCGCCTTGGGAGTGCAGCGATGGACGCCGATGGCAAGCACGCGCGCATCGACGGCTTCGTGTCGCTTGGTGTCGTCGCCAGCGCAATTGTCGTCGGCCTCGGAGCACCGATCGCAGACCCGATCATCGGCCTCGTCATCACCGTGGTCATCCTCAAGATCACCTTGGATTCGTGGCGGACAGTCCGAGCCGCCAAGATCGACGTTGCCTATCTCGAAGACACCGCTCATGATCACGGGCACGACCACTAGGCTGTGTAGCCGTGACAGAGCATCTGGTGCAGTTGCGTGGAGCCGGAGCGCCCCAGGGCGGACGGTTGTCGTTGCAGCGACGTGCCCGCATGCTGGCGTTGGGCGGAAACGCGTGGCACCTCGTCGAGTTCGGCATCGCGATTGGGGCCGGAATCGCAGCCGGATCGATCGCACTCATCGGCTTCGGAGCGGACTCGTTGATCGAAGGTCTGGCGGGAATGATCATCGTGTGGCTCTTCACCGGCACGCGGCTGCATTCGGAGACTGCAGAGCGGCGAGCACAGCAGCTCGTCGCCGCGAGCTATTTCATGCTCGTCGCGTACGTCACCGTCGAATCGGTGCGCACGCTGACCGGCGGACACCATCCGGGGACTTCGTGGGTAGGGATTGGCCTCGCGGCATTCACCGCACCGACCATGCCGCTGCTCGCACGCGCCAAGCGGAACGTCGGACTGCAACTCAATTCGTCCGCCACCGTCAGCGAGGCGGGGCAGAACATGATTTGCGCGTACCTCTCAGTCGCTCTCCTCATCGGCCTCTCGCTCAACGCCATCGCCGGTTGGTGGTGGGCCGATCCTGCTGCGGCTCTCGTCATCGCGGGCGTCGCGGCTAGGGAAGGACGCGAAAGCTGGAAGGGCAAGAGTTGTGAATGTTGCTAAGCGCGCGTGAATCGAGCCATGGCGCAGCCTGACCAGCTTCGAGTCGGAAACGAGACGTATTCGATCTACCGGCTCGATGCGCTCCAGGCGACGTGGGACGTCGCCCGACTGCCGTACACGCTGCGGATCCTGCTCGAGAACGTCCTCCGCAACGGCACCGACACCGAGGTCGCCGCGGTCGCCGGCTGGGTCGCCGCTGCCGAGCCGTCTCAGGAGATCTCGTTCGCCCCCGCCCGCGTCCTGCTCCAGGACTTCACCGGCGTGCCGTGCGTCGTCGACCTCGCCGCCATGCGAGACGCGATGCGCGACCAGAACGGCGATCCGGCGAAGATCAATCCCCTGATCCCGGTGGAGCTCGTGATCGACCACTCGGTGCAGGTCGACGAGTTCGCAACGCGGCTCGCGATCTCACGCAACGTCGAGCTCGAGTTCGAGCGCAACAAGGAGCGCTACGCGTTCCTCCGCTGGGGCCAGAGCGCGTTCGACAACTTCAAGGTCGTGCCGCCGAACACGGGCATCGTGCACCAGGTCAACCTCGAGTACCTCGCNNCGAAGCCGAGGCCGCGATGCTCGGGGAAGCGCTGTCGATGCTCGTGCCGCAGGTCGTCGGCTTCCGCTTCACCGGCGAGTTGCCGCAGGGTGCGACCGCAACCGACCTCGTCCTGACGGTCACGGAGATCCTGCGCAAGGTCGGCGTCGTCGGAAAGTTCGTCGAGTACTTCGGGCCGGGCGTACCGTCGCTCGCGCTCGCCGACCGCGCAACCCTCGGGAACATGAGCCCGGAGTACGGCGCGACGTGCGGGTTCTTCCCGGTCGACGACGTGACGCTCGCGTACCTGCGCTTGACCAATCGCTCGGAGGAGCATGTCGCGCTCGTCGAGGCGTACTGCAAGGAGAACATGCTCTGGCACGAGCCCGACGAACACCCGACGTACTCGCAGGTCGTCGAGCTCGACCTTGGGGATGTCGAGCCGTCGCTCGCCGGCCCGCGCCGCCCGCAGG
>PLZU01000029.1 GCA_003152275.1 Actinomycetota bacterium
TCTCCCAACTGAGCTAACCGCCCTCCGGCTACGGGATTGTAGCCGGAAGGAGCGGCGAGGGATCGAACGCCACCCCGTGCGACCGCACCTCGAAGTGCAGGTGCGTGCCGGTGCAATAGCCCGTGCAGCCGGCGAGGCCGAGCTTCTGCCCCGTCGACACCTGCTCGCCGACGTGCACGCCGACCTCCGACAGATGCGCGTAGAGCGCCTCGAGCCCATGGCCCATGTCGACGAGCACGACATTGCCGTAGCCGTCGAATGTCGGCGCGTAGCCGATCGCCTCGACGACACCCGGCGCGGCGGCGGTGACATCGAGCGAGCGCAGCGTGCCGATGTCGATGCCGGAATGCCACTCGGCTCCGTCGTAGCCGAAGCCGCGCGTGATCGTTCCACTCGCGGGCCACACGAGCGAAAGACCCGGACCGCTATCAGTGTGTGCCGACGCAGGCGCCGCGCAGATCAATGCGGCCGCGCCGGCGGCGACGAGCCGCAGTACCCTCCCCACGCCCGCCAAGGTAGCTCAGAAGATCTCGGGGCACCAGGGGAGCGGCCGCCATTCGAAGATCGCGTCCGCCCGCTGCACCGCCCCGTCCGAGAGCTCCTCGAGGCGGAGGCCGTCACGCAGCTGCGCGAACGAGACGGCGCCGAGATACGCGGAGCCCAATTCGCCGACGTCGAGTGCGATATCTGCGGCCGCGTCCGTTCGCGCGGCAGAGCCACCCTCGAGCTTCCACCGACCCTCGTTCCACGGGCACACCGCATCGCGCACGTCGAAGACGATGCTGCCGTCACTCGCATATTCGCGACCGGAGAGCGCTGCCCCGACATCGACGAGCCGCATCCAGAGCGAATCGGCCATCCGGTACCGCGCGCGACGCGGGTTCGCGAGCAGCGTGAACAGCGCGTGGTCGACAGGCAGCAGGGAGCACTCGAGCGTCGCGTACCAGTCGATGTCGAGCACGTAGCGCCAGATCTCGGCCGTCGCCTGCGGTGAGGCGCCGATCACCTCCGACACGTCGAGCCGCGCGTTGGACGAGCCTCCCTCGAAACTCGGCAGTTGGCGATAGATCGCGTAGGCCTGCACCGAGCTGTCGAGTTCGAGCACGACGAGACGAACGGGATTCGCCTTCTCCTCGTCCGGTATGCGCAGCCGGCGCAGCTCCCACCACGCTTTCGTCCGCTGGAACACACCCGGGCGCTCGCGCATCAACGCCTCCCACACGGGAGGGAAAAGCATCGCCGCTTCCTCGGGTGTGACGAAGCGCACCCGGCCGCGCCGCTCCAAAGGCTGCGCATACGCGGTCCATGTGCGCGGAAGAGTGATCTCACCGCACCACGCTGCGAGCCCGTAGCCGAAGCGCCCGTAGATCGTTTCCTCGCTCGCCCAGAGCGCAGCGATCGGCTCTTCCCGCTCGTGGATGTCGCGCAGCTGCGCGTCCATCATCGCGCGCAAGACGCCCCGGCGGCGGTGTGTCGGATACACGCCGACAACGGTGACGCCGCCGCACGGGAGCACACCGCCCGGCACCGAGAACTGGAACGGAAACGCGCCGGCACCGCCGACGATCTCGCCGTCCTCGAACGCCGCATGCATCCGGTCGAACGGCAGCACCTGCTTGAAGCGGTCGATCCGTTCCTCGGTCAGCGGCCCGGCGAAATATTGGCCGATCGCGTCGACGGCGCGACCGAACTCGGATGCGTCGCTGCTGGGGCGAACCTCAAACACGTCGGCCAAACCTAGCGGAGTGGCTGTCTCAGCGAACGCGGATCGTGAGGACGAGCGTGTTGTCGGGCCCGAGGGTCGCGAGACCCATCTCCTCCGACGACTGCACGTTCTTCGCCTGCAGCTTGAAGACGCCACGGATCTGGAAGACGAGCGTGTGGGATGTCCCCGGCTGCCAGCGACTCGGTCCGAGCGCGAGCTTGCGACCGGCGATCTGGACGATGTCGAAGGCCATCGGGCAGTTGACGCGGATCTGGAGCCGCGTCCCGCGCGTCACCGTGATCGTGCGCGAAGCCCCGAGCGGCGACGAGTCCACCGTCCCCCAGACGTGGCAGCCGCGCATGACGTGGATGATCGCGAGCCGCACCGTTGGCGACGCCGCCGCGGCAGGCGCGCCAACGAAAACGGCACCGAAAGCGACGCACAGCAGCAACTTCCTCATGCCCTCGATTGTCGCGGCGCCTCCGACGACCCGCAACCGCAGAAGCTACGGATCCGGCCTGCGGATTAGTCTCAGCGTGTGCCCGAGCGCTGGACCCGCGCCGTCCTCCGCTTGCGCGGTCCCGTGCTCCTCTGCTGGCTCGCCGTGCTTGCCGTCGGCGTCGTCGCGTCGCTCCGCCTTCCCAGCCTGCTCGCAAACGTCTTCACCGTGCCGGGCACCCAGTCCGACCGGGCGCGTCTGATCCTCCAACACGATTTCGGCGAACGGCCGGACGGCATCTTCACGGTCGTCTTCCGCGCGAGGACCGGCCGCGCAGCGCTGCAGCATGAGCTCGCGGCTGCCGCCCGCCTCGTTCCGACCGGGCACGCGTCGCAGCTGAAGCAGAGCGCAGGCATCTTCTTCGGCGAGGTCGACACGACGCTCGACCTGCAGCACGCGAAGGGCTACACGGACACGCTGCGGCGCGTCCTTCCCGGCGCCTACGTCACCGGGCAGCCTGCGATTCAGCACGACCTCGAGCCCGTGCTCTCGCACGACCTCCGCCGCGGCGAGGCGATCGCCGTGCCGATCGCGCTCGCTGTCCTCCTTGCGGTGTTCGGCCTCTCGCTCGCCATCCTCGTTCCCTTCCTCTTCGCTGCGTGCTCGATCGGCGGCACGCTCGCAGCCGTCTACGGGCTCGCGCATGCATTCACCATGGTCAACTACGTCGCCAATCTCGTCGAGCTCGTAGGGCTTGGCCTCGCGATCGACTACTCGCTGCTCGTCGTCTATCGCTTCCGCGAGGAGCTGGATCGGGACGACCATGTCGACGACGCCATCGTGCGCACGATGGCGACGGCCGGCCGCTCAGTCCTCTTTTCTGGCGCGACTGTCGCGATCGGGCTCGGCCTGCTGCTCCTCGTGCCCGTTCCGTTCATCCGCTCGCTCGGGGTCGGCGGCTTCCTCGTTCCGATCGCCTCGCTCGCGGCGGCGGCGACGTTGCAGCCGGCATTGCTCTCGCTGCTGGGAAGACGGGGCGCACGGCGCTACCCGATCGCACGGCTGCTGCGCGAGCGCTTCCGGCTGCCTTTACCGGTGCTGCGGGGCACAGTCGACGTCGAACAGGGCCTCTGGGCGCGCCTCGCGCGCACCATCATGCGCCGTCCGCTGCCGTTCCTGCTCGCTGGTGTGACGCTCCTCGTCGCCGCCGCCGTTCCCGCAGCGTGGCTGCACGTGACGCCAGGTTCGATCTCGGCGCTGCCCGGCGGCTCGAACTCCGTGCGCGGGCTTACGCTCCTGCGGGAGCGTGCCGGCGCAGGAGCGCTGACACCAATCGAGGTCGTCATCGACACGGGCCAAGGCGGCGGCGTGCGTACGCCGGAATTCAAACGTGCCGTCAGGCGGTTGATGAACGCCACGTTCCACGATCCGGAGGCGTACGTCACTGCGAGCGGCCCGCAACCGCCCTACGTCGATCGGACCGGGCGTTACCGCCGCGTGTACGTCGTCGGACGGCATGAGTACGGCGAGCCCGAGAGCCAGGCGCTCGTGCGCCGTCTCCGCAGCGTGCTGATCCCGCGTGCGCGCTTTCCCTCTGGCGTTCACGTTTACGTCGGCGGCGCGCCTGCCCAGGGCGTCGACTATCTCACCCGCTCGTACACATGGTTCCCGTGGCTCGTGCTCGCAGCACTCGTGCTCACCTACATCGTTCTGCTGCGCGCCTTCCGCTCGGTCCTTCTGCCTCTGAAGGCGGTGCTCCTCAACCTGCTCTCCGTGTCGGCCGTATATGGCCTGCTCGTCGTCATCTTCCGCTGGGGTGTCGGCGCGGACTTACTCGGGCTGTACCGCGTCGACCAAATCGAGGGGTGGATCCCGATCTTCCTCTTTGCAATGCTCTTCGGCCTCTCGATGGACTACGAGATCTTTCTCGTCACGCGCATGCGCGAGTCGTGGGATGAAGTGCACGACAATGCGCGCGCGATCGCGCACGGGCTCGAGCGCACCGGCCGGATCATCACGGCCGCCGCACTCATCATGGTTGCCGCCTTCTCCGGCTTCGTCGCCGGACGGGTCGCCGGCCTCCAAGAGTTCGGCGTCGGCCTCGCGCTCGCGATCCTCATCGACGCGACGCTCGTGCGCGCAATCCTCGTGCCGTCGCTGATGGCCATCTTCGGCCGCTGGAACTGGTGGAAGCCGAGGGGAAGGAGCCGAAGCTCCCTCCCCTCGTCCACGCGATCTACTTGACGATCGTGATCGCCAGGCGGATCGCCGGCAGCTGGTAACCGAGCGCGAGGCCCGGCGCATCCTGCGCATACGTCAGGACGGGCACCATGCCGTACGGCGTGTTGGGATACGACGGCTGCTGTGTGTAGAGCAGCGGGTACATATCGATCAGATGCGTGCCGGGGCCTCCGGTCGCCACCAGGTTCATGACGGTGTCGCCGTTGCTGTTGAAGCCGCAGCCGTAGCCGACGTAGCTGTTGTCGTAGTCGACCGCGATCGTGTTGTCGAGCTGCGTCCACCCGAGCCCCTTCAAATGCACGGTGAACCGCTGTCCCTGCTTCAGCGTCAGCGAGGAGACTCCCTTGCCGAAGATGCTCCGCTTGACGTAATAGGGGATCTGCGCCTTCACTTGGCCGCCCTGCATCAACTGCACGACGTGCCAGCCTCCAAGGCCATCGGGAATGGTGATGGCACCCTGGAGCGAACCGTCGGAGGTCGTCGTCACGTTCCCGAGGGGGACGGAGACGAACGACCAGCACGTGCCGGTGCAGTTCACGCGGTTACCGACGACGGTCGACCATTCCATGTCGACCGGCGCATTCGGTGTAAGACCCTTGGCCGTGATGCCGACTTTCGAGTTGACCGTGCCTGCCGACGAGGCGAGGTTCGCGCTCGCTGACGTCGCAGCGGCGAGCCCCGTCAGCTGAAGCGTCGTCTTCGCGTCGAGTGTCGGAACGACGTTCGCCGGCCAGTCGACCTGCGACTTTGGCCGGCCGATGTCCGCGGTGACACTGAAGGCGAATTTCTCGCCGGTTCCCCAAGGGATCGGGGACTGCTGGATGTTCAGGTACTTGAAGCTGATCGCGTCGGCGACCTCGATCGTGTGAATCCCGACGGGCCCTGTTGCGCGAATGTGCGCCACGGCGGTGCCGCGCGTCCAGTTCGCCATCATCGCGCCGACGTAGTGGTTGTCGTACAGCAGCGACGCGCCGCCCTCGTACAGCGACGAGCCGAGCCCCCGGTAGGTGACAGTGATCATCGTCCCGATCGGGCCCCGCTTCGGGCGGATCGTCGCCGAGCGGGCGATCAGGAAGCCGCCCTTGGCGACCTGGACGCCGTCGATCACGGCGTAGATGTCGTGAATGCCACCGAAGTCGCGGGGAGCAGTCAGCGTCACGGACAGCTTTCCCTGCGCATCTGTCTCGGTCTGCCCCAGGACGACCTGAATCTTCGTGGCCGCGCGGCCGAGGTAATCGACGCTGTCAGGCCGGGCGTCGACGACCCACGTCACGTTGGCCGTGCCCCAGACGATCGAGACAGACTTGTTCGCGGGCAGTCCGCTGTCGGTGAGCGTGAAGCGCGTCCCGGCGACGGCGTCGTCGGGCTTCGCCGCCAGGGTCGACATGTTCGCGGCCGGCGTCGACGTAGGCGCGATCGGGCCTGGGAGCCCCGCGACGCCCGCAAGAGCCGGGATCACGAGGGGTGTCGGCGCGGCGATTGCCGCAACCAGCTTCGTGTGAGTAGTCATGGTTGCGACTCCTTCTCTTCTCAGTTACGGGATGACGTTGATGGTGTAGTCGTACGTGGCGGTCTTGCCGCTCTCGAGGTTGAACACGACGTGGATCGTCGTCTCACCCATCGGGTAGGTCGCCGGGACGATCCAGGCGTTCGCCCAGAAATAGACCTGGCTCCCGACGACGCCGTGCGGGCCGTAGTTCAGCGTCACGTCCGGCTGGCCGGCGATCGAGAAGTGCGCGGTGTTCACGTTGTCGGTCGAGAGGACGTCGGTGGTGCTGAGGTCAGTCCCCCACACGCGGACGACGACCTGCTCGCCCCGCTTGTACACGTTGGTCTGCGAGCAGCCGATCGGCCTCGCCGCGGCACCTACGGGACGCGTGCCGTTGACGGTGTCGACGTACAGGGCCGCGTCGAGCGCCGTGCCGGTCGCGCCCGCGCCCGCTGTTCCGGCAGGAACGGCCGGCGAGAACGCGGGCGGCGCCGTTGCCGAGATGTTCAACATCGACGTCGCGACGGGCATCTGCACGAACTGCCCCTTCAGCTGCTTCCCGTTGTGCTTCAGCTGGATCAGGATCCTGAAGCCCACGACTCCGGCCGAATAGCTCGCCGGGACCGTCCATGTGCCTGTCCAGGGCAGCCCGGTCGACGCACCCGGCGCGGCAGCGCCGTACTTCAACTTCACGTTCGGCTGGTTCGGGATCGTCACGTAGAAGTACCTCACGGTCTTCGGATCGACGACCTTGTGCGAGACCGGGTCGACCGCGTAGGCCCGGAACACGACGCTGCCGCCCGGCGCGAACCAGCTGCTCATCGCGCCGTCGGCGGTCACCGTCTGCGCCGCGATGAAGACCTGCTTCACCTGCGGGGACGGGAACGGGACGGGGTTGGCGGCGCTCGCCGACGCAGTGACTGCGGCTGCCGTTACGAGCGCCACACCGAGAATCAGAAATGCTCTCATCGTTCCTCCTCTGCGGACGCCCGTCATTTCTTGAGGGTGCCGGTCAACTTGATGGTGAATGTGCCGTCGTCGTGGTTGAACGAACCCGTCAGCTTGAGGGTGCCCTTCGCCCTGAGGAGCTTCCCTGTCGCCTTCACGACGGTGAGATGCGCGGTCACGCTGAAGTTGTGGCCGCCCTCGTCCCCGCAGCTGCTTGCTCCGGGAGCGAGCTTGTAGGTGATCGTCGTGCCCGCGGTGCCGGTGATCTTGCCGGTGCCACCGAAGGGAACGCACGGCTGCTGGCTGCTGTCGCCGGTGCCCTTGCCGGTGATCTTGCCGGCGCCCAGGAGGGTCGCCTTGCCGGTGCCGGTGGCGGCGATCGTCACGGTGGTGCCGCTGATCAGCGTCGATGCCGTCCCGGAGTACTTGCCGGTGATCAGAATCGACTTGCTCGCGGTGGCAGAGCTCGCGGTCACGGCTGTCAGAGCCACCACGATCGCGGCGAGCATCGAATAGCGAAACTTCTTCATGAGTGACTCCTTGTGTCGGGCCTGAGGTACTGATCCGCATCCTCGGCCCCAGCCGGTAGGGCAGCATCAGGGCCGCCGCTGACTCGGCCTCGGAGAAACTACTCAGCCGCTTCGTGACGCGTGTTGCTAGAGCTTCTCGAGCGGCGCGTAGTCGAGCATGAGTCGGCGCTCGGTGCCGTCGTCGGCAAAGCGCACCGTGACGACACCACCCGGTTCGATGCGAACGACGACGCCCTCGCCGAGAGTCCCGTGCCGCACGTTGTCTCCCGTCCCGAGCGACGGGACGTCGTCGCGCGACGCAACCTGACTCTGCTTCGGCGCGCCGTAGTTCGACCATGAGGAGGGTTGCAGCCGCTCACGCTCGACGTGCTGCTCCGGCAGTTCGTCAAGGAAGCGGGACGGCAGGTTGTACGAGCGCCCTCCGTACAGCATCCGCGACGACGCGTGCAGGAGCGTCAGCCGTTCCATCGCACGCGTCATCCCGACATAACAGAGTCGCCGCTCTTCCTCGACTCCCTGCTCCTCGATCGACCGCGAGTGCGGGAAGATCCCCTCCTCCATGCCGATCAGGTAGACGGCGCGGAACTCGAGGCCTTTCGCGTTGTGCAGTGTCATCAACGTGACAAGCGACCCTTCACCGCGAATGGCGTCCTGGTCGGAGTAGAGCGACACCTCCTGGAGGAATGACGAGAGCGTCGGCTCCGCCGCAGACTCGACCCACTCGCGGGCGAGCGAAACGAGCTCCTGCAGGTTCTCGATGCGTCCCTGCGCCTCGATCGTGCGCTCAGCCTCGAGCGAATCCATGTACCCCGACTGCTCGAGTACCCGCTCGATCAGCTCGGGAACGTCGTATTCCTGCGAGGCGGACATGAGTGACTGGATGACCGTTCGGAACGATGCGACAGCTTTCGCCGGCGCCGTGCCGACGCCGGCTGCTTCGGTGCGATCCATCGCCTCCCAGAGCGACATCTCCGCGTCGTCGGCAAAGGACATCAGCTTGGCGAGCGTCGAGTCGCCGATCCCCCGCCGCGGCCGGTTCGCGCTCCGCAAGAGCGACACCGCGTCGTACGGGTTGTCGATCACCTGGAGATACGCGACGAGATCCTTGATCTCCGCGCGCTCGTAGAAGCGCGGGCCGCCGATCACCTGGTATGCAACGCCCTGCCGGACGAGCACGTCCTCGAGCACGCGGCTCTGTGCGTTTGTCCGGTAGAAGACTGCGACCTCGCTGCCGTTGAAGCCTTCTTCGACGAGCCTCGCGATCTCCGCGGCAACGTAACGCGCTTCGGAGTGCTCGTCCTCCACCTCGACGACGCGCACAGGATCGCCGTCGCCGAGCTCCGACCAGAGGTTCTTCGGCTTGCGCTCGCGGTTGTGCGAGATGACGCCGTTCGCGGCCTCGAGGATCGAGTTTGTCGAGCGGTAGTTCTGCTCGAGCGCGATCGTCTTCGCGCCCGGGAAGTCGCGCTCGAACTCGAGCACGTTGCGGATGTCTGCGCCCCGGAACGCGTAGATCGAGTTGTGGGTGACGATCCCATCGGCGATGAAGTTGTGCGTACGTTCGACGTCGAGGTCGTAGACGGGGGCTTCGAGCTCGACCGGCTCGATCCGCTCAACGAGATCGAACTCGCCGTGTTCATCGACCATCACCATTCCCGGCCTCACCGCCGACGCCGGCATAAAGGGAAGCGAGTTGCGCTCCTTGCCGACCCCGTCCGTCGGCGCCGCCAGGCGAGCCGTTAGTCGCACGTTCGCTCCCGTTACACGCTTCAGCTCCACCGCAGCTTTCGCCACGCGACCGAAGTCAGCGGCTGCGGTCTCGACACGCCATCCTGTCGACCCTCGGTACGCGGGGCGAACGGAGAAGCCTGCGCCCGCCACCGCGCGGCGTCCGGCCTCGTCATAGCCAAAGAGAGCGATTCGATGGAGAGGGCCCCCGCCGCGGCTGTCACCGCAGAGGCAGACGTTCACGCGCCTGCGCGTACGGACACCGTTCGTCGTCGTTGCTGCAACGAAATGCGGATGGGCGAAACTCAACCCCTGGTCTTGAAGGAGTTGCCGCCCGCCCGCCTCCGTGTAGAGGTTGTCGAAGAGATCGTCAATAACCCGCTGGTCTCCCACGACTGTTGTACTCCCTACCCGTTTCCCGGACTTGCGCGCAACGAACGGAATCGTCGGGACTCTGTATTGCAGCGAGAGCATCATCTCCTGCACCCGTGCGTCTGCCTCGCTCGCATGGACCGCAATTACCCACGTTGCGTCGGCGTGCTCTTGCGTCATCCGCATCGCCGGGCCCGGCAGCGATTGCCCATGGCGATTGGTGTACGTTCTCGATGTGCCAAGCCGGTAGCCGACGTCGGCCTTCCACATCAAATACGTCATGTGGAGCTGTGGAGTACGCCCCACTTTGAAGCCGGCGAAATGCGTGTGTTCGGGAGTAGAGACGATCCGGCGTCCGGAGGCCAGCGTGATCGCGACTCCTGCACCGCCTAGCGAGGCGTGCGTCCGCAGGACACGCGCAGGCCCAAAGCGGCCGCTTCCGTAGCACGAGAGGAGGGCATCTCCCTCGGCGACCGCCTCGATCGGCTTCTTCGAGCCGTCGGCCATCGTCACCAGAGTCCCCTCAACGAGGCACTGATCCGGATCTCCGACAGCAAAAACGTTCGAGTGCTTCGTAGCGAGCAGTTGCAGGAAGCGGTACTGCGCATGGTTCGTATCCTGGTACTCGTCGACGAGCAGGTAGCGGAACGCGCTCTGCCACTTCTCCTGCGCTTCGGGGAAGCGCTCGAGCACATCGACGGTGAGATAGAGCATGTCGTCGAAGTCGACGGCGTTCGAGTTGAACATCTTCGTCTGGTAGAGCTTGTAGACGTCTGCGACGGTCTGGTCGTAGAAGCTCGCTACGCGGCTCGCGTAGTCGTCGGGGCCGATCAGCTGGTTCTTCGCGTTCGAGATCTGCGAGTGGATGCCGCGCGGGGTGAAGCGCTTCGGGTCGCGTTCGAGATCCTCGAGGCATTGCTTCGTGAGCCGCAACTGGTCGGCGGTGTCGTAGATCGTGAAATTGGAGCGGTAGCCGAGCCGCGGCGCCTCGCGGCGCAGGATGCGCCCGCAGGCGGCGTGAAACGTCATCACCCAGGATGCGCGTGCAGGAGGCCCGACGAGATCCTCGACTCGCTCGCGCATCTCCGCCGCCGCCTTGTTCGTGAAGGTGATCGCGAGGATCTCAGGCGGCTTCACGCCAACCGCTGCGAGCAGGTGCGCGATGCGGCGCGTGAGGACGCGCGTCTTCCCCGAGCCCGCGCCGGCAATCACGAGCACAGGCCCCTCGGTCGTCAGCACGGCCTCCCGCTGTGCCGGATTCAGGTCTGCGAGGTACGTCTCCGGCGTTGTTGCGGCCACGCTTTCGATCGTAGCGGCGGCCCTGGTGGTCGCTTTCCACAGCCGTGTCTTGTCTAGCCTCGTACTCTCGTGACGGTCCACTCGATCGCGGGGAGCACGAGCTCGTCTGGCAGGCGGAGCTCTTCGCGTCCATCGAGCAGGAGGGCTTCCGCGTCGCGGCGCCGCTCCCGCACGCCGTCGACGGCTGGACGGCAGCGCCATACCTCGACGGACGCCACGAGCCCGGGCGTTGGCGCGACATCATCGCGGTCGGCGAACAGTTCCACGCCGCGCTCGCCGACGCGCCGCGCCCGACGTGATCACCGACGCGCGAACGAGCCCGTGGGAGATCGGGGATCGCGTCGCCTGGGGCGAGCGGCCCTACGACGGGATCGACGACCTACTCGCCGCACTCGCGCCGGTTGACGCGCCCTCGCAGCTCATCCACGGCGACCTCACCTGCAACGTCCTCTTCCACGATGAGCTCCCGCCGGCGATCATCGACTTCGCCCCGTACTGGCGGCCGGCGGAGTACGCCACCGCGATCGTCCTCACCGACGCGTTCCTCTGGGAGAGTGCGCCCGAGGATCTCCTCGACGAAGCACATCCGCAGTACCTCCTGCGCGCGCTGATCTACCGCGGCGTGACGAGCATCGAGTCCGGCACCGAGTGGCGCCCGACGATCGCGCTCGCTCGTAGAATCGCGGGGTGCGGGTCGCGCTGATGATCGAAGGCCAGGAGGGCGTTTCCTGGGAGCAGTGGTGCGCGCTGGCGGATGCTTGCGAAGAGCACGGCGTCGAGACGCTCTTTCGCTCCGACCATTACATCTCGCAGTCGGACGAGAGCGGCAACGTAGCGCACGATGCCTGGACGATCCTCGCCGGCCTGGCCGCCCGCACGACCACCCTCCGCTTCGGCACACTCGTCTCGCCGGCAACGTTCCGCCTGCCCGGCTTGCTCGCGAACGCGGTTGCGACCGTCGATCACATCTCGGGCGGCCGGATTGAGCTCGGCCTCGGCGCCGGCTGGATGGAGCGCGAGCACCGTGCCTACGGCTTCCCGTTTCCGGACACTGCAACGCGGCTCGCGATGTTCGCCGAGCAGATCGAGATCGTGTACCGGCTCTGGACCGAGGAACGCGTCGACTTTCGCGGCACGCACTACACCCTCGAAGATGCGCCTGCGCAGCCGAAGCCCGTGCAGCAGCCGCACCCGCCCCTGCTCGTCGGCGGCAGCGGCACGCGCGGCACCGCCGAGCCCGCCGCGCGCTTCGCCGACGAGTACAACACGCCCTTCGCCTCGCCGGAAGACTTCGCACGGATCCGCGCGAAGGTGAAGCGCGCCTGCGAGAGCACCGGACGCACGTTGCGCTACTCGACGATGACAGGCTGCCTGATCGGCGAGACCCGCGCCGACGCCCTCGGGCGGGCGCGACAGCTCTACGACCGCGTCCCACGCGAGCCCCGCTTCGACGACTGGCTCGACGCGTACTCGCAACGCGCCGTCATCGGCTCGGTCGCTGAGGTCGCTGAGCGGCTGCGCGAGTACGAGCGCGCCGGCTGCGAACGCGTCATGCTGCAGCACCTCCTCCACGCCGACCTCGAGCCGGTGCGGCTGATCGGAGCGCTAGGGCAAGAGCTCGTCTAGGTCGATCCGGCGCCACTCGACGCGGCGCGTCCAGATCCGCTGCTTCGGGAAGAAGCCGCTGAGCGCGCTCTTCGTCATCGACGCCGCGATCACCGACACGAAGAAATTCGCCCAGTGCGGCAGGCCGATGTCGTCGAACAGGATCGCGTAGCCGGCGGCCGCCCCGGGCCAGATCGCCTTGTAGAGCGCTTTGTCGAGCCGGCCCCGGATGACTGCCCCGAGCACCCGGCCGGCGCCCATGGCGATGAAGAACGCGAGAAAGCCGAGCCAGAACGTGTGTGTCCGGTTTCCAGTCACCACGGCGGCCACGATGGCCAACGCGAAGGTGATCGGGCGAAGCAGGGCTGCCACCGTCCACCGCATAGGTCAACTTTACGCGGAGATCGTGGGCGAGAGTGGAACCACCCGTCTGGAGACTTTCACCGACCGCGCTCTTCGAGCGCTGACTCGAGCCACCATGAGGCTTCGCGCAGCTCGTCCGCGTCGCTCGACTTCACGACGACCTCGACGGTGGGGCCGTCGGGGCCGAACGTCGGGTACGAGCCGACGAGCACGCCCGGCCAGCGTTTCCCCGCCTCGCTGAGCGCAGGCGCGATCACGCTCTCTCGCGTGCGGTAGGTGCGGCGCCACGAGCCGATCGGGCTGCCCCGGCGGAACTCCTCGGCGATCGAGTCGAACATCGCTTCCATCTCGGATGGGAGACCCGGCAGTACGTAGACATTCTCGATCGCGAAACCGGGCGCGCCACCGAGCGGATTCGCGATCGGACGCGCGCCGCGCGGGAGCGCCGCCCAACGCGCCGCGTACTCGGGGTCGCCGGCGAAGCGCGCGCGCAAGTCGGCGGCGAGCTCGGCAACCTCTTCCTGGGGCACGTCGAATGTGTACGCGAGCGCTTCACGCGTCAGATCGTCGGGCGTTCCGCCTAGCCCGCCGGTGACGATGAAGAAGTCGACCCGCGGCGCCTCGCGGCGAATCAGCTCCGCGATCGCCTCTATCTCATCCGGGACGGCAACGAGCAGGCGCGTCTCAACCCCAAGCGGCGCGAGCCGCTTCGCGAGCCAGGAGCCGTTCGTGTTCGGCACGTCGCCCGAAACGAGCTCGTTGCCAATCGTGAGGATCGCTGCTGTCGCCACCTACAGCTCGATAGTACGGCCGAGCACGCGACAGGCCCACGGGAGCGCGATCTCGAGCTGCGCGAGCTGGAAGCCACGCACTCCCGGCGCGCCCTCGGGCGGCGGCAGTCCCGCGAGCGCCGCGAAAAACCCTGCGACATACACGGCGAATCCGAGCTGCCGAGCCTCGCACTCGAGGGCGGGCCACAACTGGATGCGTTCGGTGTCGACCCGTGGCTCCAGTCGAAGATGACCGCACGACCGTCCCCTCCGACCGGCGTCGTCTCCCAGCCGTCGACGAGCGCTGGGAGCGCCTCCTCGAGCCACGCCTGCGAAACGAACCCGAGGCGGAGAAACGGCTCCGGATCTCGAGCGACCGCCGGATCAGAAACGCGCGGCTGCCGTCGTCCAGCTCGACGATCCAGTGCTCGTTCACGGACCAGCCGCCGCTCGTCACGCGCGTCCATGCCGCCGCTGCGGAGCCGAGGATGCGCTCCGCACTTGCGACCGCGTCAGGCTTCACTTCAATGGAAACGATCTTCGCATGAGCGCCGGGAGCGCCTGTGCGCTGACCCAGAGCGGCGTCGTCGCATATTGCGTCGAGTAGCGGACGCTGCCATCGGCGCGTTGCAGCTGCTTGAGGTAGCGGAACGCCGCGGCCGGCGGCTTGGCGCCCGCGGCGACGAACGCCTGGATCGCCCAGGCCGTCGATTGCGCGTTCGAGCGTCCGCCCGCCTGCAGCGCGAAGCCGCCGTCTGTGGTCTCGCGCGCGCGGATGAACGTGATGCCACGTGTGACCGGCTTGCCTCGCACACCCGCGGCGACGAGCGCCTGCACGGCCGCGCTCGTGTCGTCGGTATCTGCGCGCACGCCGCGAATCCAGGGGAAGCCGCCGGTGCTCGCCTGCGCGCGCAGCATCGTGCTCACGACGGCACCCGCGATGGGCTGGTTCGCTTGGCGCAGCGCGAGCACGCCCCAATACGTCGAGTTCAGCGCCTCGCCGATCGTTCCGCTCGGATGCACGAGCCCGCGCAGCGAGCCGAGCGCTGCGTCCGACGCTCCGCCTGTCACTGCCTCGGCCATGACGACGAGCTCGAGCTCGGTCGACGTCAGCCCTGACTCGTGCGCCAGCAGGTAGGTGCGCGTCGCAGCCGAAGTCTGAGCGCCCGCCGCGCGTAGCGCAAGGACTGCAGTCGCCGTCAGCGCAACGGTCGACTGGCTGCTCGGCTCCGCGTAACCGCCGTCAGGCTGCACGCGGCCCTGGACGAACGACAGCACGCTCGCAACCGCGAGCACGGCGACCTTCACGCCCATACGATTTCCGTCTTCAGCCTCTTGCCGTAGCGCTCCAGCATTCGCCGCAGTTCCGGCCCCACCGCGAGGGCGAGCGCAAGGTTGCCGCTCGCGTGCGCGACGTCGAACGGCAGGCCGGCCGCTTGACGGGCGATGAACGACGCCCAGTTGTGCGGAGCGAACGCGTACCAGTTCCACAGATCGAGCACGAAGCCGTACGCGAAGCCGAGGATGCAGCAGGCGACCGCGAGCGAGATGCGCCGCCGTAGCAGCGGGGCAAGCAACGCGCCCGCGGCGCCGCAGCCGCCCCACGCGAGCATCTGCCACGGCGTCCAGAGACCCTGCCCGAGGAAGAAATTCGAGACGAACGCCGCCGTCGCCCCGACACCGATCCCCGCGCGCATACCGAGAGCAACGCCACTAATCACGGCGAGGTCGGTGACGGGCTGCACGTCAGGTATCGGCGCGAGCAAGACGCGGCCCGCTGCGGCCGCCGCCGCAAGTGTCGCGATCACCGCGATCTCCTTTGCGGAGTCGGGGCCGCCGTCGAGCCAGGCGGCCGCTCCCGCGAGTAGCGCGGCTGCCGCGAGGAAGAGCGCGAGCGCCGATGCATGGGTTGCGAACGCCACCCCCGCGGACGCGCAGAGCACGATTAGAAAGACGCTACGCAAGAACCGGCTCCCGCTCGGGCGCGATCGCGACTTCGCGATCGGCGACGGCATGCGCAAACGCCCGGTCGTTCGTGACGACGAGCGTGGCGCGCTCGGCCGCGTGCGCGCGGAGAAGGGCGGCCAGCTCTTGCCTTCGCTCGGGGTCGACGCCGCGCGTGGGCTCGTCGAGGACGAGCACATCGGGATCGGCGACGAGCACCGTCGCGAGCGCGAGCCGCTCTCGCTCGCCGGTCGATAGGTCGCGCGGATGACGCGCCTCCGAGCCGGCGAGGCCGACAGCCGCAAGCATCTTCCTCGCGCGCGGAAGATCGGAGCCGAGCGCGACCTCCTCGTCCGCACGCTCACGCACGAGGTAGCGGCCCGGATCCTGGAGAAGCATCGCCGCGGTGCCTGCGCGAACGACTCGGCCGGTCTGCGGCTCGAGCAATCCCGCGACGAGCTTCGCGAGCGTCGTCTTCCCGGAGCCGTTCGGCCCGGTGAGCGCGACGACCTCGCCGCGACGGAGCTCGAGCGAGACGTTTTCGAGCACCGGTCGCTCGTAGGCGAAGGAAACGTTCTCGACGCTGCACGCGACTTCGCCGACGACTGCAATCTGGTTGAAACCAGGTTGCTGCTCTACCCAGGCTGGGCGATGTTCTGCGAGCCACTCGACTGCGTCGTCGCGCCTTGCGTCAAGCAGAACGCGCCCCTGCTCGAGGAAGAGGACGCGGTCGGCATAGCGCAGCGCGTTCGCCGGGCGCTGTTCCGAGATCACGACGCCCGCCTCGCCGCCGAGCGCGAGCTCGAAGAACGCCTCTGCCCCTGCCGGATCGAGCTGCGACGTCGGCTCGTCGAGTAGAAGCAGCTCCGGCTCGAGCGCGAGCGCCGAGGCGAGGCAGACGCGCTGCAGCTCGCCGCCGGAGATCTCGGTCACGCTGCGGTCGCTGAACCCGGCGATGCCGACGGCGGCGAGCGCGCGGTGGACTCGCGGCAGGATCGTCTCCGGCAACGCGCCGACGTTCTCGAGCGCGAATGCGACCTCGGAGTCGACGCGCCCGAGGATCACCTGGTCCTCCGGGTCCTGGAAGACCGTCGCAACCGTTCCTGCGAGCTCTGTCGGACGCGTGCTGCGCGTGTCGCGGCCCGCCACCTCGACACGGCCCTCGAACCGGCCGCCGTGGAACCACGGCACGAGCCCGGCCAGCGCGCGCACGAGCGTCGACTTGCCCGAGCCTGACGCGCCGAGCAGCAGAACGACTTCGCCGCGCTCGACCTCGAGCGAAACCTCCAGGAGCGCCGGCGGCGACTCCGGGTACGCAAACGTCAGCCGGTCGACGCGCGCTAGAGCCACAGCACTCCGACGACGACGACCGCGACCGCCACAACGACGGCAGCTTGGTCACGCGGCTGCCACGGCGCCGCGGGCACGCGTGTCCTGCCCGAGCGACCGAAACCGCGCGCCTCCATTGCTTCGGCAAGGCTGAAGCCGCGCTCGAGCGATCCCGCGACGAGCGGCGAGAGCAGGGCAGCGTGGCCACGCAGGCCCTCGGGCGCGATGCCGCGGCCGCGCAGCGCCTCAACGAGCCCGCGCGCATCCCGCTCGAACGTCGGCACAAGCCGCGTCGCAAGCGCCGCAGCGAGAACCGAGTGGCGCGCAGTCGCCGCAGCGAGCAACCGGTCGTGATCGAGGAGCAGCGCATAGGCGGCGAATGCAAGGCCGACCGCAGCAAGCCGAAGCGCATTGAGCGCGGCGCCCCGCAGCTCCTCGGTCGTTACGTCGAGCGGCCCGAGCACCGGGATGGTCGGACCACTCCAGAGCACGTGATAGCCACGCGACTGGAAGAGCGGCCAGAGGATGAACACGAAGCCGGCGCTCCACAACGTTCCCCAGAGGTACGGCTTCGCGCGCCGCCCCGCCCGAAGACACACGGCGAGCAGCAGCGCCGCGAGCACGCCGACGGCCCACAAACGGGTGGCGACGAGCGCCGTCACCGCGAGTCCGGAAAGCAGAATTGCCGCGGCGGTCGGTCTCATGGCACCGAATACCGGTAGCGGTACAAGGCAGGATCGTGCGCGAGGCGTGCTGCGTTGCCTGCATACGTGAACTCGACCGCACCGCTCGAAAGCATCTGTGCCGTGAACCGCGCAGGCCCGCTCACCAGGCGGAGAACGTTCGCGCCGTCCGGCGCGTGCGCGGCAACGCGACCATGCACGATCTTTGCGAGCAACTGCGCAGCGTGACCTGAGCCGACGACGACCGCGGGTCGCACCTTGCCGCCGTACCCGTGCACGAACGGCTCCGGGAACGCACCGACCACCACGGGGACGCTCTGTCCGACACGTCCCCAGTCTCGGTAATCCCACCACTCGACATCTCCGTCGTGCAAGCGGTAGTCGACTGCGCCGCGGGTCGCTTCGATTCCGTTCACGAAGTAGAACCAGTCGTGGCGGCTCGACGCCGAGCCCGACAATCCGTTGATCGCCTGAACGAACCGGCCGCCGTATCGCGTGTCGAGCTTCACGGAGCGGTCGAGCGCCTGCATCGCCGTCTCATCGGCGGGCACGCGCTTGACGAGCAGAACCGTCTTCCCTTCGTCGCGCGTCACCCAGAGCGTCGCCTGGCCGTGCCCGACGCCGCCGCAGCCCGCGAGGAGTGCGCCTGCGGCGGCGACGAGACCCAGCCGGATCACGGCAGTCGGTTCGAGCGAACCGCGCCGGGCGCGCTCGCCCAGACAAGGCCGTGCGGACGGACCGGACAGACGTGACCTGCGGGGGCGGGCACGATCTTCGGCCCGAGGTGGAAGACGAGCCCCGGCGGCACCGCCTCTTTGCCGTTGTCGTCCTGGCCGGTGGCGCGGTAACAGCCCGGCGACGGGCTCGAGAGCTCGAGCGTCGGTGGGCCGCCCGTCGGTCCGAACACCGCGTAGTACCAGAGCACGTTGTCGCCATCCTTCAGCTGCACCTGGTCGGCACCGACGGGCGGCGAGATGCCGTTCACCTTGAAGACCCAGCCGGCCTGGCCGCCACCGGGGTAGTAGCCGATCTGGTCGACGTACGGGCCGAACGACGTGTTCGTGACGTGCGCGAAGAACTCGGCCGCGCGTGCCGTCGACAGGAGTACGTCGAGCGCGTTCGAGCCAAATGCGCGTGGCTCCGTGGCACCGAAGATCGTCTGCGTCTTGCCTTCGACGCGAATGTGGACGATCGCAGCGGCCGCGAGGCCGGCGAGGGAGAGGGCGGTCGCGACGACCGCGAGAAGAACGAGAGAACGACGAAACACGAATCCTCCTTCCGCGAGGGGTTCGGGATGCGCGGCGAGCGACAGGTCTTCTGACTCGGGGCTCCCTTCTCCACCGCCTTCCCAGGCTTTGAGCCCAGTGGCGTGGTGGCGGAGAAGCGTCTCCCCTTACAGCGGCGGGACCGTCCCGGACTTGCACCGGAGTTCCCTTACCGCTCGCCGGTTTGGAGCGCGAGTCTAGCATCGAGCGCTTGGAGGCCATCGCCCTCGATCTCGATGCCGTGCTCGCGGACACGCGGCCTCTCTGGCGGGACTGGCTCGAGGATGTGGCCCGGCGGACACACGTGGAGCTCGACGTGCCGGAAGATCGGGCCGCAGCCGCCGGCGTCCTCGACGAGCGGCTCGGCGACTGGCGACCGCTGCTCCAGCGCTTCGCCGACGACCGCGCTCCGCTTCACTTCCGGCCGCGCGCGGAGACGAGCGCGCAGCTCCGCCGCCTGCAGGCGGCGGGTGTGAGGATCGGCGTCTTCACCGACGCGCCGCGCGAGCTCGCGGACGTCGCACTTGCTCACGTCGGCGCCGCACGCCGCGTCGAAACCGTTGGGACGCTCGACGAGGTCCTGCGAGTGCTCGGCGGCGGCGCGGTCGTGGTGCGCTCGCGGAGCGAGCTCGACCGCGCCGCCGCCGGCTAGTCGACCGGATCGGCGACGAGCTTGCGAAGCTGAACCGCCGCGTTAGCGCAAGCGCCAGATGTCGAGCACGCCGCTCGTGGAGTGGTCGTTCGCGTTCCCTTCGGGAAGCGCGACGCGGCCGTCGACAACGATCGGGCTGTTCCAATGGCCGCTGCCCGAAGCGAGTGTGCCGACGAGCTTCCCACTTGCCGCCACGTACACGTTCAGGCCACCGTCCGGGTTGTAGACCCAGAGGAGCCCGCCCGCGACGATGGGGCTCGTTCCGCCGGTGCTGTTGCGCCAGGCCTTCGAGAGCCGTCCGTTGCGGAAGCGCCAGGCCTCGGTGCCGCCATTGTCGGCAGCGAAGAGCCAGGTGACGTTCGAGTGATGCCAGACCGCCGGCGCCGTGAAGAGGTCGGTGCCGGACGGTGTCGAGACGATCTGCAGCTCGCCGCCGCGATGCGGTGCGGTTCCCCGCATCCGCTTGACGCTCAGAACCCGAATCTTCCCGTCCTTGCCGCCCTGCGCGATGTACCCCTCGCTGAGCAGCACCGGCGACGTGGAGCCCAGGTCAAGGTCGCTCGAGTTCAGCTGCTCGGTGTTCGTCGGCGTGTAGTTGCCGAGCAGCGTCGACGCATCGCTCGAGAGCCGAAGCACCGCGTCACCCCAGTTGGTCGTCCCGTTCCAGGGCGCGTTGCCCGTCGCGATGAGCAGCTGTCCGTTTGCCGGGTCGACGACTGCGCCGGCGCGACCCCAGATGGCTGAATCGCTCGCAGGGCAGCTCGCCGGGCCGATCAGCGCATGCCGGTCCGAGCAGAGCGAGTTCCACACATGGAGGAGCGCCCCTCCGGGGCTGATGATCACGACGTGGCCCTGATACGGCGGCGCGTCACCGATGTAGCCGCCGGTGGTCGCGATCACGTGCCCGTTCGCGAAGTTGAGCGACGACGCGATCTTCTCGCGCGACGGGAGCGTCGTGATCGACACGCTCCACGCGCTGTGACCGTTGGCGACCGCGAGCTTGTAGATGCGACCGCCAGGCGAGGCAACGTAGATCCATTGACGGCTCGGGTCGGCGACCGGCGTCGCCGTCGTGATCTGCGCGGAGCCGGCCCAGGACGCGTAGCCAGGCGGCGTGAACTGCCAGAGCACGTTCCCGCTCGTTGCGTCGATCGCGATGGTCTTGCCGTACGTCGTCGTGACGAAGAACACGTCGTGGGTCGCGCCGCCCACCTGAACGGCGTGGAGATAGATCGGCGAGGAGTCTGCGGTGCCGTCCAGCTGTACCTGCTGCTGTTGCAGCGATGTGACGTTTGCCGCGGTGATGCCGGTCGAAAACGTCGGCGCGCTGCTCCGCACAGCGTTCCACCCGAAGCGTGTCCAGTCGTTGCCGGAGGATGCGGCGCGCGACGATCCGGCGCACATGGCGACCGCAAGCACAACGCAAGCGAAGCCGGTAACGCGGCCCGGCGTCACGCTAGTACACCCGGCACTAGCGCTTGAGCAAAACCCGGCGAAGCTCGTCTTCTTTGCCGGGCTCGAGGATCGCGAGCACCTGATCGCCCGCCTCCAGCGTGGTCGAGCCGACAGCGATCTCCGACCGGCCGTCGCGCATGACGGATATGAGGCGCGCGCCCTCGGGGAGCTTCAGCCCTTCGACGCGCTGCCCCGCGACCGGCGAGGTCTTGTCGATCTGCACCTCGACGATCTCGAGGTTCTCATTACGCAGCTCGAGCAGGTGGATCAGCTCGTGCTCGGGAACCTCGTGCTCGACGAGCGCCATGATGCTGGACGTTGCGCAAATGGTCGGCGAGATGCCGAGCAGGTCGAAGTGCGACTGGTTGCGTGGATCGTTGACGCGGGCGATCACCTTCGGCACGCCGTACTTCTCCTTCGCGAGCTGACAGATGACCATGTTGTCCTCGTCGTCGCCGGTGAGGGCAAGCATGATGTCCGGCGGGCGCGTGATGCCGGCGCGCTCGAGCACGAAGAGCTCGGTCGCGTCGCCGCGCTGCACCTGATGCTCGAATTCCTCCTCGAGGCGCTCGAAGCTATTGCGGCGCTGCTCGATCAACGTCACCTCGTTGCCGAGACGGAGGAGCGACCGAGCGACGTTGGCGCCGACCTTGCCGCCACCGGCGACGATCACGTACATCAGGCGGGCACCTGCGGGACCGCGCACGCGCGCACGGCCTCGCCGAGCGTGTCGATCGCGGTCTTGGTCGGGCAGACGGTGCGAAGCCCGCGCGCCGCGTAGAAATCCGCGCGGGCCGGGTCGAGAATGCGGGCAACGACGCATTCGATGCCGAAGCGCTTCTGCGCCACCTGGCCGATCACGATGTTCGTGTTGTCGCCGTCGGTCGCGACCACAACGGCGTCGGCCTCCTCGATCCCGGCGGCGCGCAGGAGATCCGCGTCCATGCCGTGACCGACGAGAAAGGCGCCCGGCCAGTTCTCGCCGAGCCGCGAGAGCGCGTCCTCGTTCTCGTCGACGACCGTCACCTCCCACTCCTCCATGAGGAGCTGGAGCGCAATCGTCGAGCCGACCCTGCCGCAGCCGATGATGAGTGCCTTCATGACCTGTCGCAGCGTAGCGCGGGCATAGGGGCCAGACTCCCCTAAGTCTCGAGAACGCCCTGCGGGAAGGCGACGATCAGGACCTCGACGTCCTCCGGGGACTTGCGAAGGACATAGTCGACGGTGGGCGAGAAGAAGCGCGATTGCCGGCGCCACCGGGGCGCCGAGCCGAGCACGATCAGATCCGCGCCGCTTTCCTCTGCGGCCTGGACGATCGCCTGGCCGATGCCGCGCGACCGTAGCGTCCGCCCGTTGACCTCGACCCCGTTGTCGGCGCCGAGCGCGCGCGCCTCCTCGAGCGAAGCCGCCGCTTGCTCCTCCTGGTAGGCGAGCTCGGCGTCGAGCGGCTGGTCGAGCGGCACCTTGATCACATAGAGCGCCTCCACGGTCGCCGCGCCGTCCTGCGCGAGCCGCACCGCCGTGGCAACCATCTCCTCGCCGATCTCGCCGAGCTTCATCGGGACGAGGATCTTCGAGAACGATGCCTTCGGCAAAAGCTGCTCGTCGGACGAGACGACGTGCTCGAACAATCCCGCTCCACGGCCGCGGCGAACGACGATGTAGACGCCGAGGCCCGCGACAAGCCAGACCGGACCGCCGTAGCGGGCACCTGAGTGCGTGACCATCGCGACGACGAACACGGCGGCCGTCAGAACCGCACCGATCACCGACGGTAGAGGGATGACCGCCCCGCGCACGCGGATCCCGAGCGGTACGCGGAAGGGACGGCCCAACTCGGGCTTCGTCACGCGCAGCCGGATCACTGCGAGCTGGGCGGCAGTGAACGCGAGCAGGACGCCGAAGCTGAAGAGGCTCGCGAGGAAGGTCACCGAGCGCGTGAACGACGTGCCGATGAGGAGCGCGATCGCGATCGCCGCCGCCGCGACGACGGACGCCGGCGCGACGAGTGTCCGCCGGTGCAGCCGGCCGAAGATCGGTGGCAGCTGCCCGTGCTCGCCGAGCGAGTACGCGAGCCGGCCGAAGCCGGAGATCGAGGTCGTCATCGCCGCAAGCAGCACGAGCGCCCCCGTCAAGCCGACGTAGACGCGCAGGGTGCTGCCGAACCAGTGCGGCAGGTGCAGCTGGAGCGCCGCAACGATTCCCATCATCGGCGCACGCAACCAGTCCGTCCCGAGCGCTGTCGTCCCGTTGTTGGACGGATAGGCCGATAACCCGACACAGGCGATCAAGATGTAGATCACGACGACGCACGTGATCGCGCTGAACAGGCTGCGCGGCAGGTCGCGCCCCGGCCGGCGCACTTCCTCGGCGTAGTTGGCGACCGTTTCGAGGCCCGTATACGCGAGCATTGCGAGCGGCAGGGCAAACGCGATGTCGTGCCAACTCGGATGCGTGCCGAGCGAGAGGTCGCGCGTGAGCGCCTTGCCCGAGAAGAGGAACGCGAAGCCGAAGATCACGAGCAGCACCTGCGTCACGAGGTCGAGGATGGGCACGGCGAGGCCGATGCTGTAGAGCCGCGTGCGGCGGAGGAGACGCACGGCCGCGATGGCAGCGACGACGACGCACGCTGCGATCACATCGCCCGGCCGCCGAGCAATCGCGTTGATGCCGAGGGCGAGGCCGAGATAGTGCGGAACGAAGAGCGCCGAGAGCGCAATCACGATCAGGTAGTCGAGGAAGAGCACCCAGCCGGTGAGGAAGCCGGCGAGGTCGTTGAAGGCAACGCGCACGAAAGTCGCAGCTCCGCCGGTTTCGCGAATCGACGCCGTTCCCTCGGCGTACGAGAGCGCAACGATCAGGAAGAGCAGGCCGACGATCCCGAGCACGACGGGCGTGAAGCCCAGCGCGTGCAGCGCGATCACGCCAAGCGCGAAGTAGATGGAGGAGGCGATCTCGCCGTACGCGACCGAGGCGAGGGCGGGTGCGTCGAGGGCTCGTTGCAGCTGCGGCAGCTTGCGTGCCATCAGGTCTTGCGAAGCAAGTAGAGACGCGCGGTTCCGAGCACGACGAACAGTGCACCGAGTGTGTAGCCGATCGTGCCTCCGCCCTCGTAGGCCGTGCGAACGAGCATCGAGAAGCCGAGCACGACCGCGAGGAGCCCGAAGACGAGCACCGAGCGGCGGTAGAGGCGGATCACGCGGTCACCCCTCCCGCGGCGACCATCACGCGTACGGGCGCGTGCTTCAACACGAAATCGACGGTATCACCGAAGATCGCGCGCTTTCCTGCCGTGAGCCGGATGCGGCGCGGACCGCCCATGACAATGATCTCCGAGCCGCGCCGCACGGCCTCGTCGGTGATCGCGCGTCCGGCGTTGCGCGCACGGACGATGCGGGCGATGACGTTCACGCCGTAGGACTCGCCGATCGCGCGCGCCTCGTCGAGCTGATCGTTCGCCGCCGTCACCTGCTCGGGGAGGTACGCGTCGAGCGGCAGCTCGAGCGGCACCTCGATCACCGTCACCGCAACGATGCGCGAGCCGCGCTCCCGCGAGAGCCTGCAGGCAACGTCCATTGCCTCGTTCGACGGGTACCCCGGCGCGAGCGGCACGAGGATGCTCCGGTACTCGAGCTCCGCGCCCATGATCACGACCGGCGCTCGCACGGTCGTTCGGAGCGGTTCGCCGAGGTGGCGGCGATACAGCGGATAGAAGATGAACCCGGCGATGAGCCACGCCATGCCGGCGTACCGCGTCGGCGCGTCCTGCACGACGACGACAAGCCAGGCGATGCCGGTGCCGAGCCCGCCGAGGATCGCGAAGAGCGGCCAGTCGACGCCGGCGATACGCAGATTCGGCCGTGCTCGCCACGGCATGTCTTCGTCGCGCTGGCGGACCCTGAGCGCAGTCACCGAGACGTGCGCGATCGTGAACGAGAGCATTGCGCCGAACGCGTACATGCGCCCGAGGAAGTCGACCTGGCCGGAGAGCACGAAGAGCGTCGGTGCGACTCCTGCGAAGACGACGAGGGACAGCCACGGCGTCCTGAACCTTTGATGGAGCCTACGGAAGATCGACGGCAGCTGCCGGTACGCCGCCATCGAGTACGTGATCCGCGACGCACCGATCACGCCCGCGTTCGTGGCGATAAAGAGAATCGTCGCGGCAAGAATGCCGATGTAGATCTTCGCCGTCTGGAGCAGCACGCCGTGCAGGCCGAGGTTCTCGACGATTCCGAGGACCGGATCGTTCTTGAAACCGTGCGGCGGGTTCTCGCCCAGCTGCGTGACGTAGTGCGCACCATGCTTGACAACGGGCATCGCCGACAGCGCGATCCACGGCAGCGTGAAGTAGATCGCGAAGACCGCAATCGCGACCCACGAGATGGCTTTCGGAATCGAGCGGAGCGGGTCTCGCGCCTCCTCGGCGAGGTTGGAAACGGTTTCGATCCCGGTGTACGCGATCATCGCGACCGGGATGGCGAGAGCGAAGCTCGACCACGTTGGAGCGGCGCCGAAATGGATGTTCGTGGACAGGATGTGCGGCGAGAAGATGAGAAAGAAGCCGAGCGCGACGAGGATCAGCTGCGTCGCGAAGTCGAGCACGGCGAGCACGACGTTCAACTTCGCCGCCTCCTGGATGCCCACGACGTTTAGGCCGACGAGTACCCAGGTGAGAATGATTCCGACGATCACGTCCCACGGCGTCGTCCGCAGCGGCGCCCAGAAGATCGACAGGTAGTGCGGCACGAAGATCACCGAGATCGCGACGGTGATCACGTAGTTGAGCATCTGCGCCCACGCCGCCCCGAACGAGACGAGCTCGTTGAACGCGTGCCGCGCGAACGAAGACGAGCCGCCCGCCTCCGGGTAATGGACCGTTCCCTCCGCGTACGTCGCGGCAGTCGCCGCGAAGATGATCCCGCTGATGATGAAGACAAGCGGTGTGAGGCCCAGCGCGATCCCGGCGGTCAGGCCGAGCGCGTAGTAGATCGACGAGCCGACGTTGCCGTACGCGGTCGAGAAGAGAGCGTTCGCCCCGAGAACGCGTTCGAGCTCGTGGGCCTGCCGTCGCCGCCTTGCCACCGGCCGACTCTAGTCCTGGGGTCAGACCCCGCGCAGCTTCTGGTGTCAGACACCGCGCAGCGGTGTCTGACACCGCTTTCACCTCAAGAGCTGGTACGGAACAGACGCAAGGATCACGTGCGGCTCGAGCAGCAGGAGCCGCTTCACGTAGAGCGCCCTCTGGTTGTGCAGGAGCCGCCGCCAGCCCCGGGTGTAGAGCTCCGGCAGCAGCACGAGCACCTCCGTCCCCTCTTCCGCTGTCAGGTCGCGCAGGTACTGGAGGAGCGGGAGGCCGACGTCGCGGTACGGCGCATCGTCGACCTCGAGGGGGATCCTCGGGCCGTGGCGCCGCCACTCCTCCTCGATCTCGCGAGCGTCCGCACGGCTGAACGCGAAGTGCACAGCGCGGACGTCGTCGATGTCCAGCGTCTGCGCATAGTTCACTGCACGCATCGAGGCGGCGCTGACGCCAGAGACGAGCACGCGCGCGATCAGCCGCGAAGGCTCCGGCTCGACAGTCCCTCGCATGACCGGCACGTCGGTGACGACAACGCCCGGCTCGGAGAGCAGGCGGAACTTGAGCACGAGCTCGCGCGGGTGTCGCATCTGTTCGAGCAACGAGCGGCTGCCGAAGAGCTCCGGTACGACGACCGTGACGAAGTCCGACTCGCTGCGCGGGAGCCGCCACACCTGCTCGAGCACGGCCTCGGTCACGCCAAGTGATGGGTCGAGTGCCTCGAGCGGCTCACCGGCGAGCTTGAACCAGCGTGCGCGGATGCCGGGGTCGGTTCCCCGTGCCGGCACGTGCACGACTCGAACCGGGTCGCTCGAAATCGCGCGCGCGATCCGCAGCGCGGCCTCCGCGGCCTGGTCGATCTGCTCGACGACGAGCAACGTGGTGTTGTGTGCCGGCGGCGCCGCAACGACGGCCGCCGCTCCGGCGCGCATCCGGCGCGCGAGCCGGTCGTAGTGCCGCCGCACCCCGAGCATCCCGAGAACGAGCACGGGGATCGCGACGGTTACGAGCCAGGCACCCTCGGTGAACTTTGTGTCGATGACGACCAGCGCCACGACTCCCGTCGCGGTCGCGCCGACGCCGTTTACGACCGCCTTCACCCGCCACCGCGCGCTGCGGCGCGCGAACCAGTAGCGCACCATGCCCGCTTGCGACAGTGTGAATGCGGTGAACACACCGATCACGTAAAGGTGGATGAGATTGTTCGTGTTCGCGCCGTAGATCCACAGCAGCACGCCGGCGACCGTTGCGAGCACGACCATCCCGTTCGAGAACACGAGACGGTCGCCGAGGTTCGTGAACTGCCGAGGTGCAAAGCGATCGTGAGCCAGCAGCGCCGAGAGGCGTGGAAAACCCTGAAACGAGGTGTTCGCGGCCAGGATCAACACGAGTAGCGTCAGGCCCTGCACGGCGTAGTACATGAAGCTCGCGAAAGAGCCGGCGGGGAACACAGCACGCGCGATCTGTGAGACGACCGACGCCGTCACGCTTGGTCGCGCATGCAGATGCACGGCGAGGTACGAGACGCCGAGGAAGAGGAAGATCGCGATCGAGCCAAGGATCGCGAGTGTCTGCGCAGCGTTCTTTCCGTGCGGGCGGCGGAAGGCATTGACGCCGTTTGCGATCGCCTCCACGCCGGTCAGCGCGGTCGATCCGGACGAGAACGCGCGCAGGAGGACGAACAGGGTGATTGCGCCAGTGCCCACCGGGAGCGCGTGCGGCACGACCGCACGGTGCGCGTGGCCCGTGGCGAGCTCGACGACGCCGGCGACGACGAGCACGCCCACCGCGGTGACGAAGAGATAGGTCGGTAGCGCGAAGAGCAGCCCCGACTCGCGCACACCCCGCAGGTTGACGAGGACGATCAGGACGAGGCACCCGAGTGAGAGTGCGACCTTGTGCCCGGAAAGCGACGGAGCGAGAGAAGTCACGGCGAAGATCCCAGCCGAGATCGAGACAGCCACCGTCAGCACGTAATCGGTAAGTAGCGCCGCGGCGGCGACAAGGCTCGGCAGCATGCCGAGGTTCTCGCGCGCGACGATGTATGCCCCACCGCTCGTCTCGTAGGCGCGCACCGTCTGCATGTACGAGACCACGACGACGGCGAGGAGCGTTGCGATTGCGATCGAGATCGGGAAGACAAGATGCGCCGATGCCGCCGAGACGGCGAGCAGCACGACGAGCGCCGCCTCGGTCGCATATGCGACCGAGGACAGCGGGTCAGAGGCGAAGATCGGCAGCGCGAGCGTCTTCGGGAGCAGCGTCTCTTCGAGCTGCCCTGTCTGCATCGGGCGGCCGACGAAGAGACGCCGGAAGCGTCGCGCCGGGGCGAGAACCTCCGTCACGGCTCAAGCGCCCCGGTAACGCGGCGGAGCGCCGGCGCGAGCAAGGTGTCCGCGTCGTCCGCGTACAGGGGGCTTGCAGGATCACGGAGCAGGCCCTGCGCGAGCAGGATCCCCCGCGCCGCAACGGGCTTCTCGTCGCCCAGGCGTGTAGCGAGCGCTACGAACAGATCCCTGGAGCCGCGAGCGGCTGGGCGCTTGAGCGGCGACGCCGACGGCAACCGGGCCGGATCGAGCGAGCGCAGCACGCTCTCGACGTCTCGCCGGAGCGACTCGCGCTTCGTGCGGGTCGTGAGCTCGTTGCAGCGCCAGCGCACGAGATCGGACGCGTCGCGGCTGCGCGGATTGTGGACGATCAGCCGGTCTGCAGTCCGCCGCACAGCGGCCAGCTCATGGCGGGCGCGCGCGGTGCGGATCGTGCCCGCGGCCGCGAACAGCACGGCACCTGCGGCGCCGGCGAGCCACGGCAGGCGCGGATCTGCGTCGAGCGCGAGCGCCGCGAACGCCAGCGCCGCGTACGGAAGCGCAGCCTTTCCGGGCCGAGGCAGATCGAGCGTTGAGACCATGCTCCGACCGTAAGCCGGGCGCCCCTCAGGCCGTACTCAAGGTTCCGTGCCCGCGCCTCAGAAATCTCTCAAGGGGTCGACGAGCCGGTAACCGACGCCCGGCTCCGTCAGGATCGTGCGCGGCCGCGCGGGATCGGGCTCGAGCTTTCGCCGCAACTGAGACACGTAGACGTGCAGGTAGTGCGACTCGTCGGCGTACGCCTCGCCCCAGACCTCACGGAGGATCGCCTTGTGCGTCATCAGCTTGCCCTCGTTACGGGCGAGGAGCGTCAGAAGCCCGTACTCATGCGGTGTCAGTTGCACACGCTCCCCCGCCCGCGTGACCTCTCGCGCCTCGAAATCGATGCGAAGATCGCCGATGTCGAGCACGGGCTCGGCAGACGGCTCAGCGCGCCGCAGGGCTGCGCGCAGCCGTGCAAGGAGCTCGTCGACGCCGAACGGCTTCGTGACGTAGTCGTCGGCGCCGGCATCGAGCGCAGCGACCTTCTCGCTCTCGTCGCCCACGACCGAGAGCACGATGATCGGCGCCTTGCTCCATGCGCGCAGCTCGCGCGCGACCTCGGTGCCGCGCCGGTCGGGCAGGACGAGATCGAGGATGACGGCGTCGGGCGGTCGAACCGCGGCGAGCGTCAATGCCTGCTCGCCTGTCGAGGCGGTCTCGACGTCGTACCCGGCGCCGCGAAGGCTCGTCTGCAGCGCACGCAGGATCTGCGGCTCGTCGTCGACGACGAGGATTCGCGTCATGCCGGCAGCGCGAGCACGAAGTGCCCGCCTCCCCCGTTCTCGGCCCAGACTCGCGCGCCGTTGACCTCGGCGAAGCCACGCGCGATTGCGAGCCCGAGCCCGGCGCCGCGCACGCTGCCGTCTCCTCGGCGAAACGGCTCGAAGACGGTCTCGCGGTCGTCCTCGGGAACGCCAGGGCCCGCGTCGTGGACGTGTAGCAGCAACTCGTGGTCGCGCGACTCGACGCGAACGCGTACCGGCGAGTCGGGCGGCGAGAACTTCAGCGCGTTGTCGAGCAGATTCACGAGCGCGCGCTCGATCTGCGCCGCATCGGTCTGCACAGGCGGCGCATCCGCGTCGAGCTCGGCCACGATGCGCTCACCGCGCGGACCGAGCTCGTCGAGCGCACGCAAGACGAGATCGTCGGCGGTCCACAGCTCCTGATGCGGCGCCGCGACGCCGCTCTCCAGTCGCGAGAGATCGAGGAGGTTGCCGACGATCCGGTTCAGCCGCTCGGCTTCGGCGCGGATCGTCTCGACAAGATCATCGCGGTCGGCACGGACAAGGCGAACGTCGGGATTGCCGAGCCCGGACGCCGCCGCGAGGATCGCCGTCAGCGGAGAACGCAGATCGTGCGAGACGGCGTGGAGCAGTGCCGTCTTCAGCGTGTCACTGCGCCGGTACGACTCCGCCTCGAGCTCCGCGGCCGCGCGGGCCCGCGCCTCACGCTCCCGCAGCTCCGCGAGCTCGGCGCGGCGACGGGCCCGGGCGGCAAGCGCGCTCACCACGACCGCCGTCACGAGATACACGGCGAGCACGGCCCAGTTCGCGCCGTCGCGGAGCTGGAACGTGTGCGTCGGCGGCAGGAAGAACCAGTTGAAGGCGAGCATGCTCGCGATTGACACTGCGACGGCGAGCACGAGCCCCCAGACGACTGCGACCGGCAGAACCGCGAAGATGTAGAGGACGCCGAGGCTGAGCACCGGAACCCAGCGCTTGACGACCGCAATCGCAGCCGTCACGAACACGACGGCACCCGCACTCGCGAGCACACCGACGAGAAACTCGCCGCGCTTCTTCATGCGGCGAACCGTAGTTCACGCCGCGGGCTTCAGCACCACAGTCTCGGCCGGAGCATGCGTCAAGAGCCAGGCGAGCTGCTTCTCGGTGAAACCTGGGGAGCCGGGAACCGGTGCGGGAGCGACGATACGGTCGAACGGCTCGACCTCCCACAGGCGCTTCAGCGCATGCGTGAGCGTCCTCCCCTTCTCGATGCGCGCGTCGACCGGGACGCCGGCACGGAGAGCTGCATGCTCGACAGCCTCGAGGAGCGGCATCGCCACCGCGACCTGATCTTTGAGCGGGGAGTCCTCCGCATAGCGAAGCGGAATGATCAGCAGGTACGCCGGGACGAGGACGGCGTTCTCGGCGCGGGCCATGCGAATAGCGGCGTCGAGCACCGTCGGGTCGAGCCGTCCCTCAAACGGCACGAGGATCCGGCGCACGTCTCGCACGATGGGCAGGCGCCGTGGTGGGCGCCGCGCCACGAGCGTCGCAGCGAGCGCGGCTGCGAGCGCCGCGACGAGGACGAGCAGCCCTGCGTCGAGCCCGCTCACGACACAACCTCGGGGCGGTCCGCGCGGTTGGCGACAACGCGGATGTCGACGCCCGGCAGCTCGCGGACGAGCGCGGAGAGGAGCGAGCCGCGGAGGACCTCGCGCCGGCGGCTCTCGTCGGGCGTGCCGACGAACACGTACGTCGTGCCGCGCTCGTACACGACCCGCCGTACCGTGGAGACGAGGTCATCGCCCTCCTCCTCGAGGAAGGGTGCGCCGAGCACGATCGCGAGGCGACGGAGTGCGCCGAGCGCGACTTGTTGCTCCTCGGTCAGCTCCTGCCCGGGTTTCCGCACCCAGACCGCATCGAGCTGCGCCCCGAGACGCTCGGCCGATCGCCACGCGCGGCGCATGATCCGCTGCGACTTCGGCTGTGGCTCGACCAGCGCGAGCACGCGTTCCGCGATCGCCTGCTGGCTGAGCGGATCGAGCACTGCAGCCTGCCGACGCTGCCCGACGTCCTCGGCCACCTCCCGCAGCGCGAGCTCCCGGAGCGCCGACAGCTTGTCGATGCGAAAGAAGTTCTCGAGCGCGACCGTGGCACGCTCCCTCGGATACACCTTGCCCGCGCGTAAGCGTTCCTGGAGGGCCTCGGGCGTGAGGTCGACGAGCACCACCTCGTCGGCCTCCTCGAGCACGCGGTCGGGGAACGTCTCGCGCACACGCACGTCGGTCAGCTCGGCGATCGCGTCGTTCAGGCTCTCGAGGTGCTGGACGTTGACGGTCGAGATGACGTCGATGCCCGCGTCGAGGATCTCCTCGATGTCCTGGTAGCGCTTCTCGTTCCGCGTGCCCGTCGCATTCGTGTGTGCGAGCTCGTCGACGAGCGCGAGCTCGGGAGCGCGCCGGATCACGGCGTCGACGTCCATCTCGTCGAGCTCGAGGCCCCCGTGCACCGCGCGGAGGCGGGGTACGACCTCGAGACCTTCCGCGAGCGCCGACGTGTCGGGGCGGTCGTGCGGCTCCAGGTACCCGATCACGACGTCTCGGCCGTCCGTTTGCGCCTGCCGCCCCTCCTGGAGCATGCGGTACGTCTTGCCGACGCCCGCCGCCATGCCGAGCAGGATGCGGTAGCGACCTCTCACCGGTCGATCCTAGTCACCATTGCGACGGCGGCGAAGCTGAGGATCTGTCCGCCGCCCTGGAGAGTCATCGCCGGGGCCGTTAGGCGCCGAAGACGTTATGCACGAGCAAGTCGATCAGCTTGATCCCGATGAACGGCAGGATCACGCCGCCGAGCCCGTAGATCAGGAGGTTGCGCCGCAAGAGCGCGGTCGCGCCGATCGCGCGGTACTTCACGCCGCGCAGCGCCAGCGGCACGAGCGCAGGGATGATCAATGCGTTGAAGATGATCGCGGAGACGATCGCGCTCTTCGGATCGCCGAGGTGCATGACGTTGAGCGAGTTGAGCGGTCCACGCTGCCCGGGCTTCGAGGCGTAGGTGAAGGCGAACATCGCAGGCAGGATCGCGAAATATTTCGCGACGTCGTTCGCGATCGAGAA
>PLZU01000078.1 GCA_003152275.1 Actinomycetota bacterium
CGCCGCGCCGGATCGCCCGTGCACGCTTCGCGCGGGCCGAGGATCGCGAAGTCGACTCCGGCCTTCCGCAGCAGTTTCGCCGTTGACTCCGCCGACTTCTTCGCGCGCTCGTCGAACGACGCTGCGCAGCCGACCCAGTACAGAACGTCCGGCGCTGGATCGCCCGGCTCCAGCACACGCACACCGAGCGACTCAGCCCATGCGGCCCGCTCCGTCTGCGGCTTGCCCCACGGATTGCTCGCACGCTCGACGTCGCGCAGCATCGGCTCTGCTTCCGCCGGAAACTTCGAGTCGACCATCACGCGGCTTCTCCGTAAGTCCACGATGTGGTCGATGTGCTCGATCGACACCGGGCACGCCTCCACACATGCGCCGCACGTCACGCAGTCCCAGATTGACTGCTCCGGGACGCCGTTGCCGACGATCGGCTCCGAGCTCTGCGCGAACACCTGGTCGCGGATGCCCATGATCAGGAGCTTCGGCGACAGGATCTTCCCCGTTGCATACGCCGGGCACGCATCCTGGCAGCGGCCGCACTCCGTGCACGAGAAGCTGTCCAGTACTTCCTTCCGCGTCAGGTCGAAGATCGTCACCGCGCCAAAGCGCATCTCGTCGTCAGGCACGTCGAAGCGCACGGGCTCGAGCCTGCCTCGCGCCCGCGTGCGCGCAAACCACACGTTCACCGCTGCCGTCGCGATGTGCAGGTGCTTCGAGTACGGCAGGTACGTCAGAAAGCCGAAGATGAAGCACAAGTGCGCCCACACGAACACGCGCTCGAGCGTGTCGCTGTGTGGTAACGCATGCGCGAACGCGTTCGACAGGAAACCCGCATGCGTGTTCAGACCCGCCGCGACCGCGGCTGCATGCCAGCACAGCAGCGTCAAGACGACACCTGCGATCAGCCCGAGGATCACGTACCCCTCGGCGACATGCGAGCCTGCAAAGCGCGCCGGCCGTACGACCTTGCGGATGACAACAGCAGTCGCAACGCCTGCGAGCACCATCAGCACGAACACATCGACGACCCAGCCGAACCACGTTTGATGGCCGAGCCACGGGAACTCTCCGTGCTTGTCAACCGCGGCGATCATCGCCATCACGATCGTCGGGAACAACACGAGGAAGCCCCAGAAGATGAACGCGTGCATCAGCCCCGGCACGAGCCGTTGCAGCAGCTTGCTCTGGCCGAGCACGATCTCGAGCTCGTTCCTCACGCGGCGGGGCACGTCCGGAGGACGATCATTCGGCTTGCCGTGCAGGACGAGCCGCGTCAGGAACCACGCTCGCCGCGCGAAGAACCCGCCGCAGACGACGACGAGCACGGCGAGCGGGATGGCTCCTATGAGTCGCGCACCTTCCGCAGCTCGGCGCTGATCGCCGGCACGATCTCGTGCAGGTCGCCGATCACGGCGTAGTCGGCGCTCGCAAAAATCGGCGCCTCCGGATCGCTGTTGATCGCAAGGATCTTCTTCGCGCCCTTCGCACCGGCTATGTGTTGTGTCGCGCCGCTGATCCCGCACGCGACGTACAGATCCGCGGAGATCTTCGTGCCGGTCTGTCCCACCTGGTCGGTGTGCGGGCGCCAGCCGGCGCTTGTGACGACCCGGGAGCAGCCGACCGCGCCGCCCAGCAGGCCCGCGAGCTCCTCGATGATGTCGAATGCCTCCGACGAGCCGACGCCGCGGCCGCCGCTCACGACGACTTTCGCGTCCCGCAGCGAGACGCCGCCGCTCGACTCGGACACGGTCTCGAGCACGCGCGGCGAGCCGTCGTCGCTCGCCGTCAGTGTCTCCACAGGCACAGCCTCGGCGGCGGCCTGCGTGTGCGGCGCGACGGTCAGAAGCTTGGGCGTGCCGTGCAAGCGCGCCTCCTCGAGTAGGCTGCCGCCCCAGCGCACGCGCGTGACGACGTCGCCGTCAATCGCAGTGACGTTCGCCGCGAACGGCTGCTCGAGACGGGCGGCAACATGTGCGAGCAGTTCGTTGCCTCGGTCGGAGCCGGCCGCGACGATCGCCTCGGCGGCGTCCGCAGCACCCGCGATCGCCGCCGCCCACGCGGCCGGCGCGTACGGGCCGTCCACGGAGACCGCTTTCACGTCGCCGAGCCCGCGAGCGAACGTCAGCGCCTGCAACGACAAATCGTCGTCGGGCTCGACGAACAAAAGAACACTCATGCGACACCGAGTTGTTGCATGACCTCGATCACCCTCGGCGCCGCGTCGGCGCCGTGACCGAGGATCTCCGCCTGCTTGCCCTGCCCTGCCGGTACGACGAGCCGCAGCTTCTCGAGCTTCGATTCCGGCCGCGCGGGCTCGACAACCGCCAAAGGCTTCGACTTCGCGCGCAGCCGGCCCGGCACCGACGGATAGCGCGGCAGGTTCAGGCCCTCGAGCACCGTCAGCACCGCGGGCAGCGGCACCTCATACACGTCGCGCGGCCCGCCCGCATCACGCTCGACGCGCGCGCTGCCGTCGCCGATCTCGATCTTCTTCAGCCCCGTCACGACCGGCAAACCGAGCGCGTACGCGACGCGGATCCCGACCTGGTAGTTGCCAGAGTCCGCCGACTCGTTGCCGAACAGCAGGAGATCGAACGGCTCCTCACCGTGCACGGCGTCGACGATCGCGCCCGCAGTCGCCTGCGCGTCCCACTCGGTGGCGTCCGTCTTCAGCAGGATGCCCCGGTCGGCGCCGATCGCCATGCAGTCGCGCAACTGCGCTTCCGCGTCGGCTGGGCCCAACGTCAGGACGACGACCTCGCCGCCACTGGCCTCGACGATCCGCACCGCCTCCTCCACCCCGCACTCCTCGTGCGGGCTGATCGTGAAGCCGAGATGCTTGGTCTCGAGCGCCTGCGCGTCGTCGGTCAGCACCATCCGCCCGCCCGTGATCGGCACTCGCTTCACGCACACCAACACCCTCACGAGCGGATTCTCGCGTTCTCCGGATCGAAGGGTGGCGTCGAGCCAACGATGTCGACCGTCGCCGGCAGCAGCTCCGTCATGTACTCGACCGCAAGCTGCTCGCCTGCATTCGCGTGCTCGGGCGGCAGGTACGACATCACGATGTGCTTCCCGATCGAGGGGCCCGCGCCAGTGGACGTGACATACGAACGGCGGCCGTGCGCATCGGTCAGCGGTGTGCCATCGCGCAACGTGACCGGCTCGCGCCCGAGCGGGTATCGCTTCACGCCGCTCGCTGAGGTGTGATCGTCGATCGTCAGCGTGCACAGCTTCGCAATCGGCTCGGCAGTGCGGTGCGCGAGGTGCGCCTCCTTGCCGACGAAGTCCTCGCTCTTGACCTTCCACCAAGCCATGTCGGCCTCGACGACGGTGTAGTCCGCGTCGAGCTCGAAGCCGAAGGCGCGATACGCCTTCTCGAGCCGCCCGGTCGTGCCGTAGACCCCGATGCCCGCCGGGACGATGCTGTGCGGCTGCCCGGCTTCCCACACGGCATCCCACAGTCGAGCGCCCTCGCCCATCGGGACGTAGAGCTCCCAGCCGAGATCGCCGACGTACGAGATTCGGGAGGCGAGCACGTCGAGCCCGTCGACCGAGACGTTCTTCCAGGTGCTGAACGGGAAGGCCTCGTTCGAGACGTCATCGCTCGTGATCGACGCGAGCACGTCGCGCGCCCGCGGGCCCCAAAGTCCGACCGTGCACCACGACGACGTGAGGTCTTCGATCCGGGCCTCGCCGACGAGGTTGTCGGCAAACCACTTCTTGTCCACCATGCCGTGCGCGCCGCCCGTGACGACGCGGAACCGATCGTCGTCCATCTTCATGATCGTCAGGTCGGACTTGAAGCCGCCGCTCGGCGTGAGCACCGGCGTGTAGATCACGCGCCCGGCAGGAACGTTCATCTGCCTCGCAGCGACCTTCTGCACGGACTCCAAAGCACCCGTCCCGACGACGTCGAAGATCGAGAACGCCGTCAGGTCGAACATCGCCGCGCGATCGCGCATCGCGAGATGCTCGGCGTTGATGATCGGCGACCACCA
>PLZU01000001.1 GCA_003152275.1 Actinomycetota bacterium
CCGTCGGCCGCGATTCTCGGTGACGCAGACGTCGGTGCAGTGAACGCATATCTGCACTACACACTCGGCTCGAGCGGCGCGCCCAGCAGCTTTTTCCTCGGCTTCCTCTCGTATCACAACGATGCGACCAAGTCGCTCTATCGCGCCGGACTGTTCGAGCTGCCCCTGACGCACTCGCCCGGTCAGCGGCTCGACTCGGTCTCAGGCGACGGTTACGAAGGGCTCTCGGTCGGCCACAACGACTTGGCGCTAAATGCACCGCGGCTCGGGATCGAAGAGGAACGCACGACGGGAAGCACGCGGCTCGCGGGCGAGATCTCGTTCGGCGAATTCAAAGGCGCCGCGTACGGCGGCGCACCGATCTCGACCGGGACGACGCCCATCAACGCAGCGCCTGAAGTCGCGCTCTTCGGCAAAGGCCCGCTCTTCCGGAACTTCGACCTCAACGGCGCGGTCATCGAAGGTTCGCGCCGGATCACGCTCCCGGGCCGCATGCCTCTCGACGACGGTTATCGCCGTTTCAACGCCGGCGTCCACACCACGTTTTTCAACAAGCGCCTCGACCTCGAAGCCCAGCAGTGGATCGGCCGCGACGACAACGCCGACGCCCTCGGCGATCCGACCAACTCGAGCGGCGGCTGGGCTCGCCTCAAGTATTTCGTGACCCCGCACCTGTTCGTGGCGACGCGCTACGACGCTGCGGCCGCCCCGATCGCCGAACGGGACCTGGTCTTCTACGTCGGCACCTTCCTGACGCCGCACGCGCGGCTCACCCTACAGCGCAGCAACAATCTCTTACGCGGAGGTCCCACCTATGGCGGTGAGTTTACCGTCGCCATCCCCTGGCCGTCTCACCTATAATACTGGTAAGCAGATGCGCGTACTCCTGATCGAGGACAATCCCGAGATCGCCGAGGCCATCCGGACGATGCTCCTGCGGCGGAAATTCGCCGTCGACGTCGCCTCGGACGGTGAGAGCGGCTTGGAATGCCTCTTGCGCGGGGTCTACGACGCCGCGATCGTCGACGTCATCCTGCCCAAGCGCGACGGGTTCTCGATCTGCCGCAACGCGCGGGCCGAAGGGGTCACGACCCCACTCTTGATCCTCACCGCCCGAGATGCCGTGGAAGATCGGATCCGCGGGCTCGACGCCGGCGCGGACGACTACCTCATCAAGCCCTTCATCGACGAGGAGCTGGCGGCGCGGCTACGCGCGCTGCTGCGCCGGGGCGACCGCCCGCCACAGCCGAACGTGCTCAAGGTCGGGTCGCTTGAGATCGATCCGAAGGCCCGAGTCGCAACGATCGCGGAACAACTCCTGGAGCTCGGCGCCACTGAATTTCGTCTGCTCGAGTTTCTTGCCCGCAATCGCGGGATGACGCTCTCGCGAGCGCAAATCCTGGAGAAGATTTGGGAATACGATTTCCAAGGGTCGAGCAACATCGTCGACGTCTACGTGAGCGCGATCCGCAAGAAACTCGCCAAAGCCGGCGTCAAGGCCCACATCGCGACCGTGTGGGGGATCGGATACAAATTAACCGGATCGTCGCGCGCCTAACCGCGTCGTATCTCGGAGTGTTCCTGATCGTGCTGGCGGTGCTCAGCGCTGTCGCCTATCTGTTCGTGCAGCGGTCGGCGCAAGAAGCCCTCGAACCGCTCCTGGCGGTCCCCGAGGGGCGTGCGGCGCTCGCCGCGACGATGCGGCGCGTGGGTCTGACGATCGCGCTGTTCGACATCCCGCTGGTCGCGGTGGTCGGCGTGGCGGCGTACGTGTTGGCGACGCTGTCGGTGCGGCCGCTGCTCGAGGCTCGGGCACGTGAAGAGCGTTTCGCCGCCGACGCGGCACACGAGTTGCGCACGCCGCTCGCCGCGATCGGAGCGCTCGCGCAGAGCCGGCGGCCCGAAGCCCTGGAGACGATCGCCGGAATCGCGCTCGAAGCCTCGGCGCTCCTGAGCGACCTGCTCTCGCTGACGCGGGAGGCGCCGGCCGACAGCCGGCTTCACGAGCCGGTCGATCTGGCGCGGGTGGCGCGAACGCAAGCCGAGGAGCTACGCCGGAACGGCGCCACCGTCGAGGTCAGCATCGACGTGCCGCCGAGCGCGTACGTCGTCGGCGACGAGCGCGAACTGCGGCGCCTCGTCGCCAACCTCTGCGAGAACGCCGCGCGCTACGCGCTGCGCGCGGTCGACGTGCGCGTCCGGGCCGAACGCGACCGGGTCACGGTCGAGGTGGAGGACGACGGTCCGGGAGTTCCGCCGGAGTTGCGCGAGCGCGTCTTCGACCGGTTCTACAAGGTCGACGAAGGCGGTCCGGGGACCGGCTTGGGGCTGGCGATCTGCCGGCGGATCGCACGCTCCCATCGCGGCGAGGTCGTGCTCGAAGGCCGGAACCGCTTCGTGGCCCGCTTCCCGGCGGCCGGCTGAGCCGCCCCGCAGGAGCCAAAAGCGGCGTCTCCGGCGAAGGGTCGGCGCATGTTGACTGCAGCGGAAAACGAGCGAATCACCCGGGTCGG
>PLZU01000009.1 GCA_003152275.1 Actinomycetota bacterium
GTCTCGGGCGTTGTGTACCGCTCGTGGTTGGACGCGCAGGCGCGCGCTACGGGTGTGCTCGCGGTGACGTTGAAGGTGCCGGTGCTGGGGTGGGCGACGCGTGTTGTGACGGACACGCCGCGCGCCAAGGACACCGTGGTCGCGGGTGTGCCGACGATGGTTGTGCGGCCGGGCGGCGGCACGCGCTGGCCGACAATTGTCTTCCTGAACGGCGTCACCGCCCGTGGCCGCCACCACCCCGACGTGGAGCGCCTGGCGCGTGGGCTCGCGCGGGTCGGGTTTCTCGTGCTGGTGCCCGACCCGCCGGGGCTCGCGCGCGGCGAGATCACGGAGCAGACGCTCGCGGCGACGGTCGCGGTGGTGCGGGCCGCCGCCGACCGACCCGACGCCCGCGGCGGGCGGGTCGGTCTGATCGGCGTCTCGGTCGGCGGCTCGCTTGCGCTCCTGGCCGCCGAGGACGCGAGCCTCGCCGGGCGGATCACGATCGTGGCCGGGATCGCGCCCTACTCGGACCTCGCCAACACGGTCCGGCTCGCGACGACCGGCTACACGCTCGAAAACGGCCGACTCCTCCCCTACGCGGCGGAGAGCTTTCTGCCGCTCGTGATCGCCCGCTCGCTCGTAGGCGCGCTGCCCGCGAGCAGCGACCGAAGCGCGCTGCTCGCACAACTGCTGCGCCTCCCCGACGACGCGCCCAACTCGCTTGCGCTCTTCCGCCGCCTGCGGCCAGAGAGGCTCGACCCGAGCGCACGAGCGCTCGTCGAGTTGCTCGCCAACCGCGACCCGTCCCGGTTCGATCGCCTCTACGCGGCGCTCTCGCCCGTGCTGCGGGCGAGCATCGAGCGCCTCTCGCCGCTCGCGGGCGCCGCCCGGTTGCGCGCCCCGGTCGAGATCGCCTCCGCGCCGCACGACAAATACTTCCCACTCGGCGAGACGCGCGCACTCGCCCGCGCCGCCAGCCACACATACGTCCGGCTCACCGTCACCTCGACGCTCCATCACGCGATCCCAAGCCTCTCGCTGTCCGACATCGCCGACCTGTTCCGCTTCGACGGCTGGGTCGTGCGGATGCTGCAGGCGGCGCGCAGCCCGTGAGCCGGGTTGCTCTTCGCTTCCGCACCAAGTTGATCGATTTCAACTACGAAACCGAGCCGCTGCCCGGCCACTTCCCCACCGCGTTCGGGCTGCCCGGACACGAGATCCCCGGCCTCGGCCCGGCAATGCCCGCCGGCAAGGAGCGCACCCCTGCCCACGCCTGAGCGAAGGAGTACGACTGATCTCCGGAGGGCAGCTTGCGCTGAATTACGGATCTCAACACGGCCGATCTGGGGGAACAGATGGCGAGAAGGAGGTGGGTATGTCCAAGCTCGAGAAGTGGACGCCTTTGCGCGAGCTGGATCTGATGGACCGGCGGATGCGGCGCTTCTTTGAGGATCTCGGCTTCGTGCCAGCGCTCACGCCGGCCACCGACGTCTACGAGACCGACAGCGAGTTCGTTGTCGAGCTCGAGGTGCCGGGCTTCGACGAAAAGGAGCTCAAGATCGAGGTCAGCGACCACACGCTCTCCGTCATTGGCGAGCGCACGGAAGAGACCGAGAAGAAGGAGAAGACGCTGCGCCTGCACGAGCGGCTCGAGAAGCGGTTTGAGCGGCGCTTCGGGCTGCCGGCGGGAATCGACGGCGAGCATGTCGCAGCCGAGTACACCAAAGGCGTGCTGACGGTGCACGTGCCGAAGACGGCGCACGAGAAGCCGCACCAGGTCGAGATCACGAAGGCGTGAAGCAGTCGGAGGAGGCGGCAGCAGCAGCCTCCTCCTCCCTTCTCATGGGAGGTGTGCCAGATGCGCCCAAAGTGGACACGCTCGCCGGGACGATCCCGGGCGACCGGTATCGATGCGACGCAGCAGCCGCTGGTGCCGCGTGGGCACGGCGTATGGCGGGTGGAGAAGGCGATCGCCGGATTCCGGCGCAGCAGCGATCGCTCGGACCAGGTCCCTCCGCGGAGTCGTCAGCTCCAGGGCGAGCCCCCGGTCTCGCAGGGAGAGCTCGAACAGGTCGTTGACGAGTACCGGCGTGTGCACGAGGAGCACCGCCGTGCGGAGCCAGGGGGCCGCGCGCGCCGTCACCTGGAGGTCCGGCTGCAACAGCTCCGACAGCGTTTCGAGCGTCTGCTCGCAGAAGCTCCCGTGAGCGAAGCCGAACGACGGCGCTGGCGCAACCAGCTGCGGGGGAAGGAGGCCGCGCTGCCTTCACATGCCGACGTTCGACCACTGCTCTTCAGCGGCCGTTCCGACTCCGGTTCGGAGCTTCGCCTCACCGCGGCTCCCGACGGAACAGTCGATGCGCTCATCGACGGGGCCGCAGCCGCGGTACTCGACGGCGCAGAGGAATTGACTCGAACGACACCCGGATTCGTCTTCGCGCTCGACGGCATGCGGTTCCGCGAAACGTTCGGAGCGTCGCCGTCTTGCCTCGCCGATCTCCGCGACGCTGCGGAGACCGGTCGGCGTCCCCGGCGGAAGCACGTCCGGGAGCTGATCGAGGACGGACTCGTCGATCGCACCCTCGGCCTGACGGAACGTGGTCGCCGCGGGCTCGCGCTCGACCGTGTACCCGCTCGTCACGCCGAGGTGGGAACGGAGCCGGCGATCAGCATTCGCGGATCCGTGCCAGCGCGCGCCCGCGAGAACTTCGCACGAGCGCTCATCCACGTCGCGGGCGCTGCACCGCAGCCGGTGCTTCGGATCACCGCCTCTCTGGACCGGCACGAGGATCCCGCCCTCGCCCGTCCGTTCGTCGCAAAGGCGAGCCTCGACGTCAACGGCCGCCCCGTCCGCGCGCACGTGGCAGCAGCCTCCGTGAGCGAGGCGATCCGCCTGCTCGAGGACCTCCTCCAGCGCAATCTGCGCGCGCTGGCCGAGCGCGATGTGGCGGACCGGCGCGAGGGACACGCGCCGGAGCCGGGTGAGTGGCAGCACGGAGACATTGCGCCTCCGCGTCCCTCGACCTTCCCTCGTCCGACCGACGAACGGCGGCTGGTTCGACGAAAGACATACGCGAGTGCACCGATGACGCCCGAGGCGGCGGCTGCGGAGATGCTGCTGCTCGATCACGACTTCCACGTCTTCGTGGACGAGGCGAGCGGCGAGGACGCGCTTGTCCATTCGCGGCCCGACGGTGTTCTCGCACTGCGGCGGCAGGACGGAAGCGGCAGCTACGTCGCGCCGTTCGTCATCGATGCGGAACCTGTACCGACGATCGACGTCGAGGGGGCGATCGAGCAGCTGAATCTCACCGACGATCCCTTCGTGTTCTTCGTGGACACAGCCTCCGGCCGCGGCGCTGTGCTGTACCGCCGCTATGACGGCCACTACGGGCTCGTGTCACCGAATTCGGCGACATGACCCCACCCGTTCGAGTCGAGCCGCAACATCACTTCGTCGAGCACGGCGGCGAAGTCGAGGTCGAGCTTGCGGCCGAGAGCGAGGATGGAGAGCCGACGGAGTTCCAGATCGAGCTGCGGGGTCGCGACCGCACGCTCCTGCTCGTCGACTGGCTGAATACCCGACAGCGCGCTTCGCGTGACGAAGGCAGCGGCGGCCAGCACGCCGAGCGCTCAGCTGACATGCGGGAAGCCCTCTCGAGCTCGCATCGGTAGTTCCCACGCCTTCGTACTCTTCTCGACCTCAAGCGCTTCCATTGGTCGCAAGCCTACTCGGAGACTTTTAAATCTTCCGGTCTGTTTCGGTTCGGCGCGAGCGCTACCGGCCGCGCCCACATTCTCAGTGGCGCACGGGCAGCAACCGGACGTTGGCGACCGCTTCGCCTACGTGCTTTCCCTCATCGGGGAACAGCGCTTTCCCCAATCACCGTGGCACCTTTCCGGCGGATCTGCCCGATGTGGGAACAGCTCGCTACGCAGTCGACCTGCCCTGTGCCGTCGCTATTCGCGACGCGAGGGGCACCGTCGTCGCGACAGGAAGCGCTCGGACACCGTGAGGAGGGGGAGGAGCGCCCAAAGGAAGGAGATGGAGATATGAGACGCACGGGAAGAGTTGTGGCACACGTTTTTCGGCGGTACGCCAGAGCGACGCGGCTGAAGGTGCTGTTGGTCACCCTCGTTGTCCTCTCGGGAGTGGCACTAGCGTTTGTCTCCGGGCTGTCCGCTTCACCGCGCAGCAGCGCCGTCACGACCGGTGGGACGCTCAAGGTCGAGATGCCTTGGGGGACGATGCCTGACAACTTCAACCCCTTGACCTCGCAGGGCTCCCAGGCCGGCGGGACGTTGAGCTGTCTCTATGAGCAGCTCTTCTATTTCAACCCGGCCACGAGCAAGCTGACGTACGTCCTCGGTACCTCGTACAAGTGGACGAACAAGAACCTGACGCTCGTCGTCAACACTCGCCCCAACGTCAAGTGGAGCGACGGAAAGCCGTTCTCAGCGGCGGATGTGGCCTTTACGTTCAACTACGTCAAGGCGAATCCCAGCATCGACGTGAACGGCATCTGGAGTGGAACCACGATGTCGTCGGTGACGGCGACGGGGCCGAACCAGGTCACGTTCAAGTTCTCGAAGCCGGACACGCCGGCGCTCGTGATCTTCGCGGCCCAGTTCATCGTCCCGCAGCACATCTGGTCGAGCATCACCGACCCCGCCACCGCGACCAACACCAATCCGGTGGGGACGGGGCCGTTCACGATGGCGTCGTACTCGGCTACGACGATCGTCTACAAGAAGAACCCCGACTACTGGATGGCGGGGCGTCCGTACATCGACCAGGTCCTCATGACGGCGGTCAAGTCGAATGACACCGCTCTGCTCGACCTGATCAATAACAACATCCAGTACACCTACGACGCGATCACCAATCCGGCGAAGACGTATGTCCCCAAGGGCCCTGCGAACTTGAAGTACTGGTGGCCCGTCGTCAACGCCAACTTCCTCGTTTTCAACACGACGAAGGCGCCGTACAACGACGTCGCGTTCCGCAAGGCGGTCGCGTTTGCGTTGAACACGCCTCTCATCGCCAACCGCGCGTACTTCGGAGCGATCCCTGCCTCGACGGGCGCGGCTGAGACCGGAGCGATTCCGGGTCAGATCCCGTCGTGGATCAACGAGCAGCCGCTCAAGTCGCTCGAGTGGACCTACAACGTGAAGAAGGCGAAGAGCGCCCTGGCAGCTGCCGGATACAAGCTGAAGGGCGGCAAGCTGACGATGCCCAACGGCAAGGCGGTCCCGAAGCAGTCCATTCTCATTGGGGGCCCGGGCTGGACCGACTACATCACCATCGCCTCGATGATCTCGCAGGAGCTCAAGGCGATCGGCATCAGCTCGTCTGTCATCCAGGCTCCGTGGGCGACGTACTCGGGCAATCTCCCGGCCGGGAAGTACGACATGGCCGTGACCTGGGCCTGGGGCGCCGCCGGCGGCCCGTCGCCGTACTTCATCTACAACTACAACTTCGCGAAGGCGCAGATCACAGGCAAGACGAACATGTCTCGCTACACCTCCAAGGCCATTGAGAAGGCGCTAGCGACGTATGCGCAAAGCAGCGACCCGAAGGTCCAGAAGGCGGCAGTCCAGGCCATGGCAAAGGACGTCATGACCAATGTGCCGGTGATCCCCATCACGGCTCGGACGAACTTCTTCGACTACAACTCGAAGGACTTCACCGGCTGGCCGAGCGCCAAGAACCCCTACAACGCTGGCGAGGCGCCGGACAGCCCCGGCGGCAAGCTGGTGCTGATCAACGTCCACTCCCTGGGCTTGAAGTAACGAAGCCAGCAGAGAGCAGCTCACCGCCGGGTGAGCTGCTCTCTGAACGAACGGCTGCCAAAGGGGCGCTCCTTGCGATACCTCTCCAGACGCTTCGCGGTCCTGGCTCTCACGCTGTGGTTCGCAGTGACGGTGAACTTCGCGCTGCCGCGGCTGATGCCCGGCGACCCCGTGCAGACGAAGCTCGCGACGATACCCGGGATCAGTCCGCTGGCGAGGAGAGCGCTGGAGAGGCAGTTCGGGCTCGACACGCACCAGAGCATCGTCGGGCAGTACTTCTCCTATCTCGGACAGATTCTCACCGGCAACCTCGGCAGGTCGTTCACCTACTACCCGACGACGGTGAGCAGCATGATCCGGCAGTCTCTGCCCTGGACGCTGGGCATGGTCGGGTTCGCGACGCTCCTTGCCGCCGCGCTGGGGTGCAGCCTCGGAATGGTGGCTGCTTGGCGCCGCGGCTCGGCGGGGGGCAACAGAAATGCGCGTCTCGACACCTTCCTGGTCCCGTTGGGCGTGATGTTTGGCGCGACGCCGCCGTTCTGGCTTGGGACGCTCCTGGTGTACTTCGTCGCCTTCAAGCTTGGCTGGTTCCCGATCGGCGGGAGCCGCACTCCGGGCGCAGCAGGTGGGCTCAGCGGCACCGTGGATGTCCTCAAGCACGCGGTGCTTCCCGCGTTCACGCTCACGCTCGTTTCATTGGGCGGGTGGGTCCTGCTGATGCGCAACAGCATGCTCACCGTCCTCAACGAGGATTTCGTGAAGTTCGCGCGAGCCAAAGGCCTCAGCAATCGAACCGTCGCGTTCCGCTACGCAGCGCGTAACGCGATCCTGCCCGTCTTCACGCAGTTCGCGATGGCTCTCGGCATCGTCGTCGGCGGCCAGGTCTTCATTGAGATCGTGTTCTCGTACCAGGGAATCGGCTATTGGCTCCTGCAAGGCGTCTTGAACGAGGACTATCCGCTGATGCAGGGGATCTTCCTCATCATCACGGTCACGCTCCTAGTGGCGAACTTCCTGGCGGACGCGTTGTACGTGCTCGTCGACCCGCGCCTGAGGGTGGAGGGCGGCAAATGAGCGTGAGAGCCGTTCTCTCGAATCCACGCGCCCTCGTGGGAGCGTCGATTCTGGGTTTCTTCATCGTTATCGCACTGCTCGCGCCGGTCATCTCGCCCTACTCGCCCAACGACATCAACTTCCTCGTCGGGCTTGGGCCGAGTTGGAAGCACTGGCTCGGTACCACGGAAGGCGGCCAAGACATCCTTTCTCAGCTCATCTGGGGCACCCGGACGAGCGTCTCGGTCGGACTGCTCACGGGCGCTCTGATCTGCCTCGTCCAACTCGTGATGGGCGTCTTCGCCGGCTACGTGGGCGGGTTGACCGACACCGCGTTCGCGATGGTCACCAACGTCTTCCTCGTCCTTCCTGCGCTTCCATTGCTCATCGTCCTCTCCGCGTACCTCCAAGGATCGGGCGGATCCGGCAGCACTCTCGTACTCATCGGCGTCATCGCGATCACCGGCTGGGCGTGGGGCGCAAGGGTGCTGCGATCGCAGTCGATCGCCTTGCGTAATCGCCCCTTCGTGGAAGCCGCGCGAATCTCGGGCGAGGGCCGCTGGCACATCGTTCTCTCCCACATCGTCCCGAACATGCTGGGGATCATGGTCGCGAACTTCTTCGGCGCCGCGCTGTTCGCCGTGCTCGCGGAAGCCGGGCTCGAGTTCATCGGGCTCGGCAACATCAACACCGTCACCTGGGGGACGATGCTCTACTGGGCCCAGAACGACGAGGCAACGCTGATGGGACTGTGGTTGTGGCTTCTCGTGCCCGGTTTGTGCATCCTGCTGTTCGGCACGGCGCTGGGGTTACTCAACTTCGCGATCGACGAGATCGCCAACCCCAACTTGAGGAGGGACTGAGATCAGCACCGTCCTCGAGATCGACGGCCTCTCGGTCGGCTACGGATGGAAGGGGCGTCCGGTGGTCACGATCGTGCGTGACGTGAACCTGACGGTCGACACCGGCGAGGTGGTCGGGATCGCCGGCGAGTCCGGCTGCGGAAAGACGACCCTGGCGCTGGCGGCAACGGGTCTGCTCGACCCGCCCGGCCAGATCCTCGCGGGCTCGGTTCGCTACCAGGGAACCGACCTCGCGTCGCTCTCTCCTCAGGAGCTTCGTGCTCTGCGCCTGACCGACATCTCCATGGTTTTCCAGGCGTCGATGAACGTGCTCAATCCGGTGATGCGCATTCGCAACCAATTCCTCGATGCCATGGCCGCACACGGCGTTGAGCACTCCGCCGAGGCTAGGACGCGCGCCGAAGAGACCTTCGATCTCGTGAAGATTCCAAGGCGATTCTTCGACGCCTATCCGCACCAGCTCTCGGGCGGCATGCGGCAGAGGGCCGTCATCGCCCTTGCTCTCGTCCTGCGTCCGAAGCTGCTCGTCCTCGATGAGCCGACCACCGCGCTCGACGTCGTCGTGCAGCGCTCGATCCTTGAGTCGCTCAACGACCTGCGCCGTGATCTCGACTTCGGCATCGTGTTCATCACTCACGATCTCTCTCTGCTCGTCGAGATCGCAGACCGGATCGCGATCATGTATGCGGGTGCCATCGTCGAAGATGCTGCCGCGAAGGAGCTCTACCAGCACCCTCGCCACCCGTACACGAGCGCGCTGATGGAGGCGTTCCCGCCGCTCGGCGGAGATCGCAAGCGGCTCGAAGGCATTCCCGGGCAGCCACCCGATCTCCGGCACCCGCCGACCGGCTGCTCCTTCGCTCCTCGCTGCCCCATGGTGATGGCGGGAATCTGCGACACGGTAGATCCCCCGACGATCGGGCGAGACGAGGGGCATCTAGTCGCGTGCCACCTGTACAGCGAGAGGGAGGCCCAGGTTGGTTAGCGCTCCAGAACCGGCCGTGCTCGGCGTAGCGGAGATCCCGGAGTCAACTGTGCTCGAGGTGCACGGACTGACCAAGCACTACACGGTCGGCAGGTGGGGACGGCAGAAGACCGTGCATGCACTGAGCAACATCGATCTCTCGGTGAAGAAGGGCGAGGTTCTGGGATTGGTCGGCGAGTCCGGCTCAGGCAAGACGACCTTCGTCCGCACGGTGCTCCTGCTCGATCGGCCGACGGCCGGAACGATCCAGGTGAACGGGCAGGAGCCTGTGCCCATGCGGCCCCGCTCGCGCCGACTGCGTGAACACCGCCGTCAGGTGCAGATGATCTTCCAGGATCCCTACTCGTCACTCGACCCGCTCCACACCGTCCGCTACAGCGTCGGTCGTCCCCTACGTGCATTCGAGATCGTCCCGCGGCACGAGCAGAAAGCGGCGATCGAGGAGCTGCTGGTCCAGGTGGGACTCGTCCCTGCCGGCGACTTCCTCCGCCGCTACCCCCACCAGCTCTCGGGCGGGCAGCGGCAGCGCGTGGGAGTTGCCCGAGCCCTGGCAGCACATCCGTCCGTGCTTCTCGCCGACGAGCCGACGTCGATGCTGGACGTCTCCATCCGGCTCAGCATCATGAACCTGCTGCTGGAGCTCCGGAGCAGCGAGTCGCTCTCGCTCGTCTTCGTCACCCATGACCTCGCGGGTGCGTACTACATGAGCGATCGGATCGCCATCATGTACGCCGGTCATCTCCTAGAGGTGGGGCCGGCATCGGAGGTGATGGGGAATCCTCGCCATCCCTACACCCAGCTGCTCCGGGAGGCTGCGCCTGACCCGGAAGGCGACTTCGGACGGGAGACGCAATTCGAGGCGCGGGGAGATCCTCCCGACCTCACCGCGCTCCCCTCCGGATGTCCGTTCGCCCCCCGTTGCCCCCTTGCGCGTCGCGAATGCGAGGTCGCGTTGCCGGAGTGGCGTGAGGTCGGACCCGAGCACCGCGTTCGCTGCGTCTTGTACGGCGCAGGCGGCACGCCTGCGATTGGCCAGTCCCTGACTCACGGAGGACGCGATGCCTAGCGACACCACTGACTTCCCGGCCGACTTCGTCTGGGGGGCGGCGACCGCCGCTTACCAGATCGAGGGAGCAGTCCGTGCAGACGGGCGGGGCGAGAGCGTGTGGGATCGCTTCGCCGCAACACCCGGGAAGGTCCGCAGCGGCGACACGGGGGAGATCGCCTGCGACTTCTACCACCGCTACCCCGAGGACATCGCGCTGATGCGCAAGCTCGGACTCGACGCCTTCCGGTTCTCCGTCTCCTGGCCGCGAGTCTTCCCACAAGGACGAGCGCCGCTCAACCAGGCGGGGCTCGACTTCTATGACCGGCTCGTAGACGAATTGCTCGCTGCTGGGATCGAGCCGTTCGCCACGCTGTTCCACTGGGACACACCGCAGCCGCTCGAGGACGCCGGCGGCTGGCCGATGCGCGCGACCGCAGAGGCGTTCGTCCAGTACACAGAGGCCGTCGTCGCGAGACTCGGCGACCGCGTCCGGCACTGGACGACACACAACGAGCCCGGCGTCGTCTCCTCACACGGCTATGGCCTCGGTGTCCACGCCCCCGGGAGGGCGGACGACGCCGACGCGGTCGCGGCCGCGCATCACTTGCTGCTCTCGCACGGCTGGGCTGTCGAGGCGATCCGCCGACTCGCGCCGGCTGCGAGCGTCGGACTCGCCCTCGACCTCGCGCAGCCCTATCCGGCCAGTGACTCCCCGGAGGATCTGGCCGCCGCGTGGCAGATCGACGGGGAAGGCAACCGCTGGTTCCTCGACCCGCTCTTCCGCGCCGTCTACCCGGACGACCAGCAGGAGCGAATCGCGCTCGTCGAGCGGGTGATCCGGGATGGCGACCTCGCGACGATCGCGGCGCCGAGCGACTTCCTCGGCGTCAACAGCTACCGGCGACTTCTCGTCGCGGCCGGGAACGGGCGGCCCCGGATTCTGCGGCCCGCAGGCCGGTACACGACGATGGACTGGGAGGTCTATCCCGACAGCCTCCACCGTCTGCTCGTCCGTCTCGCCGACGACTACGCACCCTTGGCGATCTACGTGACCGAGAACGGTGCCGCCTTCGGCGACGTCCGCGGACACGACGGCGAGGTACACGACCTCGAGCGCACCGCGTACATCCGCGACCACCTCGACGCGATCCGCCGGGCGATCGCCGACGGCGTCCCCGTCAAGGGCTACTTCGTCTGGAGCCTTCTCGACAACTTCGAGTGGGGATACGGCTACTCGCAGCGCTTCGGCCTCGTTTACATCGACTACCCGACTCTCGAGCGCGTGCCCAAGGACAGCTTCCGTGCATACCGAGACTTCATCGCCGACCACCGCGCCGGCTCGGACCCGACGACCGAGCTCGGGGAGCTGCGCTCTAAGTCGGGTGCGTGACCCGGCAGGCGTACCCTCGCCGCCGCCCCCTGTCTACGAGGAGTGGCGCTCGAGCCAGGTGAGGATTGCAGACACGCTGGCTGTTGCGACACAGACCGAAGTGTCGGCAGCTCCGTAATAGATAAGGAGAGTATCCCCGTCTTCTGCGACCACCCAGCCGCAGGGAAACACGACGTCGCTCACGTCTCCGGACCGCTCGTACGGCTCGTGGGGCCCAAAGATCCACTCGCTCGACCGGGCGAGGACCTTCGTCGGGTCGTCCGCGTCGAGAAGCGCCAGGCCGAGCCGGTAGAGCGATCCGGCGGCCGTCACTCTGACGCCGTGATACAAAAGCAGCCAGCCGGCGTCCGTGAGGAGCGGCGGCGGGCAGAGTCCGACTTTATGTGCATCCCACCACGCGCCTTCGCGTGCGGCGAGCAGGATGGTTGGGTCGCCCCAGTGGCGCAGGTCAGGACTCCACGAGAGCCAGATGTGGGCCATGTGGCGGGGCTCCGTCGCCACGGGACGGTGAATGAGGGCCCAGCGATCGCCGAACCGGGTCGGGAAAAGCGCGGCGTCCTTGTCCTCGGGAGACATGAGGACTCCCCGTCGCTCGAATGAGACGAAGTCACGCGTCGATGCCAGGCAGACGAGTGGGCCGGCGCTCGAATAGCCCGTGTAGACGATCATGTACTCATCGCCGCACAGGGTTACCCGCGGGTCCTCGACACCGAAGCGCTCGGCGTCTGTGTCGATGTCCGGCAGGAAGCGCCGATCCGGGTCGACCGTCCAGCCGGTCAGGCCGTCCTCGCTGTACGCGACGCAAAGATGCGAGAGGCCGGTGCGATCCTCGACGCGAACGAGCAGGATCGTCTCCTTGTCGAGCCGGGCGACTCCTGGATTGAAGACGGCGTTGACGGTGTACGGCCAGTCAGTCGGCCGCAGGATGGGGTTCCCCTGGTAGCGCCGAAACAGCTCTGGAGAGCTCGAGGAGCTCAAGGGACCGCCCGCGTTGTCCGACATCCTCTGTAGATCCTACGGAGATGATCGATCAGAGCAAGGTTATGCGTTCGCCGGTCCGGCGCCTCAAGCCGACGCCGATCGTCGAGGCTGGATCGGTCGACGGCTACGGCGCGATCTTCAACGCCGGCTTGGCCTGTGTCGAAGGCAGATTCCATCTCTTCGCGCGCGGCGTTCGGGCGGGTTACCGGCGGAATCCCGGCTCGGGCGCGCGGTTCTTGAACTACGTGTCCGACGTGCTCGTGTTCGCCTCGGCTGACGGGCACGAGTACGAGTTCCAGCAGGTGCTCGCGGCCGCTGACCCCGACGACGTCTTTAGCATCGAGGACCCGCGTGTCCAGCGCGTCCGAAGCGACGGCTCGGATCACGTCGTGATGACCTATACGCATCTGCCTGACCCCGAATCAGGCCGGCCGTGGCGGGTCGGCGTGCATCGCCTGGTCTACGTCGATGGCCGGTTCGAGCTCAACCGGAACTCCGGCCGTGTGATCGGGCCCGAAGGCGAGCCGGACAAGGACGCTGTCGTCTTCAATCTGGGGGATGGGAGGGTCGGGCTGATTCACCGGCTGCATCCGAACATGCAGCTCGCGCTCTTCGACTCGCTCGACGAGCTCTACGCCGCGGGTCGCGAGTACTGGGACGAAGGCCGGTCGTCGCTCCCCCGCGAGGCGTAGGCGGCCGCAGCGATGTAGTCGCGAGAATGGGCTGTTGGACCGTCTTCGAGCCCTGTAGCTGTGCGGGTTGGACGGATGCTGGACTAGCCCGTTCGCCTGGTCCAATCTGACGGGAATGGGCTGCTGTGTTGCCCGACCCGGGCGTGTCGCCTTTTGCGGGAACTACGACGCGGGCGGCGCTCGGACAGCAACAGACCGTTTCCGCGCAAGAACGGACCAGCCGAATGGATCAGCCCGCGGGAGGCAAGGCCTGTGGGTCGAGCCAGCGCGCTTGTCGGCGGCGGGTCAGGAAAACGCGAGCGCGCTCACGATGGCTCGGGCTCTTCGGGAAGGAGCGAGAATGGTTCGCCGGGCCCGACGGAGGCGAGTGCTGCCCGGATCGTCTCGGCGGGGATGCCCGCGACCTCGGGTTGGCCGTCGAGCCCGCGCAGGCAGTGCTCGATCTCCTCGCGGTCGAGCGGGTCGAAGCTGCGCTGCCCCATCGCGGTCACGAGCACGGAGCGCGCCGGCGTGCGCTCGACTGCGGTTGCGAGCGCGGGGTGATGCGCGCGGCGGGCTGGGCGTGCGGCGGCATCGGCGATCTTCGCCGCGGCGTGCAGGCTTCCGCCTCAGCGGCGCCAGACCACGTCGAGCGTCGAGATCGACTCGGCGGACTCATCCACGAATACACCCTCGCGGCGTGAGAACCGAATTTGCGCACCCCACACGCTGCGTACTTCTCCGTAGTCCGAATCGGGCTCCTACCGGATGTGGGCGAGTCCCGCTGAGGTGAGGGTGCGAGCAACCCTGGCTTGCAAGGAGGTCGTTTTCGCGATGCCCGATACGCTCACAATCACCGACAACCGGTCGAACACCACGCTCGAGGTGCGCGTGGAGGACGGCTCGATCCGAGCGACGGCGTTCCGCGAGCTCGGCCTGATGAGCTACGACCCGGCGTTCCTCAACACTGCGTCCGTTCGGAGTGCCGTCACCTTCATCGACGGTGACGAAGGAATTCTTCGCTATCGCGGCTATCCGATCGAGCAACTCGCGGTCGAGAGCACCTATCTCGAGACGGCGTGCCTCCTGCTGTTCGGTGAGCTACCGAGCGACGATGCCCTCAGCCGGTTCGAGCATGAGGTCACGTACCACACGTTCCTGCACGAGAACCTGAAGGGTCTGATGGAGGGCTTTCGCTACGACGCGCATCCGATGGGGATGTTCGTCAGCGTGGTTGCGGCGCTCGGCACGCTGTATCCGGAAGCGGCGAAGGTCGACGACCCGGATGTGCGCCTCGCGCAGGTCATTCGCCTCATTGCGAAGGTCCCGACGATCGCCGCGTGGTCGTACCGGCACAGCAGAGGATTGCCCTACATCTATCCGGACAACGACCTCGGCTTCGCCGAGAACTTCCTCTCGATGATGTTCAAGATGGGCGAGTCGACGTACCGCGCCGAGCCGGAGCTCGTGCGTGCGCTCGAAGTGCTGTTCATCCTGCATGCCGATCACGAGCAGAACTGCTCGGCAAACGCGATGCGCGCGATCGGTTCGAGCAAGGTTGATCCCTACAGCGCGATGGCGGGTGCGGCAGCGGCGTTGTACGGCCCGCTCCACGGCGGGGCCAATGAGGCCGTACTACGAATGCTCGCTCGGATCGGCCGCGTGGAAAACGTTCCCGACTTCGTCGCGCGCGTGAAGGCCGGCGACGGCAAGCTGATGGGCTTCGGTCACCGGGTCTACAAGAATTACGACCCTCGGGCGAAGATCATCAAGCAGACGGCCGACGCGGTGTTCGAGGTGACCGGGCGGAACCCGCTGCTCGACATCGCACTCGAACTCGAGCGGATCGCGCTCGACGACGAGTACTTCGTCTCGCGCAAGCTCTANNTATCCCAACGTCGACTTCTACTCGGGCCTCATCTACCAAGCGCTCGGACTGCCGGCGGCGATGTTCCCGGTGCTGTTCGCGATCCCGCGGACGGCCGGGTGGCTCGCGCAATGGCTCGAGGGAGTCGTCGATCCGGAGCAGAAGATCGCGCGACCGCGCCAGATCTACGTCGGCGCGGGCGAGCGGGACTACCTGCCGATCGAGCGGCGAACCGCCGGCGCGCAGGAGCTCGCCGGCGCCCTGTAGCCGTCGTCGAGATGACAATGGCCGCATGCAGGTCTTTGTGACCGGCGGCGGCCGCGGATTCATCGGCGGTCACGTCGTTCAGGCGCTCGAGCGCACAGGACACGAGGTTCGCCGGGAATGGGTCGACGTTCGCGATGGCGTGGCACTCCTGAGAAGCATGCGAGGCTGCGACGCCGTCGTGCACGTGGCTGCGCTGTACAGCTATACCGCGTCCGCTTCGGAGATCGAGGCGGTCAATGTCGGCGGTACGAGAAACGTGATTGCTGCCTGTCGAGCGACCGGCGTGCGGCGGCTCGTGCACACGAGCACTGCGGGGACATGCGGTCCTGTGGCGGGACGAGCTGCGACAGAGGCGGACTGTCCGCCGCTCTGGGAACTCGGCGTTCCGTACAAGCGGACGAAGCTCGCGGCGGAAAGACTCGTGCTCGCAGCGGCCGCTGACGGGCTCGAAGCGCTGTGTGTCAACCCGACGACGCCGATCGGTGAAGGCGACGACGCGCCCACACCAACCGGGCAGATGGTGCGCGGCGTCGTTCGCGGGCGCTATCGAGCGACGCTGCGCTCGGGCGGGCTGAACCTGGTCGACGTACGCGACGTGGCACGCGGTCACGTCCTCGCGCTCGAACACGGCCGGGCCGGGGAGCGTTACATCCTCGGCGGGTCGAACATCACGCTCGCGGAGGTGTTCACGCTGATGGCGAACGCGGCGCGCCGGCGACCGCCGCGCATTCGCCTCCCGTACGCAGCAGCGCAGGGGCTGGCGCTGCTTGGGCTCGTGAACGCGCAGGAGGTCGCACTCGCACGCCTGCCGGCGTGGTTCTCGTCCGCGAAGGCCCACCGGGAGCTCGGGTACGAGCATGCGCCGATCGAGGCCGCAGTCGAGCGTGCGGTCAAGGCTGCTCTTGCGGCGGATTCGCGCGTGCCCGCAAACGTATAAGCGATCGCGTTATCGACGCTCGCCGAGTGCCACCGGTGCGCGGCTGGCTCGCGCTCGACGAGGACGAGCTCGCGGAACGCTGCCGCAACCTGCTGATCCTGACCGAGCGCTTCCCGACCTACGGCGGGCTTGCAGGCCGCGACCTCGAGGCGATCGCCCAGGGACTGAGGGAGGCGGTCGACCACGAGTACCTGCGCTACCGGATCCGCTCGACCGCCTATCTCGGCGACGCGCTCGTCGCCGAGGGCATCCCGATCGTTCAGCCGCCCGGAGGCCATGCCGCCTATCTGGACGCGCGGGCATGTTGAAGCAGGCACGCAACCTGCGGATGAACCTCGACGAACGCGACCAGCGGCTGCGTTTCCTAATCCACGACCGGGACGCCAAGTTCGGCCATGCCTTCGATGCCATCTTCCACGGGGAACGAGTGACGGTTATCCGCACACCGGTCCGGGCGCCCAACGCGAACGCGCACATCGAGCGCTGGGTCGGCAGTGTCCGGCGCGAGTGCCTCGACCGGCTGCTTATCTTCACCCGCCGCCAACTCGAGCACGTCCTCCGTATCTATGTCCGCTACTACAACGAGCAAAGGCCGCACCGGGCGCTCGACCTTGAAGCGCCCGAACCCCGGAATTCAGTACCCGCAAGCGGAACCGGGTCGTTGACGCAGATCCGCCGCCGTGATCGCCTCGGCGGAGTCATCCACGAATACGAGGCCGTCGCAGCATGACACCGAATTTATGCACCCCACGCGTTAGTGGCGGACTTTACGCTCGCGTTACACGAACCCGCTGACTGACCTGACATTCCCGGGAAGGATGTAACTAGAGAGGAGGTTTATAACGATGAGAGAATTCATCATGCTGTTGTTTGTACTGGTCGCGCTGGCGGTACCGGTCGCAGCTCTTGCGAGCGGAACTCCCACGGCGACCTCAACCGCGAATCAGATCTGCAAGCTGGCGCAGACTTCGATGGGTGCAACTCTGTTCGCCCAGACGTACGCCACGAACGCGTCGAAGGCGGACGCGTTCGGCAAGTGCGTGTCGAAGAATGCCGCGACCGCGAAGCAGGACGTAAGCAACGCGTCGAAGACGTGTACGTCGCAGCAAGCTGACCCCAATTTCGCCGCGACCCATGGCGGAAAGACCTTCGAGCAGTTCTACGGCAACAACACTTCGAAGGGCAAGGGCAGCGCAGCTAACGCCTTCGGCAAGTGTGTGTCGCAGGCGGTCTCGAAGTCGGTCGCCGCACAGGCGAAGACGCTGACCACCGCGGCCAAGTCGTGCAAGGCGGCTCTCAAGGCGAGTGCCACCGATTTCGCAGCGAAGTACGGAACGGGCCGCGACGCGTTCGGCAAGTGCGTCGCAGCGACCTCGAAGACCAAGTAGATCGCGACGCAAACCAGGATGCAGAGGGGGCGCCGAATACACCGGCGCCCCCTCTGCTTTTCCTTCGAGCCCTGTATCTCGTGCTCGCACACGTCGAGCACGCTCGTAAGCCGCTCATCCTCGCTTACCAAGCTGTGTAGCGTCGGATCGCCGGCCAAGGGGCCGGCGCACGGAGACGGCGCAAACCACGGGTGTCGCAGTTTGCGGGAAGTACGACACGCTGCTCCAGGGCGGCAACCGCGGGCCGGTGACGCGTGCCGGTCGAGCAGGCGTTCGAACCTGCATACGAACAGCGTTCGGCTGAGCGGGTCGGTGCTGCGGGTTTTCCCCGTCTAGGTGTGCGGGTTTATGCGGATGTCGGACTAGAACGTCCAATTTAGGACTCCTGTTGGCTCCGACGGACGATCCCACTCCTCCAACCCAGGAGTCAGGGGCCACAGCGCCGACTACAGAAGATCCCGGAGGCCTTTAGCGGAAAGCCTTCGGGATCTTCTGGTACCGGCACGGCGTCGACGATCACTGACGTCATGACGGCACTGACGGCTACCGTCAGATGGAAGCCGTGTCTCCCGTCCTGGCCTTATTATCCAAATCCGCCGCCGCCGGGCGTCTCGATTCGCACGACGTCGCCGGCGCGCAGCTGCTTCGTCACCTTGGCCGGCTGCTCCTCGCCGTTCACGAGCGTGCGCCCGGGCGCGCCGTCCTCGCCGCCGTTCTCGCCTCCTGGCCCATGCGCACGCCGCTCGGCGAGCACGGAGAGCCGGCAGTCCTCGAGCACGCGCAGCTCGCGCACCACACCGTCACCGCCGCGATGCCGGCCGGCGCCGCCCGACCCGGTGCGCAGGTGCCAGCGCTCGACGCGCATTGGATAGGACAACTCGAGCGCCTCGACCGGCGTGATCAGGGTGTTCGACATGGCGACGTGGACGCCCGACGGCCCGTCGGCATCGGCGCACGCGCCCTGGCCGCCGCCGATCGTCTCGTAGTAGGTGAAGTGGTCGTTGCCGAGCGCGACATTGTTCATCGTTCCCTGTCCCTGTGCGCGGTCGCCGATTGCGCGGAAGAGAACATCGACGATGCGGGACGACGTCTCCGTGTTCCCTGCGACGACCGCCGCCGGTGAAAGTGCATGCACGAGGCAGCCTTCGGGCGCGGTGACCGTGACGGGCGCGAACGCGCCGCCCGAGGCAGGGAGGTCCGGCTCAGTGAGGCAGCGCACGACGAAATAGCAGGCCGAGCGCGTCACCGACATCGGACAGTTGAGGTTGTACGAGTCCTGCGCGTCTGTCCCGGCGAAGTCGATGTAGATCTCGTCGCCCGCGATCTGGATGGTCGCGCGAATCGTCAGCTCACCTTCGACCGCTTCGACGACGTCTTCGGCCGACCAGGTGCCGTCGGGTAGCCGCGCGATCGCGGCGCGCACCATGCGCTCCGAGTACGCGTACAGCTCGTCCATCGCGGCTGCGATTCGCTCGCGTCCGCGGCGCGCGCAGAGCTCGTCGATGCGCCGTTCCGCGAGCCGATGCGCGGAGATCTGCGCGCGCAGGTCGCCGCGCCGCTCGTCGGGGTTGCGCGCGTTCGCGACGAACAGCTGCTCGACCTCCTCGGTCAGGAGCGTCGGCGGGATGATCAGCCCTTCCTGATAGAGCTCGCGCGAGAACGCCGGCAGGCTCGCGGGCTCCATACCGCCGACGTCGGCGTGGTGCGCGCGCGAGACCGCATAGCCGAGCGACGTGCGCGAGACGAGGGTCACGTCCGGCAGGTGCGTTCCTCCGGTGTACGGGTCGTTGAGAATGCAGACCTGGCCCTTGGACAGTCCAAGGGCCATGGCCGCAGCCACGGCGTCCGGCATCGCGCCAAGGTGGACTGGGATGTGCTCCGCTTGCGCGATCATCCGCCCTGACTCGTCAAAGATCGCGGTCGAGCAGTCACGCCGCTCCTTGATGTTGGCCGAGAACGCCGAGCGGATGAGCACGGCGCCCATCTCTTCGGCGACTGCGCGCAGTGAACTGCCGATCACCTGCAGCTCGACGTTCATCGCCGCAGCACCAGCGTGCCGTCGTCATTCGTCTCGCCGTGCCAGCCATCGGGCACCCAGCAGGTTGCGCCGGCGAGCTCAAGGAGTGCAGGCCCCTCGACCTTGTAACAGTCTGTTACTTGCAAGGAGATGTCGGGCCCCGGCGTTACGTCAGCGGTGCGCACGGCGACGAGCTCGATCTCGCGCTCCGGCTCTGCATGGCCGTACCGCTCCTCATGGGCGCGGTGGAACGCGGCGGCGAGGTCGCGCTGCAGCGGCACCGTCAGCTCGAAGGACTGGCCGTGATAGCGCAGATCTGCTTCACCGTCGGCGGACAGCTCACCGACCTCCGCGAGTGGGCGCACGTACGAGACGACGCGGTCGCGACGTTCGTCTCCCGCAACGAGGCCGAGCGCCGATAAGACGCCGGCCGCTTCGGGAACGAGCACCGCTTCGATGTCGAGCTCCTCCGCGAGCGCGCAGGCGTGCAGCGGGCCCGCGCCGCCGAACGCGACAAGCGCGAAATCTCGTGGATCGTGCCCGCGTTCGACCGAGACGACGCGCAGTGCGCGGAGCATCTCCGCGTTCACGACCTCGATCACCGCTTCGGGATCGATGTCGCAGAGCGCCCGCTCGGCCGCAGCGCGATCGAGCACGAGCCCGCCGGGCAGCTCGGCCGGGAGTCGTCCGAGTAGCAGATTCGCATCGGTGACGGTGGCGCCGCCGCCCGCGCCGTAACACGCGGGGCCGGGGTGCGCGCCGGCCGACTCGGGGCCGACGCGAATCGCACCGCCCGCATCACGGGTGACGAGCGAGCCGCCACCTGCACCGACGGTGTGCAGGTCGACCGTCGGCAGCCGGATCGGGAGACCGCCGACGGCGCGTCCTGCAACGCGGGACGCACGGCCGCCCGGCAGCAGGCAGACGTCGGTCGAGGTCCCGCCCATGTCGAACGCGATCGCATGCTCGAAGCCGGCGCGACGCGCGACGAGGCCCGCACCGACGACGCCGCCTGCGGGCCCCGACACGAGGATCGTCGCCGGATGCGCGGCTGCCTCGTCGACAGACGCGACACCTCCCGAAGACAACATCACGAGCGGCTCGGGCAGGCCCGCCTCTCGCGCGGCGTCCGCGAGCGCGCGCAGGTAGCGGGCCGCGACCGGAGCGAGATACGCGTCGGCAGCCGTAGTTGACGCGCGCTCGTACTCGCGGAACTCCGGTGCGACCTCGTGCGACGCGACGACGTGCACACCGGGATGGCGGCGCCGCAGCTCTGCGACGACCGCTCGCTCGTGCGACGCGTCCCGGAACGAAAAGAGCAGGCAGACGGCAACCGCATCTGCATCGCCGATGTCGGGCAGCGTCGACAGGTCGAGCGGCTCCAGCTCTCCGTCCGGCCCGAGGCGGCCACGCACGCCGTGACAGCGTTCGAGCGGAACGAGTGGCGGCGGGTGCTCGTCGCACAGGCGATACAGATGGGCGCGCGTCTGGCGACGCAGATGGAGGAGATGCTCGAAGCCGTCGTTCGCGACGAAGGCGGTGCGGGCGCCCCGCCGCTCGAGCAGTGCGTTCGTCGCAATCGTCGTCCCGTGCGCGAAACGGACAACGTTCTCTGCGCCGACCGCGCGCGCCGCGGCGAGAACGGACTCCTCCTGTCGCGGGGCCGTCGGCACCTTCGCTGTCCGCACGCGCCCGCCGTCGAGGAGCACTGCGTCCGTGAACGTCCCGCCAACGTCGACGCCCAGGATCGCCACGCGCGTACTCTGCATCGCCGTGACGATCCGCGCACTCCTCTTCGACTTCGATGGGCTGATCCTCGATACCGAGACAGCCTCGCGCGCGGGCTGGGAGTGGCTCTATCGCGAGCACGGGCACGAGCTGCCGGAGGAGAAATGGGCTCTGATCGTGGGCACGACCGGCGTCTGGAGCCCCATGGATCACCTGGAGGAGCTCGTCGGCGAGCCCCTCGAGCGCGAGGCGCTGAACGAGCGCCGGTACGTGCGCGAGCTGTCGCTGATCGAGGCCGAGGAGCTGCGGCCCGGGATCTCCGACTATCTCGCGGCCGCCGACCGGCACGGCTTGAAGCGCGCGATCGTCTCGAGCTCGTCGCGGCGGTGGATTGACATGCACCTCGCGCGGCTCGAGCGCTCGGTCGGCTGGGATGCGATCCTCACGGCCGACGGCGACCATTCGCGTGCGAAGCCGAGCCCGACCATGTATCTCGAAGCGCTCGATGTGCTGGACGTGCACGCCGACGAGGCCGTCGTATTCGAGGACTCACCGAACGGCGTGCGCGCCGCCAAAGCGGCCGGAATCTTCACCGTCGCCATCCCGAACGCGGTCACGCGCGACTATGGGCTCGAGGAGGCAGACGTCGTCGTGCAGTCGCTCGCGGAGCTGCCTCCGGACGAGCTGCTCGCGCGCTTCAGCTGACGAGGCGCACGAGCGCCGTCGCGCGCGCGGGGAGACGCCGGCCCGATACCGCGACGGGGCCGACGGCCTTCAGCACGACGGTGCCGGCGCCGACAGCGAGCACCGTCGCCCACGCGACGCTCATGCACGCCTCCAGCCGAACGCGACGGCGGCGGTCGCAGCGATGATCGGGATACCGGGCGGCGTGAACGGGATCAGCGCGGCCGCGATCGCCGCGCCTCCCACCGCAGCCGCAACGCGGCGCCGGTCGGTGAACTGGGCCGCGACCAGCGCTACGAAGAGCGCTGCGAACGCGCCATCGATACCGAACGCGGACGGATCGCCGATCGCCTGGCCCGCGAGCGCGCCGATCGCCGTGCCACCGACCCAGCCGACCCAGAGTAAGGCACCGACTCCGGCAAAACGCGCCGGTCGAAGCGAGCGGTGCCGCCGCCTGCCAGCGCCCAGGACTCGTCGACTACGAGCTGCGATTCCGCGAAGCGTTTCAGCACGTGGCCGCGGAACGACTGCGCGACCGTGATCCCGATCGGCGTGTAGCGCGCGTTCAGCAAAAGCGCGGCGGCGACCGCAGCAGCCACGCCGCCTCCCGCCCCGAGAACGGACACCGCTGCGAGCGCATCAAAATGCGCGGTGCGCGCTAGCACGCCGAACGACGCGCCAAGCGCTGCAGCCGCAGGGAAGAGCGGCGCCGCAACGCGCGCGCCTCTACGCATGACGCGTCCGGAACGTGCGAGCCTTCTCCCGGTTGCCGCACACCTGCATCGAGCACCACTGACGCGACTGGTTGCGCGCGTTGTCGATGAACGCGAAGCGGCACGTGTCGGAGCGGCACGCTTTCAGCCGCAACCAGGAACCGTCGGCCATCGCCTCGCCGACCGCCACGAGCACGAGTGCGAGCCCGCCTGCGACGCCCCCTCGCGTGGGCCGGAACCGAATGGCGCCGCTCTCGAAACGAACTGCGAGTCCGGCACGCCGCGCCGCCTCGTCGAGCGTCGCCGATGCATGATCCCGATCGACCTCGATGCCGTTGTTCGCGCGCAGCAGTTCTCGCAGAGCCTCGCGGATAGCGCGAGCGCCCTCGGCGTCCCTCTCACTTGCGCGGATAGGGCCGTTCACGAGACGATGCTCGGCGAGCCAGCGGACGAGCCCGCGACCGTGCTCGAGGTCGTCGCGGCGATCCTCGAGATCGGCCGTGTTGACGAACTCGCTGATCAGTTCCAGATTCGCCATAACCTGTGTTAGTTTATCAGTGGTTACTACCCTGGGAGGCCCGCCGTGAGTGCTTACAAGGCAGCGCATCTGGACGAGATCGCCGCAGAGCAGTGGCCTTACTGGGCGCCGATTCGCCACGAGCTCGACATCCGCTCGTTCGGCATCAATGCCTGGCGCGGCGCGGATGGCGACGAGGTGATTAAGCGCCATTCCGAGGAGGAGAGCGGCCAGGAGGAGCTCTACATGGTGCTGAGCGGGCATGCGACGTTCACGGTCGGCGAGGATGAGATCGACGCGCCCGCCGGGACGCTCATCTACATCACCGAGCCGGGGACGGAGCGCGTCTGCTTCGCGAAAGAGGACGGCACCGTCGTGCTGTCGCTCGGCGCGGTGCGCGGAAAGGTGTACGAGCCGTCGGGGTGGGACACGGGCTACCTGGAGGGAGCGTGATCGCGCGGGTGTGGCGCGGCGCGACGCGCGCGGAGGACGGCGAGGAGTACGCCGCGTACGTCGAGGAATCGGGCACGGGGCCGGCGCGCAAGCTACCGGGCTCGCGCGGGACGCTCGTGCTGCGCCGCACGAGCGGGGATCTGGCCGAATTCGAGACGATCATCCTGTTCGACTCGCTCGACAACGTGCGCGCGTTCGCCGGCGACGACCTCGAGGCGGCGGTGTTCTTCCCGGAGGACGACCGCTATCTCGTCGAGCGCGACCTCTGGGTCAGCCATCACGAGGTCGACGTCCATATGGTGTAGAGCGGAGCGGCCGGGCCTGGTGGCCCAACCGGTCTTCAAAACCGGTACGCCGGCGTAACCCGCCGGTAGGTCAGTTCGACTCTGGCGCCGCTCCGTCGCGCAGGATTCAGTGCTCTACGGCAACGAGTTGGCGGCGCGTTGCTTCGCATGTTCCGCAAATGCAGTCGTCGCCTCCACACTGCCTGCTCTCGGAGGGTCGTTGGGATCCCACCCGAGCGCCCGGTCATCGAGCACTTGCTGGATCAGGTCGCGCCACGCCGGGTTCAGCGCATCCTGCGCCCACTCGAGCGACGCCTGCTTCGACGCGACCTCGGCGGTATCGAGCGTGTACAGCATTCGGCACAGGGTCGTCACGGCGTAGCGCTGCGCCCACGCAATGTCGAAACTGATCCAGCTGAACAGGTCTGGCAGGAAGCTCTCGATCAGTTGTCGCATCCTGCGACGGAGCGCGTCTGCGGGAACCTCGGCGACGAGCTCACGTGGGTCGGGACCGGCGAGCGTGATCCCGCACTCGCGGAGCGTCCATCTCACGTCTTCGGTGTTGCAGTGGGTTGACCACTGCATCTCCCGCCAGCCGTGGTCGATGTAGAGCCACTGCTTGTCGAGAGCCGCGAGTGTCTCAAGCTCCGCCCTCGGCGCGTACGAACCTTCGAGATGGTGCGTCCAGTGCCCGGAACGGGTTGGAATCTCGTCGTGGATCTGACGAAGCGCTCGTTCTTGCTCCGCCGAGACCTGAGCCTCAGTGACAACCAGAAAGTCGCAGTCGCTGTAGAGATCACCGGCTCCGAGCGCGAAGGAGCCGGTCAGGTAAGCACCGAGAAAGTTGTCCGCGAGGATCGACTCGACGCGCTCCACGAGTTCCCGCAACAGCTCGTTCAGTTCTGGAAAGACCGTCGGCGGCGACGCCGCTCCCCATGCAGCAGACACCGCTGCATTCAACATCACCCATTCCGATGCCCGCCCGGGGGACATTCCCGAACTCAATGTGGTGAGTACTGCGGACCGGCGCAAATCTTGGCGCGCACCCTCCCGCTCGAACACGCAACCCCGGCATCCGTGCGGCTTTGCGCGAATCACAATGCCTGTCTTCAAAACCGTCACGCCGGCCTAACCGGCCGGTAGGTCAGTTCGACTCTGGCGCCGCTCCGTTTCGTCGAGCACTTGCGCTGTACCCATTTGGGGGATGCAGCCCCGGGACTTCCGAAGATCATTCGAGGGAATTCGTCCCCCTCGGAGAAGGGTCACATGAAACTGCGGCTTACACGTTCGCTCTATGTACTCGCTGTGATTGTGTCGTTCGCCCTCGCAGCTGGTGCGGGCAAGAAATTCGGCGGATAACGCGGGCGTAGCTTGTGCGCGCGTGTGAAGTCTGCTCGCGCGCGCGCGCGCCGATAAACACAGCATGAGGGTCTCAGCCAAAGCTTTCGAGCGTTGCCTCGGCGCGCTGTTCTGGCTTCCGCTCGTGGTGGCCCTCTTTGTCGAGCGGTCGGCTCTCCCCTCGCTGGCCACGATCGCGCCAATCCTCGCGCTCGCCGTGATCGGCGAAGAGCTGGTGGTGAATCAGCGGCAGCGCCCCGAAGGCGCGCTTCTTTCCTTCTCGGCGGTCGCTCATGTCGCAGCCGTGTTCGTGCTCGGCCCACTCCCGGCGGGAGCGATCGCGGCTATCGGTGTTCTCGTTTCCGACGGGACCCGGCGCGAAGGGCGTCGATACCTGCTCGTCAACTCTGCGATGTTCGGCGGCTCGACCGTCCTTGCCGGCTATGTCTTCATCCTCGCCGGCGGACACCCGGGAGAGATCGGGACATCTACGTTGCCGGCGTTGGTCGCAGCTGTCGCGATGCGCTACCTCGTCACCTCGACGGTGTTTTCGCTTGGGACATCTCTGAGCTCGAAGGCGCCCTTCAGCGTGGTCTTCCGGGAAACAGTGGTCGAGGAGATCTCATCCGCCGCCCAGGAAGGCAGTCTCGGGATCCTGATCGCGTACTCGATCTCGAACCATCAGTGGATCGTGCTGCCCTTCCTACTGCCACTGTTCGCGGCGATCTACCGCTCGAGCGCAACCTACGAGCAACTAAAGGAAGAAACGGCTGCCGCGCTGGAAGCCGTCGCCGAAGTCGTCGACGAACGCGACCCCAGCACCGCGGAGCACAGTGAGCGCGTCGCACGCTGGGTCCGTCAGTTCACGGAAGCAATCGGTCTGCCATCGCGAGAGAGTGCGCGTCTGATTGCAGCCGCGCGGCTTCACGATCTCGGAAAGATCGGCGTCGACGTGCAGACGCTTGCGAAAACGGGTCGGCTCGACGCACGCGAGCTGGCCTCGATCCGCGGACACCCTCGTCTGTCGGCCCGCCTTCTTGCCCCGTTCCACTTCGCGCGTGAAATGTCTCGCTATGTCGAGCTCCATCACGAGCGATTCGACGGACATGGGTACTACGGCGTGCCAGGCGAGGATGTACCAATCGAAGCTCATGTCCTGATTGCCGCAGACAGCCTCGACGCGATGACCTCCGCGCGGCCGTATCGCCCAGCCTTGTCTCTTGAAGAGGCAGCCGCAGAACTAAGGCACAAGGCAGGCAGCCATTTCCAGCCTGACGTCGCCGCGATCTTTGCCGCCATCGCTAGCGGCACGGCGGCCACGCACGTGCTCGAGGAGCATCAACTCGGCGCTTTGCGCAGCTCTTTCTCTCGTATCCCGGTCGCCTCCATTCCCGATTTGCGGCCCGTGAGCTCACGGATCTTGGTGCTCTGCCTAGCGGTGATCTCCCTGCTCGTTTTCGGCGAAGACAGGATTCCGCTGGCGACACGCGCAGCGGTCGTCGGCGCGGCTGTCTGTGTCGGCGCCATTGCAGCCGTCAAGGCCGTTCTCGGTCTGAAACGCGAACGTTCAGCCCTACGCGCGCTCGACGCAGGCGCATCACCCGCATCGGTCCTCGCACACGCAGGGATGAACGGATGGCTTGCGGTGCTCGAAGTGGACGCCGACGGAGGCGGCTACGTCGCCCGGCCGATCGATCGAACGGCCGTCGCCGGCAACGACCTGCGTGAGGCCTGCTCTGGCGCACATCGGCACGGGACCGCCGCATATCGAGCAGAGAGCGGGACATGGCTCGTCGTTCGTTCACGAGAAGCCTCCACCCGTGTCGCTGCCGGATTATCCCGCCGTCCCAACGCACGACAACTCCGCGTCCTACAAGCGCTGACCGATCGCCTCGCGGAAGCAACGATGCGTGACACCGAGGTTGAGACAGGTGACGCGATCGTCCAGGCGACGATGCGCGTCGAGCTCGGGATGTACGAACCTGTCCGGCGGCGAGCAGGGCAGCTCGTCGCGGAGCAGCTCGTTGACGAGGCAGAGCGCCGGCTCAACGCTCTCGCAGGTCTGGGCGGCTCCCTTGTTCGCAGCGGCGACGACAATTTTGTCGTCTCCGTTTCCGTTCGAAGCGAAGACGCACTCAATCGGCTTTGCAAAGAGGTAGCTGCACAACTCGCACAGATCCCGCTCCCACGCGGCACGATGCCGATCTCGCCGCGCCTGCGCGCCAGTGTCACGGAGAACGAGTCTGTCGTAACGCCACTCCAGGCGGTCGGATAGCGTGATTCTGGGAGTTGCACTTCTCGCCGGCGTGGTCCTTGCTTGGCTTCTCGGCGCGAAACCATCGCGACTCGTGGATCTGAATCTCCGCGGAGGCCCGTTTGTCTTCGCCGCACTCGCGATCCAGTTGTGCCTCTTCACTCGCATTCACGGTCATGTGCCCGGCCAGCTCTTCTTGCCTCTCCAGGTAGCGACGTATTCCCTCTTGGCGGTCTTCCTCATCGTCAACATGCGGGCTGGTCGCGCGCTCATCCTTGTCGTTCTCGGACTCGTCGCGAATCTGCTGCCGATCTTGACTAACGGCGGCAGAATGCCCATTTCCCTTTCAGCCTGGACGGCGACCGGGACGCCGCCCGAACTGATCCAACGGACTGGCCACTACGCGAACAACGTCCTCGCCGGCCCGCACAGCCACTTCGCATGGCTCGGCGACATCTTCGCGCTCCCGGCGAGTGTCCCCTATGCGAGCGCACTCTCCGTCGGCGACGTGCTGATGACGTTCGGACTTACCGCGTTCGTCTATCGCGCCTGCATCCGACCCCGGGCTGGCGCACTGCCCCTGCGCATCCTTGAGCCTCTGCGGTTCGACTCGTTCCGAAGCCTGATCATTGGACGAACCGTCTCCAAGCTCGGCGACTGGTTGACCATGGCCGCAATCGTGACCTGGATCTTCCAGCGCACACACTCAACGTTCGCTGTCAGCGCGTTTCTCGTCGCTCGCATCGCCGGGATCATCGGAGGCGGCGTGATCGCGGCCCCGCTCCTCAACCGCATCCCCCAGTTCCGAACCCTCTCAACCGTCGAAGCTCTGAGAGGCATCCTGATGCTGGTGACGCTCGCCTTCGCGAAGCACGGCCTCGTCGCACCCGTCATCGGCCTCGTGTGCCTGTCTTCCATGCTCGGCGCCGCCACGAACCCGAGCGCGTCGAGCCTCGTGCCGGAACTCCTGCCCGATCGTCTCCTGCATCAGGGCAACGCCCTCCACGGCGTCACCCGAAACGTCGTCATGGTCGCCGGGACCGGTCTCGGGGCTCTGTCGATGGGCACCCTAGGGATCGCGCCGTCGCTCCTCATCGACCTGGGAACCTTCGCACTCGCGGCACTGCTCTATTTGCACCTCAGCGCCAGCGCCGACCCCGTCGGCCCCGAAACGCCGGATGCAGAACCTGCGCAGTCGCGTCGCCAGCTCTTGCGGGGCATCCTGAGTAACCGCGTGATCTTCGGCCTCACGGCCTCGTTCACCCTCGTGACTGGCGCCATCGGACTCTTGAACGCCTCCCTCCCCCAGTTCCTCGCGCGACAGGTCGCACAACCACAGGCCTATGGCTACGCCCTGGCCGCCATCGGACTGGGGTTGATGTGCGGAGAGTTCCTGACCGGCTTCATCGAACGCGAGAGCGTCGCTCGCCGATCCGTTGCGCTGGCTTTCTTTGTCTCCGGCGTCGTCGTCTTCCTCGCCTCCCAATCGACCGTCGCGGCGACGATCTACCTTCTTCTCTTCCTACTCGGGGCAAGCGACGGGAGCACAGAAGTCGTCTACGACACACTGTTCCAACGGCAACTCCCGCGCCAAAACACCGCCGGCACCTTCGCCCTCGCGTCAGCGATCCAGAACGGCGGCATGTTGGTCGGCCTCCTCGCCGCTCCGATCGTGCTCCAGACCGGAGACTCGACGACCGCCTTTCGCTTGTCCGCGGTCGGCTGTGTCGTAGGCACGATGATTGCCGCCCTTGCGCTCTTCCGCCGACCTCGAGTCGACGAGAATGCGCTGGGCGAAGAGTCTGCCGGCCGCCGTGAACTCTCGCCGGCGTAAGTCTGGCACTTCGCTTAAAAGAGAATCCGGCTCACGACCGAAGTCTGACGCGGCGACGTCCGTCCGATCTATAACTGGCGCGTAGTCTTCAAAACCGGTACGCCGGCGTAACCCGCCGGTAGGTCAGTTCGACTCTGGCGCCGCTCCGTTACGTCGAATCCGGCTCCTTCGTTGGGAGCGGAGCTTCAGGCATCCATTGGAAGAAACAGCCGTCCGAGCCCGTCTAGAGGGGACTGCAACGACGAAGAAGGAAGACTGATGGAGACTCGCAACAAGATCGCAGCGAACACCAACGAAGACATCGTCGAGGGTGCCCGCAAGCGGCTCGCCAGCAACAGCAGCGAGCACGTCCTCTCCGACAACTGATTTGAGCTCCAGGCCGCCTGGCGGATACCTGGGTAAGGGAAACAGAGTGCTGATCCCCCTCAACCGCCGCTTGCGCGGCGACTTGCATCTCGCGCGGAAGGTAGCCGCCCAGGTCGCCGCTACGGCCGAACGCTTCAACCTCTCAGCTCGCGAGGCGGAAGTTCTTGCCCTGCTCATCTTGGGCGACAGCAACGCCGAGATCGCCGAGCAGCTCCTCGTCTCTCATAAAACCGTCAAGAACCACCTCGGCGCGATCTATGAGCGGATGGGCGTCCGCAACCGGGTCGAGGCGGCGACGGTCACGCTGCTGCGCGAGCTACTTGACACCTCCATTTCATCGGCCGCGTAGCCGCACCGCAACTCTGGCGCCGCTCCGTTAGGCGCGATCCAGCTTTACGGCCTCTTTGGTTGGACGACACCGGCGTCGTAGGCGACGATGACGGCTTGCACGCGGTCGCGAACGCCGAGCTTTCGTAAGAGGTTCGAGACGTGGGTCTTCACGGTGGTCTCGCTGACGACGAGCGTCGACGCGATTTCGGCGTTGGAGAGACCGCCTGCGAGAAGTCGAAGGGTTTCCGATTCGCGGTCGGTTAGCGATCCAACCGCAGCGGTATCCGCTGGGCGCGCGGCAATCGTGGTGGAGAATCGCTCGAGCAGTCGCTCGACGGCGGTCGGCCCGAGCAGTGCGTTCCCGCTTGCCACGACGCGTATCGCGTCGACGAGCTCGCCGGGGCGCACGTCTTTGAGCAGAAAGCCGCTGGCACCGGCTCGGACGGCTCCGTACACGTACTCGTCGAGATCGAAGGTTGTGAGCACGAGGATTCGCGTGGCGCTGCCGGAGGCGACGATTCGCTTCGTGGCCTCGATGCCGTCGAGGTTCGGCATTCTGATGTCGAGCAGGATCACGTCCGGTTCGAGCTCTTGGACGAGAGCAACGGCCTGCTCGCCGTCTTCCGCTTCGCCGACGACCTCGAGGTCGGGCCTTCCCTCGACGATCAGGCGAAAGCCGCTGCGAACGAGCGCCTGATCATCGGCGATCACGACTCGAATGGTCACGTGGCCTTGTCGAGCGGGATCTCCGCCGCGACGCGGTAGCCGCCGCCCGGTGCGGGGCCGGCTGCGAGGACGCCGCCGAGGAGCGCGACGCGCTCGCGCATTCCGACCAGCCCGTTTCCGCCCGTACGGTCCCCGGTTTCCGCGTTGCCGGCTCCGTCGTCGCGGATCTCGAGCTCGAGTCTGTCGCTGTAGCGGATCCGGACGCGTACGTGCTCCGCGTCGGCGTGCTTGAGACTGTTCGTCAGGGCTTCTTGAACGATCCTGAACGCGGAGAGCTCGACCGCTGCCGACAGTGGTTGCTGCTGACCTTCGATCTCCAGGGAGACGTCGAGGCCGGTTGCGCGAACCTGGTCGATCAGCCGGTCGAGTTGGTCGAGTCCCGGTTGTGGCTCGTACTCGGCGGAATCGTGGAAGATCCCGAGTACGCGGCGGAGGTCGGCGAGCGCGGCGCGGGCTGCGGAGTCGATCGCGCGGATCGGCTCGCGCGCTCGGGCGGCGTCGAGCTCGAAGGCGTCGTCGGCCGCGCCGGCCTGGACGACGATGACGCTGAGCGCGTGCGCGATGACGTCGTGCAGCTCGCGGGCGATGCGTGCCTGCTCTTCCGCGGCTGCGCGCCTCGCTTCGCTTTCTCGCTCCCGCTCGAGCCGGTCCGCCTTCTCCTCGATCTCGCGGACGTAGGCGCGGCGCGAGCCGATGCTGTCTCCGAGCAGCGCTGCTGCGATCAGAAAGACGACGCGGGCGGCGCCGGCGCCAAACTCGATCCCGCCGACGGAGAGGACGGCGATCGCGACCGCGAGAATCGCGCCGATTCCAACCGCTCGCTCGACACGTTGTTCACGAACAGACGTGAGCGTGTAAAGGGCGACGCCGAGCTGGAACGGTAGAACCCAAACGCCTAGAGCGATCGTTGCGAGCACGACGGATGTCACGACGATGACCACACCGACCGGGAAGCGGCGCCGAAAAAGTAGAGGCGCTGCTTCGGCGATGCTGAGCACGATCGCCGTCGCCTCCGCGTGCTCGTTTCTGATCGCGGCGCCGATCCCGAGGAAGACAAGCAGCCCGACGATCGAGACGTCGACGAGCCGCGGGTGACGGTGGAGCCAGCTCCAGATCATCGAGGCTCCACCGTAACCCGCGTCGCTGTTGTATGCAGTCCGCCGCTAGGTGTCGCGGTGCACGAGCAACACCGCGGCGACAGCGACCGCCACTGCGCAGTAGCCGAGCATGAGCAGCCCGCCCCCGAGCGGCGAGAGCGAATGCGCCCCATGATGCAGGGAAAACAGCTGCCGCCCCGCGTCACTTGGCAAGTACTTGCTGATCGCGTTGTTCCAGTTCGTCGGCAGCACGTTCATTAGCGGTGGCAGGACGAAGAAGACCCCCGCAAACGTCGCGATGCCGCCGGCCGTGCTCCGCACGATCGAACCGATACCGAGCGCGAAGATGCCTACGAGGGTCACGAAGAGGGCGCCACCAAGCAGCGACCGCGCAACTCCCGGATCCCCGAAGGAGATCTGCAGGATGTGATGTCTCGAGAGAATCGCTTGGCTTGCGAAGAACGCGATCAGCACCAACGGGATCATCAAAACGAACGACACGGTCCCAAAGACCGCGAGCTTCGCCCACAGAACAGGAAGCCGCTTGGGGACCGCGATCAGCGAGGAGCGGATCATTCCGGTCGAGTACTCGCCGGTGATCACGAGCACGCCGAGGACGGCGATGGCGAGTTGCGCGACGTTGACGCCGGCAAGCGCGATGTCGAGCGGATGCCGACCGGCCCGATCGCCCGCCGACATGTGCGACCAACGCGACGCGGTCACGACGGCGAACAGGATCGGGAAGGCGATCGTGAGCAGGCTCCCGACTCCAAGCGACCAGCGCGTAGAGCGGAGCGAGACAAACTTCGTCCACTCCGACAGCACCACCCGAGCCTGAGTGACTCGCCCCCGCTCGGTGAGACGTGGGATCGAGACGGATACCGTTGCGTTGCTCATGCCGCCAGCTCCTCGCGCTCAGTGACGCCAGACTCGACCGGCTTGAACTCCACCTCGTCGCGCGTCAACTCCATGAATGCCTCCTCCAACGACGCCTGAACCGGCGTCAACTCGTGCAGAACGATCTTGTGCGAAGCGGCGATCTCGCCAATCTGCTCCGCCGTCAACCCTTCCACCTCGATCACGCCCGACTCGCTGCTCGCCACCGAGACATGAGGCCCAAGCACAAGCTCGCGCAAGCGAGTCGCTTCGGGCGAGCGCACCCGAACCAGTGCACCCGACGCCTTCTGCACGAACTCGTCGACGCTCATGTCCGCGATCAGCCTGCCGCGCCCGATCACGATCAAATGATCGGCAGTGAGCGCCATCTCGCTCATCAGATGCGACGAGACGAACACAGTCCGTCCCTCGGCCGCCAGCTGCTTCAGCAGGTTACGGATCCAGTGGACGCCTTCTGGGTCGAGCCCGTTCACCGGCTCGTCAAGCATCACCGTCGCCGGATCGCCCAGCAAGGCCGTCGCGATCCCGAGCCGCTGGCCCATTCCGAGGGAAAACTGCCCCGCACGTTTCCGCGCCACCTCGTGGAGGCCGACGAGGTCGATCAACTCGTTCACGCGGCGGCGGGGAATGCCCTGCGTCTGCGCGAGCGCGAGCAGATGGTTGTAGGCCGATCGGCCCGTATGCACCGAACGCGCCTCGAGCAGCGCCCCGACCTCATGCAGCGGCGACGCGTGGTCACGGTAATGCTTCCCGTTGACACGCACATCACCCGCCGTCGGAGCATCCAACCCGAGAATCAGCCGCATCGTCGTCGACTTCCCAGAACCGTTCGGCCCCAGAAAGCCAGTCACGATGCCCGGACGAACCGTGAACGAGATGTCGTTCACCGCCCGCTTCTCACCGTAGTCCTTCGTTAGTTTCGTGGCTTCGATCATGATCTGACCGTAGCCACGGATCACCGCCCGCGCCTCGGCCGTCAGAACGAACTTTGTCTCCTCCAAAGGTAGGAACCTCCGCGCCGCTAGGTCAGTTCGACTCTGGCGCCGCTCCGTAGAAAGTCAGCCGCCGGCCTCGTCTACTCGAGGCGTTTCCTCCGGCGCCAAGCACCTGGCCGGCGGAAGCGAGCATGAACCTCGGCAGGCACCGAGGTGTGTACGCCACGGGTGGAGGGTCTCCCTTCCCCGTATCGAGACACATCGGAGGTTCGAGCTATGCATGCCACACCAGGGCGCTGGGCGGGCGGTAATCGCCGTCGCAGTCGTCGCCGCATTCGCCTCGCCGGGAGCGGCGCGCGCGGATGCTGTGACCGACTGGAATCTCATCGCGAATACCGCGATTTTCTCGACAGGGCCGACGGCGCATGCCGCCACTCTCAGCACCGCGATGGTGCACGGCGCCGTCTACGACGCGGTCGACGCGATCGCCGGGGGTTACCGTCCATATCTCCCCACGCCGGCGGCAGACCCGCTGTACTCGCAGGACGCAGCGGCGGCGACGGCGGCCTTTCGCGTCGCCTCGGCTCTCGTCCCGACACAGCTGGCAACCCTCCAGACGCGGTACGACGCGTCGCTCGCCGCGATAGCCGACGGGGCCGCGAAGGCCGGCGGGATCGCAGTCGGTGAAGCTGCTGCTGCCGCGATGCTCGCGGCCCGTGCGCACGACGGTCGGAATGGCGCGTTCACGTTCGTACTCGGCACGACGCCCGGCGCCTAGCGGCCATCGCCGCCCTTCTTCGCCCTCGATCCGACGCCGTGGGTAGGCAACGTGACGCCCTTCCTGCTCCCGAACGCTGCGATGCTTCGCTCGGACGGACCCAACGCGCTGAAGAGCAAAGCGTACGCCGACGACTTCAACGAAGTGAAGTCGCTCGGCTCGTTGACGAGCACGACGCGGACCGCGGACGAGACGATGGCCGCGATCTTCTGGCAGGCGCAGCCAGGAGGACTGTACGGCGGCGTGATGCGGTCGCTATCGGCGCGGTTCGGGTTGAGCACCGCGGAGAACGCCCGCCTGTTCGCAATGGTGAGCCTGGCGACGGCGGATGGCGCGATCGCCTGCTGGAACGACAAGTACTACTGGAACTTCTGGCGGCCGATCGACGCGATCCACGAGGCAGCGTCCGACGGGAACCCGAAGACCCAGGCAGATCCGAACTGGAAGCCGCTGTTCGACCCGTCGACCCCAACCGTTCCGGCCCTGTCGACGCCGGCGTTCCCGGACCATCCGTCTGGGCATAGCTGCGTGAGCAGCGCGAGCCTCAACGCGATGAAGGACTTCTTCGGCACGGACAAGATCGCGTTCGACATCGTGAGCCCGCGGTTCCCCACGCAGCCCAGGCATTACGACCGGTTCTCACTCGCGCTCAAGGAGGTCATCGACGCGCGCGTCTGGGGCGGAATCCACTTCCGAACCGCGGACGAACAGGGCGCGGTAATCGGCAAGAAAGTCGCGCACTGGGAGCGGAAGCACTACTTCCAGCGCGTCCGCTGACCGAAGCGGCCCAGGCAAAGCGGCGGCGCGCGTCTCGAGCGCGCCGCCACAACGCCGCTCACGCGAACAACACGCGAAAATAGCTCAGCCGCCGACGGTCACTCGGTACGCCGCGACCGTTTGGCCGTTCAGTGTTCCGGCATACCGGAAGACGAAGTGCCCGTCCTGCAGACGGCCGTCGACGGTTCCGAGCTCCGTCCCATCGGATGCCATCGCCGTCGCCGTGAGAGCGCGGCCGGAGCTCCACGCGGCGGGCGGCTCGACTCCGACGTCGGAGTCGGCACCGACAGGCTGGCGTACGGTCACGCTCGCTGCATCGCGCTCGACGATCACGTAGTGCACGCCTGCCGAAAGAGGAACGCCGTCGAATGAGCCCTCGAAGGCCCCCGCGAGCAGGTCGGTCGCGGCAGTCCGCGCGAGAAACCCGCCGGGCGCAACGTCGTAGCCAGCGACGGAGTAGCCGCTTGGCGCCCTGTTCGCCACGACGGAGAGATCGCCGTACGTGCTCTCGTTCACGTCGGGTGCGAGGTTTCGGTAACCGGAGAGAGGGATGCCGACATAGTGCGGGCCGAAGTCGCGCTGCAGACGTGAGACGAGATCGAGCCACGGGTTCTCGGCTGGGCCGAGCGCGTCCCAGCTGTACGAGTTGACCATCCCGAACGCCATGTTCCACGTCAGCACTTCAAGGTCGGCCGCCATCGTGCCGTCGTAGAGGTCGTGCTGGTAGAGCAGCACCTTGTCGTGGAAGAGCCACGTGGCGAGCGGGTACGGCTGCCAGTTTCCGACGCCGAAGTACGTATTCGGGAGGTCGAGCTCACGGGACATCATCAGCAGGCTGCCGTGAAAGCCGACCGCGTCGCGCGCAAGCCTGTCCCACCCGTCCTCGACCATCACGCATCGATCCGAGTAGGACGCCAGCACCGCCAGCCAGCCGTCGTCGTACGAGGTCGGTGTCGGCGATGCCGGGTTGAAGTCGCGAAGCCAAGGCCGCGCCCCAAGCTGGTCCAGGAACACGCAGTCGGCCGGAACCTTCGTCTGCCAGTCGGCCATGTACTGCGCGATCCGCTGGCGCACGAACGCGGAGAACGGAGAGACGATCACGCCGGTGTGATCTCCGTAGGAGATCGTCGCCGGATTGCCGAGAGCGTCGAGCACGGCGACGTCTTTCGTCTGGACGCCGGCGGGAAGCGACTGCATCGTCGGAGAGCTCGGGTCCCACCAGCTGAGATTCCCGTAGGGCATCACGAGGTCGCCAAGCCGGTGCGCCGCCGCGATCATCGCGCTGAAATCTGCACTGGTGCCGAAGCTCGGATCCGGCGGCAGGAAGTCGGGGTCGTTCACGTCGAACCCGCCGACCTGGTAGCCGACCGGATGCAGGAGCAGCGGCGATGGAAGCCGCTGCAGTTCTGCCGCCCAGTCGCTGAACGGCTTGAGCAAACGGAGATTCGCTTTGAACAGTGGAGCCTCGGCATACGTGCTCAGCTGCGCACCGAGCTTGCTCTGCAACGACGGGTACGCGTCGATCCCGTTGTCGTGCCGGTACGCGAGGATCGACTGCTCGGCCGTAGCCCCGATTCGAATGCGAACGACGGGGCTCGTCCAGGTCGCGCCTCGCTTGATCCACGTCTGGAACTCGTGGACGACGCAGAACGACGAGCCGGAGCAGGGCGCCGGCGCCGCCGAGTGGAGGAAGCCGAGCTGCACCGGATAGAGCGGGCCACGCGAGATCGAGTAGACAGAGAGGTGCGCGGCGCCAACGTCGAGCGCGAGATAGTCGGCGAAGGCCCAACGCGACGGGTAGAGCTGAACGTCGTTGCCCACCCGTGAGAAGAACGCCGGCGCGAGGAGCACGCCGGGCAGAACAGTCGGAGCGTATCCCGCTGTCACCGTTGCCGTGTCGGCCGCGAGGGACTCCGGGAACTCGACGCGGGTCAGAACACCGCCGGGGTTCTCGATCCGCAGCTGCAAGTCGAGGAGCGTTGGGCGTGCGCGCACGGTGACGACGGCCAACCCGCGATACGTGAGCGTCAGCGTCGCCGTGGCGCGATTCCAGCTATAGGAGAAGCGGCGCGCCGCGCGTGGCGCGAACGAGCAGCCGCCGAAATAGGACCGGTTGCTGTTCGCCGCGACGCCCCAGAGGCAACGGTTCGTATTCCGGGCGAGACGCAATCCACTCGCCCGGTCGACGAGGCCGAGAATCTTGCCGTTGCGCTTGCTGAGCGTGAGGCGGTACGTCTTCGTCGTGATCACCAGGCGGCCCGCTGCCCGGTCGTCGAACGCGGCCGCGGGGGACCGCCGCGGCGCGGAGAGCGCTCCGTGACTCGACACAGCCACCGTCAGGATCGTGAGGACGGCTACGACCGCCCACGACTTGTTGCGACCCCGTCCACGCACCGTGCCTGATGATGCCTGTGTGGGCGCGCCTAGAACGATCCTGCCGCTGATCGCCGCCGCCGCTCTCCTCACGGCCACTTCGTCCGGCGCGACGGGACGAGTGCCTCAGGGATTCGCGGACTCGTTCGTCACGCGCTCGGGGCCCCGGCTCGCGGTCGACGGCCGCCCGTTCCGGTTCGGCGGGGCCAACATCGAATGGCTCGGAGTCGCAGGCTACGGGCCTTCCGACCCGAGCGGCCCCCACTTCCCGAGCCACTACGAAGTCGACGACGCCATGGCCACCGCCCGGGAAATGGGCGTCACAGTCGTCCGCAGTCAGACGATGGGCGACTCGGTCGGCTGCGATGCCTGCATCGAGCCGACGCTCGGCCAGTTCAACGAGGCTGCCTTCGAGCACATCGATTATGCACTCGCATCCGCGCGTGCGCACGGCATCAAGATCATCCCGACAATCATCGGAGACGACGCGCGCGACGGCGGGACGGGCTGCGTCTATCTCCGCTGGCGTGCCATCTCGCAGTCGGGTTGTTCGCTGATCAACATGGCGCCGTTCTGGATCGACCCGACCGTGATCGGCGACGTCGAGGCGCACATTGCCGCAGTGCTGAACCACGTCAATGTCTACACGCACCTGGCGTACAAGGACGATCCGACGATTCTTGGGTGGGATCTGCTGAACGGCGGCGGCAGCCCGGTCGCTTGGACGCGCGAGATCGTGTCCTACATCCGCGGCATCGATTCGCGCCATCTCATCCTCTCTGGCTACACGAACGCGGGAATCCACGGAGTCGATGCGTGCGTCAGCTTCGTCTATCCGCACTGGCTGATGGGACTTGCCGTCGTGCAGCCTTGGATCGCAAAGTGCAAGCGCGAAGGGAAGCCGTTCATCGTCTACGAGTACGGCTGGGATCGCACGAACTATCCGACGCTGAGCAAGTTCACCGGCTTCCTCGACACGCTCCTCCATACGCCTGAAATCGCCGGTGACGGGTTCTGGGCGCTCGAGTCGCACAACGACGGGCACGGGTGGATGCCGATCCCGGCGAACACGAGCGACCCGGCTGCGGCAAAGCACATCGAGAGCGGCCAGTGGTGGGCTCTCTACTACCCGGGAATCCGAACGCTCGTCAGCACGGCGGCCGACATGAGCGCCCGCGCACAGGCGATCCGACGGCACAACTACGCGATGGGCGGCATCCGCGTGCCGGCGCACGCGATCCCGCCCGCGCCGATTGTGACGTCAGTTCGACGCGGACGGGTCTACTGGCAGGGCTCGGCCGGCGCGAAGGACTACAGCATCCAGCGCGCTTCGAGCTCGAGCGGACCGTGGAAGACCATCTGCCGGCGGTGCGTGACTGACGTCGACGACGGATTCGCCGACGTCGGCGCGGCCGCGGACGGCGCCTGGTACCGCGTGATCCCGTACAACCTCGACGGCAAGCGCGGGCCCGTGTCGAAGGCGAAGCAGTCGTCGCCCGGCTGAGCGACGTCAGGAGATCCAGGTGCCATGTGCGAAGCCCACGGCGGCGAGCACTCCGACAGCTGCAAAAGACGCGATGACGATTGCGCGCAGACGCGGGCGCTTCTCCGCCAAAACCGCGAGCGTCACGAAGAGCGGAAAGTCGCCGATGAGGAAGCGCGGCTCGCTCACCAGCGGCACGACTGCGGCCGGCGCGCTCAGGAAGAGGATGATCGTCGTAGCCGAGTAGAGCGCCGCGGCGCGGTCGACCTTCTTCCAACAGAGCCACGTGAGTGCGCATGCGGCGACGAGCAGCACGAGCTGGGCGACATTCCAGATCGCGAACTGCTCAGGTTTCCCGAATCCGGAAGGTGTGCCACTGCCCGCAGGCAGATGCAGAACGAGTTGCGCGAGCCCCTGCTCGCCGGACTTCAACGCGTCCCATGCACCGCCGAGCGGGCCCGCCGCGGGAACGTGCCGGAGCCAGAACGACCCCTCCGAGTGAACGAAGGCGAAGGCGTCGCCGAAATGGGAGCTCAGGTACAGGCAGTAGCTGCCGAGCGCCGCCGGCAGCAGTAGCAACGGGCTCAGCCGAAGCAGCGACCGGAAGCTACGCCCTTCAGGCCAGAGGAGCCAGAGCAGCGCAGGGACGAGCGCGAGCCCGGTCGGGCGTGTGAGCACGGCCAACGCTCCCAGCAGAGCCGCGAACGTCGCTCGACCGTCGAGCGCGAACACGAAGGCCCAGGCCGCGAGCGCCAGGAACAGGCCATCGGAGTACACCGCGGTGAAGACGAAACTGATCGGATACAGCGCGAGGAAGAGGACCGAGTCGTGCGCGACGCGGCCGCCCGCATACCGCCGAGCGATCCGCGCCACGGCGACGCCCGCGAAGCCGGCGGCGGCGAGCGAGATGGCCACGCCGGCAACGAGGTTCGACCGGAGCACGAACGCGAGCACGCGCGTCAGCAGCGGGTAGAGCGGGAAAAAGCTCGCGCTCTGCTTCGTGTCGTAGCCGTGCTGCGCGATCCGCAGAAACCAGTTTGCGTCCCACTGGTCGAACGCACCGAAGATGAAATCCGTGCGCGAGCCGTAAGCCGTGTGCTCGGGGAAGCCCGAACGGAGCGGAGCCCAGAGTAGGGCGACGAGGACTGCCGCCCAGCAACCGGCTCGTGTCGCGACGACGACCCAGAACGGACCGGCAGACGCACGGCGGAGGGCGCGAACGGCCAACCCCGACAGCCTCTCAGAGCTGTCGGAGATCCGCGGCGAGCCGGCCGCAGCTGCGAGCGGCCGCTCACACACATTGGCTATACTGAACTAAGTGGTTCAGTATCCACAGATCGACCGGACCTTCGCCGCACTCGCGGATCCCACGCGCAGGGGCGTGGTCGAGCACCTTGGCCGCGGCAGCGCGACGATCAGCGAGCTCGCCGAGCCGTTCGGAATCTCGCTCACCGGAATGAAGAAGCACGTGCGGCGGCTCGAGGACGCCGGAATCGTCACCACCGAGAAGGTGGGCCGGGTCCGGCGGTGCAGCCTCGGCCCGCAGCGCCTCGAGGACGTTCACGAGTGGATCGAGCTGTACCGGCGGATGCTGGACGAGCGCCTCGACCGGTTCGGGGAGCTACTCGAACGCACGACGAAAGGAGACCCGCAATGACCCCCGACCAACAGCAGGCGCGCGCGGCCACCGTCACGACGCCTACCGACCGCGAGATCCACGTCGAGCGCGTGTTCGACGCGCCACGAGACCGAGTGTTCGCGGTCTTCACCGACCCAAAGCTCATTCCCGAGTGGTGGGGCCCGACCACCGTCGTCGATCAGATGGACGTCAGGCCCGGCGGGAGCTGGCGGTTCGTCAGCCAGAACCCCGACGGCAGCGAGATCGCGTTTCGGGGCACCTACAGCGAGGTCACCCCGCCCGAGCGCATCGTGCAGACCTTCGAGATGGAAGGCATGCCGGGTGGTGGCCACGTCCAGACCTTCGCCTTCGAGGATCTCGGCGACCGCACAAAGCTCACAACCACCTTGCTCTTCAACACCACCGAGGACCGCGACGGCTTGCTCGCATACGGCGGGGAAAGCGGGATGAACGAGACCTACGCTCGCCTCGACGAACTCTTCGCGAGGCTCACGTCCAACTAGCGGGTTGAAGGGAAGCCGGGCAGCGTGCGCGGCTTCCCACTACCTGGAATCTGTGCACGTCGGGCTTCGAGAAGGTCGGCGTCAGCGCGGGCGAGCAACTCTTGCAGCGTGTCGTCGCGGTCAGCTTCGGCAATGCCGAACGTGGCCGAGTGCTCTGGGCTGACTACGGTCAATACTGCAGCGATCTTCTCGAAGCGTGTCCTTGCTTCGCCTGTGCTCAGGTTGGACATCGCGCAGACGAACTCGTCGCCGCCGTAGCGCACGATCAGGTCGTAGGGCCGGACATTCGCGCGAAGGGTCTCGCCAACAAGCTGCAACAGCGCGTCGCCGGCGAGATGCCCCTGACCGTCGTTGACCTGTTTGAGGCCGTCCACGTCGACGAACGCGAGCACGAGCGTGCCGCCCGTTCGATGCGCGCGTTCGAGCTCGCGCGACACCTCCTCGAGGCCGAACATGCGCGTCCGCGCGCCCGTCAATTCATCCGTCGTCGCGCGCTTCAAGTCGGCTGCAGATTCGGTGCGGTTCCGGACCGCCTCAGCGCGCTCGCGGGCTGCCGATTCCCGGTCGACGGCCGCTCGGGCGCGGTCGTTCGCTGCCTTGACCCGATCGGCCGCCGCCCGCGCCCGATCGCGCTCGGCCCGCACGACAATGTCCTCCGGACTCGCGTCCGCGTCCGCGTCACTCTGCAGATCGTGCAGCCGAGCCAGCGCATCACGAGACTCGGCGCCCCGATCACGAAGGACGGCGGCGCGATCACGATCCTCCGCCGCGTGGAGCCGCGCCACAGCACTCTCGTCGCGCAACGCGACACGGTCTCGCGGTCGTGACTCGACCGCTCACGCGCGACGGCACTGCGGTGATGGGTGGCCGCGTCGCCACCGGCCGCGAGCTCATCGTCAGCAGCGTGCTGATCCTCGTCCGCACTTCGCTGGTCGCGCTCGCTCGCCGTCTGGTCGTGATCCGACCACGTTTGATCCTGATCGCTCGCCGTCTGATCGTGATCTGACGACGTCTGATCTTGATCAGCCGCGCCCGCAAAGACTTCGGCGCCACAGGACGGGCAGTTCGGAACCTCCGTTGCCGCGCCGCAAGCTGGACAGACAGCGTTCGCCATTTTTCCGATGCCAATTGTAGACACGGCGTCGGAGGTGCGACGGAGGGGCTGTTTGCAGGCCTTTTGGCGAGGCGTTAGAAGCAGCCCTCGGCGCACGGGTCGACCACGCTGCCGGTGAGCGCAACGTTGACCCGGCCCACGAGCGTGTTCACCCAGAAACTCAACAAGCCGCTGCGGTCACCCGTCGCCGTCGGCCGGAAACGCACCAACACCGTGCAACTCTCCCCCGACCCAAGCGCCACCGAGACCACACACGAACCCCCAGCCACAACCGCAAAATCCGCCGCGTTCACACTCGACGACGCAATCCCGAACCGCCAAAACGACAAGCTCCCCGAACCCGAGTTCGTCAACGTCACCGACACCGGATCACTCGCATCCCCCACCTGCACCGCCCCAAAATCCACACCCACCGGCGACAGCGATGCGATCGGGCCGGTTGGCGGTGCAGCGAACGTCAACGCCTGCGCTGCCGGTGCACCTGCTGTGCCGGCGCAGGCCAAGGCTGCGACGGCGGACAGCGCCGCCACCAGTCTGCGGGCCTGGTGGGCGCATACAGGGGACGTGCACCGGAGAATCGTGGGGCCGCTCTCCCTGGGTACCCCTCGGGAGGGTGGTTGGGTCGATCAGAGAGGTGATCCCGAGCCCGTAAACGCCCCGCGACGACGGTGTTAGTTTCAACGACCACAAGTTGTCGTCAATTGCGGCGCCCCGAGGCGGCGGGCGCGAACTGTCCTCACGGTGGCTCGAGCTTCACCTCGGTCAGCGGAATGACCTACGCCTGCAACGGCGCGGACGGGACGAGTGGGTCGAGCCTCACGAAGATCGATGACCTGAACGGGATCGCGTGCACAGATCACAACGGCCATGCCTCGACGGTCGTCGTGTCCGTCGCGGCCGACGGCTCGCTGAGCCTGAGCTGTCCGACGGTTGCAACTCCCCCGCCACCTCCGCCGCCCGGCCTGGGGCTAAGTGGCAACGGCTCGTTCGGCACCTCTCACGACACAAGTCCCGTGCGGTTCAACACGTTCACCTTTACGAACGGTGGTCCCGCCGCCGTCACCATCGACGCCGTCGAAGCAGATGACGTGTTCGCTGTGTCATCCACAACCTGCGGAGCGCAGCTCGCCGGCGGCGGGGCGACATGCGAGATCGTGGTCAGCTTCGATCCGGCAGTCGGAGCGGGTGATTACGCCGACATGCTGACCGTCCGCGGGCCCGGGTACGCACTCACAGCGGCTCTCCAAGCGCACGTCCTGGAGACCGGATGCCTGCGCCGGCTGGCGAAGAAGGGAATTTGCCCGTAAGTCAAAGAGGCTCGGAGCGGCGGGGCGTTCGCCCCGCCGCTTGCTGACTACCCGAACGTGAACGCGTACGCGTTGACGCCCGGCGAAAAGCGCAGCTCGAGCACGCCCTCACTGGCGGCCGAACCGGACACAACCGTGTACAGGCGGTCGGCGTTCACCTGCAACGTGCGCTCCGGCTTGCCGTCGACCAGGGCCTGCACCGTCCCCTTGCCGCCGAGCACGATGTAGACATACCGCGCGCGGAAATGCAGCCGCAGCCGCGCGCCCAGGCTCGCGACGATCCGCTGGCTTCCGACCTCCCAGTTCCCTGCATACGACAGGTCGTCCGCCGGGAGCGTGGAAGCAAACGTGTACTGCCACGGAACGTTCGGATGAATCTTCGAGCCGACGTAGCGGGCAAGCCGCGCCGTGCCGAGGTAGGACTCGGGGGTGACGAGCTCCGTCGGCGTCTTGTCAGGGACGCTCACCATGTGCGCCGGCACCGACGCACCGGTCTCGGCGAGCAGCGAGCGGATCGCCTGTTCAGTTCCGCCGTAGTCACCCTCGCCGAAGTGGTAGTGGCGGACGCGGCCCGCCTTGTCGATCAGATATTCCGCCGGCCAGTACTGGTTCGAGTACGCCGTCCAGGTTCCGTAGGCGTTGTCGAGCGCGACCGGCCACGTGACGTGCAGGTCGTGTGTCGCCTGGCGCACGTTACTGAGCACGTGTTCGAACGCGAACTCCGGCGTGTGCACGCCGATGATCTCGAGACCGTCCTTGTGGTACGCGGCGTACCAGGCGCGGAGGTGTGGCAGCGTGCGAAGGCAGTTGATGCAGGAGTACGTCCAGAAGTCGACGAGCACGACCTTCCCGCGCAGCGAAGCGAGCGAGATGGCGCGATCCCCAGGCGTATTCAGCCAGTGCGAGATGTCGACGAAGTTGGGCGCTTTGCCGAGATTCGGAAGCGCCGACTTCGGAGCCTTCGCCGCGGCCGCAGCGAAGGCGCTGCCCCCGCCTTTCAGCGAGTCGAGGTGCTTCGTGGCGAGCGAAGTGTCCTCGACGTGCTTCTGGATCGAGGTCGTGTAGCCACCAAGCGCCGTTTGAAGGCTCTGGGCTGTGTTGAAGATGATCGCGAGGGCGGCGCCCGCGAGCAGAACCCCCATCGCCCGCCGGAAGTTCTGGCTTTGCGCGCGCATGCGCTTCGCAACTCGCTGTCCGCCTAATGCGACGAGCAGCATCGGAACGGCGGCGCCGACCGCATAGGCGAGCGTGAGCAGGACGGTGTCGAAGCCGATCTTGTGCTGTGCGGAAAGCGCAGTGATCGTCGCCAGCACGGGTCCCGCGCACGGGACGAAGACGAGTCCGAGGCTCACACCGAGTGCGAATCCACCACCAAGATCGCCGCCGCGTCGCCTCGTCATGAACGCGAACGGACGCTCCAGCAGAAACCCGATCCGCGGGAAGAGCAGCGTCGCCGCGAGCACGAACAGCATCGCGATGGCGAGGTTTCGGAGGATGTCCTGCGGCAGCCCGAGTGCCGAGAGAATCGACGACGCCGCCAGCGTGAACAGCGTGAAGCTCACGACGAGGCCCGCGATGATCGCGAACGGACGGCGGCCGCTGCCGGTCGCACCTCCGGCGAGCACGATCGGGAGTACCGGGAGGACGCACGGCGACACCGCGGTGATCACGCCGGCGAGGAAGCCGATGCCCAGCAGCACGATCATCGAATCAAGGGTACGCCGGCTCCTAGGTCGCGCCTAAGAGCCGGGTACCCACAAGGTCACGTGGAGCTACGGGCCGTAGCCGCCGCCGCCACCACTTGTTGTCGTCCCCGCCTGAGTCGTCGTGCCGGCCGGATTCGAAGCTTTCGCGAGCGTGCCCGCGGAGGTGACGGCATGCCAGACCCCCTGGAACCCCTGGCCTTTGACGTCGCCGGGCTTCTTGTCAGCCGAGTACCGATACAGCGTGAGGCCGGCATACGTCACCTGAGTGGTGCCGTCCGGTCGTTTCGCCGTTGAGAGCTTCGCCGCGCTGACGCTAGCCCCGGCCTTCGGCTTCGCACCGTGGGCGACGACGAGTGGCGGCCAGAACTTCGCGCATGCGGCTGTGCACTTGATCGCCCCGTGCTTGTCGGGCGTGTAGTGATACAGCGTCATCCCGGCTGCGCTCACGAGCAGGCTGCCGTACTTGCTGTTGTGCGCAGCCTTCACCGTGCCGCCTTTGCTCGACATCGTCGCGGCCATCGCCACACCGACACCGGCGGCGGCGAGCAGCACGAGACCCGGCACTATCCATCTGAGTCTGACCCGCATGAAAACTCCTTTCGTTCGGGCGGCTTAGAAGCGGGTACGGACAAGACGCCGAGGCGGATTCCGGGTAGCGTCTCGACGATGACAATCGTGGTGGTGGAGTCGCCGACTCTCGGCGAAGGGTGGCTGCGCACCTCCCGCGCGATCCTCGAGGGGGGCGCCCTCGAACGCTACGACGGCCAGCCCACGCGAGAGCTTGCAAACGTGACGCTCACCGTCGAGCGGCCTTCGTCGGACGATCCCCTGATCGCCGAGCTCGGCGATCAGGACTGGCTTGCCTGGATGCACGAGAACTTCTTCGTTCAGAAGGACGTTCCGGAGCTCGGCGACGCCAAGAGCTATGCCGTACGGCTGTTCAACTACGCGGGCGCCGGCCGCGACCAGATCGCGTGGGTCGTCGCGCGCCTGCATACCGACCCTGCGTGCCGCTCGGCGACGGTGACGACCTTCCAGCCACTCACCGACACGACGTACATCCCGTGCGTGAGCCTGCTCGACTTCTGGATTCCCGACGGCGCGCTCGAGCTCGTCGTCTACGCGCATAGCCTCGACTTCGGGAAGAAGGCGTACGGCAACCTCGTCGAGCTCGCTCGCTTGCAGGAGCACGTCGCCCACGAGCTCGGCTTGCCGGTCGGCCGACTGCTCGTGCACGCGAAGTCCGCCCACGTGTACGAGCCTGAGTGGGCGCTCATGGCGCAGCTCGTGAACGTCGCCGAATCGGTCGCGTAGCGACACGACTCCGGCCGGCCGCGATAGCGCGACCAGCCGGAGTCTTCATTCGAGTTACGGCGACTGCTTCAGACTGGCGCGAAGCGCCTGCGCCGCCTGGTGAGCCGACTGCAGCGCAGCCTTCACGGCGTCGCGCTCTTGCGCGAGCTGCGTGTTTGCCTGCTGGAGCAGCGGCTTGAGCTGCCCCTTGCCGGTCTTCGAAGACTTCACAGCCGCCAGATCCGTCTTGAGCTGCGCCCAATCGGACTGGACCGCCGGCAGCAACTGTGCCCGGTCGGCCTTGATCTTCTGCGCATCCGCCTGCAGTGTCTGGCGGACCGTCGCACGGCTCGTCGAGCCCTGCAGCGCCTGCACGTCGGCGGAGATCTTCTGCGCATCGGCAAGCACTGTGCTGTGCAGAGTCGTCGCGTCGGAGACGAGCTTCTGAAGCGTCGCCTGCGCCGTCGCCACCGGATCGTCCGCCCGCGCCACTGCAGCACCTGCACCTGCCGCGACGATCAAAGCCACCGCAAGAAAACCGGTCTTCTTCAACATTCTTTTGCGCTCCTAGCTGGGGATCTGACCTGCCTCGCCACGAGTGATCGGCATCGGGCGGAGGCCTCTAGATCCCCAGAGCGGGATCCTCGCGCCCGATTAGGGCACCGGGACCCGTTGTTCCACGACGCCCCCGCGCGCCTGGATCGCGACCGCGCCGAGCACGACCACTCCGCCGGCGAGCGTCGCAACCCCCGGCTGCTCCGACAGGACGAGCCAAACCCAGAGCGGCCCGAGAACGACCTCGAGCAAGGTGATCAGCGCTACCTCGGCGGCGGGAATCAGCCGCCCGCCGATGGTGAGAAACACAAAGCCGAGCCCGATCTGGCCCACACCGAGCGACACGAGCAGGACGAGATCCCGGGACCCGACCTGCCCCGGGTGCGCGAACGGCGCCGCCGAGACAAGCACGAGCACTTGCGACAGGCACGTGGCGGGTGCCATCGACACATCACGGCGGTGCCGTGTGATCACGAGCGTCCCGGCGAACGACACCGTCATCAGGATCGACAGCCCGAAGCCGAGCGCGTGCGGCCGGCCCGGACCGCCCACCATCAGCGCCACGCCCCCGATCGCAACCGCCATCGCGAGCCACGTCCGGCGGCTCACCGGCTCGCCCACGAGCATTCCGAAGACGGCGGCGAGAACCGGCGCGAGCGCCTGCATGAAGAGGATGTTCGCGACCGAAGCGTGGTTCAACGCGACGATGAACGAGCCGGACGAGACCGCCATCAACGCGGCGACGGCAAGCCCGGCGCGGCCTACGGCGTGGAAGGCGCGCAACACTGCGCCGCGCTCGACGACGGCGATGTACGCGGCGAGGCCGAGCACGGCAAAGAGCGCGCGCCCAGCCATCTGCGTTCCGACACCCACCGAGAGCTCGCGCTGCAGGATCCCTGCTGTCGACCAGGCGACCGCTGCAAGCGCGACGAAGGTGCGTCCCCGTCGGTGCTGCGCGCCGAGACTCAGAGACGCGGTCGCCGATGCCATCCCCGGATTGAATCAGCGCGCAACGAAAGAGACGCTGGTCGCTGTCCGAATCGTGGTCGGGCAAGCCGTGGTGGCCGTGATGGCCGTGCTTGTCACCCTGGCCATTGCCCTGCACATCGATCAGTACGGCGGCCGACGTCATGGTGTCGGTCGGCGTCGGCACAGCTGGCCTGAGGCGGCAAGCGTCGCCGCCGTGAACGTGTATGTGGCCGTACCTTCAGCGTGAATGACGCCGGAGTGGATCGACGCGGCGCGAACCCGGGCTTTACAGGGTTCTTACGTGCCCAGGAAAACAGGAGCCGGGGCAGGCAGGGCTGCGGCTCCCACACCACATCCCCGGCTCCCACAGCCGCAGACGTTCAGCCTAGCGCTTCGCAGTCTCTTTTACGTGGAGCGGACGGTGGGCAAGCCCGCACGTCGCCAGTCGAGCTTGCCGCCGCGGTACACCCGCACGTTCGTGTAGCCGAGGTGGCGCAGCTTGTCGGCGACCCGGTCGGACGAGCGGCAGAGCCACGAGCCGCAGTAGACGACGATCTCGGCGTCGAGCTCGGGGAGCAGGTCGGGCGCGAGCGCCGCGACTTCGCTCTTCGGAATGTTCACCGCGCTCGGGAGGTGCAGCCGCCGGAAGGCCGGGCGCGGAAGGGCCTCGACCACGGTGAGCTCGTCGATGCGGTCGCGCAGCTCGTCGCGCGAGATCTCCAAAGCGGGGTCAGACCCCACTCACTTGGGGTCAGACCCTTGCATCTCGTCGATTGCCGAGCGCGCCCGCTCGTGCACCGAGCGGCGACGGGCGTCCACGCCGGGATCGGGAGCCTCCTCGTCACCGATCTCGCCGCCGGCGCGCGCCTCTGCGAGCTTCGCCTTCAGCTCGTCTGCAGGATCTGGCCCCGCACCTGGTGGAGCGACGAGCGGCTGCCGCCGAAAGACGCGATACACGGCAGCTCCGCCGGCAAGACCGGCGAGCCAGGCGTACAGGCGCTTCACGCAACCGATGCTACAGTGGCCCCGCTTCCTGCCCCGTCATCGCGCCGTTCTGTCCCGAGCGGCGCAAGCAGTCGGGGCCGATTCAGACCATGGGAAGGAACGGAGGTGGTCGGGACTGTGACGACGTACGAGATTCTTCTGATGCTGGACCCGGAGGGCGCAGAGGCCCACCAGGACGACCTGATCGCGCGCGTGCGCGACCTCGTCGAAAAGGGTGGCGGCACGTGGCGCAGCCACGACGCATGGGGCCGCAGGCGCCTCGCATACGAGATCGCGAAGAAGCCTGAGGGCGTCTACCACCTCGTCGTGTTCGAGAGCGGCGCGGAGACACTCGACGAGATCGCCCGCGTCCTGAAGATCGACGACGGGGTCCTGCGTCACCTGGCGACCAAGCACGTCGAGGGCTCTCGGACGAGCGCCCCGCGCGACGAGTTGCCCGCACCTGCATCGGCGCCTGCACCGGCCGCTCCTGCACCCGCTCCTGCGGAACCCGAGCCCGCTGCAGAACCGGAGGCCGTTGCGGTCGCCGTCCCCGAAGCTTCAGAGTCGGACACGAGTTCGGACGAGGAGGAGTAGCGCTATGGCAGCAAGCATCAACCGGGTCGTGCTCGTCGGCAACCTGACCCGCGACCCCGAGCTCCGGCACACGCCGGGCGGCACCCCCGTGTGCAGCCTGCGCCTCGCCGTGAACAGCCGGCGCAAGGACGAGTCGGGTCAATGGATCGACAAGCCGAACTACTTCAGCATTTCCGTCTTCGGCAATCAGGCAGAGAGCTGCGCGCAGTACCTCGCCAAGGGCCGCCCCGTGGCGATCGACGGCCGGCTCGACTGGCGCGAGTGGGAGGCGAAGGACGGCGGCGGAAAGCGCGAGTCCGTCGAGATCGTCGCCGACAGCGTCCAGTTCCTCGGCAGCCGCGGCGACGGCGACGGCGGCGGCGGCAACCAGTTCGTGCCGGCCGGCGCGGGCTCGGAGGCAAGCGCCGACTTCCCGGCTTCGACCGACGACGACATTCCGTTCTAGGAGAGACATGGCACCACGCGAGAAGACAAACACCCAGCGGAAGCGCCCCGGCGGTCCTGCTGGGGCGATCAAGCGCCGGAATTGCTACTTCTGCAAGGAGAAAGTCGCGGAGATCGACTACAAGAACGTGACCCAGCTCCGGCGCTACATCTCCGAGAAGGGGAAGATCCGCAGCCGCCGCATCACGGGCGCCTGCCGCCGCCACCAGGTGCAGGTTGCGACAGCGGTCAAGCGCGCGCGAGAGATGGCGCTCCTGCCGTACGTCGCCGAGGGTGCCGACGACCGCGAGCGCGGCGGCGGCGGCCGCGGGCGCCGCGACCGCGAGGACCGCTGATGGAGGTGATCCTCCTGCGCGACGTCGAGAAGGTCGGGCTCCGCGGCGATGTCGTCTCGGTCGCGCGCGGCTATGCGCGCAACTTCCTCCTACCGCGCGGGCTCGCCGAACAGGCGACGAAAGCCCGTGTCGCGGAGATGCAGAAACGCGACGCCCAGCGGGCTCGACACGAAGCGAAAACCGCCGACGAGGCGTCTGCGATCGCCGGCACGCTCGCGAAGACCGAGCTGCGCTTCGAGGTGAAAGCCGGCCCGACCGGATCCCTCTTTGGCTCCGTGACACCAACCGACATCGCCGACGAGCTGTGGAAGCAGGCGAAGGTGCGCGTCGACCGGCGGAAGATCGGTGTCGACAACATCAAACGGATCGGCCGCTACGAAGTGCCGATCGACCTCTTTCAGGACGTGCGCGTCGAGGTGAAGATGCTCGTCGTCCCGGAAGGAGGCGAGCTGCCCTCCGAGGACGAGCTCGCCGCGATGGAGGCCGCGGAGCTCAAGGCAGCCGAGCCGGAAGAGACCCTGCACGAAGGCCCGGCGATCGAGGAGCTCCTCCTCGAGGAGGAGGAGCCACCGCCACCGCCGGCCGACGAGGCTGCGGCGGAGGCGGAAGCCGCGCCTGAGTGGCAGGCGGACGCCGAGGCGGCGCTGCGCGAAAACGAGTGACGAATGAGGGCGCCGCGAGGCGCCCTCGCCGTTTCGCGTCCACAGGGCTCTCGAGGGCCTGTGGACTTTCGGCAGTAGTTCCCGCAGAGAGCGGGATATCTGTCCACAGACCGCGCCGTCCGACGCTCCTGCAAGCATGCGATTCCCCTGCAAATGGCGCAAAAAGACCTGTTCACAAGCGACGTGTCACCAGGTAGCGGCGAGCCCGATCTCGTGGTGAAATCAACACGCATGGCGCAACTCGCTCCCGTTCCCGACAACGCTCACGTCCCGCCTCAGAACCTCGAGGCCGAGGAGTCGGTCCTCGGGGCCATGATGCTCTCCCCCGGGGCGATCGGAGCCGTCAGCGAGATCCTCGACGCGAAGGACTTCTACCGGGAGTCCCACGCGAAGATCTACCGCGGTGCCCTCGCGCTCTACGCGAAGGGCGAGCCGGTGGACGCGATCACGCTCACGGATGAGCTGGAGGAGCGGAGCGAGCTCGAGGACGTCGGCGGCCGGGTCCGCCTGCACGAGCTTGCGGCGCTCGTCCCCGCGACCGCGAACGCCTCGCACTACGCGAGGATCGTGCGGGAAACCGCAACCCTGCGCGGCCTCATCCGCGCGGGTGGCGAGATCTCTCGCCTCGGGTGGGAACGCCCAGGCGAGGCGGGAGATCTCGTCGATCGTGCCGAGCAGGTCATCTTCGACCTCTCGCAGCAGCGCGTCACTGGGGAGTTCACGCACATCGACCAGCTGTTGAAGGAGAGCTTCGAGCGCATCACGTCGCTGTACGAGGCCGGCGCCGACGTGACCGGGACCGCATCCGGATACCGCGACCTCGACCGCCTTACCTCCGGGTTCCAGCCCGGCAACTTGATCATCATCGCGGCCCGCCCCTCGATGGGGAAGTCGGCGCTTGCGCTCTGCATGGCGGCGAACATCGCCGTCCGCCAGAACATCCCGGTCGGCCTCTTTACGCTCGAGATGTCGAAGTCCGAGGTGACACAGCGCCTGATGTGCAGCGAGGCGAAGGTCGAGTCGCAGCGGCTGCGCACCGGCAAGCTCGCCCCCGACGACTGGCCGCGGCTCACCGCCGCGTGCGACAAGCTCGCGAAGGCACCGATCTACGTCGACGACACGGGCTCGATCAACATGATGGAGATCCGCTCCAAGTCGCGCCGGCTGAAGTCGCGTCACCCCGATCTCGGGCTGATCGTCGTCGACTACCTCCAGCTGATGAGCTCGGCGGGGAACGCCGAAAACCGCGTGCAAGAGGTCTCGCAGATCTCGCGCTCGCTGAAGATCCTTGCGCGCGACCTCGACGTGCCGATCGTCGCGTTGTCGCAGCTCTCGCGCGCGGTCGAGCAGCGCACCGACAAGCGGCCGATCCTCTCCGACCTTCGTGAAAGCGGAAGTATCGAGCAGGACGCGGACCTCGTCGCGTTCATCTACCGCGACGAGTACTACAACGAGGAGTCCGACCAGCAGGGCCTCGCCGAGGTGATCCTCTCCAAGCACCGCAACGGTCCGACCGACTCGATGAAGCTCTCGTTCCTGAAGCGCTACGCGAAATTTGCGGACCTCGCTGCAGCATGAGGCCCTATTTACGATGATACGGGGCGAACAGGTGGTGCTGATCTCGGCCCGGGCTACCTCGTTCACTGCTGTCTGCGTCGAGTGCGCCGACCTCGACGCCTCCGAGGGCTATGCGAGCTCGACGTTCGCCGGCCAGCTCGACCTTGATCTGAATCACGGCACGTTCCTCTGCCGGCGCGGCCATTCGGTGCGCGTCGAACGGGCCTCGGCGGCGATAGCCGAAACCGCCGCCTAGACTGTTTTCCGTGCCTGCGACCGTCATCGTCGGGGCGCAGTGGGGCGACGAAGGCAAGGGAAAGATCGTCGACCTGCTTGCGCAGGACTCGGACATCGTGTGCCGCTACCAGGGCGGTCCGAACGCCGGGCACACGATCGTCGTCGGCGACGAGACGTTCAAGATCCGCGCGCTGCCGAGCGGCATCGTGCGCGGCAAGCCGTGTGTGATCGGCAACGGCTGCGTCGTCGACCCCGACGTCCTGATCGGCGAGCTCGACGAGTTCGAGCAGCGCGGCCGCTCGACCGCCCAGGTCTACGTATCGGGCAACGCGCACCTGATCATGCCGTGGCATCTCGCGATCGACCAGGCGAGCGAACGCCGCCTCGGCCGCCTTGCGATCGGCACGACGCGCCGCGGAATCGGGCCCTGCTACGCCGACAAGGCGATGCGGCTCGGCATCCGCGTCCAAGACGTGCTCGACCCCAAGATCCTGCGGCAGAAAATCGAGGTCGCGCTCGCCGAGAAGAACCTCTGGCTCCAGCGTGTCTACGAGACGGAGCCGTTCGACCTCGAGACCGTGGCGGCGCAGTACGAGGGGTATGCGCAACGCCTGCGCCCGTACGTCACCGACACGTCGCTCTACGTCTACAACGCGTTGCGCGACGGCAAGTTCGTGCTGTTCGAGGGCGCGCAAGCGACACTGCTCGACCTCGACCACGGCACATATCCGTTCGTGACGTCGTCCAACCCGGTCGCCTCCGCCGCCGCGACCGGGGTCGGGATCGGCGCCGGCCGGATCGACCGAGTGATCGGCGTCGCGAAGGCGTACGTCACCCGCGTCGGGGAAGGGCCGTTCCCGTCGGAGATCGAGGGGCCCGCCCAGGACACGATGCGCGAGCTCGGACATGAGTACGGCACCGTCACCGGCCGGAGCCGGCGCTGCGGCTGGCTCGACCTCGTCGCGCTCCGCTACGCCGTGCGCGTCAACGGCATCGACCAGCTCGCACTGACGAAGCTCGACGTCCTGTCGCACTTCGCCGAGGTGCCCGTCTGTGTTCGCTACACGCTGCGCGGCGGCGAGGAAACACGCGACTTCCCAGCACACCAGAGCGACTTCCATGCTGCGAAGCCCGTGCTCGAGACGCTGGCCGGCTGGTCCGAGACGCTCGACGACTGCACGTCGGTCGACGACCTGCCCGAGGCGGCGAGGCGTTACGTCGAGTTCGTCGAGCGCGAGCTCGACGTCGAGGTCACGCTCATCGGTACGGGCGCCGAGCGCACGAACGTCCTCACGCGCGCTTAACCTTCGCAGCCCACGCGCGGCCCACGAGGCTGAACGCACCGTCGGGATCGCCGACCTGGCGGCGAAGTTCCTCGCGCGCCCGCTCGCGCTGTGCGTCATCGAGTGACGCGGCCCAGACGCCGGACGGGCCGGCTCCGTCCAGCACCGAGTCCCAGAGCTCTGCGAAGCCCGAGTAGCCGGCCTCGACCTCGAGCAGCTCGATCTCGACACTCTGGCCGAACAGGGCTTCGATCTCCTCACGCGTTCGGAAATTCGTCAGCTGCTCAGCCGTCGGCCGGCTCGGATGGAGCGCCTGCATGGTGCGGTTGATCGCAGCGAGCATGTCCATCCCCTCGCGGTCCCACATGCACGCGGCGACGACGCCGCCCGGACGCACGACCCGTTGCATCTCGGCGATCCCCGCGGGCGCATCGCGCATGAAGGTGAGCACCAGCTGCGCGAGCGCTGCGTCGAACGACGCGTCGGGCCACGGCAGCTCTTCCGCCGGGCCCTCCTGCACGTCGACGCCGGGAAGCCGCCGGCGCAAAGCCGCGACGAACGGAGGCGACGGATCGAGTGCGGCGACGTCCGCGCCGCGACCCACGAGCTCGGACGTCAGCGCGCCGGTGCCGGCCCCGACGTCGAGGATGCGCTGACCCGTCTCGATTCCTGCGAAGTCCGCGAACACCGGTCCGAGCCGCACTGAGAAGCGGCCCATGAAGTTGTCGTAGGCAGTGTCAGAGACGTTGAACATCGTCCGGAGTATTCACGTTGATGAGCTGGCGTGCGTCAAGCTCGACGATCGCCACGTCGAGAACAGCGATCGCGTCACGCAGCGCGAGTCGGTCTTCGGCTAGGGCGAGCTCGAGCGCGGGCAGGGCAGTACGCCGGTAGGCGCCCGGTAGCGGCCCGCTCGGCGGCATCGCGACGTCACGGCACGCGTCGGCGAGCGCGAGCACCGCTGCCGCGGTCAGCAGCGGCAAGTCGACGGGAATCACCACCGCGACGTCGTGCGTGGCTGCGCGCAGCCCTGCGACGACTCCGGCGATCGGCGCGCGCACATCGGTACCATCGTCGAGCAACTCGAACGGGAGGTCGAGCGCGTCGTCGCGCTTGCCGACCGCAAGCCGCTCGTCGCACGCCTCGCCGAGCAGACGCCACGCACGTTCAGCGAGCGTCTGGCCGTCGAACTGCGCGAGCGCCTTCGGCGAACCGAAGCGCGTGCTCGCACCGCCGACGAGCAGCACGCCCGTCAGCGCTCGATTCGCCACGCCTCGGTGTAGACGTTTGCGCTGCCGTTCCTCACGAAGCCGCAGAGCGTGATGCCGCGATCCTGCGCGAGCGAAACGGCGAGGCTCGACGGCGCGCCGACCGCGATGAGTACCGGGCAGCCGGCGACCGCCGCTTTCTGCACGAGCTCGAACGACAGCCGGCCGCTGACACACAGCACGGCCTCGGCGAGCGGCAGGCGGTTCTCACCGAAGGCCCAGCCGATCACTTTGTCCATTGCGTTGTGACGGCCAACGTCCTCGCGGGCGCACAGGAGCTCGCCGTCGGCGGTGAAGAGGGCGGTCGCGTGCAAGCCACCGGTCGCTGCGAACGTCGCCTGCGCTTCGCGCAACCGGTCGGGCAGCTGCACGACGAGCGAGAACGGCACGCGCAGCTGCGATTCGACGCGCGCGGCTTCCACTGCGACCGCCTCGAGCGCGCCCTTCCCACAGACGCCGCACGACGACGACGTGTAGAAGTTGCGCTGCAGGCGCGCCACGTCAAACTCGGGTGCATCGACGTTGACCCTGTTGGCGGCGAGGTCGTCGGGAAGATGCGCGGCGGTCGGGCGGAGACCTTCGGACAGGCAGAAGCCGATCGCGAGCTCTTCGTCATGTCCCGGCGTCCGCATCGTCACCGCAACGGGACTGCCGCCGATGCGGATCTCGAGCGGCTCCTCGACCGCAACGTGGTCGCGCTCACTCCGTCCCTCCGGCAGCCGGACGACGTCGACCGCCGCGGCGGAGTACGGCGGAGCCTCCATGTGACCGAGCTTACGCTTCGGGTCCGGCTGCAAAGCCTGGGAGGGTTTGGCGAAACAGTGGCTGGGCTGTGCACGGCTCCGCCAAAGCCTCCTAGGATCGGAGCCGTGAAGGTGCTCATTGTGGGGTCAGGCGGTCGCGAGCATGCGCTCGCGTGGGCGCTAGCGCGCAGCGGGCGGCTCAGCGAGCTGCACGCCGCGCCCGGAAACCCGGGAATCGCCGCCCTCGCCACGTGTCACCCCGCGCGGGCCGACGATCCGGCGTCGCTCGTCCCACTCGCGCACGAGCTCCGCGTCGATCTCGTCGTGGTCGGACCGGAAGCACCGCTCGTCGCAGGCCTCGCGGACGAGTTGCGACACCGCGGGATCAGCGTCTTCGGCCCCGGCGCGCAAGCGGCGCAGATCGAGGGCTCGAAGGCGTTTGCGAAGGACGTGATGGAGGTGGCAGGGGTGCCGACGGCGCGCACGCTCGCGATCGCCCGCCCGCCCTGCGTCGTGAAGGCGGACGGGCTCGCCGCGGGCAAGGGCGTGTGGGTCTGCCGCACGCAGGAGGAGCTCGATGCGGGCTTGCTCGCGGCGGAGGCGCTAGGCCAGCCGTTCCACGTCGAAGAGCTCCTCGAAGGCGAGGAGGTCTCGATCTTCGCGCTGTGCGACGGCGTCACCGCTCTCCCGCTGCCTGTCGCTCAGGACTACAAGCGCATCGAGGACAACGACGAAGGCGCGAACACCGGCGGCATGGGCTCCTGTTCGCCGGTGCCGCGACTCTCGGACAGCGACGTCTCGGAGCTCGTCGAGCTCGCCTGCACACCTGTCCTGCGGGAGCTCGAGCAGCGGCGGATCCCGTTTGTCGGCGTCTTGTTCGCCGGATTGATGCTGACGGCCGACGGACCGCGCGTCCTCGAGTACAACTGCCGCTTCGGCGACCCCGAGACCCAGTCGCTCCTGCCACGACTGGAGGGAGATCTGCTCGAAGCGCTCGCGTCCTGTGCCGCCGGCAGCGTGGCCGGCGTCTCGCTGCCGGTGTCAGCGCAGGCGGCAGTCTCGGTGGTACTTGCGGCGCGCGACTACCCGGAACGCGGCGACGTTGGCACGCCCATCGAAGGGATCACCGACGCGGAGGCGGCCGGCGCGCTTGTCTTCCACGCCGGCACTGCCGTGCGCGACGGCCGGATCGTCACGAACGGCGGTCGCATCCTCAACGTGACGGCACTTGGCGATTCGCTCGCCACGGCACGTGCTGCAGCCTACGACGCCGCCTCGCGCATAGATTTCGCGGGCATGAAATTCCGCCGGGATATAGCACATGCCTGACATCGTCGTCGGCATCCTCGTCGGCTCGGAGTCGGACCGCGAGCGGATGCAGGGCGCGTTCGACCTGCTCGACAAGGAAGGCGTCGGCTACGAGTTCGACGTGCGCTCCGCGCACCGGGCTCCGGACGCTGTCGCCGAGTATGCGCGGACTGCACGTGAGCGCGGCCTGCGCGTGCTCATCTGCGGCGCGGGCCTCTCGGCGGCGCTTCCCGGTGCGGTCGCTGCGCACACCGATCTGCCCGTGATCGGCGTGCCGCTCAAGTCGAGCCTCAGCGTGCTCGACGGGCTCGACGCGCTCCTTGCGATCACGCAGATGCCGCCGGGCGTTCCCGTCGCCGCGGTCGGAGTCGACAACGCGCGCAATGCCGCTGCGCTCGCGCTGCGGATCCTCAGCGCGTAGCTCCCTCAGCGCGTCCGAACCTGCCGACCTGGGTCCGCTCTAGACTGCACGCAGTGATTGCCCGCTATTCCCGCCCGGCCATGGCCAGGATCTGGTCGGACGAGGGCAAGCTGCGGGTCTGGCTCGAGGTCGAGCTCGCCGCCACGACCGCCTGGGCCGAGCTCGGAGTCGTGCCGGCGGACGCTGCGCGCGCCCTCCTGGAGAAGGCGGCCCCGCCAACGCCGGAGCGGGTGGCCGAGCTCGAAGCGACGCTTCACCACGACACCGCCGCTTTCGTCGACGCGGTCGCCGGAGAGCTCGGCGAGGAGGGTCGCTGGTTCCACTTCGGCCTCACCTCGTCCGACGTCGTCGACACGGCCCTCGCGCTCCAGATCCGGGAGGCGGGGGCGCTGATCGTCGAGGAGATCGACCGGGCGCTCGCCGCGGTCGTCGTACGGGCCGAGCAGCATCGCGCCACGCTCCAGATGGGCCGCACGCACGGCGTGCACGCGGAGCCGACGACCTTCGGGCTAAAGCTCGCGGGCTGGGCATTCGAGCTCGACCGCGACCGCAAGCGCATGGCACGCGCGCTTGAGGGCATGCGTGTCGGAAAGCTCTCCGGCGCGGTCGGAACCTATGCGGCGACGGATCCCGAGCTCGAGCGCATCGCCTGCGAGCGGCTCGGGCTCGAGGCGGCCCCGACCTCGACGCAAATCCTCCAGCGCGACCGGCACGCAGAGCTCTTGAACGCGCTCGCACTCACCGCGTCGTCGCTGGACAAGTTCGCGCTCGAGATCCGGCACCTCGCACGCACGGAAGTCGCGGAGGTGCAGGAGCCGTTCGGGCGGGGCCAGAAGGGGTCATCGGCGATGCCGCACAAGCGCAACCCCGTCGTCGCGGAGCGCATTAGTGGGCTCGCGCGTGTGGTGCGCGCCGCCGCGGTGGTCGGTTTGGAGAACGTCGCGCTTTGGCACGAGCGCGACATCTCGCACTCCTCGGCCGAGCGGGTCGTCATACCCGACGCGTTCCTCGCGGTCGATTACATGCTCGACCGTTTCACCTGGCTGATGGAGGGTCTCGTCGTGCGCGAAGAGCGGATGCGCCGCAATCTCGAGTCCAGCCACTTTCTGTTCTTCAGTCAGCGCGTGCTGCTCGCGCTCGTAGAGTCCGGCCTCTCCCGCGACGATGCGTACCAGCTCGTTCAACGCAACGCGATGCGCGCATGGGACGAAGAGCTCGACTTCCGCGAGCTCGTACGCCACGAAGAGGAGATCGCGTCTAGGGTCGACCTCGATACCGTCTTCGATCTGAGTTCCTACACACGTCACGTCGACACCGTGTTCGCCCGTCTTCATTCGATCGCAGTCAAGGAGGAGCCCATTCATGCCTGAAGCCACGCACGTTGCGTCCGGGAAGGTGCGCGAGATCTACGCGCTCGACGACGACCGCCTGCTGCTCGTCGCCAGCGACCGCATCTCGACGTACGACGTGATTCTCCCAACGGAGATTCCGGACAAGGGCCGGGTACTCACCGGCTTGTCGGGCTTCTGGTTCACGCTGCTGCATGCGATCGTCCCGAATCACATGCTCGCAATCCGCGACGACGCGCGGTCGATGGAGTGCCAGCAGCTCGAGATGCTGCCGATCGAGTGCGTCGTGCGCGGGTATCTCGCCGGCTCCGGCTGGAAGGACTATCAGGCGACCGGCGCGACCTCAGGTCACACGCTGCCCGAGGGTCTCCGCGAGGCGGACAAGCTGCCTGAGCCGATCTTCACGCCTGCGACGAAGGCGCAGACCGGTCACGACGAGAACATCAGCCTCGAGCAGGCCGCCGAGCTCGTAAGCGGGGAGCGGCTTGCCGAAATCGAGCGGATCTGCATCGCGCTGTACACGACGGCTGCGAGCCACGCGCTGACGCGGGGGATCATCATCGCCGACACGAAGTTCGAGCTGGGCCTCGACACCGGGGGCGCGATCGTGCTCGGCGACGAAGCGCTCACGCCGGACTCGTCGCGTTTCTGGCCCGCAGACGCCTACGAGCCGGGCCGCGCGCAGGGGAGCTTCGACAAGCAGTTCGTGCGCGACTACTGCGTAGAGACAGGCTGGGACAAGACCTCCCCGGGGCCCGAGCTGCCGGATGATGTCGTCGCCCACACGCGCTCGAAGTACGTCGAGGCCTTTGAGCGGCTCACGACGATTCCGTTCGAGCGGTACCTCGAGACGCCTTCGGTCGTGCTCGGGTGAGGGCGACCGTCCTTGTCCGCCCGAAGCAGGGCATCCTCGACCCGCAGGGCGATGCCGTCGAGACAGCGCTCGCGCACCTCGGCTTCTCGGTCACCGACGCGCGGGTCGGCAAGGTGGTCGACCTCGAGCTTGACGCGACCGATCCCGCAGAGGCGCGTGTGCAGGTCGAGAAGATGTGCGTGGAGCTGCTCGCGAATCCGCTGATGGAGTCGTACGAGGTCGAGATTCATGGCTAGTCCGCAGCCGCGCGTCGGCGTGATCACATATCCCGGGTCGCAGGACGACCGCGATGCGCTTTGGGCGCTCGCGGCGCTCGACGCCGAGGCAATTCCCGTCTGGCACGAGGAACACGAGCTGCCCGACCTCGACGCAGTGGTGCTGCCCGGCGGATTCTCGTACGGCGACTACCTCCGTTGCGGCGCGATCGCACGGTTCTCGCCGGCAACGGCGGCCGTGTGCGAGTACGCGGACGCCGGCGGGCTCGTGCTCGGCATCTGCAACGGCTTCCAGATCCTCTGCGAGGCCGGCCTCTTGCCGGGCGTGCTGCTCCGAAACGCTTCGCTCCGGTTCGTCTGCCGCGACGTGCCGCTCGTCGTCGAGCGCGCCGACCTCCCGTTCACATCGCGCTGCGCGGTCGGGCAGCGGATCGTGATCCCGGTCAAGCACGGCGACGGCCGCTGGTTCGCGCCGCCCGAGCTTGTGCACGAGCTCGAGGTAAACCGTCAGGTTGTCTTGCGCTACGGCGAGCCGTGCAACGGTTCCGTCGCCGACATCGCCGGCATCTGCAACGAGCAGGGCAACGTGATGGGCCTGATGCCCCATCCGGAGCACGCCGTCGACCCGCTGCTCGGGTCGGCCGACGGAGCGCTCATTCTCGCCTCGCTCGTCGAAGCGGCGCGCGAGCGTGTGCTCGCTCTCCTATAGCCCCAGCGCCTCCGCGAGCTCAGGTCGTTTCGCAAGCCCTGCATGCATGCGCTCGACGTCACGCTGACGGAGCGTGACGGGACCGCGCCGCGCAGTGCCGTCAGTTGAGTACGCGAAACGCACGAGCCGCTCGCCGTTCGCGGTCTCCAGCAGCTGCACGATCGAGGCGAACCGTCGCTCGCCGGCCTGCTGGCGAACCGTCAGCTCCTCGACGAGCTCCGCTGGGCCCCAAGGTGTTGTCGTCTTCGTCGCCACGACTGCGACGCTACGCGGGAAACCGCCACAAAAGCGTGCCGGCTTCCGGGGAATTGTGTGCCGCCTTCAGCCGATGCGCTGAATGGCGGGATCGATGTAGACGTCGTCGATCTGCCAGCGGCTGCCGGAGCCGAGCGGCGTCACCTGGATCCGGGCCGACGAGGACGAGAGCAGCGCCACGACAGGAAGGGGCGCGAGCAGACCGCCGCTCGAGCTCACCTGACTCGTCGGCGCTGGGACGGCACCGGGTATCCGGACGGGCTCGCCGGCGAGGAGATTCCCCTCGCCGCGCGCATCGTCTGCGCTTGCGACGCCTGGAGCGCGATGACGACCGATCGGTCCTACCGCAAGGCACGCTCGCCCGAGGATGCCGCGGTCGAGCTGCGCGCGAGCGCAGGCACGCATTTCGATCCGCGCGTCGTCAACGCGCTGCTCGACGTTCTTTCTGTTTAGGCTTGATCCGTTAGCGCGCGGATCGTCACTCTCGAGCAGGCACGCCGTATCGCTGTCCGCGCACAGCTACTCGACGGGTCTGCGCGTACGGTCCTCGACACGGTCCGGCACCTCGGCTTCCTCCAGATCGATCCGATCTCGACGGTCGCGACGCCGCAGCAGCTCGTTCTGTGGAGCCGGCTCGGCCCATACGATCCCGCCGAGCTCGACCGCCTGCTGTGGAAAGAGCGCAAGCTCGTCGAATGGCACGCGTACGTCTGGCCGATCGAGGACCTCCCACTGCTCCGCGCGCGCATGCGCGCGCGGAGCAGCGCGAAGTACTCGTGGGAGCGGCGCGGCGCAGACTTCTTGAAGGAGAACGCGGGCTTTCGAAGCTACGTGCTGCGCGAGCTCGACAGAAGGGGGCCGTTGCTCGCACGGGAGCTCGAAGACCGCTCGGCGCGGCAGCGGGAATCGCACGTCTGGTGGGGCTCGCGCGATGTCGCGACGATGCTCGAGCTCCTGCATGTGCGCGGCGAGGTCGCGATCGTCGGCCGCCGCGGCAAGCAACGCGTCTGGGATCGCGCCAAGCGCTGGTATCCGCCGGAGACGGATCGCGTTTCGCTCGCGCAGGCGCAGCGCGCGTTCGAGGAGAAGCGCTGGCGAGCTGCCGGTGTCCGGCTCGTGAAAGGCGAGTGGCACGCGCACCCCGATGCCGTCGACGAGCCGATCGACGATCGCGTCACACTCCTCTCGCCGTTCGACCAGCTGATCCACGATCGCGCACGCATGGAAGCGCTGTTCGACTTCCACTACCGGCTTGAGATGTACATGCCGAAGACCAAGCGAGAGTTCGGTTACTACGTGCTGCCGATCCTCGTCCGAGACCGCCTGGTCGGACGCGTCGAGCCCGTCTTCGACCGCAAGACCGGCACGCTCGACGTGCTCGGCGCGTGGGGCGATACGTCGCGCCTTGACGAGGCACTCGCGAGCCTCAACACGTTTCTCCAGGCACGTCGCGACGTGAGTACCCTGGGCGCATGAAGCGCCGTCTAGCGGTCATCCCGCTGGTGCTCGGCGCAGCCGCTCCGGCTTCGGCGAGCGTGGCCGGTTCAGCGACGAGCCTTCCGGGGTTCCGCTCACCGTCGGGGAACATCAGCTGCCTGTTCATCCCGAGCGCGCCGCTCGACAGCGGCAGTGGGCGCACGCCCGCGACGATCCTCTGCAAGCTCGCGCACGCCGACTATGCGAAGACGCTGCAGGCGCGCTGCATGGGACCGACCGGCGCCGGCGTCGACTGGCACGGCTTCCTGCTCCCCGCCGCCCGGAAAGGCGCGGTCAACTGCTCGGGCGGGATCTTGTACGACCCGACCAAGCAGCACCCGAGCTATGTCACCCTCGCCTACGGCAAGGTGTGGCGGCAGAAGATGTTCAGTTGCCGGTCGATGGTTACCGGGGTCAACTGCTCGAACCCCAGCGGCCACGGGATGTTCATCTCGCGCCAGACGTGGCGCACCTGGTAATCATCTGACGGTGGTTCCCGAGGCAAAGCTCGAGCAGACAGACGCGGGGCTCGTGCCCGTGACCGTCGGTTGGTTCGTCATGAACGCACGCGACGCGCGGTGGTTCCATCGACCCGGACGCGACAGTCTGCCGTTGACGGGATGCGACGAGTTCGAGGCCGAGACGTACTTCCCGATGCTCGGGATGTCGATCCAAGTCCTCTCGCCCGGCGAGCCGAACTCGGTGTATCACTGGGAGACCGAGCAGGAGGACTTCCTCGTGCTCTCGGGCGACGCGCTGCTGATCGTCGAGGGGCAAGAGCGCGCGCTCAAGCAGTGGGACTTCGTGCACTGTCCGCCGGAGACGCGGCACGTATTCGTCGGCGTCGGCGACGGCCCGTGCGTCATCCTCGCGGCCTCGTCGCGGCGGTTCCAGAAGGACGGCCCGTGGGGCTATTACACGGTCGACGAGACCGCGCGTCGCTATGGCGCCTGCCCCGAGGTGGAGACGCAGGACGGCGAGGTGGCGTATGCCAACGTCCCGCCAGCTCAGGAGTCGCGCTACCGCGACGGCGTCCTGCCGGACTAGGCGCTGCTGCGTTCGATCAACTCGATCCGGTACTCGTCCGGGTCGCGGACGAAACACAGAAGCGAGCCGCCCTCGCGCAGGCTGTACGGCTCGCGCTCCGGCTCGATCCCCTGTTCCTTCAGCGCCGCAAGCGTCTGCGCCATGTCGTCGACCGCTAGCGCGATGTGCCCGTAGCCGGTGCCGACGTCGTACGTGCGGCCGTCATGGTTGAACGTCAGTTCCAGCACGGACTCTTGATCGCCCAGCGAGAAGAAGTAGTTCGTTGCCTCTTTCTCGCCGTTGCGGACGATGTCCATGTCGCGCTCGAACGTGAAACCAAGAGCCTCGTAGAACTTCCGGCTCTCGGCCGGATCCGTGATCCTGACCATCGTGTGCAGGTATCGGGTCATACGCCGGAGGCTACTCGTCCGGTAGCTCTTCCTGCAGCAGCGAGAAGACCACGGCGTCTTGCCATTCGCCGTGCTTCAGGTACGCCTTTCGCTTCACGCCCTCGCGCACGTAGCCGCAGCGCTCGGCGTGCGCGATCGCGCGCTCGTTGAAACCGTAGATCTGTAGCTCGACGCGATGGAAGTCGAGGTCGACGAGCAGATGGCGCTGGAACATCCGCGCCGCTTCGGTGCCGATCCGGCGGCCGCGGAAGCTCGGGTGGATCGCGAAGCGGCCGGCCTCGGCGATGCGGTTGCGCTCGTTGGCACGGTGGAACGCGATGCAGCCGGCTCGCCCTCCGTCCACCTCGATCACGAACCAGCCGAAAGCGTCCGGCTCGCGGTCGGAACGCCCGATCTCGCCAACCACGTCGTCACGGGTTTCGCCCGCATGGCCGCCGAGAAACGGCCGCGTGTCCTCATCCGTGATCAGCTCAAGCAGAAAGTCGGCGTCGTCGGGACGCGCGCGGCGAAGCTGGATGCCACTCACGTCTCCGACGCTAACCGACGCCGAAGCCGCGATGGCGCAAATACGCCAGTGCCGAGCGCCACGCCGCCAAGGATCAATGCAAGGCCCCCGAACGCAGTGACGCCGAAGCGCTCACCGAGGAAAACTGCGCCGTACGCGAGCGCGATCGGCGGGATGAGATACGTCACAAGCGACGCGTAGGCGGCACCCGCGCCCGCGATCAGCCCGAAGAACAGGAGGTAGGCGAGGGCGGTTCCGGGGATGCCGAGCGCGAGCACCGACCCGACCACCTTCCATCCCGGCACCTGATGCGGCGCCTGCGCGATACCGAGCGGCAAGATCACGATGGTCGAGATCCCGGTCGACGCGAGCGCGACGACGTGCGACGGCACCGCTCTCAGATGCTTGCCGGCAAGCAGCCCGCCGATGCCGTAGCAGAAGGCCATTCCGACGACGGCGAGCGCACCGAGCACCTTTCCCGAAGGTTGCGCGCTCACGAGGAACGCCACCCCGACGAACCCGATCGCGACGCCGGCGAGACGCGCTCCCGTTACGCGTACCTCGCGGAAGAACCCGAACGCGATCACCGCGTTGAAGATGGGCACCGCCGCCTGGATGATCGAGGCGAGGCCGGAGTCGATGCGAGTCTCGCCCCACGAGAGCAGCCAGAACGGCATCGCCGTGTTCACGAGGGCGACGAGGACGAGCCAGCCCGCGTTCACCCGCAGGTGGCGCAGCGTCTCGCGGGTGCCGACCGCGAAGGGCGCAACGGCCGCGAGCGTCAGAGCGGCGAACCCGAGCCGGCCCATGATCAGGGTCGCGGGCGTGAGCTCGCGTACCGCGACCTTGATGAACATGAAGGACGCGCCCCAGAGGAGCGCGAGCCCGAGCAGCATCGCGAGGTGGCGACGGTTCACATCTCTTTGTAACGCACGAGGTCGGCCGTCTGTTTCGCCGGATACACTGAATCACCTGACGCAGGTCGCGGAACAGCCGCTGCATCGGGCCCTCGGTCTCACCGACTGGGAGGCCAACCGAATCCAGGAGCTCCTGGGCCGAGAACCGAACCACTTCGAACTTCGTGTCTTCTCGCTCCTCTGGTCCGAACACTGCGGGTACAAGCACTCGGCGCCGCTCTTGAAGCGGTTGCCCTCTGGAGGCGAGCGCGTGCTGCAAGGGCCGGGCGAGAACGCCGGCGCCCTCGATCTCGGCGAAGGCGTCGCCGTGACGTTCAAGGTCGAGTCGCACAACCACCCCTCGGCTGTCGAGCCGTTCCAGGGCGCCGCAACCGGGATCGGCGGCATCCTGCGCGACATCATCGCCATGGGCGCACGGCCGATCGCGCTGCTCGACGGGCTCTGGTTTGGCGCGCCCGACCATCAGTTCGAGCGCGCCGTCGCCGGGATCGGCGGCTACGGGAACTCGGTCGGCGTCGCGAACGTCGGCGGAACGACGGTCTTCCACGAGGCGTACGCCGGCAACTGCCTCGTCAACGCAATGTGCGTCGGGATCCTCAATCCAGCGCGCCTCCAGTCGGCAAAGGCCCAAGGTCCGGGCAACATCGTCGTCCTCTACGGCGCGACCACCGGCCGCGACGGCATCGGGGGCGCGTCGGTGCTCGCGAGCCAAGAGCTCGGCGAGGACGACGCGGACAAGCGGCCCTCGGTGCAGGTCGGCGATCCCTTCACGGGCAAGAAGCTGATCGAGGTCTCGGTCGAGCTCGTCGAGTCGGGGCTTGTGGAATCGCTGCAGGACTGCGGCGCTGCGGGACTCGCTTCGTCGCTCTCGGAAATGGCCCGCGACGGCATGGGGTTGGACGTGCAGCTCGACCGCGTCCCGCTCCGCGAGGACGGCATGGAGCCGTGGGAGATCATGATCTCCGAGTCGCAGGAGCGGATGGTCGCGGTCGTTCGCCCACAAATGCTCGAGGCGGTGCAAGCGGTGTGTGCCCGCTGGGAGCTCGAGTGCACGCCGATCGGCGAGGTGACCGACCACGGTGAGCTGCGGGCGCTCGTCGACGGCGAGCCGGTCGGCTCGATTCCCGCTTCCTTGCTGACCGATGAATGCCCGCGCTACGAGGTCGAGCAGGCGAAGCCGGAGTCATGGCCTGCCAACGCGACAGCGTTGGGCGAAGCGAACCGCGCGGACAAGACGTGGATCACGGAGCAGTACGACCAGCTCGTCGGCTCGCGGACGGTGCGCCGCCCGGGGCTCGACGCGGGCGTGTTGCGCCTGCGGCCGTCGTTGCGTGGAATCGCGGTGTCGCTGCAGGGGCCGCGGCCCGGCGAGAGCGATCCATTCGCCGCCGGCGTGCAGGCCGTGCTCGGCGCAGCGCGCAACGTCGCGTGCGCCGGCGGCGAACCCATCGGCCTGACCGACTGCCTCAACTTCGGCAACCCCGAGAAACCCGAGATTGCGTACGAGCTTGCGCAGGCGATCGAGGGACTCGCACGCGCGGCCGAGGCGGTCGGGATCCCGGTCGTGTCGGGGAACGTGTCGCTCTACAACGACACTGACGGACGCTCGATCCCGCCGACTCCGGTCGTCGGATGTGTCGGGCTTGTGCCCGACGTGCGCCTCGTACCGGGCGGCTGGGAGCCCGGCGACGTCGTACTGCTCGCCCAGGCACCTGAGTCGAGCCTCGCCGCGGAAGCGGCCCTGATCCGGTTCCTCTGGAAGGCGGCCCCGCTGCTCTCGCTCTGCCACGACGTGGGCTACGGCGGTCTCGAGCACGCGCTCGCCGAGGCAGCGCGCTGGAGCGGCCGCGAAGCGGACGTCGACGTGCCGCCCGCGCCGGCGTTTGGAGCGGCGATCCTCGCCACGTCCCCAGCGCAGGTCGCGAGACTCGGCTCCAGGGGCTTCGTCCAGATCGGCGAGGTGCGGTAGGCATGTGCGGCGTCTTCGGCGTCCACGCGGCCGAGCGCGACGTCGCGCGGCTCACGTACTTCGGGCTCTTCTCGCTCCAGCACCGCGGGCAGGAATCCGCGGGGATCGCCGTCTCCGAACACGGGCGGTTGACGGCGCTGCGCGACCTGGGCCTCGTCACACAGGTGTTCGACGAGCAAAAGCTCCACGGCCTGCGCGGCGAAATCGCGATTGGCCACACGCGCTACTCGACGACGGGCTCGTCGCAGTGGTCGAACGCGCAGCCGCTCGTGCAGCACGGCAGCGCGCGCACAGTGGCGCTCGGGCACAACGGCAACCTCGTGAACGAGTCCGTGTTGCGCGAGCGGCTACACGCAGAGGGCGTCACGTTGCGCTCGACCTCCGACAGCGAGGTGATTGCCGCGCTGATCGCGAACGACGCCGCGCCGCTCGACGAGGCGGTCGCGACCGCGATGCGACGTCTCGAAGGCGCCTACTCCGTCGTTGCCCTGTCCGAGGGCACGCTCATCGCATTCCGTGATCCGCTCGGCTTCCGCCCGCTCGTGCTCGGACGCATCCACGAGGCTGGAAGCGTCGGCGGCCAGGGGGACTGGGTCGTCGCATCCGAGACGTGCGCGCTCGATCTCGTCGGCGCGAAGTTCGTGCGTGAGGTGGAGCGCGGCGAAGCGGTGCTGATCGACGACAACGGGCTGCGCAGCGTGCCCGCGGTTGAACCTGACGGCGGCGGCGCACTCTGCATCTTCGAGTTCTTCTATCTCGCCCGCCCCGACACGAAGCTCTCCGGGATCGAGGTGCACGGCGCGCGCGTGCGCATGGGCGAGCGGCTCGCACTCGAGGCGCCGGCCGACGTCGACCTCGTGCTGCCCATCCCCGACTCGGGCACGCCCGCGGCGATCGGGTTCTCGCGTGCACTCGGCGTCCCGTTCAGCGAAGGCTTGATCAAGAATCGCTACATCGCGCGAACGTTCATTCAGCCTGACCAAGAGCTGCGCAGGCAGGGCGTCCGCCTGAAGTTCAACCCGCTCGCCGAAGTTGCGGGCAAGCGCCTCGCCGTCGTCGACGACTCGATCGTGCGCGGCAACACGACGCAGCAGATCGTGGCGATGCTGTTCGACGCGGGCGCTGCAGAAGTGCACGTGCGCATCTCGTCGCCGCCGGTTATCGGACAGTGTTTCTACGGAATCGACCTCGCGGATCCGGCGGAGATGATCGCCTCAGACAAGACCGTCGAGGAGATCCGCGCGTACATCGGCGCGACGTCGCTCGCCTATCTCTCACACGACGGACTCGTCGCGGCGACGAAGCGTCCGGCATCGGAGCTCTGCCGCGCCTGCCTCACAGGGGAGTATCCGACGCCGGTGCCCATTGAGCACGCGAAGCTCCGCTTTGAAGAAGTGCCAACGTAGAACCGTGCGTCACGCTCGCGAATTGCGGACCCAGTCGGCGTGGAATCCGTACTCGCTCACCTGACTCGAGCCGAAGCGCTCGCGCGCGAACATGACCTCGGATCGCCACCGCTTGGCGTCAGCACTGCGCCGCCGAACTCCTGTAACTCTAGACCGAGGTGCTCGGCGTACCACGCACGCAACGCGTCGGGGCGGGGTGAGCGGACGAAGACACTGCCGATGCCCGTCGCCCGCTCCACCACTCGCCGCTTGCTATTGCTCGAGCACGCGGCTCGCCTTCGCGATGCCGCGGGAAAGGATGTAGGCCGCCGTCAGCCAGGTGGTCGCGACCGCCCAGTTGTTCACCGTGAACCCATTGCTCGCTGCAGCGACGATTGCGAGGACGACCTCGACGATGAACCAGATCGCGATCTCGGCGTTGCCGGGCACGGGAAGGATCGCGCCGGACACGGGCGAGCGGCCGATGCCGGTGTAACCCTGATGCTGGGGCGGTTCGGGGGGCGTCGTGGACACGTGGGCTCCTTTTCAGGCCGCGAGGGCCGGGACGTGGAGGATCTCGAGCTTCATTCCATCCGGGTCGTAGAAGAACACTGCGTAGTAACCGGGCATGTACGTGTATTCCTGGGGCTCGCTCTCGAGCAGCGCGCCGTTCGCGCGCAGCCACTCTGCCCGCTCGTCGACGGCCGCATGCGATGCGACTTCGATTGCGAGGTGATGTAGCCCGATGCTGTAGCGGTCGTACTCCTGCGTCCCGCTCTGCGCCTCCCGCAAGCCGATCGAGCAGTCGCGGCCGCTCAGGTACCAGATCGTCTCGCCGCGCTCGCCCTCAACTTCGCTGATCCCATGCCAGCCGAGGGGGCCGAGCAGCTCGCGATAGAACGGCAGGCTGCGCTCGAGAGAGGAGACAACGAGGTCGACGTGATGGATTCCCATCCGATCCAACGCGGCTTCGACGCGTCGCGAGCGAGTCCTCCGTACCATCCCCGCGCGTGCATCTCTTCCACTACCACCTGGTGACGAGCCGCGTGCGGGAGGTCGAGGCGCGCTATATCGGCAAGCTCGGCTTCGATCTGGTCGCCCGGCACGGCCGGATCGGCGAGGACCTGACGTCCTACGAGGCAGGCGTCTCGTGGACGGAGCTCGATGCGGTCGGCTTCAAGCTGCGGCTCTCCGAGCTCGAGCTGGGCTCGGTGAACGTCGTCGTACAGCCGGGCCAGTGGCCGCTGCCGCGGGTCGATCACTTCGGGTTCGCACTCGACGAGGACGAGTTCGAACGTGCGCTTGCACGCGCCGACGAGGCCGCACTTCGCGTGCAGGAGCACGGCGGTCGCCGAACGTTCGTCTCGACGAACGCCGGCTACCGGCTCGAGCTGCATCCACCCCGCGACTGGATCGACGAGCTGATCGGCGAAGGCGACCGCCTGCGGCTCTCCGAGCTGCATTTGAAGGCCGACGATCCCGAGGCGAAGGCGAGCGCTCTCGCAGAGGTCCTCGAGTGCGAGCGGATCGGCGCCGACGTCGTGGTCGGCGACGCGCTCGTGCGCTTCGTGCCCGGCGGCCCGCAGGGACGGCCGGAACTGCACGCCGAGCTGTTCGTCTAGAAACGGCGTCGTCCCTGGCGGACATCTCCCGGTGTCAGACACGGCTTGCAGAACAGCATGGTTGAGCGGCTCTGTTGACCCGACGGGCCCCGTCCCGGTGTCAGACACGACGAAGTCGTGACGAATTCGTGACGAAGTCGTGACGGAGCTACGGCAGCCATGGCCGGACGGTCGCCTCGTCCATCTCAGCTGGATCGTAGAGTGGTGGTCTTGACCGAGGACGCCCGCACGTACGAGGCCGCCGGCGTCTCCCTCGCGACCGCGAGCGCCGTCGTCGAGCGGCTGCGCGCCGCCGTCGAGTCGACCGGCGCCAAAGGCTTCGGCCATTTTGCCGGCCTCTTTCCGCTCGACGAGCGGCGCTTCCTCGCCGCCTCGACCGACGGTGTGGGCTCGAAGCTCATGCTGCAGCGGCGCGCGGACCGCCTCCGCTGGGGCGGAATGGATCTCGCGGCGCACTGCATCAACGACGTGCTCTGCACTGGCGCGACACCGCTCTTCCTGCTCGACTACGTCGCAGCCGCGCACATCGAGCTCGATCAGGTCGCCGATCTCGTTGAAGGCGCGGCGGAGGTATGCCGTGCCGCCGGCTGCATGCTGATCGGCGGCGAGACGGCGGAGCTACCCGGCGTATACCGGGACGACGAGCTGGACTTTGCGGGCACCTGCATCGGCATCGTCGACCGCGACGACGTGATCGACGGATCCCGCTGCGCACGAGGCGACGTCATCGTCGGCTTTCCGTCGAGCGGCCTGCACACGAACGGCTACACGCTCGTCCGCGCGCTCATCGGTGACGACGACTTCGACGCTGACATGGTGCTCGCGCCACACCGTCTGTATCTCGACGACGTGCGCGCGCTGCGCGCGCAGGCCGACATCAAGGCGCTCGCGCACGTGACGGGCGGTGGCATTCTCGGCAACCTCTCGCGCGTGCTACCCGAAGGCGTGGAGCCCCGAATCGACTGGGACGCCTGGGAACGGCCCGCCGTCTTCCACTGGCTCGCCGACCTCGGCGTCGACGAAGAAGAGGCACGCAAGGTCTTCAACCTCGGCATCGGCATGTGCGCCATCTTGTCGCAGGCGCCCGCCAGCGCCCTCGTGATCGGAGCGCTCGAGTGATCGGCGTTCTCGTCAGCGGTGCGGGAACGAACCTGCAGGCATTGCTCGACGCCGGACTGCCCGTCGTCGCGGTGGCGAGCAACAGACGCGACGCGAAAGCGCTCGAACGCGCAAGCCACCTCGCGATCGCGACCGAATCGTTCGAGCTCGGCGACTACGCCGACCGCGCCGAACGCGACACGGCGATGGCCGACTGGCTCGAGCGACACGGCGTCCGCGTCGTCGTACTCGCCGGCTATATGCACTTGCTCACGAGTGCGTTCCTCGACCGCTTCCCGGACGCGGTCGTCAACGTCCACCCTTCGCTCCTGCCAGAGTTTCCCGGCGCGCACGCGGTGGAGGAGCAGCTCGCGGCCGGCGTCGCCGAGACTGGCGCAACCGTGCATCTCGTCGACGAGGGCGTCGACAGCGGCCCGATCCTCGCGCAGGAGCGCGTGGCCGTCCTCGACGACGACACACCGGAGACGCTCCACGCACGCATCAAAGAGATCGAGCACCGGCTGCTACCGCGCGTCGTGGGAGAACTGTGCGCGCGCTGATCTCCACGTACGACAAGTCCGGCCTCGACGTTTTCGCGCGCGGCCTCGCCGAGCTTGGTTGGGAGCTCGTTGCGAGCGGCGGCACGGCGACGTACCTCGAGGAGCTCGGGCTTGCCGTCGAGCATGTCGAGGCGTTGACCGACTTTCCGGAGATGCTCGGCGGGCGTGTCAAGACCTTGCATCCGCGCATCCACGCGGGCATCCTCGCGCGCCGCGACAACGAGGGCGACGTCGTGACCCTCGAGGAGCACGGCATCGCCCCGTTTGACCTCGTGTGCATCAACCTCTATCCGTTCGAGCAGATCTCGGCGCAGAAGGGCATCACGGAGATGGAGGCCGTCGAAATGATCGACGTCGGCGGCCCGTCGATGTTGCGGGGTGCCGCGAAGAATTTCGCGCACGTCGCCCCCGTCTGCCGGCCCGAGCGCTACGGGTTCGTTCTCGACGAGATCCGGAAGAACGGCGCGCTGTCGCTCGAGACGCGACGCGAGCTCGCCGCCGAAGCGTTTGCGACGAGCGCGGCGTACGAAGCTGCTATCGCAACCTGGTTCTCGGAGCGCGAGACGTTCCCGGATACGCACGTGATCGCGCTCGAGAAGGTGCTCGACCTATCGTACGGAGAGAACCCACATCAGCGCGCCGCCTACTACGCCGAGCGAGGCGCGCGCACGCATCTCCTGTCCCGCGTCGAGCAGCTGCACGGCAAAGCGCTCTCGTTCAACAATCTCAACGACCTCTCTGCTGCGCGAATGCTTGCGCGCGAGTTCACCCTGCCGGCGTGCGTGATCGTCAAGCACGCGAACCCGTGCGGCGTCGGGGTCGGCGCCACGATCGAGGAGGCGTACGACAAGGCGCTCGCGTCCGATCCAACGTCGGCCTACGGCGGCATCGTCGTAACGAACCGCGCGGTCGACGCGACGCTCGGTGAGAAGCTCGCGGAGCAATTCGTCGAGGTCTTACTCGCGCCCGGGTATGCCGACACCGCACTCGAGGCGCTGCAGCGCAAGCAGAACGTCCGCATCCTCGTCGACGGCGAACGGCGGCGGGACGTCGACGTGCGCCACTACAAGCGCGTGCTCGGCGGCCTCCTCGTCCAGGACCCCGACACCGACATCGAGGACCGCGAAGGCTGGCAGGTGGTAGCGGGCGCGCCGAGCGAGAAGCAGTGGGGCGATCTCGTCTTCGCCTGGCGCGTCTGCAAACACGTCACCTCGAATGCGATCGTGCTCGTGAAGGATCTCCAGACGATCGGGATCGGTGCGGGCCAGATGAGTCGCGTCGACGCGGTGAACATCGCCGTCGAGAAGGCACGCGCCCACGGCCACGACTTGAGCGAAGCCGTACTCGCGTCGGATGCCTTCTTCCCCTTCCCCGACGGGCCGCGGATCGCGCTCGATGCGGGCGTCTCGTCGATCGTCCAGCCGGGTGGCTCGCGCCGCGACCAGGACGTCATCGACGCCGTCGAAACAGCCGGAGCCGCAATGGTGTTCACTGGACGGAGACATTTCCGGCACTGATGACGCCGTCGCACTTCCGACTCTTTGCCCGCACCGAGCAGGCCGCGTTGCTCGACCTGCCGTGGGCACTGCAGCTCGAAGACTGGCCCGAAGACAGGGTGGTCGACATCGAACGCGGCATCGGCCGCCACGTCGTGCGGTTCGTCGAGCTCCGCGGCGCGTTCTTCGCGCTGAAGGAACTGCCGCCTCGATTCGCGGCGCGTGAGTACCGGCTGCTCGGCGCGCTCGAGGACAAGGGGGTTCCCTGTGTCGAAGTCGTCGGTGTCGTCAACGACCGGACGTCGGCGACGGGCGAGGAGCTGCCGGCGGTGCTGATCACGCGCTACCTCGAGTTCGCGCTGCCGTACCGGCTGATCCTCGGCCGCGAGGCGCTGCCGGCGCCCGAGCCGTCGATCCGCGCCGCTCTCTCGGAGCTGCTCGTGCGCCTGCACATCGCCGGCTTCTTCTGGGGCGACTGCTCGCTCTCGAACGCACTCTTCCGCCGCGACGCCGGCGCGCTGTCGGCGTATCTCGTCGATGCCGAGACGAGCGAGCTGCACGACCGGCTCTCGGACGGCCAGCGGCGGCACGACCTCGACATCGCCGAGGAGAACCTCGCCGGCGAGCTGCACGATCTCGCGGCGGAGCTCGGCCGCGAGGTCGTCGACGATCCGTTCGAGTTCGCGGCGAGCGTGCGCACCTCCTACGACGAGCTCTGGGATGAGCTGACCCGCGACGAGGTGTTCTCCCTCGGCGAGGGCCATCGGCTCGAGGAACGTCTGCGCCGGCTCAACGAGCTCGGCTACGACGTCGAGGAGGTCGAGCTCGTCTCATCGGGCGACGAGGTGCGCCTGCTGCTCCATTCGAAGGTTGTCGAGCCCGGCCACCACCGGCGACGGCTGAAGCACCTCACGGGGCTCGACGCTCAGGAGAACCAGGCGCGCCGCCTGCTCAACGACCTGACCCGCTACCGCACCTGGCTCGAGCGAACCGGCAAGAAGCCGGTCTCCGACACCGCAGCTGCCGGCCGCTGGCTGAGCGAGGTCTTCGAGCCGGCAATCGCTGCGGTGCCCCAGGAGCTGCGCGGCCGCCGGGCGGCGGCAGAGATCTTCCACGAACTGCTCGAGCACCGCTGGTTCCTGTCGGAACGCGCCGGAAAGGACGTCGGGCTCGCGGAAACGATCCCCTCCTACGTGGAAAAAGTCCTCCGGCCGGCGCCCGACGAGAAGCTGCCTGCGCTATAACCACCGGGTTCACGGGCCGTTGAGGGCGGCCCGGCTCCAATGGGGAGGGAACCAATGAAGAGACTGTTCGCGCTGGGAACACTCGCGCTCGCAGCACTGACCGCCGCGGCTGGAGCGTCGGGGGCCATTGTGGCCTCGGACAGCGTCGCTGCGACGAACGATGCAACGACACCCGCCTGCACTTCGCCGGCGCCGGTGCAGACGTATTCCTGGATCCACTGCTACGCGCCGCAGCAGATTCGCTCCGCTTACGGCGTCGACCAGGTCGGGAACCCGGCTGCGTCTACGGCTGCGGGGCAGGGCCTGCTCGGGCAAGGGCAGACGATCGTGCTCGTCGACTCGTACGGCGAGCCGAACGGCGCGGCCGACCTGCAGACGTTCCACAACGCCTTCTACCCGAACCTGCCGGCGCCGAACTACACGGCGGTGTACCCGAACGGGTCGCCCGACTTCAAGAACGTCGGCAGCGGACAGTCCGGCTCGAGCGGAGCAGAGGGCTGGGCCGGTGAGGCCGCACTCGACATCGAGTGGTCGTACGCGATCGCACCGCTCGCGCACATCGTTCTGATCGGGGTCCCGCCCGCGGAGACGGAGGGCGTGCAGGGATTCCCGAACCTGTTCAAGGCGATCTCCGACGCCATCGACACGTACCCGAGCGGGACGGTCTTCTCGATGAGCTTCGGTGTTACCGAGCAGACCTTCGGCGGCGCGACGAAACAGCCGACGCAGAAATTCGATGCCGTTTTCCAGAAGGGGAACGCGAAGGGCGACACGTTCTTCGCATCGTCGGGCGACGGCGGCTCGATTGGCGTCTCGAAACAGCACCGCGACAGCGTGAACTACAACTTCCCGACCGACGGCTGGCCGGCATCGAGCCCGTACGTCACGGCTGTCGGCGGCACGCAGCTCCAGTACGGCTGGCGTTGGAACCCGCAGAGCGACGTAGCGTTCACGTCGGCGGGCGCCTACAACTCGGCGTACTGGCAGTACACAAGCAACGCGACTCCGCAGAACGTCGTCTGGAACGAGTCGTGGTGCCCGTGCGCGACCGGTGGAGGACCGAGCGTTCTGTACTCGCGTCCCGCCTGGCAGACCGGCGTCATGCCGGCCGCAGGCAACCATCGCCTCGTTCCCGATCTCGCGTGGAACGCGTCGGTGAACGGCGGCGTGCTCGTCTACACGTCGTTCTTCCCCACCACGGATCGCGTGGGCTGGCACGTCTACGGCGGCACGAGCGCCGCATCGCCGCAGGTCGCGGCGCTGACCGCGCTCGCGGCGCAGAAGGCCGGCCACGGGCTCGGCAACATCAACCCGGCGATCTACGCGCATCCAGGCGCATTCGCCGACGTGAATGCAGTGCGCGACGGGTCACCGGCGATTATCAGCGGCGACCTCTCGTCGAACCAGATGTTCGATTACAACGGCGACGGCCTCATGGTGACCTGGGATCCCATTCCCGGCTGGCCGACGACCAGTGGTTACGACATGACGACCGGGTTCGGAACACCGAACGCGTCCGCCTACGTGTCGGCCCTCGCCGGGCCGTAACGAGCGGCTCTTGGTGATGCGCGGCTGACCCGGAATACTCCGGGTCAGCCGCCCGTTCGTCCAGAAAACACTTTGGAGGAATCGATGGAGTCCGCTCACCCGACCGCTGCACCCGATCCGCGCCGCTGGGAGGCGCTCGCGCTCGTCTGCGTCGCGATGTTCATGACCGTGCTCGACGTTTCGATTGTCAATGTCGCGCTGCCGTCGATCAAGACGTCGCTGCACGTATCCGAGGACACGCTGCAGTGGGTGCTCATCGCGTACACGATCACCTTCGGCGGCCTGCTGCTGCTCGGCGGGCGCGCGGCAGACCTGCTCGGACGCCGGCGCATGTTCATGGTCGGGATGGCGTTGTTCTCTGCGGCGTCGCTCGTCTGCGGCCTCGCCGGATCGATCGGCGTGCTGATCGCTGCGCGAGCTGTTCAGGGGATCGGTGCGGCGATCGTGTCGCCGGCAACGCTTGCGATCATCACCACCACATTCGAAGAAGGTTCCGAACGCAACAAAGCCCTCGGCGTCTGGGGAGCGATGGGCGGCAGCGGCGCAGCCGCGGGCGTGCTCTTCGGCGGCATCCTCACGAAGTACGCCGGTTGGGAGTGGATCTTCTTCGTCAACGTGCCGGTCGGCGCGCTCGTGCTCGCGCTCACACGTCCGGTCGTGCGCGAGAGCCGAATCGCAGGCTTGCGCGGTTTCGACGCGGGTGGCGCGGTCACCATTACCTCGAGCCTCGCGCTCCTCGTCTATGCGATCTCGAAAGCGCCTCAAATCGGGTGGGGCGCTGCCCACACGATCGAGGAGTTGATCGGCGCGGCAGTGCTCCTCGCGGCGTTCGTCGTGATCGAGACACGGCATCGCTCGCCGATCGTGCCGTTCAGCATCTTCCGCGTGCGAACGGTCACGGGAGCGAACGTATGCGGCTTCTTCCTTGGCGCTGTCGTATTCGCGAACTTCTTTCTCCTCACGCTGTACGTGCAACAGGTGCTGGGCTACACCGCACTCAGGACGGGACTGACGTTCCTCGCGACCGCAGGGACGGTGATTCCGGTCGCGGGGCTTTCGCAGGCGCTCGTGACGAAGGTTGGAGTTCGCCCGGTGATGACGATCGGGCTCGCGCTGATCACGGGCGGGATGCTGTGGTACACGCAGATCCCGACGCATGGCTCATTTGGAACGCACCTCCTGCCCGGCTACCTCATGGTGGGCGTCGGCATGGCGTTCGCGTTCATCCCAATGTCGATCGCCGCGCTCGCCGGCGTCGAGCCGCACGAGGCAGGGCTGGCGTCGGGATTGATCAATACCTCGCAGCAGATCGGCGGCGCGCTGGGAGTCGCGATCGCAGCGTCGGTCGCGTTCACCCACGCGGGCACGCTCCTCGCGTCGGGTCACTCTCAGGCACAAGCGCAGACCAGCGGCTTCGCGCTCGGCTTCTGGGTGCTCGCGGGAATCAGCGCAGCGTCGGTTCTCTCGTGCCTCGCGCTCGTGCGCGGCAGCGAGCTCGTGCTCGAGCCGGCGACGGTGGCTGTCTAGAGCTCTCCCGTGGCATACCCTTCCCGGCTGTGGCCCGCGAGTACCCGAGCATCCTCGAGCTGGTCGGCGCTACGCCAATCGTCCGCCTCGACAAGCTGAGCCCGCGTGGCGGCGCGCAGATCCTCGCGAAGCTCGAGTACCTGAACCCTGGCGGCTCCGTGAAGGACCGCATCGGCTTGCCGATGATTGAAGCGGCGGAGCGCGAGGGGAAGTTGAAGCCGGGTGGGACGATCGTCGAGCCAACCTCCGGCAATACCGGCGTCGGGCTTGCGATCGGCGCTGCGATCAAGGGCTACCGCTGCATCTTCGTGATGCCGGACAAGATGAGCCAGGAAAAGATTGCGCTGCTGCGCGCATACGGCGCAGAGGTCGTGATCACGCCAACAGCGGTCGAGCACGACTCGCCCGAGAGCTACTACTCGGTCTCCGACCGGCTCGCCGAGGAGATCCCCGGCGGCTTCAAGCCCGACCAGTACTCCAACATGGCGAACCCCGAGGCGCACTACCGCCTGACCGGGCCGGAGATCTGGGAGCAGACAGGCGGCGAGATCGACGCGATCGTCGTCTCCGTCGGTACGGGCGGCACGATCAGTGGTGTCGGGCGCTACTTCAAGGAACGAAAGCCGGAGGTCTTGATCGTCGGTGCCGATCCGGAAGGGTCGGTGTACACGGCGAAGCGCGAAGACGATCTGCACCCGTACCTCGTCGAGGGAATCGGCAAGGATACCTGGCCGAAGACGATGGACCCCGAGGTCGTCGACGAATGGGTCCGCGTCTCGGATCGGCAGTCGTTCCAGTGGGCGCGCCGGCTCGCACGTGAGGAGGGCATCCTCGCGGGCGGGTCAGGCGGCACATCCGCGTATGCGGCCGTGCAGATCGCGCAGCGGCTGGGCGAAGGCAAGCGCGTGCTGACGATGATCCCCGACTCAGGGCGGAACTACCTCTCGAAGTTCTACGACGACAACTGGATGCTCGAACACGGCTTTCTCGAGCGTCACGCGCCGCTGCCGACAGTGGAGGAGGTGCTGCGCGCGAAGCACGGCGGCGATCTCCCGGCGCTCGTCACGATCGCGGCGCATCAGAAGGTCGGCGAGGGCATCGACACGATGCAGCGCTACAGCATCTCCCAGCTGCCGGTGGTGCGCGACGGGCAATGCGACTCGCTCGCCGACGTGATCGGCTCGCTCCAGGATCGGGCACTGCTCGAGCGGGTGTTCACGAATCCCGACATCCTGCACGAGGACGTCGCGAATGCGATGCAGCCGCCGCTTGGGGCGATCGAGGTGTCAGCGACGCTCGACGAGGTGTTCGCGACGCTCACCGGCGGCACGAACGCCGTCGTCGTCGCACGTGAGGGCAAGCCGATCGGCGTGCTGACGCGCTCCGATCTGCTCGAGTTCCTCGCGCACAACAAGAGCGTCTGACCCGCTACGCGGGGTCAGACCCCAGCCTTGAGCCGTTGCGCTTCGCGCGCTCGCCGAGCTCCCGCGTCGCGATCACCGCCTGGCGTGCGAGATCGAGCAGCTCCGCGACGAGCTCTAGCCGCTCCTGCTCGGAGCGGGATTCGAGCAGATCCTGTTTCGCATCCGGCGCAAGCTCTACCTGCGCAGCGAGCTCGTACGAAAGCCATGGCGAGCTCTCGTCGGGCGGATCCGTCTCGGCGCCGGCGAGCGCCGCGAGCGCCCGAAACGCCCCGGCCGCCTTCGCAGTCGTTTCTTCCTCGACGTCGCTTGGTTCGTCCTCGATCCGCTCCACCTCCGCGGTCATGAACGAGCGGCCGCGCGTCAGCCGCTCGACGCGGAAACGCGCGCCACCTTCGACGACGATGTTGAGCCTGCCGTCGTCGAAACGCTCGAGCACGTCCGAGACCCGCGCGAGGGTTCCGATCTCGCGCACGCCGTCCTCGTCGGCGTAGATCAACCCGAACTCGCCGTCCTCCTCGAGGCACTCTTCGATCAGCTCGCGATAGCGCGGCTCGAAGATGTGGAGCGGTACACGCTCCGTGGGAAGCAGGACGATGCCGAGGGGGAAGAGGCCGATCTCCTCCATCGTGGCTAAGGGTACGCCGCCGTCAGTACGATGGCTGTATGGCCGTCGATCGTCTCGAATCACTTTTGCGCGGTGCGTTCCCGGACGCGGGCGAACTCCGCGTCGAGGACCGCACCGGCGGCGGCGATCATTTCCAGGTGATCGTTACGAGTCCGCGCTTCGACGGCCTGCCGCTCATCGACCAGCACCGCCTCGTCAACGAGGCGCTCGCCGAGCCGCTGCGCGACGGCACGATCCATGAACTCCGAATCAAGACGAGAGGGACGACTTGAGCGAGATCTCCGACAACATCAAGAACGTGATCGAGAACGAGCCCGTGGTGCTCTTCATGAAGGGCACGCCGGAGTTCGTGATGTGCGGTAACTCCGATCGCGCGCTGCGCGCGCTCCGCGAAGCCGGTGCGCCGGTGACCGCGGTGAACGTCCTTCCCGACCCTGAGATCCGCCAGGCGTTGTCGGAGCTTTCCGGCTGGCCGACGATTCCGCAGGTGTTTGTCGGGGGCGAGCTCGTCGGAGGCGCCGACATCGTGCAGGAGTTGGCGGAGGCGGGGCAGCTGCCGGAGATCCTGGCCGGCAAGCTCGGCGAGAGTTACCGCGACGGCGCCGAGGAACGCGTCGCCGACGTCCTCACACCCGCCCAGCGGTAGCCGATCAGCGGGACGAGGGCAGCGTCGATCAGCGTCTGCTCGAGCGATTCGCTGCTCGGACCGCCGAGCCAGCGCGACAGGTATGGGAGCCACTCGAGCACGCGCTCGTCGTAGCGCGCGCGTAGAGCCGCGAGGAGAACGTCGTGCGGGTGCAGGTCGGGATGCCGCTCACGCCACTCGTCGAGATCGGACGGGCCGTTCGGCTCGACACCGCTCGCGCGCAGCATCCGGTACTGCCCTTCGTACCAGTCCTGAGCAGCGCGATCGATCCGGTCGGGCGCGAACTCGTCGACAACGAGGAGCGGCGCGAATGAGGCGAGCGTGTCGAGCCCCTCGTCGAGCGGGCGCACGTGATGCAGCACGCGGCCCGCGACTACGGCGTCGAACCCTTCAAGTAACAGACTGTTACTAGCCTCCTGGAACGTCGATTGCAGGAACCGCTCGCCTTCGGGTGCGTGCGGGTCTACCCCGAGCACGTCGTAGCCGGCTGCGGCGAGCCGTTCGACGAGACCGCCCTCACGCCCGCACCCCACCTCGAGGACGCGCTGTGGAGGCGGTGGCAACTGCTTGAGTACGAAGGTGCAGAAGTCCGCCACGGCCATCAGCCTCGCAGAGATCCGCCGCCGCGTGGTGGAGGCGCAAGGCTACGCGTCCCGCGCCCGCGGCGGCACTGCCGCCGAGGTGCTCGCGACCGTGCAGCGCCTCGGCTGCGTCCAGCTCGACTCGATCTCGACGGTCGACCGAAGCCACCGAATCGCGCTCGGCGCGCGAATCGGCGCCTATCCGGAACCTGCCGTGTCGAAGCTGATGCAAGCCGGCCGCATCTTCGAGTACTGGGCGCACGAAGCGTGTCTCGTTCCGGTCGAGGACTATCCGATGCACCGCTGGCGGATGGCGCGCTTCGCCGAGTCGCATCCGTGGCGCGGCAACGTCTTCGAGCGCGAGCCCGAGCTGACCGACCAGGTACTGCGCGAGATCGGTGAGCGCGGCCCGCTCGGCTCGCGCCACTTCGAGGGCTCCGGGCCTGGCGGGATGTGGAACTGGAAGCCGGCGAAGGTCGTGCTCGAAGCGCTGCACTCCGCGGGCCGGCTCGCGATTGCCGGCCGCGACGGCTTCCAGCGTCTGTAGACCTGCCGGAGCGCGTGCTGCCTGCACACGTGCTCGAGGCGCCGGTGCCGAGTGAGGACGAGTTCGTCCGGTGGGCGACGCTGCGCGGCGTGCAGGCTCGCGGAGCGCTCACCGAGGCGGCGGTCGCGGAGATGTGGCGCCTGCGCGGCGGTATCGCACGCGTCCGACCGCACGCAGACGCGCTCGTCGCCGAGGGAACGCTCGTAAAGCTCGAGGTCGAGGACGGCAAGGCGCCGGTGCTCGTGCCGGCCAGTGCCGAGCCGGATTGGGTCGAGCCGGATGGGCACGTGCCTCCCGCCCTCCTCATCTCGCCGTTCGACAACCTCGTCTGGGACCGGGCGTTCCTCGACCGCGTCTTCGGCTTCCGCCACGTGATCGAGGTCTACAAGCGCGAGCACGAACGGGTCTACGGCTACTACGTGCTGCCGCTGCTCCGGAGAGACCGGCTCGTCGGCCGCGCCGATCTCAAGCACGATCGAGCCGAGCGAACGCTCCTCGTGAAGGCGTTTCATCCCGAGCCCGGCGCCCGCGGCTCACTCGACGATTGCCTCGACGCGGCGCTTCTCAGGCTCGCCAGGGTGCTCGGAGCCGAAAAGGTCGCGCGTTCGTAGAATTCGGGATATGGACTTCGAGACGCGCGCCATCCACGAGGGCCAGGAGCCCGATCCGGCGACCGGCGCGATCATCACGCCGATCTACCAGACCTCGACGTACGTCCAGGACGCGGTCGGCGAGCACAAGGGATACGACTACTCCCGCGTTGCGAATCCGACCCGCACCGCGCTGCAGGTCGCGCTCGCCTCGCTCGAGAATGCCGATCACGGCATCGCGTTCTCGTCCGGGCTCGGCGCGACGACGACGCTCATGCACCTCGTCGATCCAGGCCAGCGCGTCGTGCTGATCGCCGATGTGTACGGCGGCGTCTATCGCATGACGTCGCAAGTGTACGAACCGAAGGGCTATCTATTCGATTACGTGCCGGCGGATGAGTTCCCGAACCTGCGCGAGCATCTCGACGACAACACGCGCATCGTGTGGGTCGAGTCGCCCTCGAACCCGCTGTTGAACGTCGTCGACATTCAAGCGGCGGCCGCGGCGGCACACGAAGTCGGTGCGATCCTCGTCGTCGACAACACCTTTGCGACGCCGTACCTGCAGCGCCCGCTCGATCTCGGAGCCGACATCGTTGTCCACTCGACGACGAAGTACCTCGGCGGACACTCCGACACCATCGGCGGTTTCGTCGCGACGAACGACCCGACGATTGCGGAGCGCCTGTACTTCCTGCAGAAGTCCCTCGGCGCTGTGCCGGGCCCGTTCGATTCGTGGCTCGTGCTGCGCGGAATCAAGACGCTCGCTGTGCGCATGCGCCAGCACTGCGAGAACGCGATGGCGATCGCCGTCTGGCTCGAGCGGCGCGGTGGTGTCGAACGCGTCCTCTATCCGGGTCTGCCGTCGCACCCGCATCACGCACTCGCCGCGCGGCAGATGCGCGACTTCGGCGGCATGGTCTCGTTCCTCGCGGCGTCGGAGGAAGAGGCGATCGCGCTCGTCGGCCGCACGAAGCTCTTCCAGCTCGCCGAGTCGCTCGGCGGCGTCGAAAGCCTGATCGAAGTGCCCGCGAAGATGACGCACGCGTCGACGGCCACTGCGCCGTTCGCCGCACCCCCGAACCTCGTGCGCCTTTCGGTGGGCATCGAGTCCGCTGCGGATCTGATCGCCGACCTCGAGCACGCGCTCGTGCCGGCCGCCGTTCGCGCGTGAACGAGGCGGTCGTCTTCGTCGAGATTCCGTCTGGCTCGCGGAACAAGTACGAATACGAC
>PLZU01000028.1 GCA_003152275.1 Actinomycetota bacterium
GCGTTCACGCTCGTCTTCGCGATCGGCGGAGTGGCGGCGGCGATCGCGGGCGTCCTCAGCGGCGTCTACTTCAACGACGTCAGCCCCGACCAGGGGACGAGCCTCTTGATCTTCGCGTTCATCGTCGTCGTCATCGGCGGTCTCGGCTCGATCGGCGGCTCGGCGGCCGCTGCGGTCCTCGTCGGCCTCGTCCAGCAGTACACGAACTACTACGGCTCGTCTGGGGTCGGCGACATGATCGTCGTCCTCTTGCTCGGCATCGTGCTGCTTACGCGGCCGCGCGGGATCGCCGGCGCCGTCGTCGGAGCGCGCGCATGAGCGCAGGCTCGACGGAGCTCACCAAAGAGCGGCGGCGCCGGCTTTGCCGGCGCCGGGAGCGGATGAGCGTAGGCTCGACGGAGCTCACCAAAGAGCGGAGGCGCCGGCTTTGCCGGCGCCGGGAGCGGATATGAGCAGGCGGCTTGTCGCCGACTGGCTGTGGCCGCTCGTCGTCTTCGGCGCGCTCGCGGTCGTGCCGGAGCTGAACGTCTCGATCCCGAAGATCTTCAACCAGCCGATCTCGTCGCCCGGGACGCTCGCGCTGCTCGCGTCGTGCCTCGTGTTCGGCGCGCTCGCACTCACGTATGACATCCAATTCGGGTTCACCGGACTGCTCTCGTTCGGCCACACGCTCTACATCGCGCTCGGCGTCTACCTCTCGAACATCGCGATCACCGACTGGCACTGGAGCTTCTGGGTTTCGATCCTCTTCACGATGGGCGCCGCGTTCGTGCTCGCCGCCGTTCTCGGCTACGTCAGCCTGCGCGTCACCGGAATCGCGTTCGCGATGGTGACGCTTGCGTTCGCGCAAGCCGGGGCAGTGCTCGCGCTCAAGGACCCGCACCACTGGACGCACGGCGAGGAAGGCCTCGGCGCCGACTACACGAAGCTGCCGAAGGCGTTCGTCGGCATCGTCAACACGAAGAACCTCTACTGGCTCGCACTCGCCTTCCTCGCCTGCGTCTTCTTCGTCGTCCGCTGGGCCGTCGAGTCGTCGCCCGGCCGCATCTGGCAGGCGATCCGCGAGAACGAACTACGCGTCGAGGTGCTCGGTCTGCGGCCGCACTGGTACAAGCTGCAGGCGTTCGTGCTCTCGTCCACGCTCGCGGCTGCGGGCGGCATCGTCTACATGCTGCTCTACAGCGGCTCGACGCTCGCGGTCACGCAGCCGAACTTCACCCTGATGCTCTTGCTGATGGTCGTGATCGGCGGCGCCGGCTCGCGCTGGGGAGCGGTGCTCGGGGGGATCCTCTACACATACCTCAACGACCGGCTGATTGCGATCGGCAGCTCGTCGGCGGTGGGGGGCCTCCCGCACGTTCTGCGCACGCCGCTCGAGCAGCCGCTCTTCCTCCTCGGGGTCGCCTTTATCCTCATCGTCGTCTTCCTGCCGGGCGGGCTCGCCGGCCTCGTCGTGCGGGGGCGCGTGAGCGGGTTGCGGAGGATCGAGACGGCGGTCCGGCCGGGGGTGGATGCGGTATGAGGGCCGATTCGCAAGGCGTGCAGATCGCGTATGAGCTCCTCGGCGAAGGCGAGCCGCTGACGCTCGTGCAGGGGCTCGGCTACGACCGGCGCGGCTTCGGGCGGCTGCCCGAGCTGCTCGCAGAGCGCTTTCGCGTCGCGGTGATCGACAACCGAGGCGTCGGCGAGAGCGACGAGCCGGAAGGGCCGTATACGGTCCCGCAGATGGCGGCGGACGTCGCTGCCGTGCTCGACGACGCGGGGATCGAGCGGACGAATCTCTTCGGCGTTTCGCTCGGCGGCTTCATCGCGCAAGAGTTCGCGCTCGCCTATCCCGGGCGCGTCGCCAAGCTCGTCCTCTGCTCGACCATGCCGGGTGGGCCGAAGTCGCATCCGATGCCCGCTCACGGGCTCGAGGCGTTCGGCAGGTTCCCGACGATGGAGCGTGAAGCGGGCCTGCGGCTGATGGTCGAGAACTCGCTCGGCGCGCGAGGCGTACGCGACGTGCCCGGCCTCGCCGACGAGATCTACGCGTACCGGCTCGAGCGCGCGCCGTCCCTCGCGGCGTGGCAGGCCCAGGCGGTCGCGGGTGCGACGTTCGACGCGTATGACCGGATCGGCGCCATCGCTGTGCCGACCCTCGTCCTGCACGGCGGCGCCGACAACGTCGTCGACACCCGCAACGGCGAGCTTCTCGGCGAGTTGATCCCGAATGCGCGCGTCGAGATCGTTCCCGACCGAGGCCACCTGATGGTCTGGGAGGACTCGGAGCGCGTCGCGCAACTCGTCACGGAGTTCCTGCTGCAGTGATCGGCCGGCTCCTCCGCGACCGTACGCGCGCGACTCCGAAGCGCATCGCGATCGAGTATGACGGCCGCGAGATCAGCTACGCCGAGCTCGACGCCGGCGCCGGTGCGTTCGCGTGCTCGTTCGCGGAAGCGGGTCTGAAGCGCGGCGACCGTGTCGCGACACTCACCGGTAACTCGCCCGAGCACGTTCAGGTGCTGTTCGCCTGCGCCCAGCTCGGCCTGATTCTGCTGCCGCTCTCGTGGCGCCTCGCGGCGCCGGAGCTGCGGTACCAGCTCGACGACGCCGAGCCGTCGCTCTTCCTCGTCGAGGACGAGTACGGCGATCTCGCGCGTGCGACCGGGCACCGCTTCAAACGTCTCGCAGAGCCATGTCTCGGTGTCAGACACCCGGACGTGGCCGTCGAGGACGACGACCCGCTGCTCCTGATCTACACGTCGGGAACGACGGGCAAGCCGAAGGGCGCACTGCTGACTCACGCGAACTGCTTCTGGACGAACCTCGGCTTCGATCTCGCCACCGGCGTGCACGGCGACGACGTCGTGCTGCAGGTACTGCCCCAGTTCCACGTTGGCGGGTGGAACGTGCAGGCGCTCCTCGCCTGGTGGAAGGGCGCGCGCGTGATTCTCGAGCGGGAGTTCGACGCCGCGCGCGCGCTCCGGCTGATCGAGGAGAAGCGCGTGACGACGATGATGGGCGTCCCGCCGATCTACCTCTTTCTCGCCCGGGAGCCGGGCTTCGCCGATGCGGACCTGTCGAGTCTCGAGCGGGCCGTCGTTGGCGGTGCGCCGATGCCCGAGGCGCTCCTCGAGACGTGGGCCGCGCGCGGTACCGCGGTCGTGCAGGGCTACGGGCTCACGGAGGCGGCGCCGAACGTTCTCTGCGTGCCGCCGGAGGACGCCGTGCGCAAGCTCGGCTGCGCGGGCAAGCCGTATCCGTTCGTCGATGTGCGCCTTTCCGCAGAGAACGAGCTGCAGGTCAGCGGCCCGAACGTCTTCCCCGGCTACTGGCGGAATCCGGAGGCGACGGCTGCTGCGTTCACGAGTGACGGTTGGCTGCGCACCGGCGACGTCGGCGAGTGCGACGACGAAGGCTTCTACCGGATCAAGGGACGCCTGAAGGAGATGTACATCTCCGGCGGCGAGAACGTCTACCCGGCGGAGGTCGAGGCCGTGCTCCACGAGCACCCGCAGGTCGCCGACGCCGCGGTCGTGGGCGTGCCTGACGAACGCTGGGGCGAAGTCGGCGTCGCCTTCGTCGTCTGCGACGGCGTGAACGAGGACGAACTGTTCGAGTGGTGCGGCGCACGCCTCGCGCGCTTCAAGGTTCCGAAGTCCTTCCGGTTCATCGGCGAGATTCCCCGGAACGGCATGGGCAAGATGCAGAAGCAAGAGCTGCTGGCGGCGGCGGAACCGTCGTGAGCGACATCGTCCTCACAGGCGCCGACGGGCGCACGCTCTCGGCGCGCGGTGTCGAGACGCGGGGGCGCCTGCTCGGCGCGGCTGAGCTCGTGTTCGGCGAGCTCGGCTACTACGACGCGTCGATCGTCAAGATCACCGAAGCGGCCGGAGTCGGACAGGGCACGTTCTACCTCTACTTCGCCTCGAAGAAGGAGATCTTCGACGAGCTTGTCCGCGATCTGAACCGGCGGATCCGCAAGGCGATGAGCGAAGCGTCGGCGAAGGGGAAAACCCGCGTCGAGAAGGAGCTGCTGGGGTTCGACGGCTACTTCGAGTTCACCGCCTCGCACCCCGAGCTGTACAGCATCATCCGCCAGTCCGCGTTCGTCTCGCCCGACATCTTCCTCTACCACTACGAGCGGATCTGGGCCGGTTACGTCCGCGGCCTCCGCGACGCGGCGGCCGCCGGAGAGACGGGCCCGATCGACTCAGAGGTGACCGCGTGGGCGCTGATGGCGATCGGTGAGATGGTCGGCATGCGCTGGATCGTCTGGGGCGACGGCGAGGTTCCGGAGCGAGTCACGGCCGAGTTGGCGCGAATCGTCAAGCGCATCCTCGAGCCACCGCGATGACGCGCGTCTCTCTCGCCGCGACGGCGTCGTATCTCCCCGAGCGCTGGATGACCGCGGCCGAAGTTGGTGAGCGCAGCGGCATTCCGGAGCACGTGATCGTCGAGAAGTTCGGGCTGCGAGGCAAGCACATCGCGGCCGAGGACGAGCACGTCAGCGACCTCTCGGTGCGCGCGGCAGAAGTGCTGCTCGAGGAGGCCGAGGTGGACCCCGAGCAGATCGACGTCGTCATGTACTACGGCTCGATGTGGAAGGACTACGCGGTGTGGCAGGCGGCACCGTGGATCGCCCACCGCATCGGTGCAACCAGTGCCTACGCGGTCGAATACGACAACGTCTCCGCCGGAACGCCTGTTGCGCTTCGGATCGCGCGCGACATGCTGCTCGCCGAAGATGACCTCCAGACCGTTCTCGTCGTCGCCGCGTGCCGCGAGTCGTACCTGCTCGACTACGGCAACGAGCGGTCCCGCTTCATGTTCAATTTCGGCGACGGCGCGGTCGCCGGGCTGCTCGTCAAGGACGGCGGACGCAACGCACTCCTCGGCTGCCACGGCATCACCGACGGCTCGTTCTCGCTGCAAGTGAAGGTGCCCTCGGGCGGAAGCGTCTCGCCGAACGGCGGCTACCGCTATCTCGACGTCGCCGACCCGGTGGAGATGAAGGACGGGCTCGACGAGGTCAGCCTCGCGAACTTCGTCGGCGCCGCTCAGGGTGCGCTCGAGCGGAGCGGGGCGACGCTCGCCGACGTCGGCTACCTCTGTGGCATCCATATGAAGCCGTCGATGCATCGTGCGATCGTTGCGGGGCTCGGCATCGACCCGTCGCGCGCCGCTTACCTCGACGACACGGGGCATATGAGCGGCGTTGACCCGCTGCTCGCGCTCGACCGCGCGGCACGCGCAGGCGAGCTCCGCGACGGCGAGCTCGTGCTGCTGCTCGCGGCAGGCACGGGCTACACCTGGGCGGCAAGTGTCGTACGGTGGGGCGATGACGACTGACCTGAAGCCGGGCGCGGAGTTCGGTCCCTCCAGCTGGATCGAGATCCCCCAGGAGAAGATCGATGCATTCGCCGACGCGACGGGCGACCACCAATGGATCCACGTCGACCCCGAGCAGGCCGCGGCAGGACCGTTCGGCACCACGATCGGGCACGGCTATCTCACGCTGTCGCTCCTGCCCGTGATGTCGTACGAGGTCGTACCCCGGCAGGGCGACGGCATGGCCGTGAACTACGGGCTGAACAAGGTGCGCTTCCCGGCGCCGGTCCCCGTCGGCTCGAAGGTCCGCGGCACCTTCCGCGTCGAGACCGTGGACGAGGCCGACTGGGGCTTCCAGGCGACCATGACCGCGACGGTCGAGCGCGAGGGCGCCGACAAGCCGGTCTGCGTGGCCGAAGTGGTCTTCCGCTACTACACGTGAACGCGCTCGTCACCGGCGCGGCTCGCGGTATCGGGGCGGCGATCGCGGAGCGTCTCGCCGCCGACGGCTGGAACGTGCACGCCGTCGACCTCGAAGATGGCGATCTCTCGACGCGCGAGGGCAACCGTGCAGTCGTCGACGCGGCGCTCGAGCGCTTCGACGGATCACTCGACGCGGTCGTCGCGAACGCCGGCTTCCAGCACGTCTCGCCGCTCCGCGACTTCCCGGAAGACCAGTGGGACAAGCTGCAGGCGCTCCTGCTGACCAGCCCGTTTCTGCTCGCGAAGTACGCCTGGGACGCGCTCGCTGCATCGGCCGACGGCCGGTTCCTCGTCGTCGCCTCGGTGCACGGTCTCGTCGCCTCGCCGTTCAAGGCGGGCTACGTCGCGGCGAAGCACGGCGTCCTCGGGCTCGTGAAGGTACTCGCCCTCGAGGGAGCCGAGGTTGGCATCTCGGCGTCGGCGCTCTGCCCGGCATACGTCCGCACCGCGATCGTCGAGGCGCAGCTCGAGAACCGGTCGGAGGAGGAGTTGCTCGCGCCCCAGGCGGTGAAGCGGCTGCTCGAGCCCGCCGAGGTCGCGGCGGCGGCTGCTTTCTTGCTCGGCCCTGACGGGCGCTCCGTGACGGGGGCTCCGCTCGTCCTGGATCTCGGCTGGACTGCCCACTAGCCTTCTCGGATCCAGGGTTGCTGCCTTTTCAGGCTTGCAAGTCTTCCGTACGCTCATCTAGGATCCGAGATGATGCGACAGCTACCCCGGGAGAAGCCGAAATGACCCCTTACGCACGGATCCAGGCACAGGCAGACCAACTCGACGCCGGCTGGCGCGACGACCGCCGCTGGCAGGGCATCGAGCGTTCGTACGCGGCGGCCGATGTCGTTCGCCTGCGCGGCTCCGTCGTCCCGGAAAGCACGCTCGCGCGGCTCGGCGCGGAGCGCCTCTGGGAGTTGCTCCGCCGCGAAGAGCCGACACGCGCCCTCGGTGCGTTGACCGGCGGCCAGGCGGTGCAGATGGTCAAGGCGGGGCTCGAGGCGATCTACCTCTCCGGCTGGCAGGTCGCTGCCGACGCGAACCTTGGCGGGAGCACCTACCCCGACCAGAGCCTCTATCCGGTGAACAGCGTGCCCGCGCTCGTGAGGCGGCTGAACAACGCGCTCCAGCGCGCCGACCAAATCGATTGGGCGGAATCGCGGAACGGCACGCACTGGTTTGCGCCGATCCTCGCCGACGCGGAAGCCGGGTTCGGTGGGCCGTTGAACGCGTACGAGCTGATGCGGTCGATGATCGAGGCGGGCGCCGCGGGCGTGCATTTCGAGGATCAGCTCTCGTCGGAGAAGAAATGCGGACATCTCGGGGGGAAGGTGCTCGTGCCGACATCGCAGTTCGTCCGCACGTTGAACGCGGCGCGTCTCGCTTCCGACGTGCTCGACGTGCCGACGATCCTCGTCGCGCGCACGGATGCGCTGTCGGCAGCGCTCCTGACGAGCGACGTCGACGAGTACGACCGCGAATTTCTCACCGGCGAACGGACAGCGGAGGGCTTCTTCCGCGTCCGCGACGGCATCGGCGCAGCGATCGCCCGCGGGCTCGCGTACGCGCCGTACGCCGACCTCATCTGGTTCGAGACCTCGACGCCGGACATGGGAGAGGCCAAGGAGTTCGCCGAGGCGANNGCTACAAGTTCCAGTTCATCACCCTCGCCGGATTCCACTCGCTGAACGCCGCGATGTTCGACCTCGCCCGCGGCTACGCGGCGAACTCGATGACCGCGTACGTCGAGCTGCAGGAGCACG
>PLZU01000070.1 GCA_003152275.1 Actinomycetota bacterium
CCCAGGTGCCGATGGGGCGCGCCACCGTCTCGTTCCTCGAGGCGCTCGCGATCCAGTCGTTCCCGGTCTCGACGGAGGCCGACGCCGGGCCGACGACCGCGGGCGCTCTGGCGCTCGCGTACGAGACGGGGACGCAGGCAGCCGTGATCCTCGAGCCCGCACTCGGAGGCCAGCGTGAAGCCGTCTGACGCCGTCGCCGCCGCGGTCGAAGCCGCACCCGGCGACCTCTTCGTCTCCTCGCTCGGGACCGCGACCTCGGCGCTGCGCCTCGCCTCCGGCGACGGGCCGCACCTCTACCTCGGCGGCGCGATGGGCTGCGGCCTTGCTGCAGCGCTCGGCGTCGCCGAGCGCTGTCCCGACCGCGGCGTCGTCGCCGTCGTCGGCGACGGCGACCTCCTGATGGGTGCCGGCTCGCTCTGGTCGCTCTCGGGCCTGCGGCCCACGAACCTGCTCCTGCTCGTGCTCGACGACGGCCGGTACTCGATCACGGGTGGCCAGGACCTCGTCGCGCCGCGGGCGTTTGCAGCGGTCGCCGGCGCGCTTCCGAATGTGACTGCGCTCGAGGCGGCGACGGCGGGTGAGGTCGGAGAGGCCGTTCGGACGTTGGCTCGTCCCGCCGTCCTGCTGGCGCAGATCGACGAGCCCGCCTGGCCCGGCCCGAGCCCGTTCGTCGATCCGCACGGGGTGCGGGCCCGCTTTGCCGCGAACGCGCGGGGCGTGAGCTGAGCCGGCGCCCCGGCGCTGTCGCGGCGCTCCTCGCCGACGCGGTGGCGGCCGGGGGAGCGGACCGCGTCTTCGCCTTTCCGGGCGGCGGCAGCAACCTCGAGGTGATCGAGGAGCTCGGCGCCCGAGGGATCGAGGTCGTGGTCGCGCGCTCGGAGGGCGGGGCGGCGTTCATGGCGGCCACCTACGGTGAGCTCACCGGCCGTCCCGCGGCACTGCTCGTCGGCCTTGGTCCCGGCGTCGCGAATGTCGTCAACGGCCTCGCGCATGCGCTGCTCGACCAGAGCCCGCTCGTCCTGATCAGTGACCGCCTCACCGACGACGAGCTCGCGACGACCGGCCATCAAGTGCTCGACCACCGGGCGCTGCTCGCACCGGTGACCAAGTGGCAGGAGACGCTGAGCGCGGCGAACGCGGCCGCGGCGATCTCGCGCGCATTCGTCGAGGCGGCCGCCGAGCCGCACGGCCCCGTTCACCTCGAGCTGCCGCGCGACGTCGCCGCCGCCGTGGCGGTCGTGGCAGCCCTGCCGGCACCGGCCGCGTCGAAGGAGCCCGACACGGCTGCCCTCGCCGCCGGAGCCAACGCGCTCGCGCACGCCCGGCGGCCGCTGCTCCTCGTCGGCGACGAGGCCGCCGGGGTGCAACAGGCGGAACTCGTTGCGCTCGCCGAGCGGCTGCGAGCGCCGGTGCTCGCCTCGTACAAAGGCAAAGGAGTCTTCCCCGAGGACCATCCGCTCTGGTGCGGCATCGTCACGAACGCGGCGATCGAGGCCGATCTACTCGGGGTAGCCGACCTCCTCCTCGCAGTCGGCCTCGACCCGATCGAGCTGCTTCCCCGTCCGTGGACAGCCGCCGCGCCGGTCCTGGCGCTGCGCGCGCACGGCGAGACTGCGCCGGGCTATCGGCCGGCCTGGCTCGCCGAGGGTGACGTCGCCGGACTCGTCACCGAGCTCTCCTCCCTGGTCGGCGAGACGGCCTCGGGGTGGACGCCGGCGGAGATCGGCGGCCGGCGGCAGGAGCTGCTCACCGCCCTGCGGATCCCCGCGCCCGGCTCGCTCAGCGCGGTGGAGATCGTCGAGGCCGTCCTGGCGGAGGCGCCGGCCTCGGCGACGGTGACGGTCGATGCGGGTGCGCACATGTTCGCGGCGACGTGGTTCTGGCGCTCCACCCTGCCGCGACGCTTCCTGATCTCGAACGGGCTCGCCACCATGGGCTACGCGGTACCGGCGGCCGTGGCGGCGGCGCTGGCCCGGCCCGACGAGCCCGTGATCGCCTTCACGGGCGACGGCGGCTTCCTCTTGCACGGCGCCGAGCTCGAGACGGCCGCGAGGCTCGGAGTCAAGATTCTCGTCGTCGTGCTCAACGACGCGAGCCTGAGCCTGATCCGGATCAAGCAGGAGGACAAGCGGTATCGGAGGCTCGCCGTCGACTTCTCGCTCACGAGTCTTGCGCAGGTCGGGCCTGCGCTCGGGGCGGCCGGGTCGTGCGTGTCGGGCGCCGACGACCTACGGGCGGCGGTCCGCGAGGCGCTCGCTGGGCCTGGCAGCGCGGTCGTCGAGGTCCGACTCGCGGGCAGCGAATACCGCGAGCTCCAACGCGTGATCCGCGGCGGTGGCACAGTCTCCGAGCTCGCTCCCGTGCGAGCATGACCCGTCGAAGGAGGTAACCCTGCGCGTCGGCATCGTCCAGTCGGATCCCCAGCTCGGAGAGGTCGAAGGCAACCTCGGCCGCTGCCTGGCACGCCTCGACGAGGCGGCCGCCGCCGGCTGCTCGCTCGTCGTGTTTCCGGAATGCGCGCTCAGCGGCTATGTCTTCGCCGACGCGGAGGCGGCGACGCGTGCAGCGGTGAAGGTGTCTGGCCCGGAGACCGACGCGCTCGGCGAGACGTGCGCGCGGCTCGGGATCCACTGCGTCGTCGGCCTGCTCGAGCTCGACGGCGCACAGCTCCGCAACACGGCCGTGCTCCTCGGCCCGGGCGGCATCCTCGGCCGCTATCGGAAGTCGCACATCGCCTGCATCGGCGTCGACTGCTGGACGACGCCCGGCGACGACGAGTACGAGGTCTTCGAGACTCCGATCGGCAGGATTGGGCTCCAGATCTGCTACGACTGGCGTTTCCCGGAGGTGACGCGCGTGCTCGCGCTCTCCGGCGCCGACATCGTCGCGCACCCGACGAACTCGCCGGTCGCCGCGCGCGACCTCGCCGACTTCGTGCCCCGTGCCCGGGCAACTGAGAACGCCGTCTACTTCCTGATGGCGAACCGGGTAGGTACCGAGGCCGGGACGACCTTCTTCGGCCGCAGTCAGATCGTCGACCCGCTCGGAAACGTGTTGGCCGTCGCCGACGACGCGCACGCGTCGCTGATCGTCGCCGAGGTCGACGTCGAGCTGGCGCGCCGGAAGACGAAGGAGCCCGGCGACGGCGGTTACGCGGTGCGGCTCTTCGCCGACCGGCGCCCGGAGCTCTACGGTCCAGTGACCGCCGAGATTCCGGCGGGCGGCCGGTGAGCGGCGTCCCGTTCGGGCCGGCTCAGCCGGCGTCCCTCTACGCGGCCGAGCTGCCGCGGAAGGACCAGGGGAAGCGACTGTGGTAGAGGATCTCCGCCGATGAGCCCGGAAATCGCCTTCGACCTCGACGCACGGATCGAGCCCGGGGCCTACCGTGGGCTGCGTGCCGCGGTCGGCTGGTCGGAGCCGGTCGTCGGCGACGCCGAGCTCGCGGCGGCGCTCGCCCGGACCTGGAACGTGGTCGCCCGCGAGGGGCGACGTGTTGTCGGGATTGGACGCCTGCTCGACGACGGCGCGCTCTACGCGACGATCTGCGACATGATCGTGCTGCCGAGCCACCAGCGGCAAGGCATCGGTCGCGGGATCCTCGAGTACCTCGTCGAGCGGTCGGCGACGCGGACGATCGTCTCGCTGGTCGCGACGGCGGCCGGACGCCCGCTCTACGAGGCAGCGGGTTTCCGCCTGGAGAGCCGGGGCAGCGTCGGCATGCTCATCCGGCCGGCCTGAAGCGCAGGGTCGGGCCGAGCGGCACGGTGTCCGCGCTGCTCGGCACGGTCAAGAACCTCTACGGCGACGTCGTCGAGGAGATCAGCGCCCCCGATGACGGGGTACCGCTCTTCGTCACTTCGAGCCCGCCGTCGCGGCCGACCGGCTGCTGCTCGGTCTCGGTGCCGACCTGGCGGCACTACCGGCATAGTGCCCCCGATGACGCTGACGACCTACCGGTCACTTCTGTTTGCACCCGGCCACGACGCGAGTCGGCTGCACGCCGCGTTCGCCTCGGAGGCCGACGCGGTCGTCGCCGATCTCGAGGACAGCGTGCCGGCGGTCGACAAGTCCCGGGCGCGCGAAGTCGTCGCGGAAGTGCTCGCCGGGCCCACCGGGACGGCCGCCCGGCTCATTCGCATCAACTCACCGGACAGCGGGCCCGACGAGCGCGATCTCGAGTTGCTCGCCGCGCTCGAGGTCGACGCCGTCGTCGTGCCGAAGGCGACGCCCGAGATCGTCGCAGCGCTCGGGCCTTCAGGACCTCCGATCGTCGCGGTGGTCGAGACTGCGGTCGGGCTCAGGCTCGCGTTCGAGACGGCGACGTCCGTGCGGGTCGAGGCGCTCGCGCTGGGCGCCAACGATCTCGCCGCCGACCTCGGCCTCGAAGCGACCCCGGGTGCTCAGGAGCTCCTCTACGCACGGTCGAAGCTCGTCATCGACTCGATCGCTGCCGGCCTTCGCGGGCCCTTCGACCGTGTTTACCCGCACGTCGACGATCCTTCGGGTCTCAAGGCAGATGCCGTCTTCGCGCGTTCGCTCGGCTTCCGCGGCAAGAGCACGCTTTCTCCGGGCCACGTCGGGTTGATCAACGGCGTCTTCTCGGCACTGCCCGAAGTCACGGCAAAGGACGCGATCTACCGCTCCTGAGCGTTCCAGCGCAGGATGTGGGGAGTGTCTTCGTCCGGACGCCTGAGCGCGATCAGATGATTGCGGGCAGCGAGCCGACGATTTCGTTCGGTCTCGAGGGCGAAACTGCGCAGACCTGGTAGCGAGTCTCAGGCACGTTGCGGTCGGATGACCCGGGGCGCACGCTCCCTTGATCGCGCTTCACGGCGGCCCTGGCGGCGTCCACGATGTGCAGGCTTTTTCTCTTCAAGCCCTCTGACGGACTCGAACCGTCGACCCCTCCTTACCATGCGCTGCGGAACCGTTGCCGTGGGTTGCCACCGGTTGCCGATCGGCTTGTTTGAGCCGTTTTCGAGGTTCTCGCATTTGCGCCCGGTTGCCAGTGGTTGCGCCCGCTTGGCTCCATAAATGCTCCATCCTGCGCGCCGGAATCGCTGGCGGGCAAAGGGGCTTCGGGCAACTCGCGCGACCGCCGCCAGCTCCGACCACCTCTCTGAGAGAGGGGGTCGAACTCATGTCCGACGCAACTACTTGCTCACGATCAGAGGGCGGAGGGGCGTGCGCACGAGGCGGGTTGCAACTGTGGTGGTGGGTGGGCGAAGGATGAGGACGACGAGTGTGCCGACCGCGGCGCCGATTGCGAGGCCGCCGGCGACGTCGGAGGGGTAGTGGACGCCGACGTAGACGCGTGCGAAGGCGAGGAGTAGCGCGAAGAGGAGCGCGAGCAGGCCGAGCCGGCGGTTGAGCAGAAGCAGTCCTGCAGCGAAGGCGCCGGCGATCATCGCGTGGTCGCTAGGGAATGACGAGTCGGTTGCGCAATGCAGCAGCACCTCGACGTGTGTGAGCGCGTGGCAGGGGCGGGTGCGGGCGACGGCGGGGCCGATCGCCTGGTTGAGGAGGAGTGCGAGCACGGCGCCGATCCCGACCAGGAACGCGGTCGCGGTGACGCGCGGAGCGTTGGCGCGTCTGCGGCCGATCAGCCAGCCGGCGACGAGCAGCAATGCGAGCAGTGTGAGCCCGGCCCAGTTTGCGTAGTTGGCGAGCATGTTGTGCGCCCACGGTGTGTCGCGGGCGAACTCGTTGACTGCGAGGTACCACGAGGTGTCGAGGCTCGCGACGGTCACCGTACGAAGCCTTGCCGTGTGAGGCGTGCGTTCAAGGTGAGCACGATGAAGTCCACTTGCTTCCGCGGCATGCCGGGAACGCTAGTAGCGATCAGCGTGCGGGGGCCGCCGCCGCCCGCGATCATCGACGATCGGTCCAATTGGGAGCGCGGCGGGCACGTTTCTCGCTTCAGCGCAGTTTGCTGCGAGCTGACTGGAGCGGTAGCCCGGCGCGTGTCCAAGCGTGCATGCCGCCTTTCAGGTTCTCGGCTTGATAGCCCGCGCGCTGCAGCGTGCGGGCGGCAGTGGCGCTGCGGTGGCCGCTCGCGCAGACGGCTACGACTGGCTTGTCGTTCGGGAGGCGGTGAAGGCGGCTTGCAAGCTGCGTGAGCGGCAGGTTGAGGGAGCCGCGGATGTGGCCTCTGCGCCATTCGGCGGGTTGGCGGACGTCGATCACAATGACGCTGCGGTCGGCGAGCCGCTCGGCCACCTCGCCCGCGTCGACGCGGGCAGTTCGTGTGAAGAGGCGCACGGCTCAGGCTCCGGCGGCGCGCTCGACCACACGCGCGAGCTTGCCGCGCACGTCGGCGGCGACCGGTGCGAGCTCGTCGTTGCCGACAATCGAGAGCATGCGCTCGGCGTCGACGGCGGAGATGTGCGTTCGTCCGTCGCGGGTGTAGACGACGACGTTGCACGGGAGGAGGACGCCGAGCTCCGGCTCGGCCTGGAGGGCTTGGTGGGCGAGGGCTGGGTTGCAGGCGCCGAGGATCAGGTACGGCTCGCCCTCGACATCGAGCTTCTCCTTCAGCGTTGCTTGCACGTCGATCTCGCAGAGAACGCCGAAGCCTTCGCTCTTGAGCTCTTCGCGGACGCGGTCTGCGGCTTCGCTGAAGCCGAGCTCGGTCGTCGTGCTCAGTGTGTAGCTGCTTGCGAGCATTCGCATTCCTCCTCCAGGTAGCGGCGGCGAGCCTTGGCCGCCTTCAGTTGGTGCGCCTCCGCCTCGGCCGGGATGGGGAAATGGCCGTCGAGGTAGCGGCAGATCTCGCTCTCGCCGATCAGCGCGCTGCCGTGGTCTGGCACGAGCGCGGGGATGGTGTCGGTGCCGGTCTTCTCCCTGAGGGCGGCGCGCTGCTCCTTGTCGACGGGTACCTGTCGGGTGACGTAGTCGACGCCGAGCTCGGTCAGCCGCTCGCGGATCCGTCGCGAGGCGGGACACCATTCCGTCTGCCAGAGCTCGAGCATCAACGCGCGCTTCCGCTCACGAGCTTGCTCAGCGTCCGCAGCTGCTGTTGCACCGAGCCGCAGACGTCCTCGCAGAGGGTGAAGACGCCCTCGTCGACGATCCGGTAGTAGACGTAGTTCCCCTCCTTGCGTCGGCCGAGGATGCCCACGTCGCTGAGTACGGCGAGGTGCTTGGAGACGTTCTGCTGTGACGCCGAGAGCGCCTCGGAGAGCTCGCCGACGGTGGCTTCGCCGTCGCGGAGCTGGTCGAGCAGGCGGATTCGCATCGGCTCGCCGAGCACGCGGAAGCGGCGCGCGATCAGCTCGACCAGGTCGTCAGGCAGCGGATGCGGGAGCTTCATCTATCGTCTCCTTCGGGAATAAACGAAATAGTTGTATAGTTGTATAGCACGAGAAGGTTGCCAACCGCAAGGAGGCAGAGATGTTCCGCAACATGAGCACCCTCGATCGCTCGCTACGCAGCTTCCTGGTCGCACCCGCGGCGATCGTGATCGCGTTTGTCGTCGGCGCCGGCTCGGCCGGCGGGATCGTGCTGTTCGCACTAGCAGCCGTGATGCTCGCGACGAGCGCGGTCGGTTTCTGCCCGCTCTACCGGCTGCTGCGCATCGACAGTCGTGGCCGCACCCTGCTACCCCACTAAGCCCCCAGAGGGAGGACGAGAGATGGATGTAACAACCGAGACCTTCGAGCGCGACGTGCTCGAGCGCTCGCGTGAGCTGCCGGTGGTGGTCGACTTCTGGGCCGCCTGGTGCGGCCCCTGCCGGGCACTCGGCCCGACGCTCGAACGGCAAGCCGAGAAACGCGAAGGCGCGTTCGAGCTGGTCAAGATCGACGTCGACGCCAACCCCGAGCTGGCGCTCCGCTACCAGATCCAAGGGATCCCCGCCGTCAAAGCCTTCCGCGACGGACAGGTTGTGCGCGAGTTCGTCGGCGCGCTCCCGCCCGCCGCGGTCACCCAATTCCTCGACGAGCTGACCGGCCCCTCCGCCACCGAGCGGCTCATCGCAGAGCTGCAGACATCCGGCGAGCTCCCCGACGTGGTCAGCGCGCTCGAACAAGACGAGCACGAACGCGCCTTCGAGCTGCTGCTCGAGGAGATCAACCGATCCGAGGGTGAGGATCGCGAGCCGCTGCTTGCGCTCACCGTCGCTCTGTTCGGCGACCTCGGCCACGAGCATCCGGTGACGATGCGCTACCGGCGGCGACTCGCCGCGAGCCTCTACTGATGGGCGCCACCGCCAACACCACGACCGTGCGGCCGAAGGAATTCCACTTCCCGCTCACGGTCACATGGACCAGCGACCGCCGCGTCACCGCACTGGTCGAAGGCAAGCAAGCGATCGAGATCACGCCGCCCCCCGTGTTTCGCGGCTCCGACCCCTCGACCTGGAGCCCGGAGGACTTCTTCGTCGCCGCAGCCGCTTCCTGTCTCGCCGTCACCTTCACCGGCCTCGCCGCCCGCGCGGGCCTCGCCTACTCGAGCCTGAAGGTCGATGCCGACGGCGTCGCCGGCACGCGTTCCGATGGACGCTTCGGCTTCACGCGGCTGCTCCTCGAACTCGAAGTCGAGACGGACGCCGCAGATGAAGCACAGGCGCGGACGCTCGCCGAGAAGGCGGAAGAGACCTGCCTCGTCTCCGCCTCGCTCGACCTGCCGGTCGAGACCGTGATCGAGGTGAAACGACCATCGGCACGCTGAGCCCGCGCGGGCGCGTCGTCCTGTATTACGGCCGCTGAGAAGCCGTGGCGGACGACGATACGAGGGACACCTTCGATCGAAATGACGGCGTGCTCATCGGTTTCGTCCAACCAGAAGCGCGGCGTCGCTTCTGCGGTGCTCGCAGGAAGGTCCTGCCGAGCGTGGCGCAATCGCTCGAGCGCGCGGTCAGCGTCGATCTTGCCAACCTCGCCATAGAGCGCATCGCGAAGGTGTTGCCAGTCTTCAGCGTCTCGGTATGCCACGGGCGGACCATCCCACTACGCGGCTTCCACCTCAAGCAGCCCGACGTACGGCGAGTCTTCCTCGTCGACCGGGACGGTTCAGTCCGTCTTGCCGAAGAACGCAGTCCCGACGTAACCACCCGGATCGGCTCGAACAAGCGCGGCGAGCAAACGCGCGAGCCCGCCCGGCAGGACTGGCGTAAGCGTCCCTGGCGACGTGGTCGCGAAAGTGGGCTGTTGCCTTGTCTGGGCTGCTCGAGCCCTGTAGCGGTGCGGGTTTGAGCGGATCGTGGGCGGCCCATTCGGCTAGCCCGTTTTCGCGGGAATGGGGCGCTGCCCGGGTGCCGCACGCGTCGCAGTTCCCGCAGAAGGCGACATGCGCCGTTTGACGGACTCTGTTGACGCCAGTTGCTGACGCCGAGCCGAGTAAGCGTTTTCCCGCAACCAAGCGGAGCTCGAGCACATGCGTGACGCCGTGACGGCCGCTTCCGGCAGGCGTCAGACTGAGGCCGCGTCCCAAAGCACCGCCGCGATGCCGTCGTCGGCTCCGCGCGTGCGCGCGGCAAAGAGCTCGTCCCACCGTCGCGTCACAGGCGTGACCGCCATCGTCCGACTATAGAAGAATGCGCAGCGTGAACCGAGACGCGTTCCAGCGCACGTGGCGGCAGCGGTTCGACCGCGCACTGCCGGAGAAGATCGTCTGCATCGGGCTAAACTACCGCGACCACGCGGCCGAGCAGGGCGCCGAGCTGCCGTCGGAACCACTCCTCTTCGGCAAGTTCCCGAACACGCTCGTCGATCCGGGCGAGCCGATCGTCCTCCCCGCAAGCGTCGGCCACGTGGACGCGGAGGCCGAGCTGGTAGTCGTGATCGGCCGGCGGATTCGAAGCATCGCCGCCCGTGACGCGCTCGACGCCGTCGCCGGCTACCTCTGCGCGAACGACGTCAGCGCGCGCGATCTCCAGTTCAAGGACGGACAGTGGGCGCGCGCGAAGGGCTTCGACACCTTCTGTCCGATCTCGACCGAGATCGCTTCGGTCGATGAGCTCGGCGACGCCCGCGGTCTGCGCGTCGTGCAGCGCCTGAACGGCGAGCTCCTCCAGGACTCGAGCACCGACGAGCTGATCTTCGGCGTGCCCGAGATCGTCGCGCACGCGTCGAGCGTCTTCACGCTCGAGCCGGGCGACCTGATCCTCACCGGCACGCCGGCCGGGGTCGGCGTCTACCGGACGCCGAAGGTCGCGCTCACGGCCGGCGACGTCGTCGAGGTCGAGGTCGAACGGGTGGGGACCGTCTCCAGCCCGGTCGTGGGCGCTTAGGCGTCGAGCTCGATCGCGGTGATGTGCCAGCGTCCGAGATTGGCGCAGAAGGCGGTCGTGCCGCGGAAGGCGATGTTCGTCGGATGGGCGAGCACGATCGCGTCGTCGTCGCGGATCAGCACCGACACGTCACCGTCGCCGTCGACGCGCATCACCTGGCTCGGTTGGTAGCACGCGACGTAGAGCTTGTCGTCCGGCCCGAAGCCGAGGCCGTCGGGCAGCACGCCGGGGAGCTCGACGACGAGCTCCGGCTCGCCCGCGGAGCCGTCGGCGCGCATGGGGACGCGGGTGACGCGGCGCGACCAGGTCTCGGCGACGTAGACGGCGCTCTCATCGGGTGCCACCGCAACGCCGTTCGCGAACAGGAACGGACCGGCGCTCCAGAGGTGGCCGCTGCCGTCCGGATCGATCCGGTAGACGCCGGGACCCGGCTCCGTCCCCGAGTAGCTCTCGGTGAGATAGAGCCTGCCGGCGCCGTCGAAGGCGAGCGCGTTCGGAAGGACGAGCTCGTGCCCGTCGATCGAGCCCTCGACGAACGGCTCGGGGGCTCCGCCCGCGGGGTCGAGCCGCATCACCGCCCGCCGGGCGAGGTCGACGTAGTAGAGGAGACCGTCAGGCCCGAAGACGAGCGCGAGCGTGAAGCCGTCGCCGTCCGCGACGCGGAGCTCGAGCGAGCCGCCCTCCGGCGGAATCCGGTACACCTGTCCCGCTTCGCCGCCGCACCAGACGCTGCCGTCGGTGTGGACGGCGACGCCCTCGGCGTGGTCGAGGCGAACGGCGCCCACGGAGGCGTCGACGAAGACGCGCGCTGCTGCGAGGTCGAGCAGCGGCTCTGTGCTGGCGTTTGCCACGGGGCGCGGCATCTTAACGAAATCTCGCCCTCGTACATGAAATGATGCTTGCTCCCGAGCGGCGGGTGGCCGCCGATCTGTTGGAAGGAGAAAACACATGAGGTACCGTCCGGGGCGGAGCACAACCCGCCTCTTCGTCGTTGCCGCAATCGCTGCGTGCACGGTCGGCGTCGTGTCGGCAGCCGCCGGCGCGAAGGTCTCACAGACGAAGGCCGCCAGTCCGGTTCGGATCGCCGTCTTCCTCTCGTCGACCGCGAACACCTACGAGCAGGCCGACCTGAAGGGCGCGCAGGCGGCGGCCGCGAAGTTCGGCGGCAAGGTCGTCAAGGTCTTCGACGCCAACTTCGTCGCCAGCACGCAGTCGTCCCAGGTCGAGGACGCGATCACCGCGAAGGCGTACAACGCTTTCGTGATCGTGCCCCAGGCGGGCAACGTGATCGTCCCGCAGGTCAAGGACGCGATCAAGGCGGGCATCAAGGTCGTCTGCCTGCTCTCCCCGTGCGGGTTGAACCAGCAGTCCAACGCCCGTCAGATCCCGGGCTACGTGACGACCGTCGGCTACCAGTTCGCCGAGAACGGCACCGACATCGCCAAGGCGATCGTCGCGGCCTGCGCGAAGCTGAATCCCTGCAACGTCGTCTACGAGCCGGGCCTCCTCTCCTTCTCGACGGAGAAGTTCCGCACGGACGCGATCAACGCGTACCTGAAGAAGCACTCGAACATCAAGGTGCTCGCCGAGCAGCAGGGTCAGTACCTGGCGGGCCCGGGCCGGACGGCGATGCAGAACATGCTGCAGGCCCACCCGAACATCAACGTCGCAGGCTCGAGCGGCGACCAGATGACGGCCGGGATGGAGCAGGCCGTGAAGGCAGCCGGAAAGACCGGCAAGATCAAGCTGATCGGGAACGGCGCCAGTGTTCCCGGCGTCGCGGCGGTCGCCGCGGGCCGCTGGTACGCAACGGTCGCCAACCTCCCCTACACGGAGGGCTACCTCGGTGCCGAGTATGCGATCAAGGCAGCCAAGGGAACGCCGCTCTCCAAGATCCCGTCCTTCGTCGACGATCTCAAGTTCAGCACGGTTGGAACGACGATCATCACCAAGGCCAACGTCGGCAAGTTCAAAGCGCAGTGGGCCGGCTAGCCAGAGGCGCGTCGAGCTGAAGGACGGCCGCCCAGGCTGGATCAGCGTGCGTGCCGTGTCGGGCGAGGGAGATGCCGGCGCGGCGCGCACGTTCGAGCTCGCATCAACCGATGAGCGAACAGCAGCCACTCGAACATGCCGGCGGCCGGCGCGGCCTGCTGACCGCTTCCCGTGCAGTCGCGACCGGGCTGCGCGAATACGGCATCGTCGTCTTCTTCCTGGGGCTCTTCGCGGCGCTCAGCCTGCTCAGCAACGTCTTCTTCTCGAAGACCAACTTCCTCAACATCCTCGACCAGACGGCGCCGGCCGCGATCATCGCCTGCGCGATGACGCTCGTGATCATCGGCGGCGGCTTCGACCTCTCGGTGGGCGCGGTCTTCGCCCTCGGCGGCGTGGTTGCGGCACAGACGGCACCGCACATCGGCGTCTGGGAGGGGATGGTCGTCGGCTCGCTCTTCGGGCTCGGCCTCGGGATCGTCAACGGACTACTGATCACGGTCGGCCGAATCAACTCGTTCATCGCCACGCTCGCCTCGAGCTTCATGTTCTACGGGCTCGGCCAGGTGATGACGAACGGCTTCCTCGTCACCGTCACCAAGCCCTCGTTTGCGGACCTCGGCAACAACGGCTTCGCCGGCGTCAAGTACTCGATCTGGCTGTTCGCGGCCGTCGCCGTGTGCGCGGCGGTGATCCTGTCGCGCAGCACACTTGGTCGCTACATCTTTGCGGTTGGCGGCAACGCCGAGGCCGCCCGGCTCGCAGGCCTCCGCGTCAACGCCATTCGGGTGACGACCTTCGCGCTCAGTGGGCTCGCCGCCGGTATCGCCGGCGTCCTCGTCGCCTCGCGCATCTCGCAGGGTGAGGCGGACACCGGAACGGATCTGACGCTGACGACGATCGCCGCCGTCGTCATCGGCGGAACGAGCATCCTCGGCGGCGAGGGCGCGGTCTGGCGCAGCGTGCTCGGCGTCCTGCTCCTCGCGCTGATCGGCAACGGCTTCAACCTGCTCAACGTCAATCCCGTCTACCAGCAGATCGTCGAGGGCGGAATCATCGTTCTCGCGGTCGCGTTCGACTCCTGGTCGCGCAGGAGCGGAGAGTGACCGACCGGCGCACGCTCGTGCGGGCACCCGTCGCGACGCTCTCGAACGGCCATCGGCTCGAGCTCGTCCTCCATCGCGTCCGCGGCGGCGCGGACGGTCCGAGGCTCGGCGTGATCGCGGGGATCCACGGCGATGAGCCGCTCGGGATCGAGATCGTCCGCCGGCTCCTCGCCGAGCTGGAGGACGAGACGTTCCGCGGCGAGCTCATCGCGTTACCGGTGGCGAATCCGTACGCGTTCTCGACGCTGACCCGCAACACGCCGGTCGACGCGGCGAATCTCAACCGCGTCTTCCCCGGCAACCCGGACGGGACGCTTACCGAGCAGGTCGCCCACGTCGTCTGCGCGGAGCTGCTCGGCAGCTGCGACACCCTGATCGACGTCCACTCCGGCGGTAACCTCGCCACCGTCGACTACGTCTACCTCACCGGCGACGAGGAGCTCGCCAAGGTCTTCGGCTGCGAGCTCCTCTACCGCAGCACGCCTCCCGCAGGCTCGCTCGCCGCGTGCGCCGGCGAGCGCAACGTGGAGACGCTGATCGTCGAGCTCGGCGGCGGCCAGCAGTGTAACGAGCACTTCGTCCAGAAGGGCCTGCGCGGAGTTCGCAACCTGATGAAGCACCTCGGCATGCTCGACGGCGACCCCGAGCTGCCGGACGCGCAGCTCATCGTCAGCGAGCTCGCCGATCTGAAACCGCACGAGGGCGGCCTGTTGCTCTCGAGCTTCGGGCCCGAGCGCCTGGGCGAAGCGGTCGCCGCAGGCGTGGAGCTCGCCCGCGTCGTCAGTCCCTACACCCTCGACGTGCTCGAGTCGATCGCGGCGCCGTTCGACCCGACGCTGCTCGTGCTCGTGCGCGAAGCGGTGACGAAGGTCGACCCGGGCGACTACGGCTTCATCGTCGCGAACGGCGCGACGGCGGTTGTAGCCTGATGGCGAATCGCATCGTCACCGGCTGGAGCGACGCGGGGCAGCCCGTGACGCTCTTCAGAGACGCCACGCCGACGCTCGACTTCGGAGCGACCCAGGCGAGCGAGCTGTGGGTCACGCACGATGCGCCCGCGGATGCGCACGTGCGCGAGGACTCCGCGGCCGGCGAGTGGCAGCTCGAGCCTCCGCCTGGCGGAAGCGCATTCCGGGTCGTCACGTTTCAGCCGGGCGCCGAGGTCGACGTGCACGCGACGGCGACGGTCGACTGCATCGTCGTCGTCTCCGGCGAGCTCACGCTGATCCTCCCCGAGGAGGAGCTGACCCTGCGCGCTGGAGACACGCTCGTCCAGCAGGCGACCCCGCACGGCTGGGCGAACCGCTCGGCCGAGCCGTGCGTGATCGCGGTCGTGCTGCTGAGCGCACGCGAGGAGGCCGTATGACGCGTTTCCCGAGCGCGATCGTTCTGCGCAACGCGAACGTGCTCGACGAGTCGGGCGGCTTCAGCGGTCCGTTCGACGTGTACGTCGTCGACGGCGGCATCGCCGCGGTCGGCCCGAACGTCTCCGCGGGCGACGCCGTCTCGCTCGACGCGTCGGATCTCTGGCTGCTGCCCGGGATCTTCGACTGCCACGACCACATCTCGATGTCCACGCTCTCGATTGCCGAGTCGCTCGCGACGCCCCTCAGCCGCTGGGCGCTCGAGACGGCGCAGAACGCGCGCCTCACGCTCGAGGCGGGCGTCACCTTCGTGCGCGACATGGCCGGCGCGGATGCGGGGATGCGCGACTCGATTGCGCGCGGCTACGTGACCGGCCCGACGATGCAGGTCTCGACCGTGCTGATCTCGCAGACGGGCGGGCACGGAGACGGCTTCCTCGCCGGCCCCGGCTTCGAGCTGTCCCCCGCGTACCTGATGCCGAACTACCCTGGCAAGCCGCGCTTCGTCGTCGATGGCGTCGAGGAGCTGCGGAAGGCCGTCCGCGAGGTGATCCGCTCGGGCGCCGACTGGATCAAGCTCGCGACGACCGGCGGACTCGTCTCCGACCACGACAATCCGCTCGTTGCCGACTTCACGCTCGAGGAAGTCCAGACCGCCGTCGCCGAGGCGACGCGCAAGGGGAAGCCGGTCGCCTCGCACGCGTACGGCGGCCCGGGGCTCGACAACGCGGTCGCGGCGGGCGTGCGGTCGATCGAGCACGGTGGTTTCCTCACGGAGGAGCAGGCGCAGCGCATGGCGAAGGCCGGCTGCTGGCTCGTGCCGACGCTCTCCGCGATGCGCGACACACTGCGCTGGGCCCAGCAGGGCGTGCTCACGCCGGTGCAGTGCCGCAAGATCCTCGACTTCGGTCTCGAGCTCGGTGGCGCCGTTCGCGTCGCGAAGGAGTACGGCGTCCCGCTCGCGATCGGCACCGACTACATCACCCGCGAGCAGCACGGCTCGAACCTCGAGGAGCTGGCGCTCATGCAGGAGGCGGGGCTGAGCGTCGAGGAGGTGCTGCTCGCGGCGACGAAGGGTGGTGCCGAGCTCTGCGGCGTCGCCGACCGGTACGGCCGCATCGCTCCCGGGTACGTCTTCGACGCGGTCCTGCTTGCAGGCGAGCCAGGCAAGCTGCGCAGGCTGCTCGAGCCGGGCGCGGTCGCGGCCGTGTTCAAGGCGGGACAGCCGGCCGTCCTCGACCCGCGCCTCGAGGACGCTCTGTGAGCGCCCAGCTCGAGCTGCGCGGGATCGGCAAGCGCTTCGGCGGCGTGCAGGCGCTGACCGGGATCGACCTGACGATCGAGCGGGGTTCGATCCACGCCCTCGTCGGCGAGAACGGCGCCGGNNGCTCGGCAAGATCATCGCCGGCGTCCACCGCCCCGACGACGGCGAGCTCCGCGTCGACGGGCAACGCGTCGATTACCGCTCGCCGCGAAACGCGCTGCGGAACGGGGTCACGGTGATCACGCAGGAAGGAGCGCTCGTCCCGCAACGTTCCGTGCTCGAGAACATCTTCCTCGGAATCGAGAGCAGCTCCGCCGGGATCGCGAGCCGGCACGCGATGCGTAAGCGCTATAGCCGACTGCTCGAGCAGATGCAGCTCGACCTTCCAGCAGGCAAGCTCGTCCGCTCCCTCTCGCTCTCGGATCGCAAGAAGGTCGAGCTCCTCCGCGCGGTTGCGCGCGATGCGCAGGTGCTCGTGATGGACGAGCCGACCGCCGCGTCGACGACCGAGGAGGCCGAGCAGCTGTTCCGAATCGTGCGCGGCCTGCACGAGCGCGGCACGACGGTCGTCTACGTCTCGCATTTCCTCGCCGAGGTGCTCGACCTCGCGGACACCGTGACGGTGCTGCGCGACGGCAAGGTAGTGCGCACCGCGCCGGCCGCGGAGGAGACGCCGGAACGGCTCGTCGCGGCGATGCTCGGCCGCACGATCGAGCTCACCTTCCCTCAGAAGCAGGAGCCCGCGCTCGACGCGCCGGTCGTCCTCTCGGTGCGCGACCTGAGCCGGCCGCCGGCGGTCAAGGGCGTCTCCTTCGAGATTCGCGCCGGCGAGATCCTCGGCCTGGCGGGGCTGATCGGCAGCGGCCGCTCCGAGCTGGCACGCGCGGTCTTCGGTGCCGATCGGCGCGAGCGCGGGGAGCTGAAGCTGCTGGGACGCGTGCTGCGCCTACGCTCGCCGCGCGACGCGATCGGCGGCGGTGTCGTGCTCCTGCCCGAGGACCGGAAGGCGCAAGGACTGCTGATGAAGCGGTCGGTCGCCGACAACGTCGCGCTGCCGTACTTCCGCGCGCTCAGCACCGCCGGGATCGTTTCCGAGCCGCGGATGCGCCGCTCCGCGCGCTCGCTCATGGAGCGCGTCGACATCCGCGCGGCGGGGCCGCTCGCGCGGGTCAGCACGCTCTCGGGAGGCAACCAGCAGAAGGTGCTCTTCGCGCGCTGGCTCTACCGTCCGCCGCAGGTCTTCATCGCAGACGAGCCGACGCGCGGAGTCGACGTCGGCGCGAAGCGCGCGATCTACGAGTTGATTCACTCGCTGGCGGCCGACGGGATGGCCGTGCTGCTGATCTCGTCCGAGTACGAAGAAGTGCTCGGCCTTGCGCATCGCGTGCTGGTGATGCGGGAAGGAGAGTTCGTCGCGGAGCTCGTCGGCGAGTCGATGACCGAGGATGCTCTGCTCAATGCCGCCTTCGGGACACTCGAGACTGGGAGCGAACGATGATCGTGTCCGTTCTTCGCCTGCCCGTGCGCGAGGGGTGCGAGCAGGACGTGATTCGGTTCTACGAGGCGCGCGACGTGTTCGCGCTCGCCGCGCAGGTCCGCGGCTTCCACTCAGGTAGCCTGCTCGAGCCGACCGAGCCGGGAGGGCCGTTCCTTGTGATCGCCGAGTGGGACGACGCGGAGGCGTACGGCCGCTGGCTCGCGGCTCCGGCGCGCGACGAGCTCAGCGGGGTGCTCGTGTTGCTGCTCGACGGCGACCCCGAGGGCAGTATCTTCACCGTGGTCAACCGTGGCTGATCAATCCCGAAAGGCGGGGGCTTTGAGCGGATATCGCGTGGCGATGGACATCGGCGGCACGTTCACCGACTTCGTTGTGATCGACGGAGAGCAGCAGGGGCAGACGAGCTCGGGCAAGGTGCTGACGACGCCGGCGAACCCGGCGGATGGGGTGCTCGACGGCCTGCGCCGGTTCGTCGCCGAGCTCGCCGGCATCGAGTTTCTCGTCCACGGCACGACCGTGGGCCTCAACGCCTTCCTCGAGCGCAAAGGCACGCGCCTGCTGCTCGTGATGACGGAAGGGCTGCGCGACGCGTACTCGATCGCCCGCCACGACCGCAAGGAGCTCTATGCCCTGCGCTATCACAAGCCCGAACGGCTCGTCCCGCGCCGTGACGTGGTCGAGGTCGTCGAGCGTTTGCGCTGGGACGGCGCCGTCGAGACGCCGCTCGATCCGCAGAGCCTCGAGCCGCTGTTCGCGCGCATCCGCGACGAGAAGGTCGAAGCGGTGGCGATCTGCCTCATCCACTCTTATGTGAACCCCGTGCACGAGCTAGAGCTGCGCGAGCGCCTGCGTGCCGAATTCCCCGAGCTCTCGATCACGCTCTCGCACGAGATCGCGCGCGAGTGGCGCGAGTACGAGCGCGCATCGTCGGCAACATTGAACGCGTACATCGCGCCGCGGGTCGAGCGCTACCTCGCGACGCTCGAGCAGGAGCTCGGCAAGCTCGACGTCGCGAGCCCGCTCTACGTGATGCAGTCGAACGGCGGCATCACGAGCGCCCGCAGGGCGCGCGCCGAGCCGATCCAGACACTTCTTTCGGGACCGGTCGGCGGGACAATCGGCGGCGCCGCGCTGGCGCGTTCGACCGGGCGCCGCAACCTGCTCTGCATCGACATGGGCGGGACGTCGTTCGACCTCAGCCTCGTCGTCGACGGCAAGCCGACGGTGTCGACCGAGACGGAGCTCGAAGGGCTGCCGGTGCTCATGCCGCTCGTCGACATCCACACGATCGGCGCGGGCGGCGGCTCGCTCGCCTGGCTCGAGGCCGGCGGCCTGCGCGTCGGGCCGCAGAGCGCGGGCGCAGATCCCGGCCCGGCCTGCTACGGCCGCGGCGGGACGCAGCCGACCGTCACGGACGCGAACCTCTTCCTGGGCCGGCTCGATCCGGGCTACTTCCTCGGCGGCCGCATGACCCTCGACGAAGCTGCGGCCGAGCGTGCCCTCGAGGGAGTCGCGGGACAGGTCCGCCTGAACACCACCGAACTCGCGGAGGGGATGCTCGCGATCATCAACGCGCGCATGGCGGATGCGATGCGAACGATCACTGTCAAGCAGGGGATCGACCCGCGCGAGTTCGCCCTCGTCGCCTTCGGCGGCGCGGGCCCGATGCACGCCGTCTGGCTCGCGGAGGAGCTCGAGATCGGCGAGGTAATCGTCCCGTGGAGCCCGGGCACCTTCTCCGCCTGGGGCATGCTCCAGACCGACATGCGCCACGACGTCGTCCGCAGCTTCTACCAGCCGCTCGCAGGCGTCGAGGCGCAGACGGTCGCAGCGACGTTCGACTCGCTCGAGGCCGAAGGCGCTGAGCTGCTCGAGCAGGAGGGAGTCGGCGCCAGCGACCGCTACTACGCACGCTCGGCGGACATGCGCTACGTCGGGCAGGAGTACACGGTCAACGTCCCGGTCGCCGAGACGGTCTCGCTCGAGGTGATCGACACCTCGTTCCACGACGGGCACCACCTCCGCTACGGCCACTCAACGCCGAGCGCGCCGGTCGAGTTCGTCAACCTGCGCCTCGCCGCGATGGGCCGGATCGCGAGCACCGCACCGACGTATCAGGCTCCGACCGACCAGGCGGACCCGCTGCTCGGACACCGCCAGGTCGTCTTCGCCGGCCAGGAGCACGAAACGCCGGTGCTGCTGCGGCAGCACCTGCGGGCGGGCACGAGCCACGCGGGGCCACTGGTGATCGAGGAGGACAGCGCGACCACGGTCATCCCGCCGGGCCACACAGCTGCGCTCGACGAGTTCGGCAACGTCCTGATCACGCGAGCCTGAGAGAAAAGGAGAGGAGAGAGCGATGAGTGCCGATCCGATCACGACCGAGATCATCCGCAACGCCTTCGTCTCCTGCGCGCAGGACATGAACGCGACGCTGATCCGCAGCTCCTACACACCGATCATCTACGAAGGAAAGGACTGCTCCGTCGCGATCCTCGACGAGCACGGCGACGTGCTGGGCCAGTCGCTCGGGCTGCCGCTCTTCCTCGGCAACCTCGAAATCTGCGTGAAGCTCGCAGCCGAAATGTTCGGCTGGGAGGCCTTCAGGCCCGGCGACGTCTTCTACATGAACGACTCGTACATGACCGGCACGCACCTGAACGACGCGACCATCTTCGGCCCGATCTACTGGGAGGACAAGCTCGTCGGCTTCTCCGCGACGCGCGCGCACTGGCTCGACGTGGGCGGCAAGGACGCCGGCGGCCCGATGGACTCGCGCGAGATCTACCAGGAGGGCATGCGCTGGGCGCCGACGCGGATCTACGACCGCGGCGAGCCGCGCGAGGACATCATCGACGTGCTGCGTCGGAACGGTCGCTTCGGCTACTCGCTCGTCGGCGACATGAACGCGCAGGTCGCCGCCTGCCGCACGGGCGAGGCGCGCTTCCAGGCGATCCTCGACCGCTTCGGCTTCGAGACGTACGTCGAGGCGCGCACCGAGATCTACCGCCAGTCGGAGCAGCTCGAGCGCGAGGCGGTCGGTGCGATTCCGGACGGGACGTACCGGTCGGAGGGCTTCCTCGACGAGGACGGCCTCGGCCACGGTCCGATCCCGGTCAAGCTGCGAGTCGACGTCGAAGGTGATCACATGACGATCGACCTCGAGGGGTCGTCGCCGCAGATGGAGGGCCCGGTGAACTGCGGCTTCGCGCAGACCATCTCCGCCTGCCGGGTCGCCTTCAAGCTGCTGATCAACCCGGAACGGCCGGTGGACGGAGGCACCTTCCACACACTCGACGTGAAGGCGCCGGAGTGCTCGATCTTCGACGCGCACGAGCCGGCGGCGTGCCAGTGGTACTTCACCCCGCTCGGCCTGCTGATCGACCTCGTCGTGACGGCGCTCGCGCCCGTCATGCCCGACAAGGTGGCCGCGGCACACTTCGGCGACTCGATGGTCCTCTTCCTCGCCGGCAAGGATCCCCGCCACGATGGCTCGCAATTCCTGTACGTGATGCCGCACGCAGGCGGCTGGGGCGGCTTCGAGGGCGGGGACGGCCAGGACGGCCTGATCAACAACGTCAACGGCGGCTTTAAGGACTACCCGGTCGAGGTGTTCGAGGTGAAGTTCCCGGCGCTGATCCGCGGCTACGGCTTCCGGCCCGACACCGGCGGCCCCGGGCGCTTCCGGGGCGGGTGCGGCCTCTTCCGCCGCTTCGAGGTCGAGCCGGACGCGTTCCTCTACCTATGGCTCGATCGCTCGGTCACTCCCGCGTGGGGACTGTTCGAAGGCCGTGACGCGGTCGGACCCGACGTGATCATCAACCAGGGCCTCCCCGACGAGCGGCGGATGCTGAAGGTGAACGCGCATCCGCTCGCGGCGGGCTCCGTCGTCGATCTGCTCACCGGCGGCGGCGGCGGCTTCGGCTTGGCGTCCGAGCGGGAACCGGAGCGTGTGCGCGTCGACGTGCTCGACGGCTACGTGAGCCGCGAGGCGGCCGAACGCGACTACGGCGTAGTGCTCAGCGACGAGCTGGCCGTCGACGAGGCGGCCACAACGGCGCTGCGGGCGGGCTGAGCGGCAGCTATTCCTGCCCGACGTTGAGGCTGGGATAACGCGGCGTCAGCAGCGAGTAGAGGACGCGGCCTCAGTCTGACGCCTGCCGTCAGCGGCGTCACGGCGTCACGCATGTGCTCGAGCTCCGCTTGGTTACGGGAAAAACGTGGGTCCACTCTGTCTGACGCCAGGCGTCAGTAATCTGGCCGCACGGTTCGCGGTTGAGGCGAAGCGTTGCAATCTCTCGGAAGGGGGCGCCGAATGACGACTCGGACGATCCGCGCAGCAACGGACGTCGGCGGCACCTTCACCGACGTCGTGTACTTCTCGACCGACCCGCTCACCGGGGCCCAGGAGATCGTCACGGCCAAGTCCGACACGACACCGCCTGACTTCGAGCGGGGTGTGATGAACGTACTGGGGAAGAGCGGCGTCCCGCTCGAGGAGATCGCGTTCCTCGCGCACGGCACGACGCTCGTCATCAACGCGCTGACAGAGCGAAAGGGCGTGAAGACCGGGCTGATCACGACCGAAGGCTTTCGGGACTCGCTGGAGATCGCACGCGGCAACCGGCCGGACTTCTTCAACCTTCATTACGAGAAGCCGCCGCCGTTCGTGCCCCGGTACCTGCGCCGTGAGGTGCCCGGCCGGATGTCGCAGGCCGGCCGTGAGCGCGCGCCGCTCGACCTGAGCGGGCTGCCGGCGATCCTGGACGACTTCCGAGCCGAGGGTGTCGAGGCGGTCGCCATCTGCCTGCTCCATTCCTACGCCGACCCGAGCCATGAGCAAGCGGTGCTCGAACGCGTGAGAGAGCTCTGGCCCGAGGCCTCGGTCGTCGCGTCGCATCAGATCAGCCGCGAGTGGCGCGAGTACGAGCGGACGAGCACCGCGGTGCTCTCGGCGTACGTGCAACCGGTCGCAGAGCGCTATCTGAGCCGGCTCGCGGACGGCCTGCACCAGGCCGGCTTCGACGGCCAGCTGTACATCATGCACTCGAACTGCGGCGTCGACTCGGTCGAGACCACGAAACAGATACCGATCACGATGGTCGAGTCGGGGCCCGCGAGCGGCTTCTGGGGTGCGGCGGAGCTCGGCAGATCGATGGGCGACTCGAATGTGCTCGCGCTCGACATCGGCGGCACGACGGCGAAGTGCTCGCTGATCGAGGGCGGGCACGTGAAGATCATCTCCGACTACTGGATCGAGCGGACGCGCCGCTCTGCCGGCTATCCGATCCAGGTGCCGGTCGTCGACGTCGTCGAGATCGGCAACGGCGGCGGCAGCATCGCATGGGTCGACGACTTCGGCAGGCTGTACGTCGGGCCGCAGTCGGCGGGCGCGGTGCCGGGCCCGGCAGCCTACGGCCGCGGCGGCACCGAGGCGACGACCACCGACGCCAACCTCGCACTCGGCCGGATCAATCCGGATTACTTCTGCGGCGGCGAGATCGAGGCGGACATGGCCGCCGTCGACCGCACGCTCGCCGCGATCGCTCAGAAGCTCGGCGTCGACACCGCCGAGGCGGCGCGCGGTGTCGTCCGGATCGCGAACAACAACATGATCAACGCCTTGAAGCTGGTCTCGGTCAACCGCGGCTACGACCCGCGCGACTTCACGCTCGTCGCGTTCGGAGGCGGCGGCGGGATGCACGCGGTGGCGCTCGCTGCGGAGCTCGGGATCCGCAAGGTCGTGATCCCGCTGGCTGCCGACGTGTTCTCCGCCTGGGGGATGCTGATGAGCGACCTGCGCCGCGACTACTTCGTCACGCGCCTGATGAGCCTGAACGCCGACAATGCCGAGCGGGTCGGCGCGCTGCTCGACGAGGTGACAGGAGCCTCCCTCGAGCAGTTCGCCGGTGAGGGGATCGCGGCAGAGAACGTGCGCTTCATCCGCTACGGCAACCTTCGCTACGAAAACCAGGAGCACGGCGTCGAAGTGCAACTCCCGGCCGGAGAGATCGACGCGGCGGCGGTCGCGGAGATCACCGACGACTTCCACGGCACATACGAGCGCGAGTACACGTACCGCCTCGACGCGCCCGTCGAGTTCGTCGGAGCACACGTCGTCGCGATCGCCGAGGTCGGCAAGCTCGCGCCGATGCCGCTGCCGACGACCGGGAGGCGGCTCGGCGACGCGCTGAAGGGCCGGCGGAAGGTCGACTACGCGACCGAGGGCATCTACGAGGCCGATGTCTATGACGGCGAGTTGCTCGAGCCCGGCATGGGTTTCGACGGTCCTGCGATCATCGAAACGAAGGGCAGCACGGTCGTCGTTCATCCGGGCAACGAGCTGACCGTGGACGACTACGGGAACCTGATCATCTCCATCACACTCGACGGGGACGGGGACGAGTGACTACGACACGCGCCGATTCGATAACCGATCCGGTCACGCTGGAGATCATCCAGAGCTCGCTGCAGGCGACCAGCGACGAGATGTTCGCCGCGCTGCGCAAGACGGCGATGAGCGCGATCATCTACGAGGTGCTCGACATGGGTACCGGCATCACCGACGGGAAGGGGAACCTGGCATCGTCGGGCGCGGGCATCCCGTCGTTCGTCGGGGTGTTGGACAAGGCGGTGATGCGGGTCATCGAGTTGAACGACCTGGGCGACATCCGGCCCGGCGACATCTTCGTCACGAACGATCCGTACTACGGCGGGGTGACGCATCTGAATGACGTCGTGCTGGCGATGCCGGTGTTCGCCGGCGGCGAGCTGGTCGCCTGGACGGCGAACATTGCGCACTGGAACGACGTCGGCGGGATGGTGCCCGGCTCGATCTCGAACGAGGCGAAGGAGATCTTCCAGGAGGGGCTGCGTCTGCCGGCGGTGAAGCTGATCTCGGAGGGAACGCCGATCAAGTCGGTGATGGAGATCATGAAGTGCAACAGTCGGCTGCCCGATTTTCTGCAGGGCGACATGTGGGCGGGGATCGCGGCGGCCCGGGTCGGGGAGCGGCGCATCCTCGATCTCGTCGACAAGTACGGGCTCGAGACGTTCACGACCGCGCTGGATCTGTTCATGGACCACGGCGAGGAGGTTGCGCGGCGCGCGCTCGCTGAACTGCCGAAGGGGCGATTCAGCCTCGAGGAGGAGCAGGACAGCGGCGCCGCCTGCCGGGTGACGGTGGAGATCACGGACGATGAGTTCATCGTCGACCTGCGCGACAACCCCGACCAGGACCCGGGCCCCAACAACGTCTCGCGCGACGGCGCGGTGATCGCGGCCCAGATCAACTTCATGAACCTCACGGACGCCCGTGGCTCCGCGAACGCGGGCCACTTCCGGCCGCTGACGGTGCTCACGCGCTACGGATCGGTGTTCGACCCTAAGCCGCCGGCCGCGTGCGCGATCTACTACGAGCGCAGGATCCGGTTGTACGACCTGATTTGGCGCTGCCTGGCGCCGCATCTGGGTGACCGGTTGCCGGCGGGGAGCTTCGCCTCGGTTTGCGGGACGTTCATCGGTGGGCCGCATCCCGACACGGGCAGGCACTTCACGATCGTCGAGCCGCAGGTCGGCGGCTGGGGCGGCTCGGCGTTCAGGGACGGTAACAGCGCGATGTTCAGCCCTATCCATGGTCACACGTTCAATTGTCCGGCTGAAGTGGCGGAGGCCCGCTACGGCCTCTACGTCGACCAGCTCGCCTTGAATGACGCACCGGGTGGGGAGGGGGAGCATCGTGGCGGCCGGGGGATCGTGCTCGACTACCGGGTGCGTTCGAACGGCTGCTTTTTCACCTGCGCTTACACGCGCAACAAGCACAAGCCGTGGCCGCTCGAAGGCGGCCGGGAGGGTTCGCCGAACCACGCCCAGGTGATCCGCAAGGACGGAAGCGTCGAGGACTACGCGGTCGTGACCGCGCTCGAGGTGAACGAGGGCGACGTGATCCGCCTATATACCGCCACCGGCGGCGGCTACGGCAACCCCGCGAAGCGGCCACGCGAGCTCGTGCTCGACGACCTACGCAACGGCTACCTCACCGAAGAGCAGGCGCGCATGGTGTACGGGCTCGACGTGTGACGTCCACGCGTTCCGATCCGGTCACGCTGGAGATCATCCAGAGCTCGCTGCAGGCGATCGGCGACGAGATGTTCGCCGCGCTGCG
>PLZU01000016.1:0-178 GCA_003152275.1 Actinomycetota bacterium
TCCGCAGCAGCGAAGGAACCGGCACGACGTTCTTCGTCGACCTGCCCGCTGTCGCCAAGGGCCTCCAGGTCGTTTCGGCTGCTTAGGAGCGTGATGCGACTGCGGAGCGGCGCAGAGCTCCGGATCACGGGCCCGGCCACCGCGCACCTCGCCGTCGTCTGCGTGAACGGCGGCCAGG
>PLZU01000016.1:191-52852 GCA_003152275.1 Actinomycetota bacterium
CTGCTCGGCTTCTCGATGGGCGGCGTGGTCGCAGCACAGGCCGCGGACGAGCCGTCCGTTGAGACCGTCGTCGGCCTTGCGCCATGGTTCCCCGACCGAATCTCGCTCGACCGGCTCCGTGGCCGCCGCCTCGCGGTGCTGCATGGGTCGCTCGACCGGTGGCTGCCCGGCATCCCCGGCGTGTCGCCCGCGAGCTCGCGCCGCGGCTACGAACGCGCGCGGGCACTCGGAGCCGAAGGCGCGTACACGATCATCCCCGGCGCGCTCCACGGCGTCGCAATCCGTGCGCACTGGGGCCGGGCGCTACCGCTGCCGCGCGCCGGAGCTTGGTTGCGGCTCGTCGCGGACGAACTTCAGCGCTTTCAGACGGCTGCCTGAACGCGCCGGCGCTCGCGCTGCGCCGCGTCAGGCACCTTCACGTTCCAGACGAGACCCGTCTTTTCCAAGCCGCGGATCACCCACCACGAGACGTCGANNTGGTGGTTGTTGTGCCAGCCCTCGCCGAAGACGAGCAGCGCGACGATCCAGTTGTTCCGCGCTTCGTCACGCGTGCGGTAGTCCTGCCGTCCGAACATATGGCAGATCGAATTCACGCTGAACGTCGCATGCTGGTAGGCGGCGATACGGATCAGCCCGCCCCACAGCAGCCCCTCGACGCCTGCTCCCCACGTTCCACCGACGGCGTACCCGATCGCAAAGGGGATCCCGAGCGTGAGCACCACCCACAGCAGGTACAGACGATCGATCGTGCGCACGAGACGATCCTCGTAGAGGTCGCGCCCGTACTCGCGCCCCTGCTCCATGCCGAGGTTGCGGAACATCCAGCCGACGTGCGCGTGTACGAAACCGCGCAGCGCGCCCCAAGGCCCATCGCCGTGGCCGTGCGGGGAGTGCGGGTCGCCCGGCTGGTCGGAGAGCGCATGGTGCTTGCGGTGGTCTGTCACCCACTGCGTCACGGGCCCCTGCATCGTCATGCAGCCGAGAATCGCGAGCAGCGCCTTGACGGGCGCGCGCGTCTCGAAGCCGCGGTGCGTGAAGAACCGGTGGAATCCGATCGTCGTCCCGAACGCGCAGAGGACGTACATGCCAGCGAAGAGAACGAGGTCGACCCAGTGGAACTCGATGCCCCAGAGGAGACCCATCGCCAGGACGAGGCCGAGTGGCGGCACGACGACCGCGATCAGCGTCACGACCTGGCTGATCCGGCTCGTGCTCGACCGGACGGTTCCGACGGCGGTCACCGGTTCAGGAGCGCAGCGAGTCGTGTGCGGTAGATGTTCATGTCCGAATGCCGCCAGTCGGCGTGCGTCTGGTTGCGCCAGGGAGCGTACAGCTCCTTGTGGAACGGGCTCGACAGGCTCTCGTTGTGGCCGATGACGTTGGCGATCGAGATTCGGTAGCGCGACATCAGCCACGCGGTCAAGGCAAGCGACGATCGCATCTGTGCCGCGTCGTTCAGAATCTCGGCATCGGACGTGCCGACATGCTCGATCCCGATCGCGACGTAGTTCAGCCCGACGGTGTGGCGGCACATGATGTCGAGCGGGACGAGCTGGTAGATCGTTCCGTCGCGGTCGATGATGAAATGCGCGCACGTCCCCGGGAGCGAGTGGAGCTCGGGGTCCGGCATGTCGCTGGCGAAGGTGGCGTACGCCGATGCGAAGGTCGTCGTCGCCGTGTAATGCTCGACGATCACCTTCGGATGCAGGACGTACGAGTGGATGCCGTAGTGACGTTCCGCGTACTGCGCCATCTCAGCCTTCCGCTTCGCGCCGAACGGGATCGGCTTCCACACGATGTGAGGCTTGGGCGGCGCAAACAGTGCAACTGCGAGTGCGAGAGCGACCACAGGCTTACGGTAGCCGGAGCTGGTAGACGCCGTCGGCGAGCGTCTCGACCTCCCACTGCTCGAAAAACGACTTCGCGAACGGGCGGCCGGGATCGGCGATGACGATCTCGCCGCCGAGCCGCGGCAGGAGCTCGAGCAGCTGCGCGGCGTTCCGTTCCTCGTAGAGGAGATCCGCGCCGAGCACGAGCTGCCACGGCGCCTCGCGGAGCAGCGGCTCCGGATCGTCCCAGCGAACCCGTTTCACGCGGAGCCGGATGCTGTTCCGTTTCGCGTTGGCCCGCAGGAGCGCGACTGCGTCGTCCGCCCAGTCTGTCGCGAGCACGCTCGCGCCGCGAAGAGCCGCCGTGAGCGACGGAAGCCCGAGCCCTGCACCGAGCTCGAGCACGCGCCTGCCGCGAAGGTCGAGCGCCGATACGACCTTCGCGAGTGCGACGCCGCTCGCCCAGAGCTCCGCCCAGTACGGCAGGAACTCGTCCTCGTCGAAGGACTCTTCGTCGATGAGCTCGTCGGCGTTCGGCGGCCGCAGGAGCGTGACGCGCCGGTCGGCGAGCTCGAATGTTTCCTCGATCAGAGCGTTGCGTAGAGATCGACGCCGACGCCGTCGGGGTCCTGGAGCTGCGCGTAGCGCTGGCCCCAGAAGGCGTCCCACGGTTCCTTCTCCCCGTGGAAGCCGGCGTCGACCGCGCGGCCGTACACCTCGTCGACCTCCGACGGGCTCGCACATTCAAATGCGAGCCCGAGCTGGTTGCCGGTCTCCCGCGTCCAGTCCGGCCTAAAGCTCCGCACGACGTCCTCGGTGTCGAGCATGAAGCGAACACCGTTCGGCAAGAACGTGTCCACGTGACCTTCCTCAGGCGTCTCCGGAACCTCGACTCCGAGCAGGCGGTAGAAACGAATCGACCGCGCCATGTCGGACGTCACGACGGCGATGGCATTGAGCTGCGGCATGGAAGCGACGGTAACGGATACCGTCGAGCCCATGCGCTACAGAAAACTCGGCTCGAGCGATCTCCAGGTGTCCGAGATCAGCCTCGGCTCGTGGATGACCTACGGTGGGGGCGTCGATCGTGAGCGGTCGGAGGCCTGCGTCGCGACGGCCTTCGACGTCGGCATCAACTTCATCGACACCGCGAACGTCTATTCCGGCGGCCGCGCCGAGGAATTCCTCGGTGAGGTGCTCGCCGATCGGCAGCGCGATTCGTACGTGCTCGCGACGAAGCTCTTCTTCCCGATGTCGGAGTCAGACCGAGGCCTTTCTCGGCAGCAGGTCGTCAAGCAGATCGACGCGTCGCTCGCACGGCTCCGCACCGACTACGTCGACCTCTACCAGTGCCATCGCTACGACTGGGACACACCGCTCGAGGAGACGATGGAGGCGCTGTCGGAGATCGTCCGCGCAGGCAAGGCGCGCTACCTCGGCTTCAGCGAGTGGCCGCCCGAGAAGATCGCTGAAGCGCTGAACCTGCCAGGGGTCGAGAAGTTCGTCTCTAGCCAGCCGCAGTACTCGATGATCTGGCGCGGCCCCGAGCGCGACGTGATCCCGCTGTGCGCCGCTAACGGCATCTCGCAGATCGTGTGGTCGCCGCTTGCACAGGGGATCCTCACCGGGAAATACAAGCCGGGCGAGCCGCCGCCCGCAGACAGTCGTGCATCCTCGGAGCAGATGAACTACTTCATGGACTCAACCGACGACGACACGCTGCTCAAGCGCGTGCAGCAGCTGCAGCCGATTGCAGACGACCTCGGCCTCTCGATGGCGCAGCTCGCGCTCGCGTGGGTCTTGAGGGAGCCGAATGTCGCGTCGGCGATCATCGGCGCGTCCCGGCCCGAGCAGGTCTCCGACAATGCGGCCGCGTCGGGCGTCTCACTCGACGAGCCGACGCTGAGGCAGATCGACGAAATCCTCGGCGACAGCGTGAGATATGAGGGCTCCGCCTCGTAACCTAAGCTGAGCGGGCAATGGAACGCGACGTCGCAGTCGTTCTCTCCGGCGGCGCCGTAAACGGCGTCCTCATGGAGCTCGGCTTCCTCAAGCGCTTGCGCGAGAGCGATCTCTGGCCGCGGGTCGGCTGGATCTACGGAACCTCCTCCGGCGCAGTGGCCGGGACGATGGCCGCCCTCGACATGCTCGACGACCTCGAGGACTTCATGCTGCGCCTGCAACCGGAGGAGACGTTCAGGCCGCATTCGCTGTGGCGCCTGCCCTTGCTCGGATCGCACGACTACCGGCTGCCCGAAACAATCGCCGAGCGCCTCGGTGATCTCGTGCCGCTCGCGCGCCGGCTTGCACAGGCGCCGATCGAGGTGACGGTCTTCGCGACCGACGTCAGTAACGACGCGCACGGCGAGGGTGCGCGCATGTACGAGCTCGCGTACTCGTCGCGGACGACGCCGCCGGAGACGATGGCCCAGGCGATCCTTGCCTCTGCCGCGGTCAGCGCGCTCGTCCTCCCCCGTCCGGTCGGAGATCGGATCGCGACGGACGGGGCCTGGGTGCGCAACTTCCCGCTCGGGCCGGCGTACGGGCAGCCTGGCGTCGAGCTGATCGTCAGCTTCCGGTACCTGCCGAACTATCCGCACTTCGGCGCGGAAGGTCTCGCACGCTTCCGGCGGCGCCTCGAGCGCTTCCCGAAGATCCCGCCCGTCAAGGCGTTGGCCGCGGAGCTGCGCGAGGCCGAGGAACGGGTCGAGCGCGGTGAGCCCGCGCACTGGGCCGACATGATCGTCCGGCTGATGCGCGTCGCCATTCAGCAGAACACCGTGCTCGAGGAGCGCATGGCACAAGACAAGGACGAGGCGCTTGTCGCACTCGAGCAGCTGCGGCAGGACGTCCAGGACATCGTGCGCCGCGAAGGCGGGCGCCGAGGCGACCGGGTCGCCCGCGCGATCGACGAGCATTTCGCCAGTGCGAAGTTCCCGTTTCTCGGCGACCGGCTGATCCCCCGTATCGCCGTGCAATCGAGCGCGGGCGAGGTCTCGCTCGAAACAGGGCTCCGGAATCCGAAGCCGTGGAGCGAAGAGGAGAAGCGCCTGCTGATCGCGCGTGGGTACGGACTGCTCGACGAGGTGCTCGCCGAGCGCCGCGTCGCCTAGCCGCTACGGCACCACTTTGCCGGGATTCATGATCCCGTTCGGGTCGAACAGCTGCTTGATGCCGCGATAGAGCGGGATCAGGTCGCCGTGCTCGCGCTCGAGGTAGCCGAGCTTGCCGTAGCCGATGCCGTGCTCGCCGGTGCAGGTGCCCCCGCGCGCGAGCGCGTCGTCGACGAGTGTTGCGTTCAGCGCCTCCGCTTTGGAGATCGAGGCCGCATCGTCCGGGTCGAGCAGGAACGCGACGTGGAAGTTGCCGTCGCCGACGTGACCGACGATCCCGCCGCGCAACCCTGAGCCGTCGAGCGCGCGCCGCCCGTGCTCGATCGCGCCGGCCAGCTCCGACACGGGCACCGCGACGTCCGTCGTCATCGCCTTCGATCCGGGCGCGAGTGCGAGCGACGCCATCAGCGCGTTATGTCGTGCGCTCCACATCTGGCTACGGGCGGTCGGATCGCTCTCCGACTCGAAGGCTGTCGCGCCCTCGTCGTCGGCGATCTCGCGCGTCGTCGCCAGGTCGCCGGCCACGCCCGCCTCGGTGCCCCCGAACTCGACGAAGAGGTACGGCGACTCCGGAAAACTCGTGCCTGAGAACGCGTTCAGCGCGGCGATGGTCATCGCGTCGAGCAGCTCACAGCGCGTGACGGGAACACCTGAGCCGATGATTCCGGCTGCCGCACGGCACGCCGACTCAATGGATGGGAACCCGGCGCGCGCCACGACGATGTGCTCCGGAATCGGGTGCAGTCGCAGCGTCAACTCGGTGATCACGCCGAGCGTGCCTTCCGAGCCGACGAAAAGACCCGTGAGGTTGTAACCGGCCGACGTCTTCACAGCCCGCGTGCCGGTGCGTACGACGCGGCCACTCGCGAGGACGACCTCGAGCGCAAGCACGTGCGCGCGCATGCCGCCGTATCGAACAGTCGTCGTCCCGCTCGCGTTCGTCGCCGCCATCCCGCCGAGCGTGGCATCCGCGCCGGGATCGACAGGAAACCAAAGCCCGTGCGGCCCCGCGGCCGCCTCGAGCTGCGAACGCGTGACACCCGGACGGACGGTGGCAGTGAGATCGTCGGGGCGAACCGCGACGATCGCGTTCATGCGCGTCAGGTCGAGACTGATGCCGCCGTGCAGCGGGATCACGTGCCCTTCGAGACTCGTGCCGGCTCCGAACGGCACGACGGGGACCCCGGCGGCGTCCGCGTACTCGAGCACGGCCGCGACCTCTTCGGTCGATTCCGGAAAGACGACGACGTCAGGACGATGAGGTGCGTGGTACGTGAGATCGCCGGCGTGCTGGTCGAGCACCGATTCGCCGTCGCTCACGCGCCGCTCGTCCGGAACGAGCCGGAGCAGTTCCGCGCGCAGATCGGCCGCGACCGCCATGCTCGAAGACTAGACGGCGCTAGGCCGCCTCCTCGCGCGTCTGCAAGACCCGGTCCGCGAGCCCGTACTCGATCGCTTCCTCCGGCCCGAGGAAGCGGTCACGGTCGATGTCGCGCATCACCTCGTCCGCATCGCGGTGCGTGTGCTTGGCGATGATCTCCGCGTAGCGACGGGTGAGCGAAAGAATCTCCTTCGCCGCGATCTGGATGTCCGCCGGCGAGCCACGGAAGCCGCCCGAACCTTGGTGGATCATCACCTTCGAGTTCGGGAGCACGAAACGCTTCCCCTCCGCTCCTCCCGCGAGGATCAGCGCGCCCGCCGACATCGCCATCCCGACCGCATAGGTCTGCACATCCGGCTTCACGAACTGCATGGCGTCGTAGATCGCAAAGCCGGCATACGCGTCGCCTCCGGGCGAGTTCACGTAAAGCCGGATGTCAGCGTCCGGATCCTCCGCCTCGAGGAAGAGGAGCTGCGCGACGATCAGGTTCGCAGACTGGTCCTCGACTTGCGTGCCGAGAAACACGATTCGCTCGCGCAACAGGCGCGAGTAGATGTCGAAGGAGCGCTCGAAGCGCCCGTCCGACTCGACGACCATCGGCACCAGATGATTCAATGTGAGGCGCAACCCATTGGTTGCATATTTATACGCAACCAAAGGGTTGCGCGTCAAGTGAAAGGAGACAGCGTGGAGATCGAGCGGGACATCGTCTTTCCCGCCTCGCCGGCGGAGGTCTGGGAGGCGCTGACCGAGCCCGAGCGGCTCGAGGAGTGGTTCGCGAACGAGGTCTCACTCGACGCACGGCCCGGCGGCGAAGGCGTCTTCCGCTGGGGCGACGGCGACGAGCGCCGGGCGGTCGTCCGTGAGCTCGAGCCGCAAGAGCGGCTCGTCCTCGACTGGGAGGACGACGGGCAGGTCGTGCTCGAGCTGGAGGAGGTCGACGGTGGCACGCGGCTGCACGTCGTCGAGACGTCTCCCGAATGGAGCACGGCGCTCGAGTTGCACGCGCTCGCATGGGTCAGGGTCGCGTAGACGGCGTCTTCGCGGCGCTCGGGGACCCGGGCCGTCGCGCACTCGTCGAGGCGGTCGCCGCGCGCGGAGACGCCACTGCAACGGAGCTCGCTGCGCAGCTCCCGGTCAGCCGGCAGGCGGTCTCGAAGCAGCTCGTGGCACTCGAGGACGCCGGCCTCCTGCGCTCGACCCGGTCGGGACGAGAGACGCGGTACGAGGTCACACCGGAACCGCTCGGCGACGCCGTCGCCTGGATGGTCGAGGTCGGCGCCGCCTGGGACGAGCGCCTAGCCAAGCTCGGCCGCGCGCTTGCTAGGGGTAGAGCCGCTCGATGACCCAGGCGCCTTCGCGGCGGGTGTAGCGAAAGCGGTCGTGCAGCCGGTCGTCGCGGTGCTGCCAGAACTCCCAGGCGTCCGGGCGGAGCCGAAAACCCCCCCACGACTCCGGCCGCGCGGGATCCGCTCCCTCGAGCCCTGCCACGCGACGTTCGAGCTCGGCCCGGTCCCCGAGCACCTCGCTCTGGCGCGAAGCGTTGGCGCCGATCCGCGCACCTTCCGGACGGGTCGCGAAATACGCGTCCGACTCCTCCGCAGAAACGCGCTCGACCGTGCCTTCGACGCGCACCTGGCGGCCGAGCGGGTTCCAGTGGAAGAGCAGCGCTGCGTTCGGGTTCGCCTCGAGCTCGCGCCCCTTGCGGCTCGTGTAGTGCGTGAAGAAGACAAGCCCTCGCTCGTCGGCTGCCTTCAGCAGCACCATACGGACCGACGGCACGCCTTCTGCGCTCGCGGTCGCAACCGCCATCGCCTCCCGCACTCGGACGACCCCCGCCGCTTCGTCGAACCACCGCTGGAACTGAGACAACGGATCGGCGTCGAGGTCGGTGCGCCGCAACTCCATCAAGAGATGATGGACTGCCGCAGCGCCATCGCGACGGCCTGCGTGCGCGTGTTGGCCTCGAGCTTCGTCATCGCCTTGCGCACGTGCGTGCGCACAGTCTCCGCCGAGATGTGCAGCTGCTTGCCGATCTCCTCGTTCGCGAGCCCGTCGGCAAGCAGGCGCAACACCTCGCGCTCGCGCTGCGTGAGCGCGGGAAGCCGGTCTGCGAGGTCGCCGCTGACGAGGAACCCCGCGAGCACCGGGTCGACGTACGCCTCGCCCGCAACGACGCGCTCGACCGCGCGCACAAGATCGGAGAGCGGCGCCTCCTTGAGGACGAAGCCGCGCGCACCGACGTCGAGCGCCTCGGAGAGAAGCGCCCGGTCGCCGTAGGCGGTGTAGAAGATGATCGAGGTCTCCGGGGAGACCGAAGCGGCCTGGATCGCGACCTCGATGCCGGAAAACCGGGGCATCCGCATGTCGACGAGGGCGACCTTTGGCTTCGTCGCCTCGATCAGCGCGACCGCCTGCTGGCCGTCGGCGGCGCGGCCGACGACGTCGAATCCGTGACGGTCGAGCATCTCCGATACCGCGGCCAGCATCGCCGGGTGATCGTCAGCCACAACGATGGTCGCCGCTGCAATCATGCTTGAGGAGACGGGAATGCCGGAACCACTCGATATCCTTTTGGCAACGCTACTGTCTTTACCGGACGAACGCCGTGCGGCAGTCGAACGCTTGCTGGTTCCGCTCGCCCGCTCGGCCGCGCTCGGCGAGCTCGCGGCGGACATCGCGCACGATGTCGCCAATCCGCTCTTCGGTGCGATCGGCCTGGTGGATCTCCTGCTCGAAGATGCGGCGCCCGCCTCGGAGGACGCGGTTCGGCTGCAGATGCTGAGGGAGACGGCGCTCGAGATGAAGGGCACCTTGCAGGTGCTGCTCGACTTCACCCGCCTGGCCGGCGAAGGAACGGGTCACGCGTCGCTCGACGAAGCCGTGCGCAGCGCGCTCCGGCTGCTCCGTCACGGTGCTGGACGCTCGGTCGTCGTGGAGGAGCGGTATCCAGCCGAGCCGGTGATCGTGCCCTGTCCGGCCGGCCCGCTCGTGCAGGCGGTGCTCCAGCTACTGCTGGCGGCGCGTGGGATGCCCGGGCTCGCCGTCGAGGTGTCCGGGGCGTCGCTTCGTATCTCCCCCGCGCCGGCCGAGTCCGTCGGGACGCTCGTCGCCGAGCGGATCGTCACCGACCACGGCGGCCGGTTCGAACGCGATGCAGACGTACTCACCCTGCGCTGGCCAGAGGGGGATTAGAGCTTCGCGCGCAGATCCGCGGGGCGCAGGAGCTTGTGGCCGAGCTCCGCGTCGGTCGGAACGAGTTCCGAGACAACGCGCAGTACGAGCGCCGCGTCGTCGCTGAACGGGCTCAGGATCTTGTTCCCTTTCAGCAGCGCCTTGCCACGCGGGCCGGCGTGGACGGCGAGGTCGCGCTCGGCGTAGCCTCTTTCGCGCAAGAGCGCATTGGCGTTCGCGATCGCGTCGTCGCTCATCGCGCGACCCTAACGGAAGAGATCGAGCTCGGGAGGGACGGGGATGTCCGTTGCTTTCCCGACGCCGCGCACGTCGAGACCGCGCACGATTGTGACCGGCATGCGATCGAGCTTGCCGGATGCGAGTTGCGCCGCGCCCGCGATCTCGTCCGCAATCGTGATGAACGTGGCCTTGAGCTCGTATCCGATCGGATCACGCTCGCCGGAGAGATCGCGCATCACCTCGACGCCGGCAGCGCCGATCGCGACGTCCGTCGTGCCTTGGCGCCACGGCCGTCCGAACGTGTCGGTGACGATCACGCCGACGTCCCGCCCGGTCCGCTCCCCCAAGTCGTCGCGCAGCTTCACCGCCGACCCATCGGGATCGACCGGGAGCAACACGAGCGTTCCTTCCTCGGGCGTGTTCGACTGATCGACTCCTGCCGATGCGCAGATGAAGCCGTGCTGCGTCTCGCAGATCACGAGCGGCGGGCGGACGCGCACGACGCGCTTCGCTTCGCGGAGAATCCACTCCACGCGCCGCGGGTCGCCCTCGTCGCCTGCGATCTCGATCGCACGTGGCGAAGGCTCGACGTCGTCGAGGCGCACGACACGCCCCTCGATCTTGGAAATCGCCTTTTGCACGACGACAACGACGTCGGCGTCTTCCAGCTCGACACGCTCAACGATGATCGCAGCGAGGTCGTCCCCTTCGCGCAGCTCGGGGATACCGGTGAGCGGAAAGACGGAGAAGCCGCTCAATGCAGGCCGGTGACCTGCACGCCCGCGTGCGCTCGATAGCGCTTGTTCAGATTCACGATCACCGCGGTCATGCCCTCGAGCGCACGTGCGCTTGCGAGCGGCCCGGCGTCGAGCGCGCGACCGGTGACGACCAAGGCCGCAAGGGCGAGCGCGAGTTCCTTCGCGCCTGCGTCGTCGCCGCAGACGAGTGCGTCGCCGTCCGCTTTTCCGCTCGCGAGCGACGCAGCCGCGAGCGAGTGCAGGCCTGCGACCACCGGCGCGCGAAGCAGCTCCTGCGTCCGCTCGGCGATCGAGCGCGCGTCTTCGCCGGGGAGAACGCCCTGCTTCGTGAAGCGCAGCTCGCTCGCGACGCTCAGTACTGGCGTGTCGCCGATTGCCTCAACGAGAGACTTGGCCGTCGGCAGCGCCGCGTCGGACTTGACCGCGAGCACGACGAGATCGACGCCGCGGACGGCATCGTCGTTTGCCGCGCCGCGGGCACCCACCTCGGCACCTTTCGCGGCGGCACGCTCCGCATCGCGCGATCCGATCACGACGTCTTCGCCGGCTTCGACGAGCCGCTGCGCGAGCGCGAGCCCGAAGTCACCGGTGCCGCCGACGACCGCGATCTTCACGCCGGCACCGCGCCAAGTGCAGCTTCCGCGAGACGGCGCCGCGCGTCCCCGTCAGACATCAGCGTCCGCGTAATGATCGGACGGACGTCTCCGAGGGTGTCGAGCGCGCCGGCGTCCGCCTCGTCTACGACGAGTGCGTCGATCAAGCCGGAATAACAACCCGCCACATGCGCCGGCGACGTGCCACCCGCGAGGCGCGCCAGCATGCGGTCGGCGGGGCCTTTCACGGCGCGTCCGCCGATCAGCGGACTGACCGCGACGCACGGCACCCTTCGGCGTGCGAGCGCCTCACGCACCTTCGGCAAGGCGAGAATCGGTGCGATCGAGACGTAAGGGTTGCTCGGCGCAACAAGCAGCAGGTCGGCGGACTCCATCGCCTCGAGCACACCGGGCGCGGGCGTCGCAGTGTCGGCCCCTTCGAACCGCAATGCATCGACCTCGTCGCGATGGCCCCGCGCCACGAACCACTCCTGGAAGGTGAACTCGCCTGCCGGCGTCGTGATCCAAGTCCGCAGGCGATCGTCGGTCGCGGGGATGAGCCGGGTCTCGAGTCCGAGCGATTTCGTGAGCCGCGCCGTCACGACCGACAGCGGCTCGCCCCTCTGCAAGGCCTGCGTGCGCACGAGGTGCAAGCCGAGATCGCGATCGCCGAGCCGGAACCACGACTCGCCGCCGAGCTCCCCGACGGTCGTGAGCGCATTCCAGGTCTCGTGGGCTCGCCCCCAGCCGCGCTCGTCGTCGTTCAGGTCGGCAAGCGCGTAGAGGATGGAGTCGAGGTCGGGCGACACGTGCACACCAAGCACCTCGAGGTCGTCGCCGACGTTCCCGACCACGGTCACCTGAGCGGGATCGGCGACGTCGACGAGGCCGCGAACGAACCGCGCGCCGCCGACACCACCGGACAGCACTACGATCCTCATCCGCGAGCCGCCGCCATCATGGATGAGAGACACGCCTGCGAGCGCGGGCCCACGCGCAGCTGAAGCCGCTGCAAATCTTCGAGCGTGTCCACGTCGTCGGCGAGATTCGGCACCGCGACGGATACCGGTTGCAGGCCGAGGCTTTCCGCGTGTGCGCGAAAACGCGCTGCACTGCCCGGCCCGTAGAGCGGTGCGAACGATTCGGGCGCGGAGATGCTCAACGCATTCGTCGTGCCGTCGCGCGCCTCGACGAGCGCGACACCCCCGGCGGGCGTCGCAGCGAGGAGCGCGCGCAGGTCGTCGGGCACGACACAGGGTAGGTCGGCGTTGACGATGAGGATCGCCCCTGGGTCGAGACCCCGAAGCGCCGCTTGCACGGCCGCGCTCTGCCCGCTTCCCGGGTCGTCGAGCACGGTGGCGCCGACCTCGCTTGCGAGCGCGGCACCTTCGGCGTCCGCGGTCACGACCTGCGCCGTGCCGACGATGCGGGCTGCCGAGAGGACGTCGCCGAGCATCGCGAGGGAGAGCTCGCGCCGCACGCGATTCGAGGCATGCAACCGCGTCTTGCCTTCGACTCCTGCAAACGGAATGACGACCGTCGTCACGAGAAGAGACTAGCCCGGTGGGTAAAGCTGCTGTACTCCGAGCTGTGAAGGTACTCGCGACGAGGCGCTTGCCCGGGGAGGCCTGGGAGGAGCTCGGTCCGGTCGAGATCGGCCCCGTCGACGGCAGGCGCGACGACGTGGAAGCGTTGATCGTCTCCGGCGACGCCGTCGACGATGCGCTGCTCGACCGGCTGCCATCGCTCCGGCTCGTCGCCAACTACGGCGTCGGCTACGACAACGTCGACGCCGAGGCGTGCCGCGCCCGCGGCGTCGCGGTGACGAACACGCCCGGCGTCCTTGACGCCGCGACCGCCGACCTTGCGATCGCGCTGATGCTTGCGGTGCGACGGCGCGTGGTGGAAGGCCACGAACTCGTGCGGGAGGGCCGCTGGGGCTCATCGTGGTCGGAGAGCCCATTCCTCGGGCGGGACATGAGCGGCGCAACGCTCGGCATCATCGGCCTGGGACGCATCGGAGCTGCGGTGGCGAAGCGAGCGCGCGCCTTCGACATGCGCGTGCTCTTCCACCGGCGCGCGCAAACCGCCGACCCCGGCTACCGGGAGCTCGACGACCTGTTGCGGGAGGCAGACATCGTGACGGTGCACACGCCGCTGACGCCGGAAACACAGGGTTTGCTCTCCGGGCGACGGCTAGCGCTGCTGCGCGACGGCGCGACGCTCGTGAATACCGCACGCGGCGCCATCGTCGACGAGGACTCATTCGTTGCTGAGCTCGTCTCGGGCCGAATCAGCGCCGGGCTCGACGTGTTCGCACACGAGCCGAATGTTCCGGAGGTGCTCCGTTCGCTTCCGAACGTCGTGCTCACGCCGCACATCGGTAGCGCGACCGTCGAGACGCGCGCGGCAATGACACGCATCGTCGTCGACAACGTGCTCGCACTCGCACGCGGCGAGCCGTTGCTGACAGCCGTTTAGTAGTTCTCGCCGGGGCCGCCGGTGGCGCCCCATTCGCGCACTTCATACCAGTGGCTCTGCCTCAGGGCGTCCGCGACGGTCGGGTCCGTGTGCGCCGCGTAGAAGACGTTCTTGTCGAGGTCGCAGCAGATTGCGACATCGGAGAGCGCGACCTGCGAGATTTTCATCAGCGCGTCAGCGGGCAGTTGCGCCTCTGCGACCGTGTAGTGCTTGAACTGGAGCTCGGGGGCGATCTCCATCAGGTCCGGCCAGTCGGGGCAGGTGCGGCTGCTCATCGGATGCCCAGTTCGGCGGCGTGCGTCCAGCGTCCTTCCAGGCGGACGAGACCGCGTCCCTCGTCGGACGGATAGATGACGAAGACGAGCGCGTCGTCGACGGAGTGGTATTGCGTCTCGGAGCTCTCGTCGGTGAGGTCGACCCGGAGGTGGAGCCGCCCGTCCGCGAACGGCGGGCGCTCGGCCTCGAAGCGAAGAGGCAATGTGCGCGTGTCGTCGTCCCAGCCGAGCTCGTCCGTCGACACTGCGCCTGCGGCGACGAGAATCGCAGCGTCGTCGCGCAGCTCCCAGCCGAGGCGGGGCGGCGCGACCGACGACTCCGTGACGATGTCGATCGCGATCGAGAACGGCTCGCCTGCGAGCAGCTGCATCCGCTCGTCACCGTCCGGGCCGAGCAGGCGGACGCGCTCGACGCGGGCGACGTCGCCCCCCCATTCCTTCAGCCCCGCCGAGCGCTCTTCCGGGTTCCGCTCGCCCGCAAGCTGGGTTCTGTAGGCGACGATCGCCTCGTGCGTCGGGCCGTCGAACGACACGACGCCGTCCTTGAGCAGGATCGCGCGGTCGCAGAGCCGCTCGACCGACGCCGCGTCGTGCGAGACGAACACGATCGTGCCGCCGGCCTGTTTGAACTCGAAGATCTTGCCGAAGCACTTGCGCTGGAACGCCTCGTCACCGACGGCGAACACCTCGTCGAGCAGCAAGACCTCCGCCTCGATGTGCGCGGCAATCGCAAAGCCGAGACGCATGTACATGCCCGACGAGTACGTGCGCACCGGCAGATCGATGAAATCCTCGAGCCCCGCAAACGTCACGATCTCGTCGAGCTTCTCGCGAATTGCGACACGGCGCAGGCCGTGGATGGAACCGTTGAGGTAGACGTTCTCGCGACCGGTCATGTCGGGGTGAAACCCCGCTCCCAGCTCGAGCAGCGAACCGATGCGCCCGCCGACCGCGACGCGCCCCGACGTCGGCTTCACGATTCCCGACAGCAGGCGTAGAAGCGTCGTCTTGCCCGAGCCGTTGCGGCCGACGAGACCGACCGCGCTGCCCGGCTCGGCGCCGAATGAGACGTCGCGGAGCGCCCAGACATCCGAGCCGCGCGCATGCCGGCGCGCGAACAGGAGATCTTTCAGCGCGCGGCTTTCGCGCGGGTACACGCGGAAGCTCCGCGCGGCGTGCTCTACGAGGATCTCTCCAGCTCTCACGTTGGTGAAGCTACCGCCAGTGCGCGCCGGACGATCCCGGCAAGCGTGCGGACGAAGGCCGGATCGTCGTTTGGCATCTCGATCCGCGCCAGCGGCAGCCGGAGCTTCCCCGCGAGCTCGATCGCCTCGACGTCGAGATCCCAGCGGATTTCGAGGTGGTCGGAGACGAACCCGACGGGGCAGAGGAGCACCGACTGGATTCCCTGCTCGTGCAGCGCACGCAGGTGATCGAGGATGTCCGGCCCGAGCCACGGCTCACCGGTCGGCGACTCGCTCTGAAACGAGAACGACCAGTCCTCGGTGTCGGCGGCCTCGGCGACGAGCTGCGACGTCTCGAGCAGTTGGTCCTTGTAGGGGTCGCCTGTGGCGAGGATCCGCTCCGGAAGGGAGTGTGCAGTAAAGACGACGTGTGCGTCCGTGCCGCGGATCTTGTCGGCGAGCAGGTCGACGAAGCCGGGCTCGTCGTGCCAGCTCTCGACGAAGCGCAGCTCTGCGCGTCCGTCGAGTGCGCGCTCGAGTTGCTCGCGGTACCCCTGGATCGAAAGCGCCGAGTAGTGCGGCGCGAGGACGAGGCCCACGATCGTCTCGGTACCTATGGCGAGCGCAGACTCCGCCGCATCGCCGATGCGCGGCGTCCAGTGCTTCATCCCGGTGAACACCGGCAGCTCGAGCTCTCGCTCGAGCGCGGCGCGCGTCTGCTCGGTGATCGCGTTCAGCGGCGACGAGTCCTCGATCCCGACCCTCCGGTAACGCTCGACGAGATCGTCGAGGAGCTCGGGCGCGATCGGCCGCCCGCCGCGGATGTCTGCGTAGTACGCGGGCACGTCGGCGAGCTGCTCGGGTGAGCCGTACGCCATGAGGACGACCGCCTCGCTAGACACGCGCCTCCACAGTGTGCTCCTGCACGAGACCGGCGAGCTGCGTCAGAAGGCCCGGGTCGGTCTGCGGCAGGACGCCGTGCCCGAGGTTGAAGATGTGACCTGGACGGCCGCCCGCGCGCGCGAGCACGTCGAGCGCGGCTTCTTCGATCCGCTCCCATGGGCCGAGCAGCGCGGCGGGGTCGAGGTTGCCCTGAATACCGCGTCCCTCGCCGACGACGCTCCACCCACTGTCCAGGGGGATGCGCCAGTCGAGCCCGATCACGTCGCCGCCGGCGCGGGCAAGCGCGCGCAGCAGGTCTTCCGTCACGCCTGTGCCGAAATGGATCGTCGGCGCGTCGACCGCGTCGAGGATGCGGGCGGAGTACGGCGCCACGAACTCGTCGTAATCCGCAGGCGTGAGCGCGCCGACCCACGAGTCGAAGACCTGAATCACATCGGCCCCTGCCGCGACCTGTGCGGCGACGTAGCCTGCGAACTGCTCCGCGAGCACATCGAGCAGCGCGTGCCACGTGTCGGGCTCCTGGTACATCAGCGCCTTCGTACGCGCGAAGTCGCGTGACGGCTTGCCCTCGACGAGGTACCCAGCGACCGTGAACGGTCCGCCGCAGAAACCAACAAGCGCCTTCCCGGCGTCGAGCTCGCCGCGTACGAGCCGAATCGCTTCGACGATCGCGGGGTCGGGCTCGCTCACCCGAAGACGCGCTACGTCGGCGGCTGATCCGATCGGCTGCGCGACCACGGGACCGACGCCCTCAACGAGCTCAACGTCGATGCCCATCCCGAGGACGGGCGACATGATGTCTGCGAACAGCACCGCTGCGTCCACGTCGTGGCGGCGCACGGGTTGTAGCGTCACCTCGGCGCACAGCTCCGGCGAGCCCGCGACCTCGAAGAACGAATGGCGCTCACGGATCGCGCGGTACTCCGGCAGCGACCGCCCCGCCTGGCGCATGAACCAGACGGGGGTGCGCTCGACCGGCTCGCGCCGTGCAGCGCGCACGAGGAGCGGCTCCGTCACGGCTCTTACACTAGCCCGGCTATGAGCGCTTCCGGTCCCCTCGTCGCGCACTGGCGGACGCTCGAGCGAGCACCCGTCCAGGCCGGTGCGCTCCAACTCGCCACGGTCGAGGTCGAGAACGCAGGCACGGCCGCCTGGCGGACGCGCGGCTTCGAGGACGGGCTCTTCCTCAGCTACCACTGGCTCGACGAGCGGGGCAACGCGATCGTGTGGGACGGTGTGCGCACGCCGCTCGAGCGCATCGTCGAGCCGGGCGGGTCACTGCGGCAGACCGTCGCGCTGCGCGCGCCGATTCCGCCGGGCCGGTACCGGCTCTCGGTCGATCTCGTCGAGGAGCATCGCTTCTGGCTCGCCGAGCTCGGCAACACGCCGCTCGAGGAGGACGTCGACGTCGAGCGGCGCGACGCGAGCGAAGCGCGCGCGTTTCTTCCGGAGGACGCGGAGCCCAGCGACGACTGGCATGCTCGCGTGCGCGAGCTGCACGAGGAGGGGTACTCCGCCGTCGGCGGCGCCGTCGAAGGGCGGCGCGGTTCGCCAGAACTCGCGCCCTATGCGGCCGGAGGCGGTCGTTATCCGCGGTTCCCGCATCCGCTCGTCTGCCCCTCCCTTCTGCCAGGGCTCGAGCCGAACGACGAGGTCGCGGGATTGCCGGCGTATCGCCCCGACCGCGATGAGCCGTCGATGTTCGACGGCCGCCTCGTGGTCAGACTTCGATCGCGATCTGGTCGTCGACGCTTCTGAAGACGAGCGCACCGAGCGCAAGCGCGAGCGCGCACGCGACGACAAGATAGAGCGCGTCCGTCCAGCGCGGCAGCGTTCCCGCGAAGAGCGGCGCGCGCACCGCCTCGATCGCCGGTGAGAGTGGATTCACCCAGTGGATGACATCGACGACGTGCCGATGCTTCTCGAGCTGCGGTCCAGTTAGCGAATAAAGGATCGGCGTCAGGAAGAACAGCGGCACGAGCAGCGCCGCCACGATGAACTCGATGTCGCGGAAGAGCACGTTGAGCGACGCCGCCGCAAGCGCGATCCCGCAGACGAGGCCGACGAACAGCAAGGCCAGCGGGATGGCCAGCAATTCGGTCGCGCGTACACGTGGCAGCGCGATGAAGTTCACGACGAGCAGCAGCACGAGCATCACCGCAAAGCTCACGAGGTGCGCGAACACGACTGACAGCGGGACGAGTTGGCGGGGAAAGCGCGTCTTGCGGATGAGGTTGGCGTTGTCGAGCATCGAGCGGGTCGCCGACTGCACGGAGGCGGCGAAGAACGTCCACAGCGCGAGGCCGGTGAGTAGGAAGAGCGGATAGTGGCCGCCGGTCGCGAAATTCGACTTCCAGACGACGCCGAACACGAGCAGGTAGACGCCCATCAACATGATCGGGTTCGCCACGGTCCAGACCACGCCGAGCGCGGAGCCGCGGTACTTCGCCTGCAGATCGCGGCGGAAGAGATTGCCGAGCAACTCTCGATAGCGCAGGACGTCGAGGTAGGTGCTCACGCGACCGCCGCGCCCATCCGGACGAAGTCGTCGAAGATCGCGTCAAGCGAGACCCCCACGTTCCAGCTCGGGTAATCGGCACGAAATCGGTCGAGGTTCGAGATGTAACAGATGTGATCGCCACGACGCGGCTCTTCGACGTACTCCCAGGCGAGCTTCCGGTTGAAGAGCGACTCGAAGCGGGCGATAGCTTCGAGCATCGAAACGCTGTTGGAACGGCCACCGCCGAGGTTGTAGACCGCGCCTGCCGAAGGTCGCTCCGCGAAGGCAACGATTGCCTGACAGACGTCGAGGGAGTGAAGATTGTCTCGCACCTGCTTCGCCTTGTGACCGAATACCTGATACGGCAGGCCCTCGCGCACAGCGCGCGCGAGGTACGCGAGGAAGCCGTGAAGAGGTACACCGGCGTGTTGGGGGCCGGTGAGACAACCGCCTCGGAAACAAACGGTCGGCATCCCGAAGTAGCGTCCGTACTCTTGCACGAGCAGGTCGGCTGACGCCTTGGAGGCGCCGAACAGGCTGTGAAGCGTCGCGTCGATCGACATGCTCTCGTCGACTCCGTTCTGGTCCGTCGGGTTCGAGTATTCCCAACGTGTTTTGAGCTCGACGAGCGGCAGTTCGTTGGGCCTCTCGCCGTAGATCTTGTTCGTCGACATGAACGCGAAGGGCGACTCCGCGCACCATTGGCGTGCCGCCTCGAGAAGGTTGAGCGTGCCAAGGGCATTGACCTCGAAATCGTCGAACACACGGCTGGCCGCGAGGTCGTGGGAGGGCTGTGCCGCCGCGTGCACGATCAAATCGGGCCGTACGTCCTGCACAAGTGCGGCGATGGCGGCGCGGTCGCGGACGTCGAGCTCGTGGTGGATGAACCGTGTAGCCGTGATGTGCAGCCGCTCCAGGGTCGGGCGGGTGTCGCCGCCGGGCCCGAAGAAATCCGCGCGCATGTTGTTGTCGACACCGTGGACTTTCCATCCGTTGCCGTCCAGATAGGCCGACGTCTCCGAGCCGACGAGGCCGCTCGAGCCCGTGACGAGTGCCGTCCGCTGCATCGCGACGAGACTAGACGACAGACGTGAGCAAAGGTGCAAGGCGGGCTGCGAAGCCGCGGGTCGTGTGGTCGCGCTCGACCCGGGTGCGGGCTGAAGCGCCCATCCGCTCAGCCAGCTCCCGGTCGCTCAGCACACGCACAATCGCCGCGCGCAGCGCGGACGGATCCTCGGGCGGCACGAGGAGCGCGTCGACGCCGTCTTCGACGTAGTCCCGAAGGATTGCCCGCTCCGTTGCGACGATCGGCTTCGCCATCGCCATCGCTTCGAGGAGAGCCGTCAATCCACCGCCCTCTGAGCCGTACGCGTATTCGTCAGGGCGCTGAGGCAGGACGACACAGCCGGCGGCTGCATACGACTCGCGCAGCTCGATCGACGAGAGTATGCGCGCATGAGCGTTCCGGGGAAGCTCCAATCCCTGGAGGTTGCGCGGATAGACAGCGAGCTGCACGGGCGCGTCGAGCCCTGTGACTGCGGTGACGAAGGTCTCGTAGTCGCGGGCGAGATCTTTGCCGACGGTGAGCACGGTCGATGACTGCTCGCCGTTCCGCCGCGGCGAGAAGAAGGTCTCGTCGACGGGCAGGAGCAGGGTCTTCGCCCGCGTCTCGTCCAAGGCCACCGCTTGGACGAGCTCTTCGCGCTGTGACTCCCCGAGGCAGACGACACATGCAGCGGCTCGCAGAGATCGCCCAAGCAGTGCACGCCTGCCCGACGAGGATCTGCGCAAGATCAAGTTAAGTCCATAGTTCACGACTACGACCGGAAGGGCTCGCAATCGGCTTGAGAGCGGTAGGACATTCGCAAGGGGAGTGAATACGACGTCGGATCGACCGACCTCGAACGGCACCGTGAGCTCGCGGAGGTGCCAGGCGATCCGGTTGAGCACTGGCGGCAGGCCGCGCCGCGAGAGCAACGGATCGTGAACGCGGGCATCGATGCCGAGTTCTGCAAGATGATTGGCGCCAAGCAACGTCGAGTCGGGCTCCAAACCTGCTGCGACACCCGCTAGCAGATCGGCGCGGGGATTCGGGAAAACGAAGGTCGCCCTCATCCGCGCTTGCGCGCGTAGATCGAGACGCCCGCGTAGCGCGCTGCGCTGAGGTGAGCGAGGGTGCCGAGGGTCATCCCGACCTTCGGCACCCGCGAGAGGAAGAACCCGAACGGCACCGGCGGCCAGCCATCGGAGCGTTCCATCCGGCGCACGACCGCACCCGCGCGCGCGAACGCACTCAAGTACGCCCACACGGTGTGAACGTGCTCGTTGATCCCGAGCTCCTTCTCACCAGCCTGATCCGGGTTGTCGGCGCTCCGGCCGACGCCGCGGATGCCTTCGTTCAGGCCGGCGACCGTCCCGCCGGGCTTGGTCACGCGCACCATCTCGCGCACCATTTTCGGCAGATCGAGTGCGTGGTGCAGCGTCGCCACGCAGTAGGTCACGTCGAAGGTCGCGTCGCCGAACGGCAGATTCTCGCCGTCGGCCTGCACTCGCCCGAAGTCGCCGTAGAACGCGCCTCGGCCAAGGCCGATCTTCTCGTCGACGAGGATGTCCGTGGCGACGAACTCACACTCGCGCTCGAGCCAGAACCGCGCCGCCCACGCTTTCGCAGCGCCAACCTCGAGCACGCGCAGCCCCGTCGCGCCGTCGATGTAGCGGCCGAGTAGCACCTCAAAGGAGTGGCCGTTCGCGAGCCAGTTCGAGTCGTTCCAACCGAGCTCGCGATTCACGAACGGCAGGACGGCATCGACCGTGTCGTCCGGCTCGTACCAGCCTTCGTTCCGCGCCTTCTCGAGCCAGCCCTCTGCCTCGCGGAGCTTCACGCGCGCACCGGGGAGCTCCTCGTGCAGCATCAGCGGGATCCCGTCAGGGGCCCGCGCGAAACTTCGCCCGCAGCCGACACACGCGAGCCCGTCCCCGTCCTCGCGGAGGGAGCTCCGGCAAAAGGGGCAGCGAAGGATCTCGAGCAGCGGCACCGGGCCAAACTAGCGCCAGCGGCGCCCAAACACGATCCATACAGCGCTTCGTTACCCTGCTTCCCGTGACGGTCGCCGTGGCTGCCCTTGCCGCGCTGCCGGCGAGCCTCCTGACGATCCGGGGACTCCTGCACACTCCCGCGGCCCGCCACTTCGTGGCCGCACCGCAGGAGGATCGCTGGCACACGCGCTCGACGCCGCTCCTCGGCGGAGTCGGCATCATGGCCGGCCTGCTAGCCGCCGTAGGCATCGCTCTCGCGGCCGGCCTGATCTCTCCCTCCGCGAAGCTCGGCGGCATCCTCGGCGGCTGCGCGATCCTCTTCGTCGCCGGCCTCCTCGACGACATCTACCACCTCTCGCCACTCGCAAAGATCGGAGCCCAGGGCGCCGCCACAGCACTCGTGCTCGTGGCGGGCGTGCGCGTCGAGATCGTCGGCAATCCCGTGCTCGCGACGCTGATCGGCGTCCTCTGGCTGATCGGGATGACGAACGCCTTCAATCTTCTCGACAACATGGATGGCCTCGCGGCCACGCTCGCGGCGATCGCGTGCGCCTTCTTCGCGATCGACGCCTTCACCGTGCACCCGAGCCACCTGGTCGCCACCCTCTCGCTCGGGATCTGCTTCGCGTGCATCGGCTTCCTGCCGTACAACCTTCGCCTGCGCGGCCCGGCTGCCGTGTTCATGGGCGACAGCGGCAGCCAGGTGCTCGGCTTCGGTCTCGCGGCACTCGGGCTCGCATCGAGCTGGACGGTCGCCGGCTCGACCGTGGCGACGCTCTTCCTGCCGATCATCGTGCTCGCGGTGCCGATCCTCGACACGTCGCTCGTCACGATCGTGCGCCTGCTCGAAGGACGCCCGGTTACACGCGGCGGACGCGATCACACGTCGCATCGCCTTGTGTATCAGGGCCTGTCGGACAAGCGCGCAGTCGTTCTCCTCTGTGTCGTCTCGGCGGCGCTCGGACTCACGAGCCTCGCCTACAAAGTGCTGGACGACACGCGCATCACGCTGGTCGGAGTGCTCATCACCTTCGCGTTTCTCCTCCAGTTCGGGAGCTACCTCGCCGACGTGGAACGCATCCCGGAAGCCGACGGAACCACGTCGTTCATCCGCTCGCTCCTCGTGCATCGGCGACGCTTCGTCGAGGCGCTCATCGACTTTGCGCTGATCACCGCGTCGTTCACGGTCGCGTACATGATTCGCATCGAAGGGACGGGCTTGCCTTGGTGGCGCCATGTGTTCAACCTGTCGCTGCCGGCGATCCTCGTCGCGCGGTACGTCATGTTCATGCTCTTCGGGCTCTACCGGGGCGTGTGGCGCTACGCCGGCGCGCGTGACGCGCTCAGCATCTTCACGGCAGTAGTGCTGTCGGAGGGCACTGCATTCCTCTTTATCTGGGCGACGGTCCCGTGGAACGGCTTCCCGCGAGGGACCTATCTGATCGACGTCCTGCTCTGTTCGCTCCTGATCGGAGTTGCGCGATTCTGGGAGCGCGGCGTCGCCCACACGATCCGCGCCCTCGTGGAGCGCGGTGCCCGTGAGCGCACACTGATCGTCGGCGCGGGCCGAAGCGGGCGAAGCCTGCTCCGCGAACTGCGTGAAAGCCCCGGCGTTCGCGTGGTCGGATTCGTCGACGATGATCCCGGCTTCCGGCGGCGCCGTATCCAGGGCGTTCCGGTTGTTGCGAACCTCGAAGAGATCGGCTGGGCCCTCGGCCGGCTGTCGCCGGAAGCGGTGCTCGTAACGATCCCGGACGCCGAACGCGTTCGCCTCGACCTCGTGATCGAGGCTTGCAAGCGGGCTGACGTCTCGTGCCGGTTCGTCCGTCGCCACATGGACATCGACCCAGCAGTCGCCTTCGGAGCCGTCGTCGAGTGAGCATGGTCGCAACCCCGCGGCGCGTCGAGGAAACGCGGCTGCCGCGGCCCAGCCGCACGTTCGCCGACCGGCTGCTTACGGCCGTTCCGCTCGCGAGCATCTACCTCTGGCTCTGCATCGTCTATGCGTTCGAGGCGTGGCGCCACGTGACGCCGTGGCTCTTCACGGACGAGCTCGAGACGACGCAGATCTCCCGCTCAATCGCGGCGACCGGCCATGCCGCGCGACGCGGCGCTCCTTATCCCCTCCATTCGCTCTATCCGGTGATGCTCGCGCCGGTCTGGCTCATCCACGACGTCGCGACGGCGTACTCGGGCGTCAAGTACCTCGACGTTTTCGTCATGACGTCGGTGATCTTCCCGACGTACTTCCTGGCGAGGCTCGTCGTGCGTCGCGGGTGGGCCCTGTTCGCAGCGGTGGGCGCGGCGGTCATCCCCTCGCTTGCCTACTCGTCCTGGATCGTCGAGGAGACGCTCGCGTATCCGTACGTGGCGCTCTGCTTTCTCCTCATCACGAAAGCGCTGATCGAGAAGAGCCGCGGCTGGATCATCGGTGCGATTGTCACCTCGCTCGTGGCGCCGTTCGTGCGCAGCGAGCTCATCGTGATTCCGATCGTCGTCGTATTTGCCCTGTTCTTCGCAGCGTGGACGAGCGCCTGGGCTAATAGCCGACGGGCGTCATGGTCCTGGGGCGACTACATCGGCTTTGTCGTCCTCGTTGCCGGCGTGATCATCACGGTCAGCGGGATCGCGAGCCACCACTCGCAGCCGTGGTATGGCGTGACGACGTACTGGAAACACCGCGCCTTCGTGCTCGGCGACTGGGCGGCCGGCGCGCTCGCGATCGGCCTCGGCGTCATTCCGCTCGTCTTCGGGCTCGCCGCACTCGTACCCGCGCACAGCGAGGAACGGCAGCGCACGGTACGCATGTTTCGCTGCGTATCCGCAGCCGGGATCATCGGTTTCGGGCTCTACACCGGCATGAAAGCGGCGTACCTCCAGGCGTACTTCGCGACACGCGTCGAGGAGCGGAATCTCATCTACATCGCCCCACTGCTCTTCATCGGCACGGCGCTCGTCTTCGAGCGCAGGCGGGCGAATCTGGTAGCACTCGCGGCCGCCACCGCGTACGGCTTCTACCTCGTGGTCGGCACACCGTTCCAGATGGGCGTGCAGCTCTACTCAGACGCGCTCGGCTTCTCGATCCTCCAACAGGCCAACCGCTACTACGAGTGGACGCCGGTGACAGCGCAGTGGCTCCTGATCGGCATCCTCGCGGTCGGGGTGGCACTGCTCGTCGCGGCGACGCTGCTGCCGTGGTCCGGCACCGTGGTCACCGGAATCGCTGCAGCGCTCGCGGTCGGCATCCTCGCGTGGAACGTCACGGGCGAGATCTCGGCTGCCTCCGGCACGGTCTCGATCAGCCGTCAGCTCGCGGCGACGCTTCGGCATCCCTTCACGTGGGTCGACCACGTCGCGCGCGGAAAGCCGACGCTCTACCTCGCACAAGGGGTCGCGGACCCGAACCCCGAGTGGGAACTCGAGTTCTGGAACCGCTCGATCGTCACCGTGGACAGTCTCGATGCGACCCTCGGAGGCCCAGGCCCGAGCGGCACACCGAACATCACCGCTGACGGACGCGTCTACTGGAGCGTCAACCCGAATGCTCCGGGCCGCGTATACGACTACGCCGTCGAGGATTGGCCATGCGTCGACTTCGCGGGGCCCGTGGCAGCCGTCCATTTCTACAACGGCGGCGCGGCGACGCTTAAGGAGTGGAAGTTGATCAAGCTCACGAAGCCGAACCGCCTCCGCGCGGAATGCAGCGGCATCTATGCGGACGGCTGGAGCGGGCCGAACGACAGCACGTACTTCCGCTTCATCGCGTCGAAGCCGGGCTGGCTGCGGATTCGCATCTCGCGTGAGAACTGGCCCTCGACCCCCGTGCACCTTCAGCTCGCCTCGATCGTCACGAAGTTCAAGCAGCCTGCGCTGGGCAGAGTCTTCCGCGACCTTCGGTTCGACGCAAAGAGGCTGAAGACGAAGGTGATCTGGCTACGCACACCGCGCACGGCGTTCGGCGCGCGCGTCGTCATCGTCGATAAGTTCATCCCGAGAGACGTCGATCCACGGCTCACTGACCCGCGGACGCTCGGCGCACACGTCGACTACCGCTTCTTCACGAAGCTCCCGCGCGGCGCGACGCCGCACACAGGAGGGTGAACCGGTACCGCAACAGGAGGCGCGCAAGCAGCGGGCGTCGCTCGAATAACTTGAGAAGCGGCAGCGCGCGCGTCTGCGGCACGAAGAATGGCCGCGTCTCGAGCCGATCGAGGCCGGCTGCACGGAGATCTGCGCGCACCTCCTCCAGCCGGTACTGACGCGGGTTGACGTCGAAGACAAGTTTTCGCTCCGTGTATCCCGCGATGCGCTCGAAAAGCTTGCGCCGATCGCGTGCGTAGTAGATCGCACGGAAGATCGTCGTTGCCTGCACCGGCTGCGGGGGCTCATAGTCGTTCAGATCGGCATGCACGAGCTCGCGCCCTCGCTCGCGCCCTGCGGCGACCATCTCTTCGCTCGCGTCGACGCCGACGTAGCGCTGCTCCGGAAGGAAGTCGCCAAGCCCGCCGTCGCCACAGGCGAGGTCGAGCACGACGTCGCCTGCGCGAAGCGCCGGGCCGAGACTGCGTACGAGCTCGGCGCGGTGCGAGAGGTACGCGTCCGCTCTTGCATACTCCTGCTCGCTCCAGCCGCGCGCTTTGCCGGCGTACTTGTCCCAGCTCGTCATCGCAGGGCGAGCAGCCGTTCGGGGTGCTTCCGGAGAAAGCGCAGCATCGCGCGGGCGTGCCACAGCGTGTGCTTCGTCAGGAACTTCTTGTCGATCACGGCTGCGTACTCGTGGCGCACCACGGCGGCCGGGACGTACCAGCGCTCCCAGCCTGCACGGGCGGCGCGGTAGTTGAGATCGATGTCCTCGCAGTACATGCGAAAGCCCGAGTCCCAGCCCCCGATCTCATCGAGCATCGTCCGCCGGAGCAGGATGAACGCGCCGAGCATGGTGTCCGCGGGCGCCGGCTCGTCGGGGCGCTCGTCCAGCAGGTAGTGGCGACGCTGCCAGCGAAGCGGCGGAAAGAGCAAGCGGAGCGGCGTGCGGCGAACGAGCGTCGCACCGACGGTCGGGAAGCTTCGGCGCGACGCCTGCCACGTCCCGTCGCTGTAGAGCATCTTCGGTCCCGCTGCACCACTATGCGGGCGGGTGGCCATGAAGTCGCGCAAGATCGCGACCGCATCCGGGTCAGGCACAGCGTCCGGATTCACGATCAGAACGAGCTCGTGCTCGGTTTGCGAGGCGCCTAGGTTCGCGTTAGCGGCGAACGAGAGCGGCGCGTCGTTCTCGAGCACACGTGTCCCCTTCGGCAGCTGCCGGGGAAGGCTCCCGGGGATGTTCGCGATCACGAGCAGTTCGTCGACCTGCGGCGCGAGCGCGGGCAGTGATTGCTCGAGCTCGTCGGCGTGCCCGTGCGAGATGACGACTGCGCTGACTTTCACGCGAGCACACCACGGTAGACGTCGACGGTAATCCGCGCCGTGTTGTCCCATGAAAGCGCGCGCGCGCGCTCGAGTCCAGCACGCGACCACGGCTCGGGGTCGGCGAGCACGCGCTCGAGCGTTGACGCGAACTCCGATGGCTCGGCGTACGCGACGGCATCGCCGCCCACCTCTCGGACCGCGGCATCGGGCGTCGCGACGACCGGCGTGCCGCACGCCATCGCCTCCGCGACCGGCAAGCCGAAGCCCTCGTGACGCGTCGGAAATACGAGAGCGGCAGCTTCCTGGGTCAGCCGGACGAGCTCCTCTTTCGGCACGAAGCCGCGCACGTCTGCGCCGCGCGCGCGCAGCTCAGCCGCCAGCGCCCGGTCGCGTTCGGGGCCCGCGACGACCAGAAGCCGGCCGGCTGCGGCGGCAGCGTCGGCCGCGAGGAGCGGGTTCTTCCGCGCCTCGATCGACCCGGAGAGCAACACATAGTCACCGCGGGTGCCGCCGGGTCGAAAGGCGGGGTCGGCGGCGAGCGGCGTGACGACGACCTTCTCGGGCGCCAGCGCATACAGGCGAACAAGATCGTCCTTGGTGCGTTGAGAGATAGCGAGCACGCGCCGGGCACGGCGCGCCGAGCGCGGCACGACGAAGCGGAAGATCGCCGACTCCCGCGCGCCCATCAGCGACGTGTCGCGCTCGAACGAAAGATCCTGAACGGTGAGCACTGCGGGGCACGGGAGAGCGAGCGGCAGCGAATGCACGAAGTGCACGAGCGCCGGCCGCAGCCGGCGGAGCAGCAGAGGCACGCGGACCGCCATGCGGAGCTCCTGGCTGCGAGCGGGCAGCGCAATCGGCTCGATGCCCGGCGGCACGAGCTCGGGGTGGCGCGTGATCGCCGCGAAGCGAAGGCCTGAACCGGCGCCGGGAAGCGCGCGGAGAAGATTCTCGACGTAGGTCTCGTCGCCGGTCCGCTGCCGGCCGAGAACGTCCGCGTCGATAACGACAAGCGGGTCACTCATGCCGTTCCCTCGTAGACATGCTGCGTAAGCCGCGCCGCGTCGTCCCACGAGAACAGGCGAGCCCGCCCGAGCCCACGCGGGCGCAACTCGTCGCGGCGCGCGATCGCGTCCGTCATGCCGTCCGCGATTGCTCCGGCGTCGAGCGGATCGACCAGCACCGCAGCGTCGGCCGCCACTTCCCCCGTTGCTCCTCCTGCGGAAGTAACTACCGCGGCACCGCACGCCATCGCCTCGAGCACCGGCAGGCCGAAGCCTTCGTACAGCGACGTATAGACGACGCAGAGCGCACCGCGGTATTGACGCGCGAGCTCGTCGTCGTCGACCTCCCCCAACCACGTGACATTGGCTCCGCGCGCCTCGACGCCACCCCAGCCGCGTGCACCGACCACGCGGAGGTCGACGCCGATCCGCGCGACCGCCTCGATCGCGCGCGCGAGGTTCTTGCGCGGCTCGAGGGTGCCGACGGCCAGAACGTAGTTCCCGTCGGCCCGAGGTCCGTCGGGCGTGAACGCGTCGTCGACAGCGTTCGGCACGACGTGAATCTTCTCGCGCGGGACGCGGAGGAGCGACTCGAGCTCTGAGGCCGTGAACTCCGAGACGGCGATCACGCTGCGTGCGGCTCGCAGCACGCGCGGCACCGCGAGCGGCACGTACGTGCGCGTCCAGCGTGGAAACGCCTGCGGGTGCCGGAACACCGCGAGGTCATGAACCGTCACGACGGTCGGGACACGCGGGCGGAGCGGGCCGTAATACGTCGTGCAGTGCAACACGTCCGTTTCACCGTCGAGTGCCGAGAGGCGGAACGGGTACCACCACAGCTCACGCGCAAGCACCGATGCGCGGCCTGCGCCGCCGAAGTCGACCGGCTGAACATCCAGTCGTTGGCGGAGATTGCGGATGTAGCGCGCCGTGCCCGCCTGCGTCAGTCGCAAGGGCGTGACGTCCATCGCGACCCTCATCGCGACGCTCATGGGGCAGCCTCCCATGCTGCAAGGTGCGCGAGCCCGTTCGCGAGCCACGTGAACGAGCGCGCGTGCTCGAGGCCCTTCGGCACGAGCTCGTCGCGGCGGTCGAGAGCGCTGCGGATCGCCGCAGCGATCGCGTCGGGATCCTCCGGATCCGCACGCACCGCGGCCTCCCCGCAGGCTTCGTCCATGGACGGGTGCGAGGACGCGACGACAGGCACGCCGCACGCCATCGCCTCGACGATCGGCATCCCGAACCCCTCGAAGAGCGACGGGTAGACGACGACGCTCGCCCCGCGGTACAGGCGTGGCAGATCCTGCGGCAGCGTGTAGCCGAGACGAACGATGCCTTCGACGTCGAGCGCCGCTTGCGCTCCCCAGCCGGCGGCTCCGGTGACCGCGAGCGCGAGCTCGTCACCCAGAAGCCGGTGCGCCTCGACGAGCGCCGTAAGGTTCTTGCGCGGCTCGAGCGTCGCAACGGTGAGCACGTACGGCCGCCCGAGGTCGTAACGCTCGCCGTCGGGGGTGAAGCCGGAGTCGACGCCCGGATACGCGACGTGGATGCGGGCAGGCGGAACGCTGAACGTCTCGGCCACATCGTCGCCGGTGAAGCGGGAGTTGACGATCACGACGTCACACGAGCGGGCGGCGTGCCGGTACTTCGCCCCGTGCATGCGCCGTGTCCGCGAGTGCACCCACTCCGGGAAATGCACCGGAACGAGGTCGTGGATCATCGTCGACCGGAGGCCTGACCGCTGCGGCGGGTACATCCAGTCGCTGAAATGGAGCACGTCGAAGCCGCCGACGACGCGCTCCGCCGCCGGCCGCCCGAGCCGGCTCCACGCGGTGCGCACCGCGTGCGCGGCGGGTAGCACGGGCAGCCTGTGCTCAACCGCGATCCCGTCGAGCGACTCCTCGATCTCACGCTTTCCGCGCCGGCTCGCCGGGGCAAAGGCGACGATCTCGTGTCCGCCGGCTTCGGCGAGGCCGAGGAGCGAGCCGCGGATGTAGTTGCCGACCCCAGTGCGCGGGTGCGAGAGCGGCGAGACGTCGACGACGATCCTCACCCGGCGGCCGGGACGTACTCGAACCCGGAGATGAGCACGCCCAGCGTGCGGGGATCCGGGTTGTTCAAGGCCGGGTAGTCGGCCGGGCGCCGCGAGGGCGTGATCTCGAACCGGACGTGGCAGATTCCTCCGCGCGGCGTCAGCGGAACGACGATCGTCTTCGTCGAGGTGGACGGGAGCCGCACGACAACGGGCCGGGTGGTACCCGACACTGCGATCCGCTGGATGACGCCGGGGTAGAGCGTGGGATCCGAGTGGACCGGAACCCGCAAGACGCCGCGCACGCAGCCGCGTCGCAACCAAGTGACCGTCGGCTCGGTCCAGGTGTCGCCGAGCCAGCCGGTGATCGCCGTCGATGTACGAAGGAGACCATCCACGCGATAGAGGACCATCGCGCGGGCGTCGTCTGCGGCAATCCGCGTGCCTGAGATCTGGGCGGACGGTTCTGCGAGGACGTACTGCGCGTGCACGGTCTTGCCCGCCGGGTCGCGGAGGAGTCCGGTCGACGCCTCGACGGTGAGGTGCGGCTCCGTCGGGCCTGCGAGCAGCGTGTCGGGCGGCGTGAGGTCGTATGCATGCTTCACGCTCCGGTTCCAGAATTCGTTCTCCCAACCACGGTAGGGGTTGTCGCCTGTCCACACGATCGTCACGTCCGCGTTGCGTCCGACAGCGGCGTCGATCCAGCTCCTCCCCGCGCTGATCCCCGTCGTGTACGTCGCGCTCGAGAGCCGCGGGAACGAGTGAATCCAGAGCTGGAGCGGCAGCCACGTCAGGAAGAACCCGAGCGCGATGAGCACCGGCAGCACGGGCGCGTAGCGGTGCGGAAGCCAGAGGAACGCCGCGGCGAGCACGACCGACACCGCGACGGCGAGCAACGCGACGTTCCCACGGCCCGCAACGCGGTCGCCCAGGTACCACCACGGCTGGATGAACAGCGTGTCCGACTGCGCATTGATGTTCATGAGCTGCAGGAACGGAATCGTCCCGGGTAGCGCGGCGGCGATCCCGGCGGCGGCGACGGCAGCTCGAGCGGGCTTCGGTTGGCCGCGCTCGATCCAGGCGAGTAGTGCTACGAGGAAGAGCGGAGCGAGATAGAAGAGGTTGCGCTCCTCAATCCGCTGTGACCAATGAGATGCGAAGATCCCAACTTCAAGGACGAGCCAGACCGTGAGCGCGACCGCAGCAGCGGAGAAGACGCGCAGCGCGCGGTCGAGATGCCGCGCGTTGGCGACGAGCACGATCATCGCTGCGAACGGCAGTACGAACAGCGAGAGATCGAGGGCCGCGAGGTGGTAGACGATCCAGCGCAGCGCGGGCCAGACCTGATACGACGCGTGCTCGGTCGTCACGCTGTAGCCGCCAAGAATCTGGGACGGCGAGCGGCCGCGCGCAACCTCGACGACGATTACGAGGAACGCCGCGCCGCCGACGATTGCGTACAGGGGCTTCCAGGCACTGAGGCGCCGAGGCCTGCCGCGCTCGATCCACGCGAGGACGAGCGGAGCCGAGAGTGCCGCCGCGACGAGCGCGACGGCCTGAGCGCGCGTCAGGAAAGCGAGCGCACAAAGCGCGAGCAGGATGACCTGCCTGCGCAGCGTCGGCCGCTCAAGCGCCAGCACGAGCGCATACGCAAGCCACATGAAGATGGGATAGAACGCGTTCTCCGTCATCAACGTGCCGATGTAGATCGTCGGCGGAACAGCTATCGCAAGCGCAGCGGCTGCGAAGGCAAAGCCGGGTCGCACGACGCGCCGCGCGAGCAGATACGTCGGGAAGACGACGGAGCACATCGCGAGCGCGTTGAGCACGCGCGCCCACTGGTAGGCATCCGCTACCGATCCGGAAAGCTTGTACGCGAGTGAGAGCAGAAGCGGGTAGACGAAGCCGTAGTTCGCGTGCACGCCGCGGATCAAGAAGTGGCCGGTGTCGGCGAAGCTGCGCGCCATGTCGGAGTAGACGAGCTCATCGACCATGATCCACGGCGACACGACCCGCAGTCCGAGGGCGAGCTGCACCGTGGCGGCCACCACGTAGAGCGCGCCGAGCCAAGCCCACATCGGCCAGATGCCAAGCAGACCCGTCCGGGTGTCTGACACCGGGACGTGGCCGTTTGGGCTCGCGAGACCGAGCGCAGTGAGCTCCGGCGCCAGGCAGGCCGGCTCGACGCCGGTGTCGGCCGCCGCCTCGGCAACAGCGCGGAGAATCTTCGCCTCGACGGCGCTCGACCCGGCCGCCTGCTCGAGCGCGGCGACGTACTCCTCCGCAACCCGGTCCAGATCGTGCTCGGAGCGAACGTACGAGCGGGCCGCCTCGCCCATGCGCGCGGCGACTCCGGGCTCTGCGAGCCGGGTCATCGCCGCGACGAGCGCCTCGACTTCCCCATCGCCGACCGGCACCTTGATAGCGACGTCGTCGGGCAGTTCCGCGAACCAGCCGACGTCGCTGACGACGAGCGGCTTCCCTAGCGACAGCGTGCGGATGGCGCTCCCCGAGGTCTCTCCCATCGTCGGTGCGCGCAGCAGGACGCAGGCATCGCAGGCCGACATGAGCGCCCAGAGCCGCTCCTCCTCAACATACGGCTCGCGGATGACGCCCTCGCTCGCGAGCCCAAGCCGCTCCAGTCGCCCTGCAAGGTCGAACCCGGGCGCCTCGGCGCCGACCAGGAGCAACCGCGCAGCGGGATGCCCGGCGCGAAAGTCGGCGAAGGCGCGCAACAACTGTGGGATGCGCTTGCTCTCGTTCAGGTGGCCGAAGCAGCCAAAGAGCGGCGAGCCGTCGATCTGCGCAGGCTCGATCTCGGGTGCCGGCCACGCAGGGTGCGGAATGTGCCAGAGCGGGCCGTCGTAGCCGTGTTCGCGCGCGCGCGTTTCGGCGTAGCGCGAGTGGACGATCACGCCGGTAGCGCGGTCGAGCACCTCTCCGGCGAGCGGGAACTCCGTGGGGCGGATCTCCCAGAGCGGCGGCACGCGGCCTTCGAGCACGCCCCAGCCGAGCATGCGCCCGGCGACGCCCGCTTCGCGTTCCATCGCAGCGAGGTACGCGTGTCCGTCGTGACGGCCGATCGTCATGCCGGCGACGAGGTGATGGATGACGAAGTCGTGCAGCACGACGACTCCGGGCCGCCGGTGCAGCGCGTCGACGACCCACGCATGCGCATCCGGATCGTTACCGATGTGGTAGAGAGCGACGTCGGCATCCGCGATCGGACGCGTGCGCCCGGGGCGCACAACCTCGACCTCGACCAACCGCGCGAGCGCGGGCAGCAGCAGAGCCGAGTAGTCGGCGATGCCGCTCGTGCTGGGCGGCAGCGGCGAGAAATAGGAGACCTTCACGCAACCGCCGCGAGCAGTCGGTCGATGCACGAGTCCCAGGTCACCGCGCGCGCGATGTCCCGCCCGGCGCGACCCAGCGTGCGCGCCTCGTCGGTGTGATCGCGGAGCCATGAGCACGCCCGGGCGAGCTCTTCCACGGTCGGCGCGACGACAAGCCCGGTCTCGCGATCATGGACGATGTCGAGCGGCCCGCCGGCATCGGTTGTCGTTACCACGGGCTTCTCCGAGAGGAAGGCCTCGTAGGGAACGAGCCCGTAGTCCTCGTTCACGGGTGCGTAGTAGACGCCGAGGCAGCGCGCATACAGATCTGCAAGCTCCTCGTCGCTGACACGGCCGGTGAAGGTGGCGCGTCCGTCGAGCCCGCGGTCGCGCGCGAGCTGCTCGAGGCGCTCGCGGTCAGGCCCGTCGCCCGCGATCACGATGCGCAAGCCAGACGCTTGCGCGGCCGCCTCGATCAGCAGGTCGATCCGCTTCGCGCGGTCGAGCCGGTTGACCGAGAGAATGAAGTCCTCGTACGCCGTGCAATGGAAGTCGAGCGGCGCCGGCGGCGGGGCGAGCACTTCCGCGTCGAGCCCGGTCGAGTCGCGCAGCCGGCCGGCGACGATCGAGGACGTCGTGAAGATCTTGCGCGCCTCGCCGAGTGCGACACGGTCGAAGTCGAGCACCTTGCGGCGGAGCGCGCGGTCCTCGGCCGACTCGGAGAACTGTCCGAGCTCGGTGCGGTCGAGATCCCACGCTTGTCGGAACTGGTGCAGGAGCCAGACGACCTTGCGCGGATGCCGCACGGCGTACGACGGAAACTTCGTGGCGATCACGGCGTCGATGGGACGGCCGTTCGCCTCCTCGAGATCGAGCATCCGCCAGAGGAAGGCCTGCGTCAGAACGCGCTCGCCGGGGTACCACTTGTACGGCACGGTCACGAGCTCCGTCTCGTGGCCGCGCCGACGAAGCGCGTGGACGAGCCCGTCCGCGAAGATCTCGGTGCCGCCGCGCTCGAATGGCACCTGCGGCATGCACACGGCGAGCCTCATCGGCGCCGCTCGAGCTCGTCAACCCGGCGAGCGAGCTCGTCGACGAGCCGGAGCAGCGCGTCGTTCACGATCCGCTGCTCGGCGAAGGCGGGCTCGACATACCAGCGCATGAGCTTGCGCAGGACGCGCTTCACCCGGAACGCGACCCAGCCCTTTGCCCCGGCGCGCCGCTCGAGCGGCTTGTCGGCGCTGACCGGCCAGAACCGCTCTGCGAGGCCGCGCATCATCGCCGGGTCGCGGGCATCGCGGTCGATTGCCCGCTTCAGCTCCTCATAGACCCGGTCGACGTCAGCAGGCCTGTCCACCGCCTCCGGCATGCCGCCGGAGTCTAGTGAGCGGCTGTTACGAACTCGTTTGGGCGACGGCCACGAACTGGTAGGCGAAAAGCGAGGGCCTGAGGCGTCCGATTGCCCGGCCGACGGCGTCGAGGAGGTCGGAATCGCCAGGAACCGGGACTGAGAAGTCGATCCGCTCGACGCGATAGCCGGCCCGCTCGAGGGTCTCGACGAGGGTCGCCCGGGTGAAGAGGTGCGTGTGCGACCGGTCGAGGATCCCGCGCTCCGTGTACCGCCAGCGCCCCGAGAGGAGCGAGAGCCGGATCGCCCAGTTGGCGATGTTCGGGGTCGAGAGCACGATTCGGCCGCCGGGCCGCAGGAATGGCCGCAGCCGGGCGAGTGTCGCGCCCGGGTCGCGAAGATGCTCGATCACGTCGCCGCCGAGCACGACGTCGAACGAGCCGGGCTCGAGCGGAAGCTCCATCGTCTCGACGTCTCCGACGAGCACCCGCTCGCAGAACTCCTCGGCAGCACGAGCCGCCTCCGGATCGAGCTCGATGCCGACCATCGTGTTCCCGCGCTCTGCGAGCGGCCGGGCGAGGTAGCCGCTCGAGCAGCCGACGTCGAGCACGCGATTGCCCGTTCCGACAGCGTCGAGCAGCTTCGCGTGCGCGCGGTGGCGGCGCTCGCTGAGCGGCACGTAGCCGCTCACGAAACTGATTCTCCCGCGGCATCGACGAGCAGCCCAACGAGCTCGTCGAACGACACGGTCGGCGCCCAGTCGAGCTCCTCGCGAGCGGTCGCGGCGTCGCCGACGAGCCGGTGCAGCTCTGCCTGGCCGCGCTTGAGCGATTCGTCGACGCGTACGTGTTCGCGCCAATCGAGATCGACATGCGCGAATGCGACCTCGACGAGCTCACGCACGCTGTGGAGCTCGCCGGTCGCAATCACGTAGTCGCGCGGCTCGTCCTGCTGCACGATCCGCCACATCGCCTCGACATAGTCGCGTGCATACCCCCAGTCGCGTTGAGCGTCGAGGTCGCCAAGCACGAGCTCGACCTCACGGCCGGCCGCGATCGCCGCTACGCCGTGGGCCACCTTGCTCGGCAGGAAATCGAGCGGCCGCCGCGGCGATTCGTGGTTGTAGAGGATCCCGGCGCTCGCGTGCAGCCCGTAGCGGCGCCGGTACGAGCCGATGATGAAATGGCCGTACGCCTTCGCGACGCCGTACGGCGTCACGGGCGCGAGCGGCGTCGACTCGGTCTGTGGCGTCTCCCTCGGCTCGCCGAAGATCTCGCTCGACGACGCCTGGTACACGCGGATCGACGGGTCGACGTCACGGATCGCCTCGAGCAGAGACGTCACGCCGACCGCTGCGAATTCCGCGGTCTCCACCGGGTACTCCCACGAGCGCGGCACGAACGACGGCGATGCGAGGTTGTAAACCTCCTGCGGCGCGTGCTCGCGCAGGACTACGTGGAGCGCCGTGCGATCGAGCAGGTCCACCTGCACGACCTGAATGCGATCGCGCACGGCTACGAGGTTCGAGTAATCGCGCGTTGCGTCCCGAACGACTCCCACGACCTCGTAGCCGCGGTCGAGCAGCAACTCCGCGAGGTACGAGCCGTCCTGGCCGCCAACACCCGTGACGATGGCGCGGGCCGTGCTCAGTGCAGCCCCCGCACGTACGCCCACGCGTCGGTGAGACCGAACGAGCGAATGGAGAAGATCACGAGCGCGTACACGACGATGCCGAGCAGCGCTGCCGGGATCGGCGACACGGCGAGCGAGAGGCCGCCGAAAGCGAGGGCGCTCGCCACGGCGATCGCCAGCGCGAGGCGAGCGAGCCCGAGCGCAGCGACGGCGAGAGCACGCGTCGAGACGGCGGCCATCAGGCCGAGCGCGATCACGAGCGTGGCCAACCCGATCGCAACGGCGATTCCGGGAAGACCCCACGCCGCTCGCAGACCGAGCCCGAGTGGAATGCACACGCCGAACCCAAGAACCGCCAGCGGAATGAGCGCTTTCCGTCGCCCCGCCACAAACACGAGCGGGTAGGTGACGGCGAATCCGACCCAGGCGACCATCCACGGAGAGAGATACACGACGAGGTGGCCGAGCTCGCGCCCCACCTGGCCCTTGTACGCGTTGCCGAGCACGAACTGCACAATGCGGCCGCCGACGAGCGCGAACACGCCGGCGGCTGCGCCGACGAGCGACAAGCTCACCCATGCTGCATGCACGACGTGCCGGCCGGCCTCCTCCGGATCGATGCCGCGCCGGGTGAGAGGCGCGGACGAGATCAAGCCAAGCGAGAACGCAGTCGCACCGACGAGCGTCGAGGCGGCGAGGTAGGCGTACGAGAAGCTCGTCAAGCTGCCGACACCGAGCTGCGCGGCAAAGCGCAGCGCGAGCAGATAGCACCCCTGCAGCGCGAGCGGGATCGACGCACCCTCGAGCAGATGCCAGAGCCGCGGCAACACGTCGGCGTGTTGAGGCGCGGGGCCGGTGAGCGCACGCTTGCGCAGAAGCGCGACAACAGGCACGGCGAAGGCGACCGCCGCATTGACGGCGAGGCCCCAGGCGAGCGCGACGATTCCGTGACCATCCGCGAGCGCAGCGAACACGCCGAGCCCCACGAGGCCACCGAGCGCGTAGCCGGCAGCCGCGGTCCCGTAGCTGTCAACCGCAGCAAGAGCACTGGCAGCAAGAGCGGCGAGGAGCTGGCCGAACGCCGCGGGAACGAGGACGGCGAGCGCGCGGCCGGCGATGTGCGCCGAGCGAGGCGGCAGGTTGCCGGTGATCAGGTCGCCGAGCGGCCCCGAGAACACGGCGACCAGCACAGATGCGGGAACCGCGAGAGCGAGAAAGGCGAGTGCATAGGCGCGGAACTCGCCTCCGAGCCGACCCTCGGCGGCGGCTCGGGTGAGATCGGGAACGACGACCATCCGGAAAGCCTGGGCGGCGAGGACGAGCACGAGATAGACGCCGTACGCGCCGAGAAAGCCGTCGGTCTCGGCGGTGCGGCCGAATTTATGGGCTAGCAGCGCGCCGGCACCTGCCGCTGCGAGCGCGAGCACGATCTGGGCGAGACCGGTGAGCGCGCCGCTGCGGAGCGCACTGGGTGTTCGGAGAATGTTGCGGTTCGCGAGAGCCATCGGTGCCCGACGCTACTCTAGGCCGGTGCGCGTGCTGATCACCGGGGGCGGCGGCTTCCTCGGTTCTCACCTCGTCGAGCGCGTGCGGGGGGAGGGCCTGGAACCGTTCGTCGCACGCCGGCGCGACTACGACCTGACGAGCGCCGCCGATGTCGAACGTCTCTTCGAGGCGGCGCAGCCCGAGCTCGTGATCCACCTGGCCGCGGAGGTCGGGGGAATCGGCGCGAACCGCGACAACCCGGGCCGGTACTGGTACTCGAACCTGATGATGGGGGCGCACGTGCTCGAGCAGAGCCGGGTGGCCGGTGTTCGCAAACTCGTCTTGCTCGGAACGATCTGCTCGTATCCGAAGTTCGCGCCTGTGCCTTTCCGGGAGGAGGACCTCTGGAACGGCTACCCCGAAGAGACGAACGCGCCGTATGGGGTCGCGAAGAAGGCGTTGCTCGTCGGCGCCCAGGGCTACCGCGAGCAATATCAACTCGATTCGATCTTCCTGCTTCCGGTGAATCTGTACGGCCCGCACGACAACTTCGATCTCGTGACGTCGCACGTTATCCCCGCGCTGATCCGGAAGATGGTCGAGGCGCACGAACGCGGCGAGCCCGAGATCGTCCTCTGGGGCGACGGCTCACCGACGCGCGAGTTCCTGTACGTCGAGGACTGTGCAGAGGGGATCTGGCTCGCCGCACAGCGGTACGACGGTGGCGAGCCCGTGAACCTCGGAACCGGCGAGGAGATCTCCATCCGCGAGCTCGCGGAGCTGACCGCGGAGTTGACGGGCTACGACGGGGAGATCGTGTGGGATACGACAAAGCCGAACGGCCAGCCGCGCCGCCGCCTCGACGTCTCGCGCGCCGAGCAGCTCTTCGGCTTCCGTGCGAGCACCGCGCTCCGCGCGGGCCTCGAGCGCACGATCGACTGGTACCGAAGCCACCAACCGGCCGGAACGGCGGCGAAGTGACGACCGTCGCCGTCGCGGCCGGCCGACGCGCCTGGGAAACCCTCCCGCGGCTCCGCCGCTGGCTGGAGGAGGTGCGACCGGCCACGTTGCTTGTCCCTGCGATCGCGATCCAGTGGCTCACGACCCTCGCGCTCGCGCTGACCGTTCGACATAACGGCTGGCTCTTCTATCAGGGCGGCGACCAGCTCTGGTACTACGTCAGCAGCTGGCTGCTTGCCCACGGCCAAGTGCCGCCGGCGCTCGTAGGGCACGGCTGGCCCGCACTGCTCGCTCCGATCTCCTCGCTCAGCGGGCCAACCCTCGTCCCTGCATTGCCCGCGATCGTCCTCTTCGACGTGCTCGTGCTTGGACCGGTGGCGCTGCTCTGCATCTACGGAATCGCCAAGCGGATCGGCGGCAAGCTCTTCGCGTACTGGGCAGTCACGTTGTGGCTCACGGTGCCATTCATCGGCATCAAGTTCACGGATTACCTCTACCACCAGCGCTACACCGAGCTGACACTGCCGCAGGGGTTTGGACTGACGGCGATGGCCGACTTCCCCTCGATGGTCGGTGTCCTCGTGTGCGTCTACTTCGCGCTGCGCGTGCTGGAATGTCCCGATACCGTCGAGGCACTTGCCGCCGGTCTCGCCGCCGGTGTTGCGATTGCGATCAAGCCGTCGAGCTCGGTCTTCCTCGCAGGCCTCGTGCTTGGATTCCTATACCGCCGCCGGCTCGCCGGCGCCGCATACCTACTGACAGGACTTGCGCCGGCGCTCGTGACCCTGGCGCTCTGGAAGTATCGCGGGTTCGGCTACCTGCCGCTCTTCCACTCGGAGGGCGTAGCGCAGCTTGCGCTCGGCGCGCACCAGCAGCTCGTAGCGTTCAACCCCTTGAACAAGTACGTCCAGTTCAATTGGCACCAGCTCAACCTCAATCTGCTCGGCATCAAGGAGCATTTTTGGAGTATGCGCGTCGTGGAGTGGCTCGTCATCGCCGGCCTCGTCGGACTGAGTCGCCGCTCGTTGACCGCCGCGCTCGTCGTCGGCGGCTGGTTCGCCGCCTTCGTCGTCACGAAGGCGACATATCAGTACGCGAGCGTCGACGATGCGAGCGTCTTCCGCGTCATGATGCCCGCCTACCCGGCGTTCATCCTGCTGCTCGCCTCTCTGGTCTACCTGTTTCCCGGCCGCCACCGCGCACGATTCGAAGCCGCACAGCCGTCCCGACCCCGATTGCACGGACGGAGACGGGTTGCGCTGCTCGGCGCGGGGGCTGCAGTGTTCGCGCTCTACCCACTCGCGCTCGTCGCCGCGGCGTCGCCACTCCAAGGACCGCAGCCGCGCGCGTATGAGGCTTTCGGCTTGCTGCGCAGCGTGGACCCGACGCTGCAACTGACTGCAACGGTGACTGGTCCGCGAGTCCACCTGAGGTGGAACCCTGCCGAGCAGGCAGAAACGCAAGTCTTCTACCGGATCTGGCGCAGCAACGCTCCCACCGGAGGAGCCACGTGCACACCGGTCCCGCATGGAGCCGCCAACTGCCAGCTTGTTATGGACGATCTCGGCGCGTACGCGGGCGGACGTTTCGTCGACAAGCCGGGGCGCGGCCGGTGGACGTATCGGCTCGCGCTCGCTGCCAACTGGCTGAACAGCCCGCTTTACGGCGACGTCTTCTCCCTCGGGCCGCCGGTCGCGGTCCGCGTGCCCTGACGTGGAGCCGTACCCCACGTACTCGGTCGTCATCCCGATCCACGACGAGCAGGAGTCGCTCCAAGAGTTGCACCGGCGGCTCGTTGCTGTCTTTCCGCTCCTGGACGGCGGGATCGAGGTGCTCTTCGTCGACGACGGCAGTACCGATCTCAGTTATCCGGTGATGCTCGAGCTGCACGGCCGCGATCCACGCTTCAAGGTCATTCATCTCGCCAGGAATTTCGGACACCAGCTGGCGATCACCGCGGGAATCGAGCTCGCGGGCGGCGACGCCGTCGTCGTGATGGACGGCGACCTCCAGCATCCACCCGAGTTGCTTCCCGCGCTCGCCGAGCGCTGGCGCGAGGGGTACGACATCGTCTACGGCGTGATGACGGAGCGCCCCGAGGGATGGGTTAAGCGGATAACGGCCCGCACGTACTACTGGGTCCTGCGCAAGCTCGCGAGCGTCGAGATTCCGGCGGCTGCCGGCGACTTCCGTCTCGCCGACCGCCGCGTCGTCGAGGCGTTCCGCGCGATGCCGGAACGGAATCGCTTCGTGCGCGGAATGTTCGCCTGGCTCGGCTACCGCCAGATCGCCGTGCCTTACGCCGTGCCGGAGCGGTTCGCAGGAAGCTCGAAGTACACGCTGCGGAGGATGATCCGGCTCGCCACCGACGGCCTCGTCAGCTTCTCGACCGCGCCGCTTCGGTTCGCGCTCGACCTCGGGTTCGTGGTCTCCGGGCTCGCGTTCCTCTTCGGGATTGCGACGCTCATCACGAAGCTCGCGGGCGCATTCCTCGTGCCGGGCTGGCTGACGATCATCCTCGTGACGTCGTTCATCGGCGGGATTCAGCTGATCGTGATCGGCGTCGTCGGCGAGTACGTTGGTCGGATCTACGATGAGGTAAAAGCACGACCGCTTTATCTCGTTCGCGAGCTCCACGGCTTTGGCGACGATCCGCTCGCACGTCGGCAGATGGTCGGCTCGTCGAACGCCCCTCGGCAATGAGTTCGGCGCTCGCGCCGTCGCGGCCTCGCTCACGAGCACGGGCGTCCCCGAAGGTCTCGCGGATTGCCCGTGATCACTGGAAAGAGGCGTTGGCTCTCACTTTGCTCCTCTGCGTCGCTGCCGCCGTCGATGCGCGCAGTTTCCACGCGGCACCGAATTACGACGAGGGGGTTTACCTCGCGAGCGTCGACGCGCTGCAGCATGGTGGACGGCTCGCTGTCGACGTCTTCACGTCGCAGCCCCCGGGGTTCTACGTGCTTCTCCAGACGATCGCTGCGCTCGTAGGATCGTCGGTAAGCTCAATGCGGCTCGGGTTCGTAGCTGTCGCGCTTCTCGGATTGCTGGGCGCGTGGCTGTTGGGGCGACAACTCTCGGGACCACTTGGCGGGCTCATCACAGCCGGCCTTTACGCAGCAACTCCGGCTCTCGCGTCCGGCGCGGCGACGGTGGAGGCGGACGAGGCTTCCGTGGCAGTCGCGGTGCTTGCGCTTGCAGCGTACGCGTTTGCGACACGGCACCGAAACTCGGCGGCTGCCGTCGTGGCGGGCGTACTCGCGACGACGGCGATCTCGGTCAAGCTGCTTGCACCACCCCTTCTGGTCGGCTCCGTAGGGCTTGCTTTCGCCGGCGATCAGCGGCTGCGACGTCTTGCGCTCGCTGCCACGGGCGCGCTTGGCGCTGCTGCGATCTTGTGCCTGGCGTACGCTCGCGATCTGAGCGCAATCTGGAGCGATGCCGTTGCGTTTCAGCTACGAAGCAATGCGAACCTCGCGGCGAACTGGCAGACGCTACGTGGCACGGTCGATGCGCATACCCCGTTTACCTACCTTGTTGCGGGCGGATTTGTGGCGACTGTCGTCGCAGCACGCAACCGCGAAACGCTTGGGCTGTGGCTCGCAACGCCCGCTGCCGTCGCCTTCCTGCTCACGAGGCCGAGCGTCCTCGAGCACCACCTAGTGTTGCTCGCTGCGGCGCTCGCTCTCGCAGCGGGAGTCTCCCTTGGGCGCCTTCCAGCCCGCTTCGTGGCTGTGCCGGTCGCGCTCCTCATTTCCGCAGGACTAGCCCAACAGTGGATTCGACTCGGGCGCTCGACTCCAACGCCGTCCTATCAGACGTGGGCCGCGGCGCAAATGCGCACCCGCACGGCACAAGATGAGCTCGTTGCGACTGACATGCCTATCGTCGCCCATCTCGCCGGTCGCGTTCTACCAGGCGAGCTCGTCGACACGTCGTTTGCGCGCTTCGCGGCTGGATCTCTGACGAACCGCGAAGTGGTTCGTCTGCTTGAGCAAGATCACGTCCGAGTCGTGGTCGCGGGCCGAGCGTTCTACGCGCGCGCCGGCCTACGTCAGTGGATCGAGCGGCACTACAAGGAAGTGACCCGTCGCCCGGGAGCTGTCATCTTTGTGCGACGCTAGTTCGCTTCGTGCAGCTCCTGCTCGAGCAACGCAAGCCGTTGCGCCAGTAGCACGTTTTGATCCGACAGACGCGAAATAACCGTCGAGTAGTGCAGCAGCACGGCGAGGATGAACAAGATTCCCACAGCGAAGAGCACCGCCGGCGGGTAGCTGCGCACGCCGAGCCAACCGGCGATCGTGTTCAGGCCCTCACGCCAGGCCGAGAGCACCGTGAGAACGATGCCGGTCGCGAGCCAGAGCAGCGCATAGCGCTCACGGAGGCGGCGGCTGCGGATCAGCTCGAGCACGACAAGGACGAGCACGAACGATGCGATTGCACCCGCAATCGAAACGGAGAGCGGTGTCATTCCGATCCCTCCCGTGGGACGACGTCACGGCGGAACAGCCCGACGAAGATCGCGAGCAGCACCTTGACCATGTAGTAGATCGAGCGAAGCGCAGTAATCGACGAGCGGCCGCCGCCGCGCTCACGCATCTCGACCGGCACCTCGAGGAGGCGCAGACGATGGCGGAAGACCATCACCGTCGCCTCGACCTCCGGGTAGTCGTGCGGATAGTCGCGCGCAAAAAGCGCGATGCCCTCCCGATTGAGTGCCTGGAAGCCCGACGTCGTGTCGGTGACCCGCTGGCCGACGATCCGCGACACGATCGCCGCGAGCAGCCGGATCCCGATCCGGCGCGACCGTGAGGAGCGGTAGCCGGAGGGTAGGCCCGACGCGAAACGCGAGCCCACGACGATGTCGGCATCGCCGCGCAACACCGGCTCGAGCACGCGCCCGAGCTGCGCGGGATCGTGCTGGCCGTCGCCGTCGACACGCACGGCGACGTCGTAGTCCTGCTCGAACGCGAACCGAAAGCCCGTCTGCACGGCGCCGCCGATGCCGAGATTGAAGGGAAGGCGTAGAACGCGCGCGCCTGCCGCAGCGGCGGCACGCGACGTTCCGTCGACCGAGCCATCGTCGACGACGACGACGTCGAGCCCCGGGTCGAACGCGCGCAGCTCGTCGATCACGCGGCCGATGCTGTGTTCCTCGTTGAGCGCCGGCACGATCGCCACGCGGCGAATCTCGCGCAGGCGCGCATCGACGGTCGGCGGCGCCGCGGTTGCGACGGTCTCGCTCACGCGCATGAGGGTAGCGTCAGAGGAAGACGCGGACGCCGCGCCACCACAGAGAAACGAGGCCGTTGAGTGCCGAAACGCCGGATGGGAGCTCGAGCATCCGCGGATCGAGCACCGGCGTGAGGAAGCGCTCGAGCTCGCGGTCGCCCACGTGCCGGAGCGCCTGCGTCTGGCGCCGGTGAACGGCGAGCCAGGAGCCGTTTCGCACGAGCCACGCCCACCCGCGCGTCTTCTCCCGCAACCAGCCCTGCCGCCAGGCGACGAGCACGATCCCCGCCTCAATAGCGAGGAGCACCGGCGCGAGCAGGAACAGCAGCCGCGCTGAGAATGCCGTCAGGACGAAGATCAGGCGGTTTCGCTCGAGGTAGTACTCCTTCTGCCGGCCCGGCCGCTCGAGCACGTAGTCGTGCAGCACATCGGCGCCTGGAACAACGAGCACGCGCAGCGCGCGGAGATGCGCGCGCCAGCAGAGCTCGAGGTCCTCCTGGTAGAGAAAGAGCTCTTCGGTGAAACCGCCGAGCTCGCGGAACACGTCGGCTCGGATCGCGAAGGCGGCACCGCTTGCATAGGCGATCTCCTGCGGCTGGGTGAGCGTATCGGCGGGCTGGCCATAGCCTCCGGGCCATGCGAGCCCGCTCACGTGCAAGACGTTGCCGCTCGAGTTCAGGAGCTCTGGCTGCTCCAACAGACGAAGTCGTGCCTGAACGACCCCGACACCCGGATCCTCGAGCGCACGTGTGAGCGCTTCGACCGCGCCCGGCTGCACGACCGTGTCCGGGTTGACGAAGACGAGAACTTCCGCGTCGGTCTTGCGCGCGCCGCGGTTGCACCCCGCACCGAAGCCAACGTTGTCGGAATCGTTATCCACCACGACGACGTCCTCGCCCGCAAGCGAGTCGAGACAGCGGGTCAATGCATCGCCGCTTTGGTACGCGACGACGATCACAGCGGTGCTAATAGGCCCCTCGTCTCGCGAGCACCGCCGGCAGCGTCTTCGCGAGGATCGAGATGTCGAGCCAGATCGACCAGTTCTCGAGGTAGTAGAAGTCGAGCCGCACGAGATCGTCGAAGGTCAACTCGATACGGCCCGATACCTGCCAGAGCCCGGTCATACCGGGCAGCACGAGGTAGCGCTTGCGGTGCCAGCCCTCCAGCATCACGTAGTCGCGCAGCGGCAGCGGCCGCGGGCCGACGAGCGACATCTCGCCGCGCAACACGTTCAGGATCTGCGGCAGCTCGTCGATCGAATAGCGCCGCAGGAACCTGCCGACGCGCGTCACGCGCGGGTCGTCCTTGATCTTGAACAACGGCCCCGAAGCTTCATTCGCTCCTTCGAGACCCGCCTGACGCTCGCCCGCATCGGTGTACATCGAGCGGAACTTGAACATCCCGAACTCGCGCTCACCGAGACCGACGCGCTGATCGCGATAGAAGACGGGCCCAGGTGAACCGAGCTTCACCGCCAGCGCCGTCAGCAACCACAGCGGCGTGGCTACGAGGACGATGCCGGCGCTGACGACGATGTCGAACATGCGCTTGGTAGCCCAGTCGAGGCCTGCGAACACCGGAGGGCGCAACTCGAAGAGCGGCACGCCCTGGCCGGCAACGTACTCGGCGCGCTGCGTCAGGAGATCCATCGTCGTCGGCGCGATGCGGACCTTCACGCCCGCGCGGTTCGCGTGCTCGACCAGATCGAGCAGATCCTTGTCGCGCACATCGACGCCGCTGACGATCAGCTCGTCGGGATGCAGGCGCTCGAGCACGTGCGGCAACTCGTGGACGCTGCCGAGCACCGGCAGCACCAGGCCCTCGCCGTCGTCGGTGACCGCGCCGAGAAACTCGTAGTCGATCCCGCCTCGGCCTTGCCCGAGCGCACGCCGCAGATCGTCGAGCCTCTCCCCGGAGCCGAGCAGCACCGCACGCCGCCGCACGCCCGCGAGGCGCCAGACATCGCGCGTCACAAGCTCGTAGGCGCCGCGTAACCCGGTGATCACGAGTACCGAGAGGACAAACGCGGTGAGGTAGAGACCGAACGTCGTGTGCGGGTAACCCGTACCGATGGCGAAGAAGAGCGTGATCACCGTGACGAGCAGGAGCGACGACACCACGCGACCCGCACCCGCGCGCTGCTCGCGCTGTGCGTACAGTCCTCCGCGCCAGAAAACGAGCACGGTCACGAGCGAGAGAAACGGCAGCCACTTCGCCTCAGCGGTCCACGGGAGACCCCAGAGGACCGGCCGCGTGCCGTAGTAGAGCTCCCGAAGGACGAGCGCGAGGTAGAGCGAGCCCGCGAGGCCGCCAACGTCGATCGCGACGAGCGAGACGATGCTCGCGAAGCGGCGAAAGAGACTGCGCAGCTGACTAACCGAAGGGAAGAGCCGCGTCTGACGGATGTCGCCCGGAAGGGCGAACGGCTCAGGCCGCTCGGTGTCGTCCGACGAGGTGGCACTGACGAGGGGCTTGGTCGCCACGAGGGCAACAATTGTACTCGGCTAGTGGACGCGGCCATAAGTTCGTTCGCGTCTGGCGGTTCGCAAACCAAGCAGGCCTAGGACGCAGGGAGGCTGCATACCCGTAGGTATGCAGCCTCCCTGCGGACAACGGCATGCGCCGCGTTTGCGGGCCGCCAGGCGCACAACCGTACTTGTGACCGCGTCCACTACGCTTGCCGTCCCGTGCGCACGCGCAGCGCCGCCCTTCTCCTCGTCCTCGCAACCGCGCTGCCGCGCCTTCTCGCGCTGCTCCACGAGCGTGGTGCGATCCTCACGTCGTTCACCGACAAGGGTGACAACTTCGCTCAGACGTTCCTCGCAACCGGGACGTACGGCTTCATTCCGGGGCACCCGTCTGCGTACACGCAGCCGCTCTACGGCTGGTTCCTCATTCCGCTCTACTGGATCCTCGGACGCCACTGGGAAGTCGTTGGGATCGCGCAGATCTGCGTCGCGGTGGCGACGACGCTGATCGTGTGGCAGATCGGACGGCGTTGGCTCACACCCACCATCGGCCTGATCGCAGGCCTTGCGGTCGCGTTGCACCCGTACCTCGTCTGGCACGACGTGCACATGAACCGGGAGATCCTCGACCACTTTCTCGCCGCCGCGACCGTGTACCTGACTCTGCACGCTGCCGAGCGCTTCGGCTGGCGTCGCGCCCTGCTGCTCGGCGCGGTGATCGGGCTCGGCATTCTCGGCAACGTCCGGCTCGAGGCGCTGCCGTTCCTGCTCGGGGCATACCTGCTGTGGCGTGCCGGCGTGTCGCGATGCACGCTCATCGCAACCGTTGCGATCTTCGCCGGGGCCGCGCTCTTCGTGATGCCGTGGGTCGTTCGGAACAAAGTGAGCGTCGGCTGCTGGGCAGTGACGACCGATGCTCGCGCGCTCTGGAAAGCGAACAACGTCAACACCTACGTCACGCTCAAGCACGGCGGCTGGATCGATGCGGTCCCGCAGCCCAAGTCGTTCCCACCGACGCCGCAGGACGTGTTTGTGCACTGGCAGAAGACCGGCGTCGTGCTGCCCTACAACGAGTGCGCGCAGATGAACGAGTTCCAGCACACGGTGATCTCGTTCTGGATTCACCATTCCGGCGACAAGGCGCAGCTCGTTCCGCTCGACGCGCAGTGGCTGTGGCAGCCTTCCGTCGTCGAGACGGGCGGCCGGCCGGGCGCGGGTACATGGCTCGACACGCTGCGAACGACGGTTGAGCCCGCGTACATGATCGTGCTCTATCTGTTCGGGGTGATCGGCCTGTTCCTCGTGCCGCGCTTCCTGGCCGCGCTGACTGTTCTGCTCCTCGGCTACCAGACCCTCGTTGCGATGCTGTTCGTGGGCGAGACGCGCTACCGCGTCCCGTGGGACTTTCTGATCGCAATGCTCGCAGCGCGTGCACTCGTCGAGCTCAGCGCGCGAGCGCGAGCGCGTCGCCAGGCCGGCGCCGCCGGCCGAGCAACGTCAGAGCCGTGACGAGCGCGAGGCGCCGCCTGGCATCGAGCAAGTCGTAGTCGTGAAAGTACGCGTGGACGTATTCCGGTAGCGGCTTGAGTACCGCCCGCGCGAGCTGTCCCAACGAATGCGTCGTCGGCAGGGCGCCTGGGCGCGGTAGGCCGCCCCGGTCGGTGCAGTCGACGAGCCCGAGTTGGTGCACGGTGTCCCGTACCGCGTCATCCGTGTACCAGCCGCCACCGCAAAAGTAGTGCGGCTCGAGACTCTGCGAGCGCATCCACTCCACTTCCTTCCGAACCCGCTCCGCCGGATCGCCGCCGCTCGGTCGCGCGTGTGTCGGACTCGTCCAGTGCGTGTGCAACCCGAACGGACCTCGGCTCGACGCCGCGCGCGCACGCGTCAGCCAGCGCTCGACGTCCTCGCCATATGCGGCGTCGGGTGGACGCATGAGTGCGATCACGTCGAACCCACCCGGACGTCGTTGCTGCAACTCGTCGAACCTGGCCCAGGCATCGTCGCGGAGCGGCTGCTCGAGATGACAGGAGACGATCGCGACTGGGGGGCTAGGCACACTGTGGCGCATGTGCGGGATCTGCGGACTCTATTCCCCGTCAGGCGAGCCGCAGCAAACGCTCGTCGACAGCATGCGGACGCGCATCCGGCACCGAGGCCCGGATCAAGGCTCGACCGACGCGTTCGGACCGTGCGTGCTCGGGCATCAGCGGCTCCAGGTGATCGATCTCGAGCTCGGCTACCAGCCCGTCGCGAACGAAACCGGCACGGTCGTCGCAGTCTTCAACGGTGAGCTCTACAACTTTCCCGAGCTTCGGAAAGAGCTCGCGGCCAGCGGCCACGAAGTTCGCGGCCGCGGCGACACGCCCGTCCTGCCGCACCTCTACGAGGAATACGGCCCGCGCTTCGTCGAACGACTCGACGGCATGTTCGCGTTCGCGCTCTGGGATGCCGACCGGCGGCGACTCGTGCTCGCGCGCGACCGCCTCGGCAAGAAGCCACTGGTCTGGACGCGTCTCGATGACGGAGCGATCGCGTTCGCCTCGGAGCTGAAGGCGTTCCATGCACTCCCCGCCTTCCGCGCCGAGCCCGACCTGCCCGCCCTCGACGCCTACCTCGCGCTCCAGTACGTCCCCGGCACGCGCACCGGCGTTCAAGGCGTGCAGCGGCTCGAGCCGGGCTCGCTGCTCGTCGTGGAGGGCGACACCGTCACGATCGAGCGCTACTGGCAACCGGCGACCGACGAGCAGGAGGCGACCGACGAAGAGTGGCTCGAACGTGTCCGGGAGAGCGTGACCGCGGCAGTGCGGAAGAGACTTGTGTCCGACGTCCCGCTCGGCGCGCTGCTCTCGGGCGGCCTCGATTCGGCGATCGTCGTCGCGCAGATGGCGCAGGCGTCGGCAGAGCCGATCCGGACCTTCACGGTTGGATTCGCCGATCAGCGTTACGACGAGCGCGAGTTCGCGCGAGCTGTGGCCGACCGCTACGCAACGCGTCACGAGGTGATCGTGCTCGAGCCGGACGCAGCCGCCACGCTTCCGCGCCTCGCAGCCGCATTCGACGAGCCGCTCGGCGACGAGGCGGCGCTGCCGCTTTTCCTCATCTGCGAGGCAGCGCGGCGCGAGGTGACGGTCGGGCTCGTCGGCGACGGCGGCGACGAATCGTTCGCCGGCTACGAGCGCTACGCCGCGATGGGCCTTGCCGAGCGCGTGCCCGCCCCGGCCGCCGCCGCGGGTGCACGACTCCTGCGCGCGCTCCCGGCCGGTCGCGGTGAACGGCGCTCGTCGGCATTCCGCGCCGCGCGCTTCCTGGAAGCGGCGACCGTGCCGGCCGTCGAGCGCTACGGACGCCTCATGGAGGTACTCACGCTCGAGCAGCGCCGGGACCTGTGGTCGGACGAGGCGAGAGCAGAGATCGGAACGCTTCTGTCGCCGGGCTTCCTGCTGGGCGGCCGCGTCCCGCCGGGCATCGAAGGCCTCCAACGCCTCGACATCGACACCTACCTTCCCGGCGATCTCCTGCCGAAGTCGGACATCGCATCGATGGCGCACTCGCTCGAGCTGCGCTCGCCGCTCCTCGACACACGCGTCGTCGAGCTCGGCCTGGCGCTGCCCGACCACCTGAAGCGGCGAGGGCGCGAAGGCAAGATCGCGCTGCGGCGCGCGTTCGCAGCCGACCTGCCTCCAAGCGTCTCACACCGCGGCAAGAGTGGCTTTGGCGTTCCGCTCGCGACGTGGTTCCGCGGCGAGTTGCGGCCGCTTGCGCGCGAAGTCCTCCTCGGTGAACCCGCTCGCTCGCGCGGGTGGTTCCGCACCGCGGCCGTGGAACGATTGCTCGACGACCATGCAGCCGGTCGCGCCGACAACGGCCACCGCCTCTGGACGCTCGTGATGCTCGAGCTGTGGCAGCGCGCCCACATCGACGAGGCTGTGCCGACACTCGCGTGAGCCGCCGCGTCGCCTACAGCGCGCTTGCGATCGTGTGCGCCGCGCCCCGGCTCGTCGTCTTGCTGCACGTGCGCAACGCGATCCTGGCGTCGAACGCCGAGAAGAGCGATCTCTTCGCGCAGACCTTCGTCGCACACGGCACCTACGGCCTGATTCCGGGCGAGCCGTCGGCGTACACGCAGCCGCTCTACGGCTGGTTCCTCATCCCCGTCTACTGGATCTTCGGGCGAACGTGGTGGTCGATCGGGATTGCACAGATCCTGCTCGCCGTGGTCACTGCGGCGCTCGTCTACGAGATCGGGCGCCGGCTGCTGAGTCCGCGGGCGGGACTCATCGGCGCGGCAATCGCAACGCTCAACCCGTACCTGATCTGGCACGACATGCACATCAACCGCGAGATCGTCGACCAGGTCGTCGCGGCCGCGCTCGTCCTTCTGACCATCGTCGTCGCAGAGCGTCCGACGTGGAAGCTCGCGACACTCCTCGGCGCAGTGACCGGGCTCTCGATGCTCGGGAACACGCGGCTCATCGGTATTCCGGTTTTGTGCGCGGTGTACCTCGCGCTCCGCCTGCCGCATGTCCGCGCAACCGCGATCGTTTGCGGTCTCGTGCTCGTGGGCGCGACCGTCGTCGTTATGCCGTGGCTCGTCCGCAACGACGTCAACGTCGGCTGCTTCGCGATCACGACCGACGGCCGCGCGATGTGGAAGGCGAACAACCCGCTTACGTACGGGCTGCTCTCGTCCGGCCAGTGGATCGACAACATCGGCCAGCATCCGCCGCGGCCGCCACACCCGGGTTATCTCACGCCGGATGAGGCGCACGGCCTGTATGTGAAGTCCCACGGCCGCATCAAGCTCCACCCGGACGAGTGCCTCGAGATGAACTTCTACGAGAACCTCGCGTTCACGTGGATCGGCGACCATCCGGGCGCGAAGGCGAAGCTCGCGGCGCTCTCCGCCAAGCTCCTCTGGCAGCCAAGCGTGTTCGAGACGAGCGGCCGTCCCGGCGCTGGCACGAGCCTCGACGTGGGTCGTCGCGTCGTCGAGCCCGTGTATATGTGGATCGTGTACGCGCTTGCGGCGATCGGCCTGTTCGTCGCGCCGCGAGCGTTCGTCGCGCTCGCGCTTCTGCTGCTCGCCTACCAGACCGGTGCAGCGCTCGTGTTCGTCGGCGCGACGCGGTATCGCGTCGCATGGGACTTCCTGCTCGCAATTCTCGCCGCCGCAGCACTGCAGTGGCTCGTGAAACGAGTGCGGTCCCGATGAGGGTCATGCACGTGCACCGCATCCGTGGCATCGGCGGTTCGGAGCGACACCTCTTGACGCTTTTGCCCGCGCTCGCAGAGCGCGGTGTCGAGCCGATCTTCGTCGGGCTCGACGATCCCGCGTGGAGCCCGACCGACTTCTACGATGCGCTCCTGGTGCCGGCGGTGCGGATCATGTCACCGCGCGACTTCGACCCTTTGCTCCTCGTGCGACTTGCGCGGACGTTGCGCGCCGACATCGTCCACACCCACCTCGTGCACGCCGATGTCTACGGCGGGCTCGCAGCCCGTCTGCGCGGCACGCGCCTGGTCTCGACGAAGCACAACGACGACCCCTTCCGTGTCGGCCCGTTCCGGTTTGTCGAACGCGGCCTGTCCCATCTCGCCGACCGCGTCGTCACGATCACCGACGCGCTGCACCGCTTCACGGTCGAGCGCGTCGGCGTGCCGGCTGACAAGGTCGAGACGATCCACTACGGCCTCGACGGCGTCCCGGAACCCTGGGGCGTCAACCCGCGAGACGACGTACCCGATGGCGCACGCGTATTGCTCGCGGTTGCACGCCTGACCGGTCAGAAAGGAATAGACGTTGCGATCCGCGCACTGGCAGAACTGCCCGACGACACGGTGCTCGTCGTGCTCGGCGAAGGGCCCGAGCGCGCGGCTCTACTGCGCCTGGCGCAGGAGCTCGGGCTCGCGCAGCGCGTCTTCCTGCTCGGGCGCGTGCCCGACGTCGGCGCGTGGCTCGGTCGCGCGACCCTACTCGTGCATCCCGCGCGGTGGGAGGGCTTCGGCCTGGCCGTGCTCGAGGCGATGCTTGCGGGCCTGCCCGTCGTCGCAACCAATGTCAGCGCGCTCCCCGAGCTCGTCGTCGACGGCGAGACAGGGCTGCTGGTACCGCCGGACGACCCTCGTGCGATCGTGAGCGGCGTCGAACGAGCGCTCGCACAACCGGAGCTCGGTCCGGCAGGTCTCGCACGTGCGCGCGCGGAGTTTTCCGTCGCGCAGATGGCCGATCGTACCGCGGCGCTCTACGAGGCGATCCTCAGCTGAGGTCTAGACGGTTGATCGGTAATTCGCG
>PLZU01000091.1:0-1650 GCA_003152275.1 Actinomycetota bacterium
GCTCGGGCTCGGGCGTCAACCTCTCGGACCTCCGCTCGTCGAAGGAACAGCTGTCGAAGGGCGGCTATGCGTCCGGCCCCGTCTCGTTCATGCGCGGCGCCGACTCTTCCGCCGGCACGATCAAGTCGGGCGGCAAGACGCGGCGCGCGGCGAAGATGGTCGTGCTCGACGTCGACCACCCGGACGTCGAGGAGTTCATCTGGTGCAAGGCCAAGGAGGAGCGCAAGGCGCGCGTCCTCGAGAGTGCCGGCTACGACATGTCGCTCGATAGCCCCGATTGGGCTTCGATCCAGTACCAGAACGCGAACAACTCTGTCCGCGTCAGCGACTCGTTCATGGACTCGGCGGCCGCGGGGCGCGAGTTCAACCTCACCGCGCGCACCGACGGCACTGTCGTGTCCACCGTCGACGCGCGCGACCTGCTGCGGCAGATCGCGTCGGCGGCATGGGAGTGCGCCGATCCGGGCGTGCAGTACGACACGACGATCAACTCCTGGCACACGCTGCCGAACACCGGTCGCATCAACGCGTCGAACCCGTGCTCCGAATACATGTCGATCGACGATTCGGCATGCAACCTCGCCTCGCTCAACCTCATGAAGTTCCGCCGCGAGGACGGCGAGCTCGACATCGAGGCGTTCGAGCACGCGTGCGACGTCGTGTTCCTCGCGCAGGAGATCCTCGTCGGCTACTCGTCGTATCCGACGCCCGAGATCGAGCGGAACGCGAAGGCATTCCGCCAGCTCGGTCTCGGCTACGCGAACCTCGGCGCACTGCTGATGTCGCGCGGCCTCCCGTACGACTCGGATGAGGGCCGCGCCTACGCGGCGGCGATCACCGGGTTGATGACGGGGCGTGCGTATCGTAAGTCCGCGGAGATCGCGTCGCGGATGGGGCCGTTCGCCGGCTACCAAGTGAACCGCGCGCCAATGATCGGCGTGATCGCGAAGCACCGCGCCGCCGTCGGCAACATCGAGAACGACGACGTCGTGCCGGCCGATCTACTTGCCGCGTGCCGGAAGGCCTGGGACGACGCGTTGAACCTTGGCGAGGTGCACGGTTACCGCAATGCGCAGGCGACAGTGCTTGCGCCGACCGGGACGATCAGCTTCATGATGGATTGCGACACGACGGGCGTCGAACCCGACTTCGCTCTCGTCAAGTCGAAGAAGCTTGTCGGCGGCGGCGAGATCACGATCGTGAACAAGACCGTGCCGATGGCGCTCGAGAAGCTCGGCTACGCGCCGCGCGAGCGCGAAGAGATCGTTGCGTACGTCGACGAGCGCAACACAGTCGTCGGCGCTCCGTACGTGAAGACCGACCACTATCCGGTGTTCGACTGCGCGGTCGGCGACCGCGCTATCCACTACCTCGGTCACGTCAAGATGATGGGTGCGACGCAGCCGTTCATCTCGGGCGCGATCTCAAAGACGGTGAACCTGCCCGAAGAGGCGTCCGTCGAAGACGTGATGAACCTCTACGTCGACGCGTGGAAGCTCGGTGTGAAGGCAATCGCGATCTATCGCGACAACTGCAAGGTCGCGCAGCCGCTGTCGAGCTCGGGCTCGGCTGTCAAGGCCATTCCGCCCGTACCTGTGTACGAGCGCAAGCGGCTGCCGGACGACCGCAACGAGATCGGCCGCAAGTTCC
>PLZU01000091.1:1665-174216 GCA_003152275.1 Actinomycetota bacterium
AAGTCGATCGTCGACTACATCTTCCGCTGGTTCGGCAAGCGGTTCCTCACCGCCGAGCAGCAGGAAGAGGTGGGGATCCTCACGCCCGAGGTGAAGGCGATGCTCGCGGCGCGCTATGCCGAAGGCTTGGGCGCCGCGCCGGCCGAGCCGCTCGAGACGCCGCCGCCCGGGCAGACCGCGCTCTTCAACTCGTGGGAGGATGCGGTCGAATGCGCCCGCTGCGGCGGTCGCATGGTGCGCACGGGCTCCTGCTACACGTGCAGGGACTGCGGCACGAACACCGGCTGTTCGTAGCTCGACCCGAGCACACGGCTCAACCGAGAGGCGCCCTGCAGGGCGCCTCTCGTCGTTTCGGTCCGTAACCGCGGAGACCCCTACACCGTTCACCCTGAGTTGAACGAGCGAAGGAGGCAGATCGTCGTGAGATCCGTAGCAACAACCGCACCTCGCGTAGGCGTCAGCTGGATCGGCGCTGCGTACCTGATCGTCGGCGCGATCATCGCGGCGACCCACACATACTGGTCGAACTTGCACACGCTGAAGGCCTGGGGCTCGGCGCTCCTGGGAACGGTGCTGTGGCCGCTGATCCTGCTCGGCGTGAACCTGCACATCCACTAGAAGTAGCGCTCTTCGGCCCGCAGGGGCCCGGCCAGAGCCTGCAGGGGTAGTCTCGACCGTCACGAATGCCGATGGTCACCCGATGGACCTCGGTCTACTCCGCCCCGGACGCTTCGTCGCCGCACATCTTGCTGCAGTCCTGCTGGCGCTCGCCGTTGGCCTCGCAACGGGCCATCTGCTCGCGGCCTTTGCGGCGGTCGCCGTCGTCGGCCTGCTCGCCCACATCGCCACGCAGGCGCGCCACCGGCTGCGCAGCGACACCCTCGAGCGGCGCTACCGGCAGCTCGTCGAGGACATGCCGCTCTCCTTCTACATCACGTCGATCGACTCGAACATCGAACCGCTGTACGTCAGCCCTGCGATCGTCGACCTGCTCGGATATTCGCTCGCGGAGTGGAAGGCGAACCCGATGCTCTTCGAGAAGATCCTCCACCCACTCGATAGCGAGCGCGTGCTGCGCGCGATCGCGCGGGCGAAGGCGGAGATGGACCCCTACGAGGCGGAGTACCGGCTGTGCCACAAGGACGGCACCATCATCTGGGTGCAAGACCGCGCGGTGACCGTGGGCGGCGCGCGAGGCGAGCGCTTCCACTGGCAGGGCTTCCTCGTCGACGTCACGGCGCGCAAGCAGGCAGAGGCGCGCTATCGCACGCTTGTGGAGCAGTTGCCGTTGATTACGTACATCGATACGCCGTATTCGGCGGACGAGGCGGCCGCTCAGTATGTGAGTCCTCAGATCGAGCAGATCCTCGGTTACAGCCTCGAGGAGTGGCACGCGAACCCCGATTTCTTCGTGGAGCATCTCCATCCGGAGGATCGCGAGCGCGTCCGCGAGGCTCAGAGGGTGGCGCGGCAGAGCGCTGAACCGCTCGAGCTTGAGTATCGGTTCATCACGGCCGGCGGCGGCGTTGTCTGGCTGAAGGACAGCTACACCGTTGTTCGCGACGAGAGCGGCACGCCGCGCTACACGCAGGGCTTCGCGATCGATGTCACGGCCCAAAAACAGGCGGAACGGGATCGTGAGGCGCTGCTCGCACAGACCCAGGAGCAGAACGAGCGGCTGCGCAAGCTCGACCGGATGAAGGACGAGTTCATCGCACTCGTCTCGCACGAGCTGCGCACGCCGCTGACCTCGATCTGCGGGTACCTGGAGCTGCTGCTCCACGACGACGTGATGGCCGAGCTTCCCGCAGTCCAGCTGAACTGGCTGGAGGTGATCGACCGCAACGCCGAGCGTCTGCTGCGGCTGGTCGAGGACTTGCTACTCGCAGCGCAGGCGAGCGCCGGCAACCTCGCCCTCGAGAAGGCCGAGCTCGACATCGCCGCGATCGTCGAGCACGCCGTGCAGGCCGGCACCCCCGTCGCCGCCGCGCGCGGCATCGAGCTCACCTGGTCGACCGAACCGCTCCCAGCCGCCAACGGCGACCGGCAACGCATCGGCCAAGTGATCGACAACCTGATCTCGAACGCGCTCAAATTCACCCCCGCCGGCGGCAGCATCAACGTGCGCGCCTACCCGCACCGCTCCGCCGTACGCATCGAAGTCACCGACACCGGCATGGGCATCCCCGAAAACGAACAAAGCCAACTCTTCGAACGCTTCTTCCGCACCGCCCGCGCCCAAGAACAAGCAATCCCCGGCGTCGGACTCGGACTCTCGATCTCGAAAGCGATCATCGAAGCCCACGACGGCCGCATCTCCGTCCGCAGCAGCGAAGGAACCGGCACCACCTTCCTCATCGACCTACCGGCCACCGCCAAGCGGCTCAAGGTCGTGGCTGCCGCCTGAAGAACCGCGCGTCGCGAAGACACCTAACCTTCTAACCGCCTCTCCAAAAGGAAGTCAGGCGGCTAAAAGCGTTCGGCGGGCTGTGCCAACCACCCTCTTGGAAGCATCAAGCATTGGGAGGGCCTGCTCGGCCTCCTCAGCCAGGCTCTGGAGGCCGAGATCATCCGGGTGCAGCGGCGCGTCAGCAACGGCGCGAGCAAAGATCGCTCGCTCGCGATCCGACCAAGCGGGGCGTTCCTCAACCGCGAGCACTTCGAGGCCGGCCGCCTGGAAGACAGCGGCAAGGTCGGGGAGCCTTTCGGGATCCTCCCAAGTGGTGAACATCGCCAGCGCTCCAGGTCGCAGGACGGCGCGACTTCGATCATCACATCTGCCTGGTGAGCCATGAGCTGGATGGCATCGATGCGGACGAGCCCAGCGGCCGACGCGGCTGCGACCCCGGCGGACGACCCCTTCGTGGCGCTTGCAGTCGCCGTCGCCGAACGCTTCGCGGAGCTTCCGGCGTCGCGATCTACCCGATCATCGGCGGAAGCCTGCCCTTCGTCGCGTCCTTCGAGCGACACGTGGGCGTGCCCGGCCTGATGGCACCCGACAACGCCGTCTACTACGGCTGCGCCGCGCACGCACCGAACGAGCACATCCGCTTCGAGGACATCGCGCCGGCCGTCCGCTACCTCGTTGCGCTGCTCATGGAGCTCGGCTCTGGGACAAACAACAAAGGAATTGCCGCGGAGTAGGCTGGCGGCGTGGAGTTCCGCGACGTTCTTTCCCGGCGTCGGATGCACCGGGCCTTTCTGCCCGAGCCGGTGGCGGAGGAGTCGATCGAGCGGATCGTCCGGACGATCCGACGCGCGCCTTCCGGCGGCTTCTCGCAGGGGCAAAATCTGGTCGTCGTCACCGACCCTGACATGCGCCGCCGCATCGCCGAGGCGTTCGGTGAGGAGAGCTACGTGGCCTCCGGGGGTGCGCCGTTCATGTTGACAGCGCCGCTGCACATCCTCGTGTGTGCGGACGAGAGCAAGTACCACGACCGCTACACCGAGGCGGACAAGCTCGAGGTCACCGGCGGTGTCGAGACCACCTGGCCCGTGCCGTACTGGTTCGTCGACGCGGGCGCATTGATGATGCTGATCCTGCTCGCCGCGATCGACGAGGGGCTCGCCTCTGCCTTTGTTGGCCATCCGGAGCAGAAGCGGATCTTCGACGAGCTGCTCGGCCTGCCGCCCGAGGTCGTTCCGATCGGGCTCGCGCTGATCGGCAAGCCGGCCGCCGACCCCTTCGCCGAGCACGGCACGAGCCGCCTAGCCTCGAGACGCCGCCCGCTCGACGACGTGGTTCACCGCGAACGCTGGCGCAGCGCATGAGCGTGCGTGACCGTATCGGCAGCTTCGACGACACGCGACTCGATTGCCGACGAGGCCGCGCGGTGAGCGGAAGTAGAGTTGCGGCGTGCGCATCCAGGTTGGAGACGTCCGTTTGTACTTCGACGTTGCCGGGATGGGGCTTGTCCCGGATGGGCCGACGATGCGGGAGCGACCTGTTTTCGTTTGCTTGCACGGCGGCGAAGATCGCCAGCACGGCGATCGCGGAAGTGACTCCTCGCTTCACTCGAATAGGTTCGCGTCAACGGTTGCCCTCACGATCAGTGCCCGCGGGTGACCCTACGCTCCTACTTGTCGCGTGGCAACGCATCGAGTGCCGTGCGGCGCGGCCGGCCTGGGCCTCATGGTGGGTCGTGTATTGGTCGATGCCACCTACATGTGCCTTCGGCCCATGCTTCGCTGCCATAAATGATCGGTCGCCGAGCGCCGCGCGAAGCTGAGCGGCCGAGGTTCACCGGGCGAGCCTGGGTTGCAGGGGCGGTGCTGGTGGTCGTGTTGGGAACTGTTGGATCGTTGTTCGCGGCCCGCGCAGTGGCCCGTGGTGACGCGGAGAAATCGCAGCGGGCGCTCGCTGCGACCTCGGCGGACGTGACGGGACGACTGAGGTTGGCCATTCAGCACGAGCAGGATCTTGTGGTGAGCACGAGCGCGTTCCTCGCCAGCAACCCGAACATCTCGAATGCCATGTTCAACCAATGGGTGCAGGCTGATCGAGTCGTCGCGAGGTACCCGGAGATCCTTGGCTTGGGACGGATCGTGGTCGTCCCGGCCTCGCAGCTTGCGAAATATGCAGCGCGGGCAACCAAAGATCCCGCCGGCCCGCTTGCGCGTGGCGGATCCTTCCAGGTCATACCGTCCGGCAAGCGGCCGTTCTATTGCTTTGTCGACCTCGCTGGTAAGTCGCCGGGTCTTATGGTCACCCCCGCCGACCTCGACGTTTGTGCCGCCACCGGGAACCAGGTCATTTTGTCTCACGACCCCGGCCAAGGCATCTACGAGCCCGTTCAGCTCGGAAACGTCAGAGCGCTGGGGGTTCAAACCCCGCTCTATCGCGGCGGAATCGCTCCGGCAACTGCCGCCGGACGTAGTGCTGCGTTCATCGGCTGGATCGGCATCGCACTGACGCCGGAGGCGGTGTTGGACACGGCGCTCGAGGAGCACCCCGGCACGGCGGTGACGCTTCGCTACAACAAGGGTTCCTCCGCGGCGGTCGCGTTCAGTGGTGGCAAGGCGCCCCGTGGCGCACAGAGCGTCACCACCGCCCTCCACAACGGTTGGACTGTTCGAGCCACCGCAGCTGTGGCCGGCGGCGGGGTGTTCTCCGCCGGTGACGCGCTTGCCACCTTGCTCGGAGGGACAGCGCTGAGCGTGCTCGTCGGCCTGCTCGGGGTCGTGCTGGCGACCGGGCGCGCCCGAGCCCTCCGCTTGGTCACCGAGCAAACAGTCGAGCTCCGCGATCAGGCCGCAAAGTTGCGCGTGACCGTCACTGAGCTCGAGGCGGCTCAAGCCATCAAGGACGATTTCCTCGGACTCGTCTCCCACGAGCTGCGCACCCCGCTGACCTCGATACGCGGGTATGCCGAACTGCTTCGAGAGGAAGACCTGGCAGACGACGAGCGCGGTTACGTCGACGTGATCGACAGAAACGCAGAGCGGCTGGTCAGTCTCGTCGAAGACCTCCTACTGATGGCACAGATCCAGAGCGGCGGACTGCCACTCGAGCTCGGCGAGGTCGTCCTCAACGACGTGATCGCTCGTTCGGGCGAAGCCGCCAGACCGTTCGCCTCGAGCAAGGAGATCGATCTCAACATCGACACCGAATCGGGAATCGCAACCCAGGGCGATGCAGTACGGCTTGGGCAGGTCCTCGACAACCTGGTGTCGAACGCGATCAAATACACGCCCAGGGGCGGCGGCGTTTCCGTCACGATGACTCGCACGGGCGAGATCGCGACGATCGCGGTCAGCGACACTGGCATGGGCATTCCGCCGGAGGAGCACGACCAGATGTTCGGCCGTTTCTTCCGGTCGTCGAACGCTCGAACCTCCGGGATCGCGGGCACAGGGCTCGGTCTGGCGATCACGCGAGGAATCGTCGAGGCCCACGGTGGCACGATCGGCTTCGACAGCGTCGTGGGCACAGGCACGACCTTCCGCGTCACCCTTCCGCACGCCCATGGTTGCGGCCTCGAGTCCTCCGCGTAGTCAGCTGCTCAATGTTCGCGTACCACGTCGACCAGAATCAGTAACGGTCAATCTCGATCAGTCGCTCGTCGCTGATGCCGAAGTGGTGCGCAACCTCGTGCAGCACGACGTGCCGGATCTGCTTGCTCAGCAGCTCGGGGTCGTAGCCGTAGAGTCGTTCAAGCGGGCCGCGGTAGATCGTGATCTTGTCGGGCAGCGCACCGCTGTAGCTGATGCCGCGCCGTGTGAGTGGAACGCCTTGATAGAGGCCGAGGAGCGGTTGCCCGCGCGGCGGCTCGTCGTTCACAACGATCTCGACGTTGGAGATCTGATCGCGAAGCTCGGCCGGCAGCGAATCGAGTGCGTCTTGGACGATCTGCTCGAAGTCCACTACGAGCAGGAAGCGCCGACGGCGCCCCACGAGCGCCACGTCCCACCGTCGCGCTTCCAAAGTAGCCACGCGCGATACAGCTGCTCGCTCGACGACGCTCTGAACGGATACGCGGCGTCGCCCGGGTGTTTGAACGCCGGGTCCGGTTTGCCGCCGACGCGCTTCCACGTCTGCGCCGCGAACTGCATTCCCCCGTAGTAGCCGTTGCCGGTGTTCGCGGCCCACGACCCTTCCTTCAGATGCACGCAGCGCGCTTGCAGGAGCCACGCCGGTGACGGGCTCGATTCCGAAGCGGAGGCCGGGAGGGCGAGCAGGAGGGCGGCGAAACCGGTCAGGAGCACGGTGCGCACGCCCGTTTTGTAACAGAGAACCCGGGGGGTCAGACCCCGTTTGGGGTCTGACCCCGCTTTTGCTCTGTTTTTCGCTAGTGCATCCGGCCGGGTGTACTAGCCCCCGAGCGGTTCGCCCGTTTCGAGGAGCGTCTTCAGGCCGCTGAGCACGAAGCTCCAGCCGCCCGCGACGTTCTCCGCTGTCTTCGGCGACGCCTCGAGCTCGTCGTGGACGACGGTGAGTTTCGTGACGCCCTCGCCGGCGGGCTCGATCTCCCATGTGACGCGGCTGAACGGCTCGGCCGCGGTCTCGGGGTCGTACAACGCACGCCACGTCGTGACGAGCTTCCGCGGCGGCGACGCCTCGATCACCTCGCCATCGACGTACTGCTGCGAACGATCGCTCGACCAGCCGGCGTACTGCGCACCCTGCTCCCACGTCGACTCGATCACGCTGCCGTAGAAGTACTTCGACGTGAACTCCGGCTTCGTGATCGCATCCCACAGCTGCTCGGGAGTCGCGCGCACGAAGATGGAGTAGATCTGCGTCCCTTGTGCAGTCATGGTGCTCACGCACTCTCCTCCAGTTCCGTTTTGAGATTTGCGAGCGCCGCGACGCGGTGCTCGGCGTACTTCGTGATCCACCGGTCGTGGATCAGCCGGATCGGGACAGGATTGAGAAAGTGGAGCTTCTCCCGGCCCGAGCGGCGGGTGACGACGAGGCCCGCGCCCTCCAGGACCCGCAGGTGCTTCATCACACCGAAGCGGGTCATCTCCAGCTCGGACTCGAGCTCGGTGAGCGTGCGGCCGTCGCGCTCGAAGAGCCGGTCGAGGAGGTACCGGCGGGTCGGATCCGCCAGTGCCCGGAAGACGTGGTCGTCGTCCATGCCCGGATGATAGGTGACTAAATGGTCACATGTCAAGCGCAGGAGTGCGGGCCTCGGCTGACGAACCCGCTGCTCGTGACCCTGTATCTGACGGAGGAACAGGTGGCCGAGCTGCTCACGCCGGCCGACGCCGTTGACGCGATCGAAAGGTGCTTCGAGCGCATGGCGCGCGGTGCCGTCGAGAACCGTCCGCGCTACCGCCTCCGGCTCGAACACGGAGCGCTTGCAGTGATGGCGGCCACCGACCTGGAACTTGGCTACGCGGGCGCGAAGGTGTATTCGGGCTTTCAGACGGGTGCCCGCTTCGTCGTTCTGCTCTTCCGCACCGCCTTGCCCGAGCTCGTTGCAGTGATCGATGCAGACAAGCTCGGGCAGCTCCGCACCGGCGCCGCGAGCGCAGTCGCAGCGAAGCACCTCGCGCGTTCCGGCGCGTCGAGCCTCGGCGTGATCGGCTGCGGCTGGCAAGCGGAGTCGCAGGTCGCTTGCATCCGTGCCGCAGTGCCCGGCATCGAGCGAGTCGTTGCGTACTGCCGCACTGAAGCGACGCTGCGCGAGTTCTGCGAGCGCAACGACACCGAGCCAGGCGAAAGCCATCGTGATCCTGCGCAGTGCGACATTGTCGTCACGGTCACCGGCTCGCCAGATCCCGTCCTGCGCGGCGAGTGGCTGAACCCGGGCGCGCTCGTGTGCGCGGTGGGAGCGAATGACGGGAAACGCCGTGAGCTCGATAACGTGGTGCTCGAGCGTGCGAGCTTCGTTTGCTGCGATTCGCTGGAGAATGCGCGACTCGAGTCGGGTGACCTGATCGAGCCCGTCGAAGGCGGCACACTCGACTGGCTCGAAGTGCACGAGCTGCAGGAGGTCGTCGCAGGCGAGAACCCGGGCCGGCAGTCGGACGACGACATCGTCGTCTTCAAGTCGAACGGCCTTGCGGCGTGGGACGTCGCCGCCGCCGCGCGCGTCGTCGAGCTCGCGCGTTAGCGCTTGCCGAGGTGCTGCCGCGCGGCGTCGATGTCCTGCTCGCCGAGGGCGTGCACGACGTCGGGCCGCTCGAGCAACCGGCCTTGCTGCTGCGGCGTCAGCCGGTTCTGGACGTAACGATCCTGGAGGATCTCCGCCAGGCGGCGACCCCGCCGATGCTCGCGCGTGACGTACGAGACGACCTGTTCCTCCGCGGAACTGCGCGTGAAGAGGAATGAGAACGGATTCCGAAGAATGCTTGCCAGGCGAAGCACCGGGCGATTGTATAGTCGGTCCGTGCAAATCTCCTCCGACCGAGGTCGGTTTGCGGAGCGGGAGCTCCACGGGGTCGACGACGCCGGTCGAGAGGAACGCATCGTGGTGTGGATCGAGCGCAAGCCGGGCGCCTTGTGGGCAGTCGGGCGAGTTGTCAATCCGCAATTGCGCAACGGAAACGCTATGAAAGCCGGCGATTATGTCTTCGAGGGCTACGAGCTGGAGGACGCACTCGAGCAGGCGAACGCGGCGCTCGAAGACGACCTCACCGTGAGCGAGCGGGACGGACGATCCGAGCACTGCCGCCCGTTCACGCGCGAGGAGTGCCTGAAGCCGCTCGAGGCCTGGTTCTTCGGACGCTCGGCCTGACGCCCTTCAGCTTTCGGCCGATGACGCAGGCCGACGCCGAAGCGGTGGCGTCGTGGCACTACCCCGAGCCCTACGCGTTCCGGACTTTGTCCCGCCTGCACCGGCCGCGGGCTCGGCGGATCCTTCCTTGCGGCCGCGCTCGACTGGTCGCGTGAGCGATTCGCGCCGACCGAGTTCACGCTGTCGGTCGCAGCGTTCAATCAACGAGCCATCACTGTCTACGAGCGCGCAGGCTTTCAAACAGTTCGCGCCTTCAGGCACCGCACGCACGACGCGGAGTGGGAGTTCGTCGAGATGCGCCGGGGCGCCTGACTCGGCCTAGCGCCGAGCGGGCCACTCGAGGTTCGCGTCGGGGATCGGATCCCCGTGCGGGTCGTGCGTCGGAAAGCCGAGCGCCTTGTCGATCCGCGCCTCGAGCTCTTCGGAGATCGCGTGCTCGAGCTTGTCGGCCTCCTCGTGGACGTCGTCGACGGACACGCCGAGCGTCTCTGCGAGATAGAGCTCGAGCAGTCGGTGGTGCCGGATCACCTCGATGGCGACGCGCTCGCCGGCCGGTGTCAGCGAGATGCCCTTGTACGGCGGATGTTCTGCTAGGCCGAGCGCGGTGAGCTTCTTCACCATCGCGCTTGCGGACGCCGCCGATACTTCCTGCGCGCGCGCGAGCGCCGTGACGCCGACGGGCTCGTCGCTTTGCGCGAGCTTGTAGATCTCGCGGAGGTAGTGCTGAATCGACTCGGTCAGCGGCTCCTGCGACACACCTACATCGTAGGTGACTAACCTCCGGCCGATGCTGATCCGGGTGGGCTTCAGCGCGGATCCCGACGACGCCTTCATGTTCTGGGGGCTTGCCTCGGGAACCGTCGATGCTCGCGGCTATGAGTTCGAACCGGTGATCGACGACATCCAGTCGCTGAACGAGCTCGCGCTCGAGGGGCGCCTCGAGGTGACGGCGATGTCGGCGGCGACGTATCCGCTCGTGCAGGACCGCTACCTCTTGCTGCCGCACGGCGCGAGTCTCGGCTCGGGCTACGGGCCGATCGTCGTTGCGCGCGAGCTGCTCTCGCTCGACGAGTTGCGCGCAACGGAGATCGTGATCCCGGGCAAGCTCACGACCGCGTTCCTTGTTCTGAAGATGGCGCTCGGCGCTGACGTCGCGCATCGTGTGCTTCCGTTCGACGAGATTCAGCCGGAGGTTGCGGCCGGCCGCGCCAAGGCCGGCCTGCTGATCCACGAGGGGCAATTGACCTACCGGGACGAGGGCCTGGAGAAATGCCTCGACCTCGGCGAATGGTGGCTACTCGAAACGGGCCTGCCGCTTCCGCTCGGCGTCAACACGGTGCGTCGCGACCTCGGCGAGCAGGCGCTGCGCGACGTGTCGGCGATCCTGCGCGAGTCGATCGACGCTGCACTCGAACACCGCGAAGAGGCGCTCGAATATGCGCTCGGCTTCGGGCGCGGCATGGACGCCGAACGCGGCGACCAATTCATCGACATGTACGTGAACGAGCACACGCGCGACTACGGCGACGAAGGCCGCGAAGCGATCCACGAGCTGCTGTCTCGGTCGTTCGACGATGTTCGGCTTGAATGGGTCGAGTGACCCGCCGCGCGGTCGTCATCTCAGGCGTGCGCACCCCGATCGGCCGCTACGGCGGCGCGCTCTCGGGCGTGCGCCCGGACGATCTCGCCGCGCTCGCGATTCGAGCGGCCGTCGATCGTGCAGGCGTTCCCGCAGACCAGATCGAGGACGTCTACTTCGGCGCGGCGAACCAGGCGGGCGAGGACAACCGCAACGTCGCACGCATGGCGGCGCTCCTGGCGGGGCTGCCCGACTCGGTGGCCGGCGTGACGATGAACCGTCTCTGCGCGTCCGGGCTCGCTGCGGTCGTGTCTGCCTGCCATGCGGTGATCGCGGGTGACGGCGAGCTCTTCGTCGCGGGTGGCGCCGAATCGATGTCGCGTGCGCCGTTCGTAATGGCGAAGCCCGACAAAGGCTTCCCCCGCGGAGATCGCACGTTGTACGACACGACCCTCGGCTGGCGGTTCACGAACCCCAAGCTCGCGGAGAAGTTCCCGCCGGAATCGATGGGCGAGACCGGGGAAAATGTCGCCGAGCAATACGGCGTCTCGCGCGAGGATCAGGACGCGTTCGCGCTTGCGTCGCACCAGCGCTGGGCGGCGGCCGCGGAGGCCGGTCGCTTCGACGACGAGCTCGTGCCGGTCGGCGACTTCGTGCGAGACGAGCATCCGCGCCCTGACACGTCGCTCGAGAAGCTCGCGACGCTGAAGCCGGCGTTCCGCGAGAACGGCACGGTCACGGCGGGCAACTCATCGGGCTTGAACGACGGCGCAGCCGCGCTCGTGATCGCGTCGGAGGAGAAGGCGCGCGAGCTCGGCGTCGAGCCGCTCGGCACGTTCGTCGGCAGCGCGGTCGCGGGCGTCGATCCGCGCGTGATGGGAATCGGCCCGATCCCCGCCGTGCGCAAGCTCCTCGCGCGCGCCGGCGTCGACGCATCAGAGCTCGATCTCGTCGAACTGAACGAAGCGTTCGCATCACAGAGCCTTGCGGTGATTCGCGAGCTCGGGCTCGACCACGACAAGGTGAACGTGAACGGCGGCGCNNATCGCGCTCGGCCATCCGCTCGGGATGAGCGGCGCGCGTCTCGTCGTCTCGCTCCTGCACGAGCTGCGCCGCCGCGGCGGCCGCTACGGCCTCGCGACGCTCTGCGTTGGCGTCGGCCAGGGGCAGGCTGCGTTGTTCGAACGGTAAAAGCGGTGTCAGACACCCGTAGGGTCTGACACCAGAATCAGCCGACGGGTGGGCGGATGTAGATGACGTTCTCGTGCTTCGTGGGCACGAAGGGCGCGCCGATCAGCATGATCAGCCGCTCGACGTGGCCGAAGAGCTCGCCGCCGTCGTCATCCGACTGCACTTCGATGCCGAGCTCGTCCTGCGGCTCCGCCTTGAGGCCGTTCTCGCGCAGGAGCTTGAGCAGCTTGTCCCGATCCGGGATCCGGGCCGACTTGACGTCGATCGTGCTCGACATGCCTTGCTCCTCTCGCTTCGCCTTCGGATCCGATACCTGCCCGTTCCGCGGCGGAGAGAAACGTCCTGCCCCAGCTCGGATCCAGAGTGTGGCAGCCGCGGCCGGAGACTGCAATCGGTATTTTCCGGTTCATGGCGGTCGCGACAGGCAACGAGTACGGCCTCTTCATCAACGGAGAGAGCGTCGAGCCCGCCTCGGGCGAGCTCCGTGACCTCGTTGAGCCTGCGACCGGCGAGAAGATCGGCCGCTCCGCAATGGCCGGCGCGGCCGACATCGATCGCGCCGTCGAGGCCGCCCGTGCCGCCGTCGACGGACCGTGGGGCAGGACGCCGCCGACCGAGCGCTCCCGCCTTCTGCACGCGCTCGCCGACGCGATCCACGCAAACAGGAAAGAGCTGGCCGAGCTCGAGTCGCGCAACGTCGGCAAGGCGATCTCCTCGGTCAAGGCCGAGGTGGGTGGCGCCGTCGAGAACTTCCGCTTCTTCGCGTCGGTGATTGGCTCGATCGCCGGCCGCTCGAACCCGGTCGGCGGCTCGCTGCTCACGTACTCGCTGAAAGAGCCCGTCGGTGTCGCTGCGCAGATCGTGCCGTGGAACTACCCGCTGCTCATGTCGGTGTGGAAGCTGTCACCCGCGCTCGCCGCAGGCTGCTCCGTCGTGTTGAAGCCGGATCCGCAGACGCCTCTCAGCGTCCTGGGCGTCGCCGAGCTCGCGACCGAGGTCGGCTTCCCTGCCGGCGCGATCAACATCGTCCCCGGCGACGGTCCCGGTGCCGGCGCGTATCTCGTCAAGCACCCCGGCGTCGACAAGGTCGCATTCACCGGCTCGACGAAGACGGGCGGCGAGATCATGCGACTTTGCTCGGAGCCGATCAAGCGGCTCACGCTCGAGCTCGGCGGCAAGAGCCCGAACCTCGTGTTCGCGGACGCATCGCTCGACGACGCGATCCCGAGCTCCGTGTGGTCGATCTACTACTCCGCAGGCCAGAGTTGCGAGGCGCGCTCACGCGTGCTCGTCGAGGCTTCGCTCTACGACGAGTTCGTGGCGCGCTTCGCCGACTACGCGAAGCAGATCCGCGTCGGCGACCCGCTCGACCCGGAGACGCAGATGGGCTCGCTCATCTCGATGGCACACCGCGACCGCGTGCACGGCTTCGTCAAGCGCGGCGTGAAGGAGGGCGCCGAGGTGGTCGCCGGCGGCGAGTTCGGCGACGGCAAAGGCGCGTTCTACCAGCCGACCGTGCTCGCGGGGGTCGACAACACGATGGAGGTGGCGCAGGAGGAGATCTTCGGCCCTGTCGTCACGGTAATCCCGTTCGAGGACGAGAAGGATGCGATCCGCATCGCAAACGACGTGCGCTACGGCCTTTTCGCAACCGTGTGGACGGGCGACCCTGCCCGCGGGCATCGGGTCGCGCGCGCAATCAAGGCCGGTATGGTCGGCATCAACATGCCGTTCACCGCGTTCCCCGGCATACCGTTCGGCGGCTACAAGCAGTCCGGCTTCGGACGCGAGCTCTCGATCGAGACGCTCGATCTGTACCTCGAGACGAAAGGCGTGCTCGTCTCGACCAGTCCCAAGCCGTTCAACCCGTTCGGCCTCTAACGAAGACGCACCCGCGCATTCGGGGCGGGCTCGGCGCCCGCTCAACGAGTCTCGTGTTCGGCTTGTTCCTGTTCGGGCTCGCGATCGTCTTCATCCTCGAGTCGAAGCTCGGGCTCTCGCCCTGGGACGTGCTGAACCAGGGGATCGCGAAGCATTCGCCGCTCTCGTTCGGCATGGCAAACGTCGTCGTAGCGCTCATCGTGCTCTGCATCGCATGGTCGCTCGGCGGCAAGCCCGGCGTCGGCACGGTCGCGAACGCGCTGCTCGTCGGGTCGTTCATCCAACTCCTCACGGCCATCCACTTCCTCTCGCGGCTCGCCCACGACGGCTTGTCGGTACGGATCCCACTGCTCGTGGTCGGCATCGCTCTCATCGGGCCCGCGACGGCGTTCTACATCGGCGCGGATTTCGGCGCGGGGCCGCGCGACACGCTCATGCTCGTCGGTGCACGGCGCACACGCTTCCGCATCGGGATCGTGCGTGGGACCCTCGAGCTGTGCGCGCTCGTGGCCGGCAGCCTGCTCGGCGGCACCTTCGGCGTCGGCACGGTTGCGTTCGCACTGCTCGTCGGGCCCATTGTCGAGGCGTCGTTCGATGTGCTTGCGCGCACTCCGCTCGCGGTTGGAACTTCGGACTCCGAACTAGTCCAAATCCGCACATGATCGGCGTAATGTCTGGGCCGTCCATCCAGGCAGGAGGAAAGGCATGGCAACTTCGGCTCTCGACGGCCTTACGACGGCCGTGAAGGGGCGCGTGGTCGAGCGCGGCGATTCGGGTTATGACGACGCCCGAGCGCTCTTCAACGCGATGATCGACAAGCATCCGGCAGCGATTGCGTACTGCGTCGACGACGCGGACGTCGCGGCCGCGATCCAGTTCGCGCGCAGGCGCGGGTTACGGCTTGCAGTGCGCTGCGGCGGACACAACGGTGCAGGGCTCGCGAGCGTCGACGACGGGCTCGTGATCGACCTGTCGTCGATGAACGCAGTCACGGTCGACCCGGGTGCGCGGATGGTGCGCGTGCAGGGCGGTGCGAGGTTCGGGGAGGTCGACCGCGCAACGCACGAGCACGGGTTCGCCGTCCCGGCCGGGATCATCTCGACCACCGGAGTCGGTGGCCTGACGCTCGGCGGCGGCGTCGGCCACCTTTCGCGTGGTGCCGGACTGACGATCGACAATCTCGTCGCCGCCACGGTCGTCCTCGCTGACGGATCGATCGTTCAGACGGATCTCGAGCGCGACCCCGACCTTTTTTGGGCAATTCGCGGTGGCGGCGGCAACTTCGGCGTCGTCACGTCGTTCTCGTTCCGCGGACATCCAGTCACGAAGACGATGCAGGCGGGACCGGTGCTCTACGACATCGGCGACGCGGCTGAGCTCCTGCGCTGGTACCGCGACTTCCTGCCGGCACAACCGGAGGCGTTGACCGGCTTCTTCGCGTTCCTCTCGATTCCGCCCGGCCCGCCGTTCCCGGAGGAGCTGCATCTCCGCAAGGTCTGCGGCGTCGTCTGGTGCTACAACGGCGAGGACGACTCACCCGCGCTGCGCGAGGCACGCTCGTGGGGCACGCCGCTGCTCGACGGCATCGCACCCGTGCCGCTGCCCGACTGGAACTCCGCGTTCGACGCGGTTTATCCTGCGGGCGACCAGTGGTACTGGCGCGGCGAGTTCGTGAGCGAGATCCCGGACGACGCGATCGAACAGCACGTTGCATTCGGCGAGGCGATGCCGACCTGGAAGTGCACGATGCACCTGTATCCGATCGACGGTGCGCCGTCACGCGTCGGCAGCGACGAGACGGCGTGGGCGTACCGCGACGCGGTGTGGGCGCAGGTGATCGCCGGCGTCGACCCGGATCCGGCGAATGCGGGCGCGATCCGCGACTGGGCGGTGAGCTACTCCGATGCCGTGCGGCCGCACACGCTCGGCACCGGCTACGTGAACTTCCAGATGCAGGAGACCGGCGACAAGGTGCGCGCGATGTACGGCCCGAACTACGACCGGCTCGCGCAGATCAAGGGTCACTACGACCCGGACAACGCGTTCAGCGTCAACCAGAACATCGTTCCGGCCTAGACGTCGAGTGGAACAGTCGAGCGTCGGCGCCTAGCGGCGCCGGCGCTCGCACATACGACGAGACCGATCGCGAACCATGCGCGCGTGCGCAGATGCTCGTGCAGAAAGAGGACGCCGCTGGCCGCGGCGACCCCCGGCTCGAGCGACAGCACGACGCTGAAGACGTGCGACGGTAGACGCCGCAGCGCCTCGAGCTCGAGCGACCACGGCAGCGCCGACGACAGTAGGCCGACGCCGACCGCGGCGCCGACGAGCTGCGGGTCACGGAGGTGATGCCCGGCGGAGATGATCCCCCACGGCGCCATGAGCAGCGCGCCGAGCGCCATCGCGGGCGCAAGTCCGGTTGCGCCCGTGAAGGCACGCCCGACCCGCACGCTGAGCAGAATGTAGAGCGCCCAGAAGAAGCCGGCGACGGCGGCGAGCACGATGCCGAGCGGCTTGACGGCCGTACCGCCGCCGTCTGCGAGCAGCGCAACGCCTGTCGCTGCGAGTCCGACCCAGACGAGATCGACCGTTTTGCGCGAGCCGAGCACGGCCACCGCGAGCGGGCCGAGGAACTCGACGGTGACGACGACCCCGAGCGGCGCACGGTCGAGCGCCTCGTAGAAGGTGATGTTCATCGAGACGAGCACGACGCCGAGCGCGGCGACGAGCCGCAGATCGGCACGTGCGCGCCCGCGCAACTGCGGTCGTGCAATCGCCCAGAGTGCCGCCGAGCCGAACAGCAGGCGCAGAAACACGACACCCGGCGGCCCGAGTTGCGGGAAGAGCGTCTTCGCGACCGCCGCACCGCCCTGCACCGAGCAGGCGGCCGCGAGTACGAGCCCCACCGCCGACGCGCGTCTCTCACGCATCTACTTTTTTAGCGACAAAGCCGCCCCGGCGCCGAGCAGCACGATCCCGAGCACCCGAGGCCAGTGAAGCGGGATCTTCGTCGAGCCGAAAAGCCCGAAGCGGTCGATCGCCGCCCCCATCAGGAGCTGCCCTGCGATAAGGATCCCGACAGTGGCGGCCACGCCGAGCCGCCCGCCGGCGTACGTGATCGTGAACACGATCAGCAGGCCGAGCAGGCCGCCCATCAGCATCCACCACGGGTGATCGAACGCATTGCGGTAGGCGGAGAAGCTCCGCCGGAAGGCGAGCAGCAACCCGACGGACACGACCGCCGTGAAAAGCGTCGCGAAGGCCACCGCGCCGACGATCGAGATCCGGTCGCCGAGCTGCGACATCATCGACACCTGCACCGCGCCCGCGAGACCCGCGAGCACGGACAGCAACACCGCTAACGCGCTTCCCGTCACGATGGGAGACCATAGTGGGTCGGACCCTGGGGATAGTCTCCCTCGGCAAGCAACCGAAAGGAAGAGATGCATCGTGTGATCGTCCTGTACGAGCAGGAGCCCGACGCCGATTCGTACGCCGAGCACGCCGAGGTGTGCAAGAACGTCCCTGGTTCGGTCTTCCGCCACGGCAAGGTGACGGGGGCGCCGATGGGCGAGCCCGCCCATGCGTACTACGCTGAGTGGGAGTTCGCTGACTCGGATGCGTTCAAGAGCGCGACTCGGAGCGAGGAGTTCATGGCGACCGGCAAGGATGCGCGCAAGCGCGGCTTCCCGCAGCCGAGCGTGGAGTTTGTCGAGCTTGGCTGAGCCCGACGCGCCGCTCCCGCTCGACCCCGCAGAGCTCGGCTTCGAGCGAATCCGGTACGAGAAGACCGGCTCCCGCGCCACGATCACGCTCAACCGGCCGGAGGTGCTGAACGCCTTCGACTTCAAGATGCTGCGGGAACTTGCGCGGGCGTGCGAGGACGCGAGCTGGGACGACGACATCCGCGTCGTCGTCATCACCGGCGAGGGTCGAGCGTTCTGCGTCGGCGCCGACCTGAAGAGCTGGGGCGCCGAACTCATCGACAACCCGCGCATGTACTGGAAGTGGTTCGGCGCGTTCAAGGACATGCACGATCGGCTGCGCGAGATCGGCAAGCCGACGGTTGCCCGCATCCAGGGCATCGCGGTCGGCGGCGGCAACGAGTTGCAGATGGGCTGCGATCTCGCGGTCATGGTCGACGATGCGTTCATCCGCCACGTCGGGCCGGAGCACGGCTCCGTTCCCGCCGGAGGCGCGACGCAGTGGCTGCCGATCATGGTCGGCGACCGCCGCGCCCGCGAGATTCTCATGCTGTGCGAGGAGATCCCGGCTGCGCTCGCGGCGGAGTGGGGGCTCGTCAACTATGTCGTGCCCCGCGCCGAGCTCGACGCGAAGGTCGACGAGGTCGTCGACAAGCTCGCCGCGAAGCTCCCGCAGACGATGCGCTACACGAAGCAACAGCTGAACTGGTGGCGCGACATCTCGTGGAACGAGACGATCGGCCATGCACGCGACTGGCTCTCGCTCTCGATGCTGAACGACGAGGCGAAAGGGGCGATCCAGGCATTCCTGGACAAGAAGAGCTAGTCCTCGTCGAGCGCACTGCGCGGGTCGGCGTCGTGCTGATGAACCGGCCGAAGCAGCTGAACGCGCTCTCGGGCGACCTGATGGGCGCTGTCGTCGGCGCGCTGCAGGAGCTCGATGCCGACCCGGAAATCCGGGCAATCGTGCTCGGCGGCGGCGAGCGCGCCTTCGCGGCGGGTGCCGACATCACCGAGCTCGCAGCAGGGACACCGGTCTCGCTCTACGAGAACCGGCGCATCGACGAGTGGGACAAGATCCGCGGCTTGCGCACGCCGGTCGTCGCAGCCGTCTCCGGCTTCTGCCTCGGTGGCGGCTGCGAGCTCGCGATGCTCTGCGACCTGATCGTCGCGTCCGAGACAGCGAAGTTTGGGCAGCCCGAAATCAACCTCGGCGTGCTCCCGGGCGCAGGTGGCACGCAGCGACTCACCCGCGCGGTCGGCAAGGCGATCGCGATGGACATGATCCTCACCGGCCGAATGATCGGCGCGCGCGAAGCGCTGGGGCTCGGTCTCGTCGCGCGTGTCGTCGCGAAGGAAGCGTGGCTCGACGAAGCGAAGCGCGTCGCCGGCGAGATCGCGGCGAAAGGGCCGATCGCGGTGAGACTCGCGAAGGAGGCCGTCGACCAGGCGTTCGAAGCGCCGCTCAGCGTCGGCGTCGAGTTCGAGCGGCGCGCGTTCTACCTCGCGCGCGCGTCCGAGGACGCGACCGAGGGCCTGACCGCGTTCGTCGAGAAACGTCCGCCGGACTTCAAGGGCCGCTAGTGCGGGTTCTTGTTCTGACGATTGCCGTGTTGTGCGCGAGCGTGCTCGCGGCGACCGCGCGCGCCGCGTCGCCGCCGAGTCTCTTCGACGGCGCAGGCGTCTTCGTCGACAACCCCGGGAACCTGCCGGGCCCGTGGGGTCTCGCGGCCACGCTCGAGGCGAATCACTTCACGTGGATCGCGTTCCACGTGAACAACGGTCTCGTCCAGTCCGACATTCCCTCCGATTGGCTCGACGTGTTTCGGGCTCACGGGATCGCGGTTGGAGGCTGGGGATACGAGGACGGCCAGCCGTTGATCGAGGCGGTGCTCGCTCACCTCGCCGTGCAGCGCTATGGGCTCGAGTTCTACATCGCCGACGCCGAGGCACCGTACGAGCAGACGAAGAAGCTGCACGGCTGGAAGCGCTCGGAGGTGTTCGTCGACACGTTCCGCTCGCTCGAGCCGACGTTGCCCGCCGCGCTCACGACGTACGGCGCTGCGACGGCGCCCTGGGTGCTGCCGATCGACTATGCGAGCTGGCGGAACGCCGGCTTCGACCTGCTCCCGCAGGCGTACTACAACCAGTTCCCGAAGCAGTATCGGCCCGACATGACGGTGGCGCACTCGCTGTGCGCCGGCTGGCCGCTCGACCGCGTGCATCCGGTGCTCGGCGTCTACCGCCATTACCCGGCTGAGAATTACGTCGCGCTCATGGCCGGCCTCGGCACGCGCGGGTTCTCTGTCTTCCTCGTCGACCAGGCGACGGCGGCGGACTACGCCGCGCTCGAGCCGCTCGCCGCCGCATCGTCCGGGTAGGGTCCGCGCATGGCCGAGGTCGAGGTAGCACGCGACGGTGCAGTCCAGACAATCACGCTGAACCGTCCCGACGTCTTGAATGCGTTCAACCGCGCGCTGCACAAGGCGCTGCGGGAGGCACTCAAAGAGGCACGCGATCCGGAGGTTCGGGCGGTCGTGCTGACCGGCGCCGGCCGTGGCTTCTCGGCGGGTCAGGACCTGAAGGAGTTTGGCGAGACGGCAGACATCGGCGACGCGCTGCGCGACTCGTATCACCCGAACGTGCTCGCGATCCGCGCGCTCGAGAAGCCCGTCATTGCAGCGGTGAACGGCGTGTGTGCGGGAGCCGGGCTCTCGCTCGCCTGCGTCTGCGACTTCCGCATCGCCGCTGACAACGCGAGCTTCGTGCCCGGCTTCATCGGCATCGGCCTCGTTCCCGACGCGGGCGGCACGTACTTCCTACACCGGCTTCTTGGCGCGTCACGGGCGTTCGAGTGGATGTCGTCGAACCGCAAGCTCTCCGCCACCGAGGCGCATGCGTGGGGTCTCGTCTCGGAGGTGGTCAAGCCGGATGCTCTACGGTCACGCGCGGCCGAGCTCGCGGCGTCCTATGCCGCGCTTCCAACCCGCGGGATCGGCATGACGAAACGCCTCTTCGATCACGCGGACAATGCGACGCTCGAGGAGCAACTCGAGCTGGAAGCGCAACTGCAGGCGGCGGCTACGCAGACCGAGGACTTTCGCGAGGGCGTCGCGGCGTTCCTCGAGAAGCGCGCCCCCGAATTCAAAGGGCGCTGATCACTGGCCGGTAGCGAGCTGCGCGCAGACGTGCATGCCGAGGTTGGCCGCGGCCTGACGACTCTCGCTGCCGGCGAGCTGGGCGCGCGCCGCCGCCGCGGTCACCGATGGGAAGTCGCGGCGTTGCGCGCCGACGCCGAGGTCTCTCACGGCTTTTGCAACGTGACGGTCGGCGGCGAGCCACGCGCGCACAGCCGCGGCGTCACTCGACGACGGTTTCAGCGCTTCGAGCCTGCGGAGCGCCGCCTCGTAGAGCGGCAGCGTCTTGTCCACGTACTGCACGATCTGTATGTACGACCGCGGCCGCAGGATGACCTTCGTCTGCGATGAGTACGCGGAGCACACCGCGTCCGCATTCTTGACGAAATCGGAGTGCGAGAGTCGTCCGCTGCCACAGCCGGCGAGAGCGATCAGGACTGCAAGAGCGCAAGCACTTCGCCCGGCTCCGGAAAGCGATCGACGTCGTGCTTGGAGAAGACAAGCCTGCCGTCGTCCAGGACGTCGAACTGCCCCGAGCGTCCCGCTGTGATCGTTGCGTCGAATCCTCGCTCCTTCAGCTCGGCCGCGAGACTCGCAGCCCGACGGTCGTACCCGCTTCAGACGGGGCAATAGAAGATTTCGACGCTCATCTGAGAGAGCGTCGCAGACGCGCTGGCTGCCGGGCAAGTCCTAGAGGGGTGCGGTCTAACGATCTTTCTAGCAAAAGTCAGACCGGTCTGTCTACCAGATGTGTAAGCTACGTCTCGTGAGCGCCGAGCCCATCGCCCGCGACCGCATCCTCGAGAGCGCGTACGAGCTCTTCTCCACCCGCGGTGTTCGTGCCGTCGGGATCGACGAAGTGATTGAGCGGGCTGCGGTCGCCAAGGCGACGCTCTATCGGCACTTCCCGTCGAAGGACGAGCTCGTGCTTGCATTTCTCAAGCAGCGCGAGGTGGTCTGGACGCATGGCTGGGTCGAGGCCGAGGCGCGTAAGCGTGGTGCGACTCCCGAGGAGCAGCTGCTCGCCATCTTCGATCTCTTTGACGAGTGGTTCCACCGCGCTGACTTCGAAGGCTGCTCGTTCATCAACGTCCTGCTCGAGACGGCCAACCGTGAGCATCCAGTTGGCCGCGCGAGCGCCGAGCACCTCGAGAACATCCGCTCCGTCCTCCGCTCCCTCGCCGACGAGGCCGGCTTGCGCTCGAGCGACGAGTTCGCGCGCTCGTTCCACATTCTCATGAAGGGCTCGATCGTCCAGGCGGGCGAAGGCGATGTTGACGCCGGGAAGCGCGCCAAGGAAATGGCGCGCGACCTGATCGAGAAGTACCGCTAACCCTCCTAACAGGGATTGCGCCTCCGGCGAGCGTCACCCATGCTCTGGCTCGAGGTCAACGGGAGAGCCGCATGCGGATCAAACTCTCGGACGCGACCCAGCTGGAGCGGCTGCTGAAGTATCTCGCGTTCGACGCCAACGTGATCGTCACGCAAGTCGCGCTCGACGAAGTCGAGGTGTCCTTCCTTGGCTCGCTGAACACGTCCGCGCAGGTGATGCAGTCGGAGCTGCGGCTCAGGTTGTGGCTCGCTGCGCATCCCGACGTGATTGCCACGATGCACGAGTAGGCGTATCCTCGGAGCGGTTTCCGAGGGTAAAGGGGAGAGAGACATGCGCAGACTCGTCATCGCCGCTGCGGCGCTCGTTGCAGCGGCTGGAAGCACCGGAATCGCGTTCGCCATCACCGGCGGCGGGCCTGACGGCAACGGCCATCCGGAAGTCGGCGCACTGCTCGCGCCAGTAGCGTTTTCGGACGGCACCTGGGAGGAGTGCACCGGGACGTTGATCTCGCCGACGGTGTTCCTCACTGCTGCGCATTGCGACGAGGGCTTGAGTCGCGTCGCTGTCACGTTCGACTCCAGCTACAACTCCGCGACCGGCAAGACGTACTGGGGTACCTGGCACGCGAACCCGAATTTCCGCAAGGCGCAGGGCGACCCGTACGACATCGCAGTGGTCGTTCTCGATTCACCCGTGGCGAACATTTCGCCGGCTCGGCTGCCGAAGCTCGGTTCGCTCGACAACCTGAAGAACGGCGACATCATCACGGCGGTTGGCTACGGCGCGCAGTCGGTCACGATGGGCAAGGGCGGAGCGACCTTCCATTACGCCGACATCCGCTACGTCGCGACCGGATCGGTCAACGCGATGACACCGGCGTGGCTTCGCGCGTCGATGAATCCTGCGACCGGTGACGGCGGCACCTGCTACGGCGACTCCGGGGGCCCGAACTTCCTCGGCGACACAAACATCATCGCCGGGACGACGATTACCGGTGACTTCGTTTGTCGCGCGACGAACGTCGATTACCGGCTCGATACCGCGTCTGCGCAGAACTTCCTCGCCCAATACGTGACGCTCCCGTAGGGGCGTGGAAGGAGTCATCTGATGTCGTGGTCTCTGAAGGGAACTGTGCTCGTCGCGTGCAACTGCGACTACGGCTGTCCGTGCAACTACAACGCGCACCCGACGACCGGTGATTGCGAGGGTGGCTGGACGTGGGTTGTGGACAAAGGCGTGCACGACGGCGTGCAGCTCGACGGGCTTGCGCTCGCTGTCTTCGCAGACTGGCCTGGCGCGATTCACGAGGGCGGCGGTGTCGCGGTCGCGTACATCGACGAGCGTGCGAACGAGGAGCAGCGCGCCGCGTTGACGAAGCTCGTGCGCGGTGAGGTTGGCGGCCCGTGGGCGATCTTCATCAACGCGTATGCGCTCGACGGCCCGCATGCGGTCCGGTTCGACGTCGAGCTCGCCGAGCACAGGTCGAAGCTGTCGATTCCGGGAGTCGTGGAGCTGGCGATGGCGCCGATAGCGAACCCCGCGACCGGTGCGGAGGTGCACCCGGGGACGCGCCTGCCCGAGGGGCTCGTGTTCGAGGAGGGCTATTACGCGACGTCGACCGTGTTCACGGTTCGGAATGGCGTTGCATACGACCACTCTGGGCGGAACACGGAGTACGCGCCGTTTGCGTACTCCGGCTAAATCGAAGCCGTATAGTCGGCATATGGCGGTCACGCCCGAGACGCGCCAATGGGACGAGCTCTTCGCTGCCCGCACGCGCGGGAACGTCGGCGAAGGGATCGCCGACATCCTCGCGCTCCTCGGCGTACCCGACGTGATCTCGTTCGCGGGCGGCTTCCCCGACCCGCTCACCTTCCCACGCGAGCGCGCGTCGGCTCTGCTTGCGGAGTTCGCCGCGGCGGGCGAGGCGAGCGCGTTCCAGTACGCGCCCACGCGCGGGCTGGCCGGCCCGCTCGACGCGCTGGCCGGCCGGCTTGAGGCCCTGCAGGGCCGGCGTCCGGCCGAGGACGAGCTGCTGATCACGAGCGGTGCGATCGAGGCGCTCGAGCTCGTTGGCAAGTCGTTTCTCGACCGCGGCGACCTGGTCGTCGTCGAGGGCCCAACCTACCTCGGCGCGATCATGGCGTTCCGCAGCTTCGAGGCCGAGGTCGTCGCTCTATCGATGGACGAGCACGGGCTGCAGATCGACGAGTTGGAGCGGCGCCTCGCCGAAGGTCTGCGCCCGAAGCTCCTGTACACGATTCCCGACCACCAGAACCCGGCGGGGGTCAGCCTCTCCGCCGAGCGGCGCGCGCTGCTGGTTGAGCTGGCGCGCCGTCACGGCTTCCTGATCGTCGAGGACGTCGCTTACCGTGAGCTCGGCTTCGAGGACGACGCACCGCCGAGCTTGTGGAGCCTCGCACCGGATGTCGTTGTGCAAACCGGCACGACGTCGAAGACTTTCTTTCCCGGCGTGCGACTTGGTTGGGCGGTCGGGCCCGCCGAAGTGTGCGCGCAGCTCGTCGCGGCGAAGCAGAACACCGACCAGTGCGCAGGCGCGCTCGGACAGCGGCTCTTCGAGGAGTACGTGCGCCGCGGCTGGATCGACAACCAACTCGCGCAGTCGCGGACCCTGTACCGGCGCAAGTGCGAGCGCACGCTTGCGGCACTCGAGCGCTGCATGCCTCCAGATGCGCGCTGGACGCGCCCGCAGGGCGGATTCTTCTCGTGGCTAACGCTGCCGGAGGGCGCGGATGCCGTCGACCTTGCGAGACGAGCCGTCGAGCGCGGCGTCGGCATCGTCCCCGGTTCGCTTTTTTTCCCGGACGGGCGCGGTGGCGACAACGTGCGGCTGTCCTTCAGCCTCGTCGACGAAGCGCTGATCGACACCGGGATCGAGCGGCTCGCGTCGCTCGTACGCTCCGACTAGGAGACGCTGGAGCTACGGTTCGCTCGATGCCGGGGTCTCGGGTCGGGGTCGTTGCGTTGCTCGTCGCGCTCGGCGTCGCCTTCGCCACGACCGCGTTCGCGAGTCCCGTCGTGCGCGTGCCCGATGCGGCGAATCCGGCGTGGTCGCCGGACGGCACGCAGATCGCGTTTGCGTACCTCAGCCGTGCGGGCCCGCTCGAGACGATGCGCGCCACCGACGGTGGAGCGAAGCAAACGGTCTATACGACGAACAACGGCTGCTGCGAGCCGATCCTCTGGGCCGCCTCTGGGCGGATCGCGTTCGTGTCCGACTACAGACTCCAGAGCGTGTCGGCCGCAGGCGGCAAGCCAACCCAGCTCTTCGGAGACTCACCGTGGTTCATCCTCTCTCCCAACCGGGCAACTGTCGCCTTCGACGCGACCGACTCGATCGACGGCTTCTCGCCCGACGGTACGGATCTCGTCTTCACGCGCTACCCGTTCGCGAACGGCGAGCCCGTGCTCGGAAAGCCGTCGCTCATGGCTGAGCACGTCCGCGGCGGCACGCCCGTGCCGCTGAGCCGGAGCGCGCTGATCGGATCTTCGCTGCTTCCGCCGGTGCGGACGACGTCCAGTGGTCGCCGGATGGGCGCTGGATCGCCTTCGTCGACGCGCAGAAGCTCGAAGTCGTGAGCACGACCGGCGGGAAGCCGCGCGTCCTCGTTCCGTCGCGGTTCGGGTCGTTCTCCTGGTCGCCGACGTCGAAGCGCTTGGCCTACGTCGCGGACGGGGCAAAGCGGCCGTACTCCAGCCGTCTCGCCACCGTCGACGTGCAGGGTCACCGAAAGGTGCTGTGGAGCGGCTCGCTCCACTACGTCAGCAACGACACCATCGACCGGCCGCAGTGGTCTCCGGACGGGACGAAGCTCGTCTTTATGGGCCTAAAGAAGCTCGCCTAGATCGTCTTGAACTGTTCGAACGGCTGCCGGCAGCTCTCGCAATAGCGGAGCGAGCGGCACGGCGTCGGGCCAAAGATGTTCTCGAGCTTCGTCTCGGTCGAGCCGCAGTACGGGCAGCGGAAGACGTCCGACTGCAGCTGCACGAGCTTCGGGGCGGATGCTTCGCGTGGTGCCGGCGGCGCGAAGCCGGCGGCACGCAGCTTCTCGCGTCCCGCCGGCGTGATCTTGTCGGTCGACCATGAGTCGTCCTGGATCACGTGCACGTCGGGCTTGGCGCCGAGCGCGCTCACGGTCTCCTCGAGCGCGCGCTTCATCACGTCGAGTGCAGGGCAACCGAGGAAGGTCGGCGTGAACTCCACTCGGACATGTCCGTCAAGCACATCAACCGAACGGATGACGCCGAGGTCGACGAGCGAGATGATGGGGATCTCCGGGTCGGGGATCGCGTCGAAGGCCTCCCACACCTGTTCGGCGGTCACCACTGCGCACCCGCCGGCGCGGAGCGGCGCACCATCGTCATCTCGTCGTGCAACGCCGCGAACGCGTCGTCGTGCGTCCCGCGCTCGACGGCGTCGACCTGCTCGCGGCCAAGCCGAGCGGCGAGCGCTTCGCGCTGCTTCGGAGGCAGCACTCCCAATGCGTACCGCCACAGTTCGTCGACCGCGCTGCGGAACTGCGGAGTGTCGGCGAGTCGTTCGCGCCACATCTCGGCGTGCATACGGTGGTACGCCTCCTCGCGATTGATCTTCGCCGCGAGCCCGGCCACGCGCGCGTCGTCGTCTTCCATCAACGCAGTGATTCGAATCTCGTCGGCGACCTCGTAGAGGCAGCGGCGCGCAATCGTGCGGCCCCAGTCGAGCAGGTGCAACTCGACAAGCGGCGCGCAGCGGTATTCCTCCGGCTTGCGGTCGAACGCGAGCACGTCCGCGTCGTCCGCAAGCAACTCGTAGACGGCACGCGCATGACCGATCTCGTTCTGCGCGATCGACGAGAACGCGACGTCCTCTTCGAGCATCGGCGCGATCCCGGTCCACTCGGAATCGCGCCAACCGAGAATCAGCTCGTCGTCAGCCAGTCCCAGCAGCAGCAGCTCGTTCACGTGCCTCCTTCAAGCGCGCCTTGATCGAGTAGCCGTCCACGCGGCGGTACTTGAGGTCGAACTCGTCCGCCCAATCGCCAACGACGTGTACCGCATCGCGCGGCGCAAGCCACAGCGCGACCGACTCGCCGCGGCGGCCGTACTGCTCGCGCGCCCATGCCTCCGCAAACTCCGCGTCCGGCGCGTCGAGCGAGCCCGCATGCTCGAACGGCTGGCCCTTGCGGTCCTGCCGAAAAACTTCCCAGATCATGCGGCGAGAACGGCGTCGCGCACCCACTGCTCCTGGTCGATGAAGTGCGCGCGGAACGCGAGCCGCTGCGCCGTGCACGGCCCGTGGCCGGTGACGACGCTCTTCAGCTCCGCCCAATCCGGCTCCGTGTACTCCCACACACCGTCGTCGCGCTTGCGCAGCTGCGGGTCCGGCACCGTGAGCCCGAGCTCGAGGATCTGCGGCACGTAGCCGTCGAGGAACTGCTGGCGCGCCTCCTCGTTGCCCTGCGACTTGATGCGCCACAGGAACATCGGGTCGTCCTCGGCGGGGATCGGGTTGCCATGGAACTGCATGAGCGGCCCCCACCAGCGGTTGAGCGCCTCCTGCACGAGCTCGAACTGCGCCGGCGTGCCGGTGACCATCGCGAGAATCACGTCGCGACCGTGGAGGATGTGGAACGACTCCTCCCAGCAGATCTTCTTCATGATCCGCGCGTACGGCGCGTACGAGCACTTGAGGAGCGCCTTCTGGCTGATGATTGCGGCCGCATCCACGAGCCACGCAATGACTCCCACATCCCCCCAGGTGCGGGTGGGGTAATGGAAGACGTTGTGGAACTTCGACTTGCCCGACACAAGGTCGGCGAGACACTGCTCGCGTGACTTGCCGAGGTCCTCGACGACTCGATAGATCAGCTGCGCGTGGCCGACCTCGTCCTGCACCTTCGCGGTCAGCGCGAGCTTGCGCTGAAGGGTCGGCGCGCGGAGGATCCACTCGCGCTCGGGCAGGACGCCCATCAGCTCGGAGTTGCCGTGCATCTCGATGAACTTGACGAGCTTCGCCCGGTAGTCCGCCGGCAACCAGTCGCTCGTCTCGACCTGCCCGCCGCCCTGGACGTACTCGAGAAATGCCTGCTCATCCCGGGAAATCTCAACAGCAGCCACGAAGCCTCCTGTGCCCTTTTGGGACCGAACGATCGTTAGGGTGATGGTATCTCCTCGCGCCGCTCCGAGCTCACCCGCGCCGCCGCCCGGCTCTTCGCCGAGAAGGGCTACCACGGCACGTCCGTGGGCGACCTCGCTCAGGCGCTCGGCGTGCAGAAGGGCTCGCTCTACGCTCACATCGAGTCGAAGGCCGACCTGCTGTGGGAGGTCGCGCGTGAGGGCGCCGAGGCCTTCCACGCGGCGCTCGACGAGGTCCCCGACGACGGGCCGGTCGTGGAGCGGATTCGCGCGGCGCTGCGCGGCCATCTCCGCGTCGTGGCGCAGCAACTCGACGTCGCGACCGTCTTCATCCGCGAGTGGCGGTATCTCGAAGGCGAGCGCCGCGACACCTTCATCGCCGAGCGGCGCCGCTACGAGGAGCGCTTCCGCGCGCTCTTTCGCGAAGGCCGCGAGCGCGGCGAGCTGCGCACCGACCTCGACGACGGCGCAGCCGCGCTCCTTGCGCTCTCGTCCGTGAATTGGGCCTACACCTGGTTGCGGCGTGACGCCGGCACGGACAGCCTCGCCGACCGGTTCACGGCCCTCCTGCTCGACGGGATGCGCGGCTACTCAAGTTAAGAACGGCTTGCGGGGCGTGCCTCGCAAGGGGCAAGGTGGTATCCGGTGCAGGCGGTCCTCGTCGTCAATCCCTACGCGTCCCGGGTCACCGAGGCGCGGCTAGCCGCGATCGAGCGGGAGCTCTCCCGCGTCGTCGATCTCACGATCGTGAAGACGGACCAGCAAGGTCACGCGACCGAGCTCGTTGCCGCCGCGTGTCGCGGGGGGTGCGACGTGGTGATCGTGTTCTCCGGTGACGGCGGCTTCAACGAGGCGTTGAACGGGCTCGAGGGCGACGTGCCGATCGGCTTCATCCCGGGCGGCGGGACGAGCGTCCTGCCGCGCGCGCTCGGGCTGCCGGCGGAGCCGCTTGCGGCTGCCGTGCGGCTGGCCGATGCGATCGAGCACTGGCGGACGCGGCGGATCACCCTCGGCCGCGTCAACGGTCGCCGCTTCGCGTTCAACGCGGGGCTCGGGATCGATGCGGAGGCCGTGCGTCGCGTCGACGAGATGGGACGCCGCGCGGACGGCAAGCGGCCGGGCGACCTCGCGTTCATCATGGCCGTGGTCAAAGCACTCGCATCCCGGCGTGGGCATGTGGAGCCGGCGCTCGAGGTGAAAGGGCTCGGCCGTGCCGCGTCGGCGTTTGTTGCGAACGCGGCGCCGTACACCTACGCGAAGCGTTTGGCGCTCCCGATCGCGCCGGAGGCCGCCTTCGAGCTCGGCCTCGACGTTGTCGCGCCCGTCCGTGTGCGCCGCCGCTCTCTCGTCCGAACGGCCTGGGCCGTGCTGCTCGGGCATCCTCGCTATGCGAACGTGCTCTATGCGCACGACGTCGACCGGATCGAGATCGTCTGCGACCATCCGACGCCGCTCCACGCGGATGGCGAGGATCTCGGTGACGTCGAGATCGCGATCTTCGAGGCAGAGCGGGGAGCCGTCGAGGTCTTCATCTAGTCCGCCTCCGCCGGGTAGTACCCTGCTCCTCGCGATGGCGCGGGTTGCGGAGGGGGGTCACGAGCTTCGCCGGGTGCTCGACGAGGACCGCGAGGTCGACGGCCTCGGCGAGCAGGAGCTGCTCGAGCTCTACCGCTCGATGGTGCTGCTGCGAACCTACGACGAGCGGTCCGTCATCTACCACCGCCAAGGCCGCATCGGCACCTACGCGATCTTCTGGAACCACGAGGCGATGCAGGCAGGCGCCGTACACGCGCTCGACGATGAGGACTGGATCTTTCCGAGCTACCGCGAGTCGGCGATCGGCCTGTTGCGCGGCATGCCCGCGGCGACGGTGCTGCACTGGTGGCGCGGGCATCCCGCAGGCTGGTGGAACCCGTCCGACTACAACCTCGCGTCGATCTGTGTGCCGATCGCGACGCAAGTGCCGCATGCCGCCGGCCTTGCGTGGGGCAAGAAGCTGAAAGGTGAACGCGCGTGCGCGCTGACGTTCTTCGGTGACGGCGCGACGAGCGAGGGCGCGTTCCACGAAGGTGCGAACTTCGCCGGCGTAATGCAGGCGCCGCTCATCCTCTTCTGCAACAACAACCAGTGGGCGATCTCGACGCCGGTGAGCGCGCAGACGCACGCGGAAGCGCTCGTCGATAAGGCGGTCGGCTACGGGATTCCCGGTGTGCGTGTGGACGGCGGCGACGTGCTTGCGGTCTACGAGGCGACGCGCGAGGCGGTTGAGCGTGCGCGCTCCGGCGGCGGCCCGACGTTCATCGAGGCGGTCACCTATCGCGCCGCGCCACACGCGACCGCCGACGATCCGCGGGCGTACATCGACCTCGAGCGTGTCGAACAGGAAAAGCAGAACGAGTGTCTCGGCCGATACGAGCGCTATCTCCGCCGGCTCGGCGCCCTCGGTGACGATCTCGACAAGACGATCAAGGACGAGTCGGCCGAGCTGATGCGCGCCGGCATCACGGCGGCGGAGGCGGAGCCCGATGCCGATGTCGGGCTGCTTTTCGAGCACGCATATGCGAACCCGCCCGCTTCGTTCCAGGCGGAGCTCGCGGAGTTGAGGCGGATTCTCGGAGGCGACGTTGGCTGACCTCCTGATGATCGAGGCAGTGAACGACGCGTTGCATGTCGAGCTCGAACGCGACGACACAGTGATGGTGATGGGCGAGGACGTTGGCCGTGCAGGCGGCGTCTTTCGGGCGACGGCGGGCCTCCGCGAGCGCTTCGGCGCCGACCGTTGCGTCGACACACCGCTCGCGGAGGCGGGCATTCTCGGCACTGCGATCGGGCTCTGCATGGCCGGCTTCAGGCCGGTCACGGAGATGCAGTACGACGCGTTCTCGTATCCGTGCCTCGACCAGCTCATCACGCATGTCGGGCGCTATCACTGGCGTACGGGCGGCGGCATGGAGTTCCCGCTCGTCGTGCGCATGCCGTACGGCGGCGGCGTGCGCGCGCCGGAGATGCACGACGACTCGCCGGAGACCTACTACGTTCATACGCCGGGTGTGAAGGTCGCGATTCCGTCGACGCCCGCCGACGCGAAAGGCTTGCTCGCCGCCGCGATCCGCGACCCGGACCCCGTCGTCATCTTCGAACCGAAGCTCATCTACCGTACCGAGCGCAGCGAGGTTCCTGAGGGCGACTACATCGTGCCGCTCGGGAAGGCGCGGCTCGTGCGTGCGGGCGACGACGTCACGCTCGTCGCGTACGGCGCGATGGTTCCGCTTTGTGAGCGTGCCGCCGATGCGCTCGCGGACGAGGCGTCGGTCGAGGTGCTCGATCTCCGCACGCTCAAACCGCTCGACGAAGACGGGCTGCTGGCGTCGGTCGCGAAGACGGGGCGCGTCGTGATCGTGCAGGAGGCGCCGAGAACTGCTGGCTTTGGCGCCGAGCTTGCCGCGATCCTGGCCGAGAAGGCGATGCTCGATCTGCGCGGCCCGGTGCTGCGCGTGACGGGATACGACGTTCCGTACCCGTACTGGAAGCTCGAGGATGCGTACATGCCGTCGGTAGAGCGCATCGTCGATGCCGTCCGGAAGCTCCTCGCATTCTGAGCGCGCAGTGATCCACGAGATTCCGCTTGCTGAGGCGACGCTGCACGGGTACTTCTCGTCCGTGCTTCCGCCGGTGCTGACGGTGAACCCTGGCGACTCCGTGCGCTTTCAGTCGTTGAACGCCGGCTGGAACTGGGATTTCGAGAGCGAGTTCGTCGAGCGAGACAAGGAATTGCACAACGGACACGCGCTGAACGGCCCGGTCGAGGTGCGGGGCGCACGCGTCGGTCAGACGCTCGCAGTTCACATCGACGAGGTGACACCGCGACCGTGGGGCGTCACGTTCGCGCACGGCGATCGCTTCGCCTGGACGCTCGACGGTGGCTCGGGAACCGACGAGCTTGGCAAGACGGTCTCGCTGGCGCCGTTCCTCGGCGTCATCGGGATGCCGCCGCCGGAGCCGGGCATTCACCCGACCGGTCCGCCGCGGAAGTGGGGTGGCAACATCGACTGCAAGTTGCTCGTTGCGGGGTCGACGCTCTACCTGCCGATTCCGGTCGACGGCGCGCTCCTCTCTGCAGGTGACGGACACGCGGCGCAGGGCGATGGTGAGGTGTCCGGCACAGCGATCGAATGCCCGCTCGAGTGGGCGCAGCTGACGCTCGATCTGCGCGACGACCTCGACCTGCGCTCGCCGATCGCCCGCATCGCCGACGCGTGGGTCGCGTTTGGTTTCGACGAAGATCTCGATCTCGCGGTCGAGCAATGCATGGCGACGATGCTCGACCTGATGGAACGCGAGCTCGGCCTCGAGCGTAAGCATGCGCTCGCCCTCGCGAGTGTCGTCGTCGATCTGCACGTCACGCAGATCGTCAACGGTGCGAAAGGCGTGCACGCGGTGCTCCGCGACGGCGCGATCAGGTAGGAATCCGGCCGTGGCCTACGAGTTCAAGCTGCCCGACCTAGGTGAGGGCCTCACCGAGGGCGAGATTGCGCGCTGGCTCGTCCACGAGGGCCAGGAGATTGCAGAAGACGATCCGCTCGTCGAGATCGCGACCGACAAGACGACGGTCGAGATCCCGTCGCCCGCCGCCGGCATCGTGACGACGATCTTGATCGCCGAAGGCGAAGTGGTTCCCGTAGGGACAGTCCTGGTGGTGATCGGCGGTGCGGCGGAGGCAGCCGATCACGCGCCGCGCGCTGAGCCGAACCGAGCAAGTAACAGACTGTTACAAGGGGAGAAGGTACGCGCGACACCGCTCGTACGCCGGCTTGCCGAAGAGCTCGGAGTCGACCTCGAACGACTCGCAGGCACCGGGCCGCAGGGGCGGATCACCGAAGGGGACGTGCGCGGGACCGCACCCGAGCAGAAGAGAGAAGGCCGCCGCGAGCCGATCCGCGGGATCAAGCGGCAGATGTTCGAGCACCTCACGCGCGCACACCGCGAGATCCCGCCCGTCACCTGGGTCGAAGAATGCGACTTCACCGACGTTGACCTGAAGCGGCTGCTGCCGCTCGTGCTGAAGGCGGTCGCGGAGTCGCTGCAGGAGTTCCCCGAGCTGAACGCGCGCATCGAGGGCAACGAGCTCGTGTACGTCGATCGCTACGACCTCGGCATCGCGGTACAAACCGAGCAGGGACTTGTCGTTCCGGTCGTCCGCGCGTGCGACTCGCGCTCGCTCGACGAGCTCGACGCCGATATCAAGCGGCTCGCGGAGGCTGCACAGAGCGGCAAGCTCGCGCCGGAGGAGCTACGGGGCGCGACATTCACCGTCACGAGCGCCGGCAAATCGGCGGGGCTGCTCACGACGCCCCTCATCAACCATCCGCAGGTTGCGATCCTCGGTGTCTACCGGATCGCGGATCGGCCGGTCGTGCGCGACGGTGAGATCGTCATACGCCGCGTCGGAAACGTCTCCGTCACGTTCGACCATCGCGTGATCGACGGCAAGCGCGCAGCAGACTTCGGCCTCGCCGTCATTGCTCGCCTGACAGGACGAAGCGGCTAGGCAGCCGCAGGCGTCTTGTCGTGCAGGTGCAGGTCGATCATCGACTCGATCTTCGGCTTGGTCGAGCGGCCCTCGAGGCGCGCGACGATCCGCTTGCCCTTGACGAGCGCGAGCGACGGCACCTCGGCGACGAGGAAGCGCTTGGCGAGGTCGGGGCGCTCGTCGACGTCGACTTTCTTCACGCGCAGCGAGCCGCGCTCCTTCCGCTCGATGTGCGCAAGCAAGCTCTCCATGCGCCGCGCCGGGCCGGAATGGCGGGACGTGAAGAAGACGAGCAGCGGGAGATTGTCCTCGGACACATTGAGATAACGCTCCGGAGGGGACCCCGGGTACGCTGGGCGCGATGGGCGGTTGGTATTGGATCGGCGTCAGCATCGGCCTCGGTGCCGCCGCCGGCGTCCTAGTCGCCGGTTTCGCAACCCGGGTGATCCTCGCCGCGGTCGTCATTGCCGCCGCGATCGGCGTTGGCCTTGGCTATGCGATCGACGCGTGGCAGCCCGGCAGCTGGGGCGATCTCGTCGGCGGAGCCTCGGGCGGCCTCGCCGGCGCGCTCGGCGCGACGCAGATCGTGCGGGGTGCGCTTCGCCGTGGTGGAACCGCCGGTGCTACCGCGGCGCTCGTCGCAGGCGCTGCGCTCGCCGCTGCGGGGCTCGCCTGGATTCCGGTCGTCGGCTACCTCGAAGCGCTCGCGCTGCCCGTGCTCGCCGCTCGCCTCCGCCGCCGCGCGCCGGAACGGTACGCCGGGTTGCGCACGCTCGCGAAGTGACGAGCAAGAAGCTCGTCCTCATCGTCGTCGACGGGATGACGCCCGCCGCTTTCGAGCGCGCCGTCGAGAGTGGCCGCGCGCCTGCGCTCGCGCTCCTCGCCGAGCATGGCGCCTACCGGCGCGCGACCTCCGTCTTCCCGTCGCTCACGCCGGTCTGCCTTTCGTCGATCGTGACCGGGGCGGGACCCGATGTGCACCACATTCCGCACCTCGTCTGGTGGCATCGCCAAGAGCGGCGCATAGTCGAGTACGGCTCGTCGTTCGCTGCGCTGCGCGCCGCGGGGATGGCGCAGTCGATCACCGACACGATCTTCAATATGAACGCGGAGCATCTCGCGCGTGACGCCGTCACCGTGTACGAGGCGCTCGAAGACGGCGGGCTCGTCACTGCCGCAGTGAACATCACCTGCTACCGCGGCCGTACGAAGCATTTGCCGGTGCTGCCGTGGGTGACGAAAGCGGCTTACGGTCCGAAGCGGTTCTTCTTCTACAGCCTGTTCGAGTCCGATCAGACAGGTGCGCCGTTTGCCGTGCGCAATCGGGCCGGCGGTTCCATCGACGTGTACGCCGCGGCGGTCGGGCGGTGGCTCGTCACGCGCGACGGTTTCGACTTTCTCGCCTACTACCTCTCCGACTTCGACTATGCGTCACACGCGCACGGGCCTGAAGGAGCAGAGGATGTCGCGCTCGTTCGCACGGACGCCGCGATCCAGACGCTGCTCGACGCAGCAGGCGGCGCCGACGAGTTTCTCGATCGGTACGCGGTGATCCTGCACTCCGACCATGGCCAGACGACCGTCGGCCGCGCGGCGCAACTCGAGCTGCCGCTCGCCTCGCACGCCGACAGCATCGTCGTCACCGCATCCAACCGTGCGGGCCAGGTCTATCTGCTGCCGGACGCACGCGTCGATGCGGCGACTCTCGCCCGAGCGCTCGACGCCGAGCCCTCCGTCGAGACGACGCTCCGTCTCGAAGGCGGCGAAGCCGTCGCGCGACGCGCCGGGGAGGAACTTCGCTTTCGTCGCGCGGCCGACGGCTGGGAGACGACCGGCGATGCGTCGATCCTCGATTACCCGGACGCGTTCCACCGCACCTGGTCAGCGCTCGCGAATCCCAACGCCGGCGAGCTGTTGATCTCCGCGGCGGAAGGGTGGGAGTTCGTCGACATCGGTGGACGTCATCATGCCGGCGGCGGCAGCCACGGCTCGCTCGTCGAAGGCGACTCCATCGTCCCCGTGCTCACTGTCGGCGTCGATGCGCCAATCGAGCGCATCACCGACGTCACTCCGGCCGTGCTCGCGCACTTCACCCGTGCACGCGTCGCTTGACCGGCGCGCGATGGTCGACCGCCAGCTGCGCGCGCGCGGCATCGAGGACGAACGCGTACTGACGGCGATGGGGCGCGTTCCGCGAGAGCTGTTCGTGCCCGCTGGGCTACGCGCACGCGCCTATGACGACGCCGCGCTGCCTATCGGCGCCGATCAGACGATCTCGCAGCCGTACATGGTGGCGCGCATCTGCGTCGAGTTGCAGTTGCACGGCGGAGAGAAGGTGCTCGACGTCGGCACCGGTTCGGGCTATCAGGCGGCGGTGCTCGCGGAGCTCGCCGGCGAGGTGCACTCGCTCGAACGGATTCCCGCGCTGGCCGACCGCGCACGCGCAGCCCTCGACGCGGCGGGCTACGCCGGCCGCGTCCACGTGCACGACGCCGACGGCACCCTCGGTCTGCCCGGCGAGGCGCCGTTCGGCGGCATCGCCGTCGCGGCCGCGGCCCGGCAGCCGCCGCCCGCGCTCCTCGAGCAACTCGAGCCTCACGGCCGGCTCGTGATCCCGATCGGCCCACACCACCAGCAATTCCTCAGGGTCTACGTGCAGACCGCTGAGGGAGCCGTGGACTTCGCGGCCGTGCCGTGCCGGTTCGTGCCTCTTGTCCACGACGGTTGACGTTTGCGGAGCGTCCGCTCCGGTAGACAGCATGGCGCTATGGGGTCTCTCTCCGCTTCGGCGTTCCTTCGCCTTCCCGTGCGTCTGCACGGGATTCAGCTCGGGCGGCCAACGGATCTTCTCGTCGATGTCGAGTCATGGCATGTGCTCGGCTTTGTCGTCCACTGCGGCGACGAGTCGGTGCGCTTTCTGCCGTGGGCGGCGTCACAACCGTCAGAAGCGGAGATTGCGGTTGGGTCGGCGCTGTTGCTGCTCGAAGACGTCGCGTTCTACAAGAAGCGCAGTGTCTCGTTCCGCTCGCTGATCGGCGGCGAGCTGACGGTCGGCGGCGTGTTGCGCGACGTACTGATCGGCGAAGGCGGTGCGGTCAGCGAGCTCGAGATCGAACGGGACGGCGCGCGGCGGCGCGTGCCGCCCGCTGGTACGAGAGTTGTGCCCACTCGAGCGACAGCGGCCTAGCTACATTGGCCGCCTCGATGGAGGCCCCGGTCCGCAGTCGCGCCCACGCTGTTCTGCGCACCCGGCGCCACTGGGTGCAGCTCGGCAAGTTCTGTGTTGTCGGCGCGATCGGCTACGCGATCAATGTCTTTGGGGTCTACAGGCCCCTTATTCACGCGGGCGTGCACTACCTGCTCGCTGCGACGTGTTCGTTCGTCGTTGCTGGTACCTGCAACTACCTGCTGAACCGCCTCTGGACCTTCCGCGACCGTCGGGCCGGCGTCGCCGTCCAGGGGATGCGCTTCTTCGTCGTCTCGCTGGCCTCGCTCGGCGCGAACCTGCTCGTTCTCCACCTCCTCATCACGTTCGGCGCGGGAAAGCTCGTCGGCCAGGCCGTCGCGATCGTGCTCGTGACGCCGCTGAACTTCGTCGGGAACAAGCTCTGGTCGTTCCGGCCCTCCTAACCAACGTTTAGCCTGTTCGCAGTGGCGCGCCGCCTCGCCCTCATCGTGATCTGCACGCTTGCGGTCGTGCCTGCGGCCCGTGCAGCGACGATCCCTGTCACCGCGCCGGTGTACGACGGCAAGGGGCATCTCATCCAGACGCCGTTCGCGCCACCGCCGAACGCAGCGCACCTGACGAAACCGCACGTGCTCGCGCTCGTGGAGAAGGACCCGAAGGTAGCGGCCTGGCTCACCCGTTACCCCGACAAGAAGGGCCTCGTCGACGAAGAGACGTACGACCCGAAGACGGCGAGCTGGACCGTGAAGATCTGGCTCGGCAAGGCGGGCGAGATCGTCGAGGCAACTGTGGACGACGCGAGCGGTGTCGTTACGGCGGCGTGGACCGGGCCGGAAGTCGCGTGGAAGATGGCGCGCGGCTACAAGGGCGCGTTCGGTGGCGTCAAGATCAACAGTCCTTGGGTATGGGGCATGTTCTGTCTCGTGTTTCTGATCGGGCTCGCCGACCTGCGCCGGCCGTTCTCGTTGCGCAACCTCGATCTCGTGATGCTGCTCTCCCCAACGGCGTCGCTCTGGTACTTCAACCACGGTGACGTGTTCACGGCCGTGCCGCTGTTTTATCCTGCGCTGATCTGGGTCGTTCTGCGCGGCGTGTGGATCGGCGTGACCGGGCGCGGCTCACCTTCGCGCTCCGTGTGGCCGGCCTGGGTCTTGCTCGCCGCCGCCGTTTTCCTCGGCGGCTTTCGCATCGGTCTGAACGTGCAGGCGTCGAACGTCATCGACGTCGGCTATTCCGGCGTGATCGGCGCGGAGCGCATCGTGAACGGGCAGGCGCCGTGGGGGAACTTTCCGATCGAGGGCACCTTGAAAGCGTGCGGCCCTGCGGATGCTTCGGGGGAGATCCGCGAGCGCATTCAAACGAACGGGCGCTGCGAGTCGGCGAATCCGCAGGGAGACACCTACGGCCCGGTCGCGTACGAGTCGTACATCCCGGGCTATCTCCTCTTCGGGTGGAGCGGCAAGTGGGACTCGCTGCCCGCAGCCCATTTCACCTCGATCGCGTTCGACGTTCTCTGCATGCTCGGGCTGTGGCTCGTCGGTCGCCGCTTCGGGGGAGCGCAGCTCGGCGCGGCGCTCACTTTCGCGTGGGCGGCCTATCCGTTCACGCAGTACGCGTCGAGCTCCAACACGAACGACGCGCTGCTGCCGTGCTTCCTCATCTGGGGATTCTGGCTCGTCTCGTCTCCGGTTTCCCGGGGCGCCCTCTGCGCGCTTTCGGGGCTGACGAAGTTCGCATCGCTCATCGTGGCCCCGCTCTGGCTCACCTATCCCGACCGGCGGCTCTCACGTCGGTTCATCGCCGGCTTCGCGGCGGCGACGCTCGCCGCGTTCTCGGTTGTGCTGCTCGAGCCAAGCCCGTTCCACGAGCTCCGCCTCTTCTGGGATCGCACGGTCCGCTGGCAGGTCGGCCGCGACGCGCCGTGGTCGCTCTGGGACTGGGGCCAGTACTACGCGCGCGGACTGCCCAACCTGCGGATCGTCCAGCACGTGCTGCAGGGCCTGCTCGTCGTCGGGGCACTCGTCGTCGCGTTCGTGCCGCGCAAGAAGTCGCCGCTCCAGCTCGCCGCGCTCACCGCTGCGCTCCTGGCTGGATTCGAGCTCTGCCTGACCTACTGGCTCTACACGTACATCCCGTGGTTCTTCCCCTTCGCTGCGATCGCGGTGCTCGCGCCCGCGGCCGTGCTGGTGCGCGCCCCCGTCCCGGAGCAGGAAGGCTTAGAGCTCGAGCCGCAGCAGTTCGATCCCACTCGCCCGGCCATCGTCTGAGCAGTCGACGACCACGCCCTCGATCCGGACGCCGCCCTCAGCCGGCTCGAAGCGCACCGGCAGGCGTGTTCGCATGCGCCGGATCGCGAGCTCGGCCTTCACGCCGATCACCGAGTCGTGCGGCCCTGTCATGCCCGCGTCCGTGATCGCAGCCGTTCCGCCAGGCAGCACCCGTGCATCGTTCGTCTGTACGTGCGTGTGCGTGCCGATCACCGCAGTGACACGCCCGTCGAGCCAGCGCGCCATCGCGACCTTTTCGCTCGTCGCTTCCGCGTGGAAATCGAGCACGACGACGGGTGCGTGCTCGCGCGCCTCGTCGACCAGCACATCGACGACCTCCCACGGTGACTGCGGCGTGTCGAGGTAGAGCGAGCCCAGAAGGTTCAGCACCGCGACGTTGACACCGTTGCGCGCCTCGACGACGGCGAGCCCGTGCCCGGGCGTCCAGGCGCCGGCGTTTGCCGGACGGATGACGGTCTCGCTGCGCGCGAGGTAGTCGCCGATCCCCTCGCGGCGGTACGTGTGGTTGCCCAGCGTGATCACGTCGGCACCTGCGGCGAGCAGCCGATCGGCGAGCTTGGCGGTGATGCCGGCGCCGTCGGCGACGTTCTCGCCGTTGACGATGCAGACGTCCGCGCCGAGCTCTTCGCGCAGATCGGGTAGACGTTCTTCGACCGCGCGCCTGCCGGCGACGCCGAAGACATCCGCGAGGAAGAGGAGTCTCAGTTGAGGACGAGCGTCGCCGCCGGGCGCAGCTCAATAGAGACGTGGTTTCCCGCGTCGTTCGTGTAGCGCGCGAGTGCCTGGCGCTCGATCTTCGCGAGATCCGCGACAGCGCCGATGCGGGTGGCGCCGCTGACGACGTTGACGCCGACCTTCAGCGACGGGTCTGCGCGAAGCTGCGTCACCGACACGACGAGCGATGGCGCGCTCTGCGGCTGGATGTCGATGCGCGAGCCGAAGCGATGCCCGGCGACGATGTACGGCGTCAGGCCGACGATCGTCCCGTCGACGGGTGCGTAGACGCTCGTGCCGGGTACGCCGCCGACGTCGAGCGCCGAGGTCGCGCCGCCATCGAGCTGGTACCACGTCGGATGGCCGCCACCGCCGCCGAAGATCTTGTGGAACACGCTCTGCAATGCGCCCTCATTCCCCTGGTGGCCGAGAGGCTTCAGCGCCAGCGCATTCTCCGCGCTCGAGTGGTACCCGATTGCAGTCGCCTGGGATTGCGCAATCGGCATCTGGATGCGGACGAGACCGCGCAGCGCGACGATCTGTGGGAACGGCTTCGTCTGCGCGCTCGCAATGACGTTGCCGACGGCGAGCGAGTCGATCGGGCGGGAGTTGCCGCCGAATGCGGACAGCGCAAGCGCCACGACGAGGATGATCGCGAGAAAGGTGAGGAGCGCGAACCTGCGGGCTCTACGCGCGGCGCGCACTTCCCGAGCTTCGACGCGCCGCCTCCGGGTGGGGCGTGAGGACGGCATGTCCGGGGCCACCGTACCGAACGGCAGCGCCACCTTCAACCTGCGAGGTAGCACCCTTGGTTCCGGCTCCAGCCAGAGGTCGAGGGCGAGGCTACCATCCTCGAAGACGTCGCCGATGCCCGCGATACCATCGTTTCGATGCCGGGACCCAGCATCCAGCCTCGTGTGGAGATCCCGCGGTGGGTGCAGCTCGTGGGGCTCCCACTCGTGCTCTTGCTCGCCTGGGTGGTGGCGGGAGCGGTGCGTCACGTGGTCTTCATCTTCCTCGTGGCGCTGCTCATCGCCCTGCTCCTCAACCCGCTCGTCCGGGGGTTGGGACGGGTCTGGATCCCGCGCGGCCTGGCGGTCGCGATCGTCTACGTGAGCTTCGCAGCGGTAATGGCACTCGCGATCCTCGCTCTCGCAACCGTCGTTGTGCAGCAGACGCGCACCGCCAGCCACCGCGTCGATTCCTACTTTACGACCGAGTCCGGACGCACCCACGAGACCGGCGCATCGCAAGATCTCGCCCGCTTCCAGCAGTGGCTCAATGCACACCACCTGAAGCGCATCCAGGTGGAGAAGCAGGGACAGAAGTTCCTTACGTCGATCGGCACGAAAGACGTCGAGAAGTACACGACGAAAGCGCTGAACTGGGCCGAGGGCGCGGGACTCGCCGTCGTCGGCCTCCTGTTCAGCGTTGTGCTCGTGATCGTCGTGTCGGTGTACATGCTGCTCGACATGGACCGGCTTGCGTTGGCTGTCGATCGACGCTTTCCGTCAGTGCCCGGGACGACCCCGCTCGTCGAGCGGATGGAGCGTGCGCTCCTGAGCTACGTGAAGGGGCAGCTCGCGCTGTCGCTCATCATCGGCGCGAGCGCGGGGATTGGCCTCTGGGTTTTCGGCATGACCGGATTGCTGCCGCATGGCGGCAAATACGCGCTGCTCTTCGGTGTCTGGGCCGGCATCACAGAGCTCATCCCGTACGTCGGGCCGTGGCTCGGGGCCGCGCCGCCGGTGATGTATGCGCTCGTGCAACATCCCCTCTCGGCGCTCTGGGTCGTGCTGCTCTTCCTTGCGATCCAGCAGCTCGAGGGCCACGTCGTCGTGCCGAAGGTGATGAGCCACTCTCTGCGTCTGCACCCGCTGCTCGTGATCTTCGGGCTGCTTGCGGGCGGTGAGATCTACGGGTTCCCGGGAATCCTCGTTGCGCTGCCATTGCTCGCGGCCGCGCGCGCCGTGTGGGAGTTCTTCTCGGAGCGCGTCGAGCTTGAGGATTGGTCTCCCGGCGAGCCGGTCACGGTGGCCGTCGGCGTCGAGGTCGTGCCCGACCAGCAATGAGCGGACACGGGGCCAGACGCTGGTCAGAAAGGCGTCTGTCCCCGTGACTGTGTTTATTCGCGCGGTCGCGGTCGCGCGCCGCTACGGCGACCTCGAGGCGCTCGCGCCCACGGACGTCGAGCTTTCGGCTGGTGAGACCGTCGCGCTCGTCGGTCCGAACGGCGCCGGCAAGTCGACGCTGCTCGCTCTGCTCGCCGGCGCGCTGGAGCCCACTGAAGGGACGGTCGAGACGCACGCACGTGTCGGCTGGGTTCCGCAGCGCCCGGCGCACTACGCGCGACTGTCGGCGCGTGAGAACCTCGAACTCTTTGCGCGCCTCGAGGGCGTGCCTGCCGCGCAGGTCGCGGTGCAAGAGCTGCTCGCACGCTTCTCGCTGCCCACGGACATGCGGCCGTCGGGTGACCTTTCGGTTGGCAACCGGCAGCGACTGAACGTCGCGCTTGCGCTCCTCGGCGAACCGCGCGTGCTCCTGCTCGACGAGCCGACCGCCGCGCTCGACCCGGGCCAGCGGCGGCGCGTGTGGGAGGTCGTCGACGCGCTCCGCAGCGACGGCGGCGCGGTCTGCTTCGCGACGCAGAACCTCGAAGAGGTGGAGCATGCGGACCGCGTGCTCGTGCTGCTCGATGGACGCATCGTTCCCGCGACCCCGGAGGAGGTCTTCCAGTGAGCGCGGTCGTGTTGCTGCTGCGGAAGGACCTGACGGTGCTGCGACGGTCGCCCCTGCTCCTCGGCGCGTTGCTCGCGTACCCGATCGTGATCGCGCTTCTCGTCGGTCTCGTTGCCGGTTTCGCGAGCTCGAAGCCGCGTGTCGCGTACGTCGACGAGGACAACGTGCCGGCTGTCGTGCAGGTGGCGGGGCAGAGCTTCCACGTGCAGTCGGTCATCGACGAGGTTGCGCAGAACGTGACGCTCGTTCCCATGAGCCCGGACGAAGCTCGGCGGGAGCTTGCGTCCGGCAAGGTGGTCGCGACGATCACGGTGCCACCCGGGTTCGTTGCCGCACTCGAGACGACTGCCGAGAGCCCGAGCCTCGTGCTGCAGACCGGCACGGGCGCGGTTGCGCCGCGCGTGACGCAGCAGGTGCAGGCGTTGGTTTACCGCCTCAACCGGCAGCTGCAAGGCGTCTTCATCAAGGCGAACCTCGTCTTCGTGCGGCTGATCCTGCACGGCGGCAGCGGCAGCTTCCTCGGGCAGCCGTTCACCGTGCTCGGCCTCGACCGCACGGAGAAGCTGCTCGCCGCGATGCCGCAATCGCAGCGCGTGAAGACAATTCGCGCCTTCATCCACACCGCGCGCGCCGGGCTCGCCCGGACCGGGACCGCGCTCCAGGCGACGGCGCATCCGATCGAGCTGCGCCAGCCCAAGGCGAAAGGGCGCAGCTGGCTGCTCTCGGCGCAGGTCCAGTCGTACGGGATCGCGCTCACCGTGACGTTTCTCGCGCTGCTTCTCGCCGCAGGCGCAGCAGCGGCCGAGCGGGACGAGGGAACCATTGGCCGTTTGCGGCGCGGGCTCGTGTCGCTCGGCCAGCTCGTCTGGTCGAAGGTCGCGCTCGCCGCAGTCGTGGGGTTGGCGCTCGGCGGGGCGATCGCGATCCTGTTCGGCATCGTCGCCGAGGTCGGCGGTGTGACCGGCGGCGAGCCTTGGGCGCGACTGCCGCTGTTGTTCGTCGGGATTGCGCTCGTCGCGGCCGTCGTCGGAGCCGCCGGTGCGCTCCTCGGGGCGCTTGCACGCGAAGCGCGAACGGCGTCGCTTCTGGCCGTCCTCGTCGTGCTGCCGGTCGTCTTCCTTGGTCTCGTCCCGCGCGAGGCGCTCTCGTTCGCGTGGTGGGTGAGCGAGTTCCTGCCATTTGCGCACGCAGTGCGCTGGTTCAGTGCGGCGCTGTACGACACGAGCCCGTGGCGGACGGTCGGCGTCGAGACGCTGTGGCTGCTCGGGATCGGCGCGGTGCTCGGCGCGCTCGCGCGGCTGAGCATGCGGCGTCTCGCTGCCTAAGCCAGCACGGCTAGCGAATCGGGAACGGCCCACTCGTCGCGGACGTGCGGTTTCCGGCGCGGTCGACCGCGATCACCCGCCCGGCGACCGTGAGCGTGCACGAGCGGACGAGGCCGTTGTCGGTCGCTGTGAAGTGAATCGTCAACGGTCGTCCGGTGCGCGCCGAACGGGGCGTTTCGACCGTGACCTTCGGCGCGATCGTGTCGATGCCGTGTCCGTGCAGGGCGATGTGCACAACGCCGGAGCGCAGCCTCAGAGTGAGTGTCCCGGTCGCCACCTCATCGAGCTCGTACGGCTCGAACACGATCAGAACTCCATGCGCCGTGCGCGTTGCGCTGAACCCGGCGCCGGCGGCGCTCACCGCGAGGCCGGAATGGCAAGCCGGTGCAGAGCGGCGCCGCCGAGCTCGACGGATCCGAAGTCGATTGACCGCGGCGGCGAGGCGGGAAGGAGCAAGACAGCCGCCAGCAGTGCGGCGCGGCTCATGCCAGGAGGGTACTCCGAGCCCTGAGCGGCGTACTCTTTCAGCGATGTCAGATTTCCCAGAAGTCCGGCTCCGCCGCTTCCGGCGGAACCCGAGTCTCCGCGCCCTCGTCCGGGAGACACGGCTCAGCCTCGACCAGTTCGTGATGCCGCTGTTCGTCGCGCCCGAGTCGCTCGGGAACGAGCAGCTCCCGGGCATGGCCCGGTATTCGGTCGACGACGTCGTCCGCGAGGTCGAGGAGCTCGTCCGGCTCGGCGTCCAGGCGGTGATCCTCTTCGGGATCCCCGAGGAGAAGGACGAGCAGGCGACCGGCGCCTGGGACGACGACGGGATCGTTCAACGAGCGCTTCGCGCGCTCCGGCCGCGCTTCCCCGAGCTCGTGCTGATGACGGATGTCTGTCTCTGCGAGTACACGTCGCACGGGCATTGCGGCGTGATCGTCGACGGTGAGGTGCATAACGACCAGAGCCTCGAGTTGCTTGCGCGCACTGCGGTGTCGCACGTCGAGGCTGGAGCCGACGTCGTCGCACCGAGCGACATGATGGATGGACGCGTGCGCGCGATCCGCGAAGCGCTTGACGACCGCAGCTACGAGACGACGCCGATCCTCGCGTACTCCGCGAAGTACGCGTCGGCGTTCTACGGGCCGTTCCGCGAGGCGGCGGACTCGACGCCGGCGTTCGGCGACCGGCGCGGGTACCAGATGGATCCCGCGAACGTGCGCGAGGCGCTGCGCGAGACCGAGCTCGACATCGACGAGGGCGCCGACGCGATCATGATCAAGCCGGCATTGCCGTACCTCGACGTGATCCGCGCCGTGCGCGAGTCGTTCGACGTTCCGGTCGCCGCGTACAACGTGTCGGGCGAGTACGCGATGGTGAAGGCGGCGGCGCAGCAGGGCTGGCTCGAAGAGCGCGCGGCTGCGCTTGAGTCGTTGATCGCGATCAAGCGGGCGGGCGCGGATCTGATCGTCAGCTACTGGACGAAGGATCTCGCTCAGTGGCTTTGAGAACGCGCTCTGAGCTGTACCGTCGCGCGCTCGAACTGATTCCCGGCGGCGTCAACTCGCCCGTGCGCGCCATGCGCGCCGTCGGTCTCGACGAGCCGTTCTTCGTCGAGCGCGGCGAGGGCGCCTACCTCTACGACGTCGAGGGCAACCGCTATCTCGACTGGGTGCTTTCGTGGGGGCCGCTGATCTTCGGGCACGCCGACCCCGAGACGATCGAGGCGGTGCGCGAGGCGGCGCAGCGCGGCACTACCTTCGGTGTGACGACCGAGGCCGAGGTCGAGCTCGCAGCCGAGGTCGCGGACGCGGTGCCGTCGATCGAGAAGGTGCGCCTCGTCTCCTCCGGCACCGAGGCCGCAATGAGCGCACTGCGGCTCGCCAGGGGCTACACGAAGCGCGACCGCATCCTCAAGTTCGCCGGCTGCTACCACGGCCACGCCGACGCGCTGCTTGCAAGCGCCGGTTCCGGACTTGCGACGCTAGCGATCCCGTCGACGCCCGGCGTCCCTTCTGCCGTCACGGCGGACACGATCGTCTGTCGGTACAACGACGTCGACGCGGTCGCCGAAGCGGTCATGCGTTACGGCGAGGGGCTCGCCGCGATCATCGTCGAGCCGGTCGCAGGGAACATGGGCGTCGTTCCGCCGGCCGATGGCTTCCTCGAAGTGCTGCGCAAATTGTGCGATGCATCTGGGGCGCTGCTCATCTTCGACGAAGTGATCACCGGCTTCCGGATCGCTCGCGGCGGAGCGCAAGAGCGGTTCGGCATCACGCCAGATTTGACGGTGCTCGGCAAGATCGTCGGCGGCGGCCTGCCGCTTGCTGCGTTCGGCGGCCGCGCGGAGGTGATGGACCAGCTCGCGCCGATCGGGCCCGTCTACCAGGCCGGAACGCTCTCGGGCAATCCGCTTGCGACCGCTGCCGGACTCTCGGTGCTGCGCCGGCTCCGCGACGAGGCGGTGTACGACGAACTTGAGCGCAAAGGCGCACGACTCGAAGCCGGCCTCTCGCAGCTGGGGCGGGTCCAGCGGGTCGGCGCGATGCTCACGCTGTTCATGACCGACCGCGTCGTCAGCAACTTCGACGACGCGCAAGCGTGCGACACGGAACGCTACGCCGCGCAGTTCCGCCACCTCCTCGAACGCGGCATCTACGTCGCGCCGTCCCAGTTCGAGGCGATGTTCGTCTCGCTCGCGCACACCGACGAGGACATCGACCGCACCGTGGAAGCTGCCGGTGAGCTCGGCCGCGACGGCTGATCTCTGGGGAGCGATCGCGCGCGATGCCTCCGAGGAGTCGTCGCTCTGGCGCGATGCTCTGAGGCTGGACCCCGAGCATGAGCCCGTCTTTTCGCCGCTCGGCGAGGACCGCTTTGCGCTCGGCCTCGAGACGATCTACGAGGGGTACCTCGTGCACTACGGTTCCTCGCGCCTGTTCGCGCCGCTCGATGCCGACACGGCGCTCTTGCTCGGCGACTACCTGTACGCGCACGGGCTTGTCCGCATCGCCTCGTTCGGCGAGGTCGGCGCCGTGGGCGATCTCTCGGAGCTGATCTCGCTCTGCTCGCAGCTGCGCGCCGAGAATGCAGACGGCGACGGCCCGCTCTGGGCCGCGACCGCAGCGCTGCTCGGCACCGGTGAGCTCGACGAGGGACGAGCAGCACTGCGCCTCCGGGGGGAGGCGGGCGTTCTCGACTCGGCCGCCCGGGCCGCTGCACCCGACGAGGCCGTCGAGCGGGCGTTGGCTGCGCACGCAGAACGCTTCCGATAGATTTCTAGCCGCGATGCCCCACGTACTCGCCGAGACCGCCGCGCAGGAAGGCGCCAAGACCATCTATGGGATGCTCGTCGTCGGCCTGGTCTTCCTCTCGGTGATCGCGCTCGGCGAGCTGACGCACTGGCTCCGCCACCGGCGTTAGCGCCGATGCAAGACCTCCGCGACTGGATCGCCGTCCTCGAGCGCGAGGGCGAGCTCGTGCGCGTCACCGCCGAGGTCGACCCGGACCTCGAGGTCACCGAGATCGTCGACCGCACGGTGAAGGCGGGCGGCCCGGCGCTGCTCTTCGAGAATCCGAAGGGCGCTAGCCATCCGTTGCTGATCAACCAGTTCGGGACGGAGCGCCGCATGTGCCTCGCGTTCGGCGTCGAGTCTCTCGACGACGTCGGGCGGAAGGTGAGCGATGTGCTCGAGATGCAGCCGCCCTCGGGACTGATGGACAAGGTGCGCGGCTTGCAGAAGCTGAAGTCGATCGCGGACGCGCGTGCGCAGACCGTTCGCCACGGGCCGGTGCACGAGGTCGTGTTGCAGGGCGACGACATCGACCTCACGCTCCTGCCGGTGCAGCGCTGTTGGCCGGGCGACCCTGCACCGTTCGTCACGCTTCCGGCGGTGATCACGCGCGACCCGCGGAGCGGTGTGCGCAACGTCGGCATGTACCGGATGCAGGTGATCGATCGTCGCACGACGTTCATGCACTGGCAGATCCACAAGGACGGCCGCGCAGACTGGCTCGCGACGGACGGACGCATCCCGGTCGCCGTCGCACTCGGCCTGGACCCGATCACCGCGTATTCCGCGAGCGCCCCGCTGCCGAAGCACATCGACGAGTTCATGATGGCCGGCTTTCTCCGCGGTGCACCCGTCGAGCTCGTGAAGGGCGTGACCGTCGACCTTGAGGTGCCCGCGCACGCGGAGATCGTGCTCGAGGGGTACATCGAGAAGGACGAGCTCGGCTCTGAGGGCCCGTTCGGCGATCACACGGGGTACTACACGGCGGCCGAGCCGTTCCCGATCTTCCACCTCACCGCGATGACCATGCGCAACGGCGCGATCTACCCGTCGATCGTCGTCGGCAAGCCGCCGCAGGAGGACGCGTGGCTGGGCAAGGCGACCGAACGCATCTTTCTCCCGGCGATCCGTGCGACGGTGCCGGAGATCGTCGACTACGACCTGCCGGTCGCGGGCGTGTTCCACAACTGCTGCATCGTCGCGATCAAGAAGTCGTTCCCCGGGCACGCGCACAAGGTCATGCATGCGATCTGGGGCCTCGGGATGCTCTCGCTCACGAAATGCGTTGTCGTCGTCGATGCGCACGTCGACGTGCACGACTACGAGCAGGTGCTCTTCTATGCCGGTGCCAACGTCGACCCGGCGCGCGACGTCGTGATCGCGGAAGGCCCGCTCGACCATCTCGATCATGCGCCGGAGCGGCAGTTCATCGGCGGGAAGCTCGGCATTGACGCGACCGCCAAGTGGCCGGAGGAGGGGGCGCGTCCCTGGCCCGAGGAGATCGAAATGAGCCCCGAGATCCGCGACCTCGTCGACCGGCGCTGGGGCGAGTACGGGATCGAGTCGGTTCCCGGAGCGGGGAACGGCGGAGTCGGTAAGACTTCTCGCTCGTTGCGCCAACTGCTACGACGTTGACGCCTGGGAGGGCGGTGGTTTGAATCCAGACGAGATGCCTGACGAGCCGCATCTGCCTTCGCCGTCGATCTGGCCGATCGGCTTCGCGATCGGCATCGCAGTCCTGCTCGTCGGCCTGATCATCGATCCGCTGTGGATCTCGACGATCGGCGGCTTGATCGCCGTCGTCTTCGGCGTCCTCTGGGCGCGCGACGCGACCTCCGAGCTTCGCGGCAAGCCGGTCGCGATCGAGCCGGAGCGCCGCCAGGCTGCGCCTGCGGGCGAAGACGCCCCGTTGCAGGAGCTCTCCGCCGAGCGCTACCCGCGGAGCAAGTTCCTCGAAGGCACGACGCTCGGGCTCGGCGCCGTCATCGGCGGCATCATCACCGTGCCGGTGGCCGGCTTTGCCGTCCTCCCGGGCTTCGTCGGGCAGAAGCAGCACAAGGTCGACCTCGGCCCAGTCTCGGACTTCGCCGACGGCCAGTGGTACATCGCGACGTTCATGCTCGACCCGAGCGAGGGCGAGGTGTCGCGCCGCACCACCTTCATCCGCAACAACGGCCCGCTCACGGTCAAGGGCAAGCAGGTACCGAGCTTCACGATCATCTCGAACCATTGCGTCCATCTCGGTTGCCCGGTGCAGGCGAACGGCCCGAGCGGCGCGATCCTCGGCTTGAAGACCCTGACGGAGACCGGCAAGAACGGCAAGGTCACGCTCACCCCAACTGTCCCGGCCGGCTTCGGTTGCCCGTGCCACGGCGGCCAGTACGACACCGAGGGCAACCGCACCGCAGGCCCGCCGGTGCGTGCGCTCGACCGTTACGAGTACGAGATCGACAACGGCCGCATCGTGCTGCTCAGCACCTACTCCGTCGCGCACGTCGACGGCACCGGCGCGCAGGCGAAGATCCAGAAATACAAGCCCGTCGGTCCCGGCGAGCACATCGACGGCATCGAGCAGATCTTCTATCCGCTCAACCCACCGCACCATTGATGAGCACGCGCCGCCGGCAGCCCTCGCGCATGCAGCAAGCGGTCGACTTCCCGCTCGACTGGCTCGAGGAGCGCTCGGGGCTCGTCGGCGGCGTCAAGTATTTCCTCTTCCGCAAGGTCCCTGCCGACACGAACTGGATGCAGACGCTCGGGTCGGCGACGCTGACCGCGTTCCTCGTGCAGACGGTCACCGGTGTGATCCTTGCCATGTACTACCAGCCGACGCCGAACGACGCGTATGCGTCGATCGTGAACATCACCGACCACGTGACCTTGGGCTGGCTCGTGCGCGGCATGCACAAGTGGGGTGCGAGCGTCTTCATCATCCTCATGTTCCTGCACATGGGGCGCGTTTTCCTGTTCGGCGCGTACAAGTATCCGCGCGAGCTGAACTGGGTTCTCGGCGTGCTGTTGCTCGTGATGGGGATGGCGGAAGGCTTCACGGGATATCTGCTGCCGTGGGATCAGACCGCCTACTGGGCGAGCGTCGTCGGCATCAACCTCAACGGAACGGCGCCGTTCCTTGGGCCATGGTTAGCGCAGTTCTTACGGGGCGGCCAAGACATCGGGGCCGAGACGCTCGCCCGCTTCTACTCGTTGCACATGCTGGTGATCCCAGGCGCGATCTTTGCGCTGATCGGGCTCCACCTCTACCTCGTGATCCGGCTCGGTGTCACTTCGCCGCCGTGGTCGAAGGAAGCGGCGGGTGCGGATCGCGCTGACGAGCCGTCGCAACTTCGCGAGGGTCTCACGCGACCTGCTGCGCGGGGCGCCGGAGAATCCGAGTAATGGCTGCAGGGAAGCCCTCGGCGGTCGACGAGCGGCGCGCGCAGTTCGCGCGCTACAAGCAGGACGTCAAGGCGCGCGGGAAGTCGTTCTACCCGTTCGCGATGTTCGAGGACACGGTGATGAGCCTCGTCGTCGTGACGGTGATCGTCGCGCTCGCGGCGGTCTGGAAGTGGACGGCGTGGGCGCCGCACCACCTTGGAACACATCAAGGCTTGCTCGGCCCGGAATACACAGCGCCCGCGGATCCGGGGACGACGAACTTCGTCCCACGTCCCGACTGGTACTTCTATTTCCTCTTTTATCTGCTCCGGATCTTCAAGTGGCCGGAGACCGTGTTCCTCGGCACGGTCGGCGTGCCGACGATCGCGCTCATCCTCCTGATCGCCTTGCCGTTCTACGACGTGCGCCGCGAGCGCCGCCTTTCACGCCGGCCCGTCGCCGTTGTCGGCCTCGTGCTCACGATCCTGTCGATGGCGATCTTGACGTGGAAGGGCGCGACCGCGTCCGAGGCGCTGGCGTCGGAGGTGATCGCCGACGTCCCGAACTGGATCAGCGCGGAGAAGCTGCCGCCGGCCGCGGTGCCAGGCGCCAAGCTCTTCGCCGTCGCAGGCTGCACGGCCTGCCACACCTATCTCGGTACGGGCTCGTCCAACCTCGGGGCGCCCGACCTCACCACGATTGGCACGCGCAACCTAGGCATCGCTTTCCAGATCCGTCACCTCCAGTGCCCGTCATGTGTGAATCCAGGCTCGCCGATGCCCAAGTTCGCGTCGCTCGGGACGACACGCCTGCACGAATTGGCTGTCTTCCTCGAAGCATCCAAAGGCAAGAAGTAGCCAACGGGCACAATCCCGGGAATGCATGTCTTCCTTGGGATCACCGGCGCCTCCGGCGCCCCCTACGCCGCCCGCCTGCTCGAGGCGCTGACCGCCGCTGATTGCGAGATCGGCGTCGCCGCGTCGAGCGCCGGGATCGAGGTGCTCGCCACCGAGCTCTACGGCAACGCGCGGCTTTCGCGTGACGAGACGATCGCGCGCCTGCTCGAGCACGCGCCGAACGCGACCGTCTACGACCCGAACGACTGGAAGGCGCCGTACGCATCGGGGTCGGCGAAGGTCGACGCCTATGTGATCTGCCCGTGCTCGATGGGAACGCTCGGCACGCTCGCCTCCGGCGCGATGCAGAACCTCATCCACCGTGCAGCGTCGGTGGCGATCAAGGAAGAGCGCCGCCTCGTGCTGATGCCGCGCGAGACGCCCCTCTCGGTGATTCATCTGCGCAACATGCTTACGCTGCGCGAGGCGGGTGCCACGATCCTCTTCCTCGCGCCCGGCTTCTACCACGGAGCCGAAACCGTCGACGATCTCGTCGATTTCGTCGTCGGGCGCGCGCTCGATCAGCTCGGGCTCGAGAACACGCTCACGAAGCGGTGGGGGCAGTGAGCGTCGAGACTGGGACGCTGCCGGCAGAGGGCGTGCGGAAGATGTTCGATCGCATCGCGCCGGTGTACGACGCGATGAACCGCGTCATGACCGCAGGACTCGACCGGCGCTGGCGTCGGATCACCATCGACCAAACCGTGCGCAAGGGCGACCGCGTACTCGATGCATGTTGCGGTACCGGCGATCTGGCCATCGGCGCGCGCGCGCGTGGGGCCGAAGCGGTCGGGCTCGACTTCTCGGAGCGGATGCTCGAGCGTGCGCGCCGCAAGGAGCCTGCGATCGAGTGGGTGCAGGGAGACGTGCTTGCGCTCCCGTTTGGCGACGCGGCGTTCGATGCGGCGACGGTCGGCTTCGGCGTGCGTAACGTCGAGGATCTCGAAGCCGGGCTACGCGAGCTGCGGCGAGTGCTGCGCGCCGGCGGCCGGCTGGGCATTCTCGAGATCACGATGCCGCGCGGCCGGCTCGCGCCGTTCTATCGCGTGTGGTTCGACAAGGTCGTGCCTGCGCTCGGCAAGGTGCTGCCCGGCGGCTCCGCGTACACGTACCTGCCTGCAAGCGTGCGCCGGTTCCCGCCGCCGGACGAGCTCGCCGCGCTCCTCGAGCGCTGCGGGTTCGAGCATGTCCGGTATCGCACGTTCGCCGGGGGTATCGTCGCCCTGCACGTGGGCGAAGCTCAATGACGCTGTCGGCGATTCGCGAGGCTGAAGGTCTCGAGGAATACCTCGACGCGATCGAGGAGCGGTTGGCGCGATCGGTGGCAAGCCACCCCGGCCTCGTCGCCGCCGTCGGGAACGAGGCACTCGCCGCGGGCGGAAAGCGGCTGCGCCCGCTGCTGGTCTTTCTCTCGACGCCACCGGGACGCGAGCCGTCGCTCGCCGCCGGTGTCGCCGTCGAGCTCGTGCACATGGCGACGCTCGTGCACGACGACCTGATCGACCGCGCGCACTTTCGCCGCGGCAAGGCTGCCGCGTGGTCTGTGTACGGCGCTGATGCGGCGCGCGCCACCGGCGACTATCTCTTCGCCCGAGCGTTCGCGGAGCTTTCCGCGACCGGCGACGTGGAGGCTGTGCAGGTTCTCGCCGACGCGACGCTCGCGCTCGCGCGCGGCGAAGCGTTGCAACGCACGCAGACGAACGACCCGTCGACTACCGTCGCGGCGTACATCGAGCGCTGCGCGCTGAAGACCGGCGCGCTCTTCGAGGCGGCCTGCCGGCTCGGAGGCGGTTCCGGCCAGTACGGCATCGCGCTCGGTGTCGCGTTCCAGATCGCTGACGACGTCCTCGACTGCTCGGGCGCCACGATCGAGACCGGAAAGATCGCAGGCACGGACCTCCGTGACGGCACACCTACGCTGCCGCTTCTCCTTGCCGCGCAGGAGGACGAGCTCGTTCGCGCTGCGCTCGCCGGTGGGCCCCTGGATGGAGCGCTCGTGCGCGTTGCCGCAACCGGCGCCCTCGAGCGCTCGCGCGAGGTTGCGCTGGACTACGCTAGGAGAGCCCGGGCGTGCCTCAACGGTGAGCTGCACCGCGACGAGCTCGAGTCGCTGACGCACGCGGTCGTCAATCGCGAAAGGTAGGCCAGAAGGTAGGCATGGCGGTCCTTGACATCCTCGACACGCTCGCACCGATCCGCGAGAAGGTCGAAGCGCGCGAGCGTCTCGACTTCGAGGACGGGCTCGCCCTCATGGAGACTGACGACCTGCTCGCACTCGGTGAGCTCGCCGACCTTGCGCGCCGCGTGCGCGGCGGCGGCGACGAGGTCTACTTCGTTCAGAACTTGTACCTCAACCAGACAAACGTCTGTCGCGTGAAATGCAAGTTCTGCGCGTTCGCGAAGACGCAGAAGCAAGAGGACTCGTACACGATCGGCGCCGACGAGCTCGTCGAGGATGCGGTGGCGCAATACGAGCTTGCGAACTACACCGAGATCCATTGCGTCAACGGCGAGAACCCGCACGTCGACCTCGAATTCTACGCGGACGTGCTGCGCAAGCTGAAGGCCGCCCTACCCGACGTGCACCTGAAGTTCTATACGGCCTCCGAGATCCATCACATGTCCAAGCTCGAGGGTTGCACGCACGACGAGGTGTTGCGTGTGCTGAAGGACGCAGGGCTTGGCTCTCTGCCGGGCGGCGGCGCGGAGATCTTTGCGCCGCGCGTGCGCCAGCTGATCGCGCCCGGCAAGGAGCCTGCCGAGGAGTGGTTCCACATCCACGACACCGCGCACAAGATGGGGATTCCCACGCACTGCACATTGCTCTACGGTCACGTCGAGACCTACGAAGAGCGCGTCGACCACATGCTCCGGCTGCGCGCGCAACAGGATGCGACTGGGGGGTTCCTCGCGTTTATCCCGCTGGCGTTCCATCCGGAGAACACGGTCTTCGAGCGCCGCGGGTTCAAGTTCACGACAGGCGCCGACGACCTGAAGATGGCGGCCGTGTCGCGACTCGTGCTCGACAACATCCCGAACATCAAGGCGTACTGGATCATGATGGGCATGCCGATGGCCCAGCTCGCGCTGCATTTCGGCTCGAACGACGTGCAGGGCACCGTCGTCCGCGAGAAGATCTTCCAGGCCGCCGGCGCGACGAGCGGCACCGAGCAGAAGATTCCGGAGCTCGTGCGATTCATCAAGGATGCCGGACGCATTCCGGTACAGCGCGACACGCTGTACAACGAGCTGCACCGATGGTGAGCGACGTCGAGGAGCTGCGCGATCTGTTGCATCCCGACGTCACGTGGATCGGCTTTCCCGGCGGCGACGCCACACCGATCTGCCGCTCGAAGGAAGAGGCGACTGCGCGACTCAACGCTTTCATCGACGGTGCGCAGCGGGTGCACCCGGAGATCCTCGAGCAGTCGGACGAGCGAATGGTTGTGCGTATGCACCTCGACTCGCCGGCCGAAGGCATCGACCTGCACCAGGTGCTGACGCTGCGCGACGGGCTCGTGTGGTTGATCGAGGACTACCCGGAGCGCCCGTGATCAAGCTCGGCCGCATCAGCTACGTGAACATGGCGCCGGTCTTCTACCGCGTGGACGCCGAGATCGAGGAAGTGCAGGGCGTGCCGACGGAGCTGAATCGCATGCTCATCGACGGGGAGCTCGACACCGCGCCCATCTCGTCAATCGAGTACGCGCGCAACGCCGATCGGCTTCGTCTCCTGCCGCGGCTTTGCGTCGCGTCCGAAGGCGCCGTCGACTCGATCCAACTCGTCTCGCGCAAGCCGCTCGAGCAGGTGCGGGTCGTTGCGATCACATCCGAGTCCGCAACCTCGGTCGCACTCACGAAGGTTCTGCTGCCCGAGGCGGAGCAGGTTCCGCTCTCCGCGTATGAGGCAGGGGACGCCGACGCGAAGCTCCTGATCGGCGACGCCGCGCTCAAATCTGCGTTCGAGGACCCGACGCCGCACTACGACCTCGGCCGACTGTGGCTCGAGCGCACAGGCCTGCCGATGGTCTTCGCAGTCTGGGCGTGCCCGGAGCCGCTTGCCGAAGGGCTCGCCGAGCTCGAGGACGCGCTCGTGTCGTCGGTGCGCATGGCGCGTGCTGAGCCCGAGCAGCTCGCGTTCGAGGCTGCAGAGCGGTACGGCTATCCGGCCGGCTTCCTCGCGCGGTACTTCGAGAAGCTGCGCTACCGCTTCGGGCCGCGTGAGCGCGCCGGCCTCTACACGTTCCTCGAGCTCTGCCGGGACGCCGAGCTGCTTGACACGGTGCCGGAGCTGCGCTTCGTGCAAACAAAGGGAGTGGCGGTCGCGTGAGTGTGGTTGAACAGAAGAGCGCGGTCGCGGAGGTGCTTGAGAAGGCGGTGGAAGGCGAACGCATCAACGACGAAGAAGCCGTGACGCTTCTGCGCTCGCGCGATCTCATTGCTGTCGGACGCGCGGCGAACACGGTCCGCAATCGCCTGCACGACCCGGATCGCGTCACGTTCATCATCGACCGCAATCTCAACTACACGAACATCTGCGTCACCGACTGCGATTTCTGCGCCTTCTACCGGCGCCCGGGCGATGTGCGCGAGGGCTATCTGCTGCCGAAGCCGGTGATCTTCAAGAAGATCGAGGAGACGCTCGCGATCGGCGGCACCGGCGTTTTGATGCAGGGCGGTCACCATCCCGATCTCGGCATCGATTACTACGAGGATCTGTTCCGGTCGATCAAAGCGAAATACAAAATCCATCTGCACGCGCTGTCGCCGCCGGAGATCCAGCACATCTCGCGCCGCTCGAAGCTGACGATTCCGGAGACGCTAACGCGGCTGCGCGACGCCGGTCTCGACTCGATTCCCGGCGGCGGGGGCGAGGTGCTTGTCGATCGCGTGCGCCACATCATCGCGCCGAAGAAGACGAAGTCGTCCGAGTGGCTGAACGTGATGCGTCACGCGCACCGGCTCGGCATCTCGACGACGGCGACAATGATGTACGGGCACGTCGAGACGCTCGAGGAGCGGGTCGAGCACATGCGGCGGGTCCGCGAGGTGCAGGACGAGACGGGTGGTTTCCGCGCGTTCTTCTCGTGGACGTTCCAGGACGACGGTAACCGGCTCGGCGAGAAGGTCCCGCCGGAGACGCGTCCGACGTCGTTCGACTACCTGCTCACCCAGGCCGTCTCGCGCATCTACCTCGACAACATGCCGCACATCGGCTCGTCGTGGGTGACGCAGGGCAAGAAGATCGGGCAGGTTGCCTTGCAGTTCGGCGCGGACGATCTCGGTAGCGTCATGATTGAGGAGAACGTCGTCTCAGCGGCGGGCACGACGTATCGCGCGTCGACGGACGAGTTCGTGCACCTGATCAAGAGCCTCGGCAAGATCCCGGTCCAGCGTGACACGCTGTACCGGCCGGTCAAGGTCTGGAACTGACCGTCACGACTTCGTGACGACTTCGTCACGACTTGTTCGTGTCTGACACCAGGACATGTCGGCTCGGGCACCGCTGAGCCTCGTCAGCGAACCGTCAGAGGCGGGAGGCGAGCTCCGCGAGCGCTCGGTCGGCGTACTCGGGCCGCCCAGTGGAGACCCCGTAGTGCACGGAGTAGAAGGGCGCGAGCCGGTGGTAGAAGCCCGTCCGGCGTCGCAGGTCGGGGTCGACGTCCCAGTCCGGGAACGGTTCGTGTAGGAGCCACGCGTAGTCGAGCGCTGGATCCCCGACCCGTGCGTCAGCCCAATCGATCACGCCGGCGAGGCGACCGTCCCGCACGAGCATGTGTTCGGCGCCGAGGTCGGCATGAACGAGCGCCGGCTCGAAGCCCGTCAGGGAGTCGACCTCGTCAAAGAGCGTGCGCGCTTTCGCGCGGAGCGGGTCGTCCAGCAGCGGGAAAACGAGGCCTTCGAACACCGCGCATTGCGCCTTGTAGGAGTCGACCCAGTCCGTCCCCTCCACGGGTAGCTCCGCGATGTCCAGCGCGTGCAGCGAATTGAGAAAGGCGCGCACTCCGTCGCCGTCCTCGTCAACGAGCGGTGTGCCATGGATCATCGGGTACACGACGTACGGCGGCTCTCGCGAGATGTGAGCGAAGCGCGGCACCTCGACCGGGAGGGCGTCCGCCAGCGCGGGCAATAGCGCCGCCTCCTGCTCGAGCGCGAGCACCACCTCACTGCGGCGCGGGAAACGAAACACCCAAGCGTCGTCGGCGACGATTACTTCGAAGTCGAACCCCTCGTCGATCGCAACGAGGCTCACGATGCGTATTCGAGCGAGCCGTCCCGCTGGCCCGCTCGCATGAACCTGCCGAAGGTGCCGAGTGCCAGCGTCAGCCACAGGCTTGCCACGAGGAGTTCGGCGCCCGTGTGAGCCGCAACCGCTGACCACGAGCCGCCGTTGATCACGTCGCGGATGGCTTCGAGCCCGTTCGTGATCGGCAGGCACCGCGAGATCCACGCGAGCCACGTCGGATAGAAGGACACGGGCACGTTGACACCGCAAAGCGTCATGAGCGTCACGATCGTCGCGTTGACGACCAGGCCCGTGATCTCGCGCTGGCGGATGATCACGCCCGCGAGGAACGTGCTGAAGCAGTAGGCGGAGATCCCGACCAGCAACGTCAGCGGCACGACGAGCAGAATGCGCGGCCAGGGAAGGTGCAAGCCGAAGAGAGGCCCCGCGATGAAGAGGCCGAGCAGCCCGTTGAGGATTCCGTCCGCCGTGACGTAGAGCCCGCGCGACGCGAAGACCACGACCGGCCGCGTGGGGCTCGCGAGCAGCAGCGAAAGGGTGCCGTTCGCGCGCTCGGCGGTCGTCATGTTCATCGCAAAGGTCGCGCCCATCGCGGCGACCATGACAGCGTTGCCGACCAGGAAGAAGTGCGCCTGCTCGTCCGAGCGCAGCAGCTTGCCGATCAGCGCGAAGAAGCTGACCTGCGAGAAGATACGCAGCTGCAAGCCGAAGACCCAGCTCTTTGCCGACCAGATCGCCCAGTAATCGTTCGCACCGCTGACGAGCGCGTACCAGACCACACGTAACGTGGAAACGAGGCTTCTCACATCGTTCCCAGTTCGCCGCTCGTCCTCACCCGCACGAGGATCACGCGCATTGCCCACGCCCCAAGGGCGAAGCCGCAGACCCCGAGCAGCGCGACCATGCCGAGCCGGAAGCCGACGTCGTGCATCGGTGTCGACCTCAGCGCCGCGCGCAGGAGGTCGGCGCTCCAGGACAGAAACACGATGCTGCTCACCGGCCGGATCCAGTGCGGCAGCACGGAGACCGGCACGAGGATCCCACCCAGGATGTAAAACGGATAGCTGGCCGCGTTCGAAAACGTAACGGCGTTGCGCGTGAGCACAAACAGGCTCGACATCGCGACAGACGTCCCCGCCATCGTGGCGAGCGTGATGACGATCGTCGCGACGAACGCCCACAGATGGTGGATCCGCACGGTCGCGCCGAAAAGCAGCCGCGCGACGAGCCAGGTCTCAGCGAAGGAAACGACGCCGATCATCGTCGTCGTCGTGATCCGGCCGAGGATCACCGCCGCGAACGACGACGGCGCTGCGACGAGCATCTCGATCGTGCCGTTCCAGCGCTCGATCTGGATCGACCAGCCGGCGTTGAACAGAGCCAGCCACCAAAGCGCGATGAAGACGGGGGCGACGGTTGCGTATGCCGTCAGGTCGGGCCGGCCCGCGTGCCGGAAGATCATCAGGAAGATGACGGTGAACATCGGCGCCGTGAAGAACGGGATCAGCGAGTCCGGATAGGACCGCAGGAAGCGCAGCTGAATCCGGGCGCCGGCCAGGAACGCGCGCATCAGACGACGAGGCCGCGCTCGCCGATCATCTGCACGTAGACCTCTTCGAGGCTCGGCAGCGACGTCTTGACCGACGTGATTCCGGCGTCCACGAGATGCCGCAGCACGAGGGCGGTCGCTCCGTCCTCGTTCACCTCGATGCGGATGCTGCCATCGGCCTGGGGCGAGACGGACGAAACCCCCGCGACGAGCTTGAGTTGGGCAAGCAGTGCGTCCGGCGCGTCCTCGATGTCGATGCGCTGGAAGCGAGAGATCAGCGAGCCGAGCGAGCGCGGCGTTTCGGTCGCGAGGATGCGCCCCCGGTCGATCAGCGAGACGCGGTCGCACACCGTTTCGGCTTCCACCATGTCGTGCGTCGTGAGCAGAATCGTGCGGCCCTCATCCTGAAGGTCGCCGACGAGCTTGCGGAACTCGCGCGCCGCGAGAGGATCCATTCCTGTCGTCGGCTCGTCGAGGAAGAGCACGCGCGCGTCACCCATCAAACCCCGTGCGAGGTGGAGCCGCTGCTTCATGCCGCGCGAGAACTCCTCTACGCGCTGGTCAGCGCGGTCGGTGAGGCCAACACGGTCGAGCAGCATCGCGGTGCGCTCTTTGATCTGCGGCCCCGACAGCCGGTACAGCGCCCCCCAGTACTCGAGGTTCTGCCTTGCCGACAGCCGGGTGTACAGGCCGCGCTCGCCGCCGAAGACGATCCCGATCAGCGGTCGGACAGCCTTCGTCTCGGTCACGACGTCGTGACCGCAGACGAGGGCGCGTCCCTCCGTCGGGAGGAGCACGGTCGAGAGGATCTTCACGAGTGTCGTCTTGCCCGCGCCGTTCGGGCCGAGCAGGCCGTGCACTTCGCCGACGGGGATCGTCAACGAGACGCTGTCGAGCGCCGTCACCGGTTCGCGCTTGCGCGGCGTGAAAACGCGGCGGATCCCCTCGACGACAACCGCTTCCATGGCCGGCATTCTTCCAGGCGGCTACCCTGGGCCGGGGTCGTGCTTCGCAAGCTCTTCATCGCCGCCGCGCTCGCCGCAATCGCCGCGTTGCCCGCCGGGGCCTCGCAGGGGACCTCGGCGCAGATCGTCACGCAGTCGCTTCTGATGCCTGGCGTTTCGTACGAGCGCGATGTGGAGTTCACCCCGCACGGCCCCGTCGTCCTCGACGTTGTCACGGCGCCCCGCCCTGATGGGACCCTCTACACGCTTACGCCTGTGCTCTCGAACAACGCCGTCGTCGCGACGGAGAAGCTGACCGACATGGAGAAGGAGCTCTCGGCGACCTCGACCGTCGTCGGCGTCAACGGCGACTTCTTCGCAGCCGATCCGGGCAAGCCAAGCGGCATCCTCATGCGCGGCGGCGCGCTCGACACAGCGCCGCTCAGCTCGCGCTCGAGTCTCGGCATCGGCGCGGACGGGACGCTGACGGTCGCGCAGGTTTCGTTCGACGGTTCCTGGCACGGCACCGGCCAGCGCAGGCAGCTCGACCTGAATGCCGCACCGGTCAAGGGGCACACGACGCTCTACACGTCGTCCTGGGGACCGGAGACGCCCGTAGAAAGTGGCGTCGTCGTCGACGTGCTGCCGGCGATCCCGCCACTCTTGCCGAACCACATTGTCACCGGCGTCGTCGCCCAGGTGCTCGACCACGGGCCCGTGCCGATCCCGCCGGGCGGGGCGGTGCTCGTCGCGCGCGGCGGACAGGCGCCATATCTCACGGCTGAGGCGCCGGTCGGCACGACGGTCGAGCTGCGACCGACACTGACACCCAACTGGAACGGGATGGTGAGCGCGATCGGCGGCGGGCCGCTGCTCGTCTCCGCCGGTAAGCCCGTGTTCCGTGCACGCGAATCCTTCGGCGATGCGGTGCTCAACCGTCGCAGCGCGCGCAGTGCCGTCGCGCAACTGAGCGACGGCAGGATCCTGCTCGTGACGGTTGAGGGCGGCGGCCCGGCGTACAGCGCTGGAATGACGAACTACGAACTGGCCGTCGCGCTCGTGCGCCTCGGTGCGCGCACCGCAATGGGGCTCGGCACCGGAACATCGGCCGCGATGGCCTTCGACGGCACGCTGCTGACGCGCGCAACGGAGCAGCCGATCGCCGATGCGCTCATGTTGTCGTACAGCGGCGCGTATGCGGCGCCGCCTGCATCGACGACGCTCTCGCCGAACGGCGACGGTGTCGACGACGTACAGACGTTCTCGTACAAACTCGTTCGCCCGTCACAGGTGACTGCAACAGTCGTCGGGCCCGACCACTCGACGCTCACGCTCGCGCAGGACGCAGAGCAGCCGGGCGTCCACACGTTGCAGTGGGACGGCAAGACTGCCGTCGAGGGCAGCTGGCACTTCTCTGTGACCGCAATCGACGACCTCGGGCACACGACGACCGCCGACCGGCAGTTCGCCGTCAACCTCACGCTGGGATTCCTGCAGGTGACCCCGAAAGGCGCAGGAGTCACCGCGACGTTCCAGCTCGCGCATGCAGCGAACGTCACGGTGACCGTCGAGAAGAGCAATGGGATCGTGCTTGCGACGCTGCTCTCCAAGAAGCTCGACCCCGGCTCGCAAAGCGTGACGTGGGCTGGGCCTGCCGGGAGCGGTTACCGCGTCCGTGTCGTCGCGACGAACGCGATCGGACAGGCGACGCTTCTGTCACCGCTGATGTCGCGTCGCTCGTAGACTCCGCCGGTGCTCGCAAGCATCACCTCGACGTTCGAGTCGCACATCGCCTCTCAGGGGGCGTACGCAGTCTTCGTCCTGATGGCGATCGACGCGGTCTTTCCCGCGGCGAGCGAGCTCGTGATGCTCTACGCGGGCGCGGTAGCTGCTGGAGTCTTCCCCGGGGCCCACCACGTCTCGCTCTTCGGCGCCAAGATCGGTTTCGGGATCGGCTCGTTCATCGTCATGGCGCTCGCCGGCACCCTCGGCTATGTCGCCGGTGCGCTCATCGGCTGGTGGATCGGCCTCCGCGGCGGGCGCCCGCTGCTCGAACGCCGAGGCCGCTGGCTGCACGTGACGCCCGAGCGGCTCGACCGTGCCGAGCGGTGGTTCCAGCGCTGGGGGAACTTTGGCGTGCTCGTCGGGCGCGTGACGCCGATCGTCAGGTCGTTCGTCTCGATCCCGGCGGGTGTCTTCGAGATGCCGCTCGCTCCCTACACGCTCTACACGGTCGTCGGCTCGGCGGTCTGGTCCTTCGTGATCGCCGGCGTGGGTTACGGGCTCGGCTCGAGCTACGAACGCTTCAACCACGGCTTCAAGTACGCCGAGTACGCGGTCGTTGCAGGCGTTCTCGTGCTCGCGGCGTATCTCATCTATCGATTAAGGAGGGCCGCTACAGTGAGGCGCCGTGACGATCCCGCTCGTTGACGTCCATTCCCAGTACGAGCCGCTGATCCCCGAACTCGAGGCCCGTTTCCGTGAGGTGCTCGACGGCGGCCAGTTCATCAGGGGCCCGCATTTCTACGCGTTCCAGGAGGAGGCGGCCGCCTACCTTGGTGCGAAGCAGGCGATCGGCGTTGCGAACGGCACCGACGCGCTCGTGCTCGTGCTCGACGCGATGGAGATCGGCCCGGGCGACGAAGTCATCTGTCCGGCGTTCACCTTCTACGCGACCGCCGAGTCGATTGCCCGGCGAGGCGCGACCCCGGTGTTCGCCGACGTCGACCCGGTGACACTCAACATTGATCCTGACGCCGCCGCCGCCAAGATTTCGAGCCGCACGCGTGCGATCATGCCCGTGCACCTCTTCGGCCGGCCGGCCGCGTTGGACGAGCTGTCGCAGCTCGGAGTTCCGCTGATCGAGGACGCCGCGCAAGCATTCGGCGCGCCGGGTGTCGCGCAACACGGTGTCTTCTCGACGTACAGCTTCTTTCCGACGAAGAACCTCTTCTGCCTCGGCGACGGCGGACTCGTCGTGTCGAACGACGAGGATCTCGCCGACCGTCTGCGCGTCCTTGCGTTCCACGGTTCGCGCGACAAGGTTGACTTCGACTTCGTCGGCTACAACTCGCGGCTCGACGAGCTGCAGGCGTCGTTCCTGCGCCTCTTCCTGACGCATCTCGACGAGTGGAATCGCGGCCGCCGCGAGGCTGCCGCACGGTACGCCGAGCTCGGTCTCGGCGATCTCGTCGACCTCCCGCTGGACGAGGACGGCCACATCTACCACCTCTTTGTCTGCCGCTCAAGCGCGCGAGATCGGATTCGCGAAGCCCTCGTCGAGGCCGGTATCGGCACCGCCACCTATTACGTCACGCCCCTGCACCTCCAACCGGCCATGCGCTTCCTCGGCAACGAGCCCGGCTCGCTGCCCGAGACCGAGCGCGCCGCAAAGGAGAACTTCTCCGTGCCGCTCTGGCCGACGATCTCCGTGGAGCAGCAGGAACGTGTCGTCGACGTTGTTCGCTCCGCCGTCGGCGTCGTAACGCGAGCCGGCGCATGAGCGTGCTCATGCGGCGAGGGAAGGGGACTCGGGGGAACCGGACGGTTCCCCCTTGCGGCGTGTCGCACCTTTGGTGCGGCACGGCGGGGGTCCGATGAGCGGCTTCAGGCGACATCGCCTGTTGCAGCTGCTGATCGACGCAGGCATCGTCGCCCTCTCGTGGTTCCTCGCGTTCGAGCTGCGGTTTGACCAGGGCCTGCCGGTCTATTACGACACGTTGTTGCGGCGCACGATCTTGCTCGTCGTTGCGATCAAGATCGCCGTCTTCCTGCTGTTCGGATTCCACCGCCGCTGGTGGCGTTACGTCTCCGTGCACGACATGTGGGGTGCCGCGCGCGGCGTTGTCGTCGCGTCACTCGTCGCGGATGTCACGGTGTATCTCGTGTCGCCGGTGCACAACGTGCGGCTGCCGCGTTCGATCGCGGTAATGGACTTGTTGATCACGATGGCGCTGATTGCGGGTGCGCGACTGTTCGCGCGCACGGTGATCGAGCGTCCGCGTTTGGGTGGTGTCGTGGCGCGTGGACGCGAAGTGGTCGTCGTCGGAGCCGGCGATGCCGGCCGCACCGTCGTCGCGGAGATGCAGCGCTCGCGGATGCTGCGCTACACGCCGATCGGCTTCGTCGACGACGACCCGACGAAAAAGAACATCCGCATCCTCGGCGTGCGCGTGCTCGGGACGACGGCGGACCTGCCGCGGATCGTGCGCGACTACTCGCCGGACGAGGTGTTGATCGCGATTCCGTCGGCATCAGGTGAAGTGCGCGCGCGCGTCGTGGAGGCGGCGCACGCTGCGAACGTCCCGGTGAAGACGCTGCCCGGTCTCTACGAGCTGATCACGGGCGATGTGCAGCTTGCGCATATCCGGCCGGTGCAGGTTGAGGACGTGCTCGGCCGCGAGCAGGTCGAGGTCGACATGCGCGAGGTCGGCTCCTTCCTCGAGGGGCATACCGTTCTCGTCACGGGTGCCGGCGGCTCCATCGGCGCCGAGCTCTGCCGCCAGATCGCGCGGATGGGCCCGACGAGGCTCATTCTCGTCGACAACGCCGAGACCCCACTTTTCGAGATTGAGCGCGAGCTCGTCTCGGAGCGCGACTTCACGGCCACGATCCCGAAGCTTGTCGACATCAAGAACCGCAAGGCGCTGCGGCGCGAGGTCTTCGAGAAGTACCAGCCCACGATCGTCTTCCATGCGGCCGCGTACAAACACGTGCCGTTGATGGAAACCCATCCGCTCGAGTCGGTGCGCAACAACGTCGTCGCGACCAAGATCGTTGCGGAGCTCGCCGCCGAATTCGAGGTGAAGCGCTTCGTGCTGATCTCGACGGATAAGGCTGTCAACCCGAAGACGGTGATGGGCCAATCGAAGGCGTTGTGCGAGTGGATCATCGAGTCGCTCGGGCAGCGCCGAGACGTTCCGACGCGCTTCGTCGCAGTCCGCTTCGGCAACGTGCTCAACTCCTCCGGCAGCGTCATTCCGACCTTCCGCAAGCAGATCGAAAAAGGTGGTCCGGTGACGGTCACGACACCGGAGATGACGCGGTATTTCATGACCATCCCGGAAGCGGTCTCGCTCGTCGTCCAAGCGGGCGCGATCGGTGGCCGCGGTCAGATCTTCGTGCTCGACATGGGCGAGCCGGTGAGGATCCTCGATCTTGCGTGCAACATGATCCGCCTCTCCGGCAAGGAGCCGCGCCTTCCGGCGAGTGGTGAGCCGGGGCCGAATGACATCGCGGTGAAGTTCGTCGGTGCCCGCCCCGGCGAGAAGCTGCACGAGGAGTTGTGGGGCGAGAGCGAGTCCGTTGGGGCGACGGATCACCCGAAGATCATGCGCTTGAGCCGGGCGCCGATCGACGCCGAGTGGTTGTCGCAGCAGCTCATCGAGCTCGAGCAGCTCGCAGACGACGGCGACACGCTCGAGGTGGTCGCGAAGCTAGGTGCGATCGTGCGCGAGCCGAAGCGTGAAACGCCTACGGGCTCGCCGGCGGGCAGCCTCCCGCGAGGCGAAGCGTCACTGCGGACGAAAGCTCCGCACACTCCGCCCGCGTGAGCAGCGACAGATAGCGCGGCCCCAACCAGCGCGAGACTCTCCACCCTCTCGTCACGAAGCCGACCGACCCCCCGGGTACGGTGGTCCGTCCTTGGACGCCGAGCGGATCTTTGCCGGACTGAACGCGGAGCAGCGCGCCGCGGTCGAGACACCGCACGGACCGGTCTGCATCCTTGCGGGCGCCGGCACGGGCAAGACGACGACGATCACCCGCCGGATCGCGTGGCAGGTGGCGAGCGGGGCGTTTCCCGCGTCCGAGCTCGTGGCGGTCACGTTCACGGACAAGGCTGCGGGCGAGCTGCGGGCGCGGCTCGCTGCCCTCGGCGTGGATGGCGTGCGAGCGTCGACCTTCCACTCTGCCGCGCTCGCGCTGCTCCGTCGCTTCGCCGGTGACCCTGGGCGGATCCTCTCGACGAAGGCATTACTGCTGCGGCAGATCGGCAACCGGCTGCCCGCGCCGTACAAGTTCCGGCCGGCGGGCGACCTTGCGACGGAGATCGAGTGGGCGAAGAACCGACGGCTCACGCCGCAGACGTACATCGGTGCGCTTGGTGACCACGAGCCGCCGCTGCCTGCTGACCTCGCGCACCGAGTCTTCCGCGAGTACGAGAAGAGGAAGGCAGACGCTGGTTCGCTCGACTTCGAGGATCTGCTCGAGCGGACGATTCTTGCACTCGAAGACGATCCGCATGCGCGTGAGGTCGTGCGTGAGCGGTGGCGTGCGTTCACGGTCGACGAGTACCAGGACGTCAACTTGCTGCAGCAGACACTGCTCGACCTGTGGCTCGGCGATCGAGACGAGCTCTGTGCGGTCGGCGACGACTATCAGTCGATCTACGGGTTCACGGGCGCGAGCGCGCAGTGGCTGCTTGCGCTGCCTCGGCGTTACCCAGATGCGCGTGTCGTTCGGCTCGAACAGAACTACCGGTCGACGCCGCAGGTGCTCGCGCTCGCGAACCGACTCGTGCCGAAGCTCGGGGGCGCGGAGAAGACGTTGCACGCGACTCTCGCCGACGGGCCCGAGCCCGTCGTGCTGCCGAACGCCGACGTCGCCGCCCGGATCAAGGAGCTCGTGTCCGCCGGCGTCGTGCTCGAGGATCAGGCCGTGCTCGTGCGCACGAACGCGCGTGCGGCCGACTTTGAAGAGGCATTCCACGAGGCCGGCATTCCATTTCAGGGCGCCTCGCTGCTCTCGCGGGATGCGGCCCGAAGGGTGCTGAAGGCGCTGCCGCGCGACCCGGTTTCCGCCGGCGAGTCGGTGCGGCAGGCGGCGCTTGCACTCGGCTGGCTCGAGCAGCCACCCGAGAAGCTCGGCGAGCGGGAACAGACGAGACAGGCCGACCTCGCCCGCCTCGTGCGGCTGGCCGAGCAGTTCGAGGGCGACGTGCCGGAGTTCGTCGCGTCGCTGCATGAGCGCTTTGGCGCGACCGCAGACCGCGGCGTGCACCTGCTGACGCTGCATCGAGCGAAGGGCCTCGAGTTCGAGGCTGTGCATCTGCCGCGGCTCGAAGAGGGCGAGCTGCCGAATCGTCGCGCAGACGTCGACGAGGAGCGGCGCCTGCTCTACGTCGGGATCACGCGCGCGAAGCGGTACCTGCTCGTGACGTGGGCGGGGAAACCGAGCCGGTTTCTCTCGGAGCTCGGCGTGACCGCCTCCCGCAACCCGGTGACGCGCCGCGATCCGGCTGTAGAGATGCCGCCCGCCTTCGGCGTGCTCCGCGAGTGGAGACTCGAACGAGCAAAAGCCGACGAGGTTCCGGCGTACGTCGTATTCCACAACGCGACGCTCGCCGAGATAGCGGAGCGGCAGCCGCGCACACTTGCCGAACTCGCGCTCGTTCCCGGCGTCGGCCCAACGAAGCTCGAGCGCTACGGCGAAGGCGTACTCGCAGCGCTCGCCCGCGTCGCCTGATCCCTCCCTGTGGAAAAGGTGTCACGAAAGTGTCACGCAATCGTCACGAAACCGTCGTGTCTGACACCGGGGCATGTCCGCACGGCGCATCCGTCCGATCTGCGAAATCGCCGGCAAGCAGGCCTTTTCCCGCAGCGTCACGAAACCGTCGTGTCTGACACCGGGTCATGTCTGCCTACGGCAGGGCCGAAAGGAGCAGCTGCAGCATGAGGGTGGGGTCGCGGCGGACACGTTCGCCCGCGGCGGCGTCCCGCTTGTGCAGGTCGAGCGCGCGCGGGTCGGTCAAAGGCTTAAGGCGGCCATCGCGGATCAGTTCCTCGTCGACTCCGCCGAGCCGGCCGCCGTACGTCGTATAGACCGGGACTCCGAGCGCGGCTGCCTCGCGGTTCATCGTCCCGCCTGCCGAGACAACGACGTCGGCGAGCGCAATCAGGCTCTGCGCGTCGACGGCGGTCTCGGGGAGGATCACCGACGGCAGGTCGAGTTCGCGAACGTACTCGCGCTGCTCTTCCGTGCGGGGCAAGACGAACGCGTGCACGTTCTCGAGCCGTCCCAGATGATCGAGCGTCATCGGAAAGAGCGGGTTCGAGTGCCGGTGGTAGAGCGACACGTCCGGTGGAGGACGCAGCACGACGAGGACGCGTGCAGGATCCACCCCGAAACGGTCGAGCAGCGACCGGTCGGGCTCGAAGTCTGAGAGGTAGTACTCCTCCTTCAAGCCGGGGTACTGCACGAGCTTCGGCGGCTTCACGCCGTACGGCTCCAGGCGCTCCGGAGGAATCGCCTCCGGTACGACGACCTTCGTCGCTGCGCGACACCCGAGCTGATGTTGAAGGGTTGCGAACTCGTAGTCGAACGTCGTCGAGCTCGGAATGCCCAGGCGCCGCGCCGTAATCGTCAACTCGTGCGAGCCGTGCGCAAGCGCTACGTCGAAGCCGCGCCCTTTCGCGAAGCGGCGCAACGCGCCGAGGCGGTGCGTCATCTGCCGCGCCTTCTGCACGCGCGAGCGCCCACCGTGCTTCCCGATCACCTCTGCCTGCAGGCCGTGCAGCTCCAACAGTTGCAGAGTCTGCGCGTAGTCGCGAGCGGTGATCTGCACGTCATCGCCACGCTCGCGCATGATCTTGATCAGCGGGCGGAACACGAGCACGTGTGCGCTCGCGGTCATGTCAATCCACACTCTCATTCCCGCTCCAGCGCCGGCCGAGCCGGCGCCTCCGCTCTTTGCCGGGCTCCGTCGAGCCTACGCCCGGTCAAGCTAATAGCGCTTCCATGCGGCCTGAGCGGAGCGTCGGCGGCTCCTGCTCGACGTGGCGCTCGTACCAGAGCGTGAACGTGAGCAGGCCCCACAGCTGGCGGCTCCAGTCCTCTGCACCGGCGGCGTGCTCGTCGAGCAGGCGCGTCACGGGCTCCGGCTGAAAGAACCCTTGTGAGCGCAGCGTGTGAGGCGACAACGTCTGGCGCGCGAACGGCTCGAGCTCGCCGCGAAGCCAGGCCGCGGCCGGAATTGAGAAGCCGCGCTTGCGTCCGTGTACGACTTCGCGCGGCAGCAGCGGTGCGGCGGCCTTGCGGAGCAGGATCTTCTTTGAGAGCCCGCGTACCTTGTGCTTCGCCGGTAGCGCGAAAGCAAAGTTGGTCACGACGGAGTCGAGAAACGGGACGCGCGCCTCCAGCGAGTGCGCCATCGACGCACGGTCGGTCTTCACCAGCAGATCGTCGACGAGGTAGATGCCGAAGTCGACGTCCTGCAAGCGCGCCAACGGTTCGGCCCCCTCCGTCTCGGCGTACCGCGCCCGATAGACGTCGACCGGGTCGAAGTCGCTGCGCGAGCCGCGCAGCTCGGCGCGCAGGTCCGGCGAGAAGATCTCCTTCCAGCCGTGATGCCGCTCGAGTGGTGGTAAATGGGCGGAGCGGACGAAACGCTTTGCCTTGTAGTCGAAGCTCGCCTTCGCGGACGAGCTTGGCAATCGCTCGACCAGTGGACGCGCGAGCCGGGCGAGCGGAGCCACCCGGTCCGCGAGCAGATCAGCCGCGTACGTGTAGTAGCCGCCGAAGAGCTCGTCTCCGCCCTCTCCGGAGAGCGCGACCTTCACGTGCTCCGCAGCGAGCTGCGACACGAGATACGTCGGCAGCGCCGACGAGTCGGCGAACGGCTCGTCGAAAGCCTCCGCGAGTGCGGGCAGCAACAAGAGAGGATCGGGCCGCACAAGCAGCTCGTGATGGTTCGTCCCGTAGCGCTCCGCGACGAGGCGGGCCTCGACGCGCTCGTCGAAGCTTCGCTCCTCGAAGCCAATCGTGAACGTATGCACCGCCTCCGACGTCTCCTGAGCGGCAAGCGCTGCGAGGACAGCCGAGTCGACGCCGCCTGAGAGCAGAACACCGACGGGGACGTCGGAGAGCAGATGGGCGCGCACGGAGTCGCGTAGCCGGGCGCGGAGCTCCTCGACGAGCTCCACCTCGTCGTCTCCTCGCAACTCGTCGACCGGCACAGGGCCGGGGCGCGCGTAGCGATCGATCTCCACGCCGCCGTTCTCCGTCCAGACGAGCAGGTGGCCGGCGGGAAGCTTCCGCGTGTCGCGGAAGATCGAATAGGGCGCTGGGATCGAGTTGAACGCAAGGAACGCCTCGAGCGCGTCGAGATCGATCTCGCCGCGTGGGAGCGCGCGCAGCTCGGACGCGAACTCGAGCACGCCGCCTGTGTCGCGGTAGTAGAGCGGCTTGATCCCATAACGGTCACGCGCCAGCACGAGGCGGCGAGCGTCGGCATCCCAGATCGCGACCGCGAACATCCCGCGGAGCCTGCGTGTGTACTCCGGGCCATAGCGTTTGTAGAGGTGGAGGTGGATTTCGGTGTCGCAGTGCGTTCGGAAGGTGTGGCCCTCACGCTCGAGCTCTCGGCGCAGCTCGGGGTAGTTGTAGATCTCGCCGTTCTGCACGACAATGCACGATCCGTCTTCGCTCACCATCGGCTGGCCGCCGCCGGCGAGGTCGATGATTGAGAGCCGGCGCGCTGCGAGCGCAACGGGACCGTCGACGTACTCACCACCGCTGTCGGGACCGCGATGGACGAGCGATGCGTTCATCGCCATCAGTCGCTCGACGTCGGCCGCGCCCGTTCGCGAAGCGATCCCACAGATCCCGCACATGGAGTCGAGTCTATGGACAGCCGGAGGCGCACGAACCCGAGCACTGCATGCACGACACGCGGCGATCAGCCGCCGCTGGATACGAGACCTCGCAGCGATTGTCTGAGTACGCGCCAGCCAGTCGCGACGACGGTGCGAAGGTAGAGGCGTACCGAGCGGTCGGCGATCCATTCGAGGTCGTGCGCAAGCTTCTCGGCCATTGACGTCTCGTAGCCGCGCCGCACCTGTGCGAGCCCCGTGAGACCGGGGCGGACGATCAACCGCTGCCAGTACGCCGGCAACTCGCGTGCGAGCTCCTCGAAGAAGACGGGGCGGATCGGCCGCGGCCCGACGAGGCTCATGTCCCCGCGAAGCACATTGATGAACTGCGGGATCTCGTCGAGCTGTGTCGCCTTTAACCATCTGCCGATGCTCGTGAACTCATCCTGCGTACGGCGGACGAGCTCCTCGCCGAGGTATGGCCCGAGCCGCGTCTCCGCATCGCCGCGAAGGGTTCGGAACTTCAGCATCGTGAACACGCGGCCGCCGCGCCCGACGCGGGGCCCTCGGTAGAACACCGGCCGGCCGCTCGTGGCGAGCACGATCAGCGTGATCGGCGCAGCGATTGGCAGCGCGCAAAGCAGGAAGAGCGCAGACAGCAGGACATCGAGCACGCGCAGCAGCACGTCGCGCCGCCGGGCCGGCGTCTCGAGGGCCAGCTGCCGGTAGCCGCGAATGAACGTGTCCTCGATTCCGCAGATGCTAGACCCTTGCGAGGCTTGTCCAGGCATAATGATCGCTTATGGATACACGTCAGTTGGCGGCGTTCTGCGCTGTGGTCGAGCGGCGGAGCTTCTCGCAGGCGGCGGAGCAGCTCGGGGTCACGCAGCCCGCGGTGAGCTTGCAGATCCGCTCACTCGAGAAGCGGCTCGGACAGCAGCTCGTCGACCGCTCGGGACGCCGCGTCGAGCCGACAGAGGCCGGCCGCCGCCTCTACCGGAGCGCGCTGCGGCTGCTCGCGCTGGAGGAGCAGCTCCTCGCCGAGCTCGGTGAGGAAGCCGAGGGCGAGCTGAGCGGCCGGCTCGAGATCGGCGCCTCGACCGGGCCCGGCGGCACGGTGCTGCCCGTCGTGCTCGCGCAGTTCCAGCAGCTGCACCCCGGCGTCCACGTCGCGCTCTCGGTCTCCGATACGCAGCGCGTGATCGAGCAGGTCGCCCGGCGCGAGCTCGAGCTCGGCGTCGTCGGCGCCGCGCGGCGTCACCGCGGCGTCGTCTTCGAGCCCTTCTTCCGCGACGAAGTGGTGCTCGCGGTGCCACGCGGCCACCGGTTTGCGAACCGCAGCGTCACACTCGACGAGCTGAAGGACGAGCCGCTCGTGCTGATGCAGGAAGGAGCGGGCGTCCGTCAGGTGATCGACGACGAGCTGCGCGAGGCGGGCGTGCGCCTGCGCGACCTCGACGTGCGGCTCGAGCTCGGCCTGCAGGAGTCCGCGCGGAGCGCGGTGATCGGCGGATTCGGCGTGACGTTCATCTCGCGCTCGGCGATCGACGCCGACGTTACGGCGGGCACTGTCGCCGTCGCACGCGTCGACGGGCTCGAGCCTTCGCGTGAGATCTCGCTCGTGCGGTCCGCGGGTCGCGCCGAGACGCGCGTCGCGCAGGCCTTCGTCGAGTTCGCGAAGTCGCGGCTCACGTGATCGTCCGCTGGGGCCTCGACGCTTTGCCGGAGGTGTGCGCCGAGGCGGGGGTGACGTCGCCGCTGCTCGTTGCGAGCGCTCGCTGGGACTTGCCGATCGAGACCAGCGCGCGTTGGAGCGAGGTGCCGTCGCATCGCATCGACGAGGCGGCGATACAGGCTGAAGGCGGCGTCATCGCCGTCGGCGGCGGTAGCGCCATCGACCTCGGCAAGGCGATCTCCGCGGCGGCGGGCGTGCCGCTCGTATCGGTGCCGACGACGTACGCGGGTGCGGAGTGGACGACATATTACGGCGTCCGCGATCCGGAACGGAAGCTGCGGGGTGGCGGTGCCGGCGCGAATCCGCGCGGCATCGTCTACGACCTCGAGTTGACGCTCGATCTGCCGCGCGAGCCGACAGTCGGCACGGCGATGAACGCGCTTGCCCACTGCGCGGAGGCGCTGTACGTCGAAGGCCACAACGCCGACGCTGACGAGCACGCGCTCGCTGGCGCGCGGCTGATCGGCGAGTGGCTGCCACGCGTCGTCGACGCGCCGCGCGACCGCGAGGCGCGAACGGAGTTGCTGCGCAGCGCGTGCCACGGCGGCGCGGCTCTCGGCGGGTCGGGCCTCGCGCTCGCGCACGCGATGGCGCAGGCGATCGGCGGGCGGTACGGCGTGCCGCACGGAACGCTGAACGGGATTTGCCTACCGCCGGCACTCCGCTGGAACGAACAGTGGGCGCCCGACGCGGTGCACCGATTCCGCGCCGCCGTTGGTTGCGACGTCGAGGAGCTCGCGGCGCTTGGCGGTGTCACGCGATTGCGTGAACTCGGTGTGCCCGAGGCCGATCTGCCGGAACTCGCGGAGGCGGCCGCGGGTCGCGCCGGCAATCGCGCGAACCCGCGGCCTGCGACAGCTGCCGAGATCGAGGAACTGTTCCGCTCCGTCTGGTGAATTAGCTGACAGCGTCGCGGATTGCTCCGGCGAGGATGAGCAGGAACACGATCCAGAAGAAGAGGTAGACCTTGACGGACAGCGGCCAGCTCCACCACACGGGCCACCCGATTCGAAGGCGTCTCACGCGGCTCCTCCTAGTTCCCGCCGCCTGAGGCAGTCCAGGCGCCGTTCCCGTTCACCCACATGTCGACGTACGGATAGTACGAACCGATGCATCCGTACCTGAGGATGCAGTTGTCGACCCTTCCTTCACGGTGCGCGTAATGGCCGCCGAATGGGCCGCCGGCCCAGGTGTAGTACCAGCCGTACCCGTTGTTGTCGTATCGGACTTGGCCGTTCGGGTCGACGTTGTAGAAGTTCCCTCGGGCGTCGAAGCAGGTGATGTTCGGGTACTGCCAACACCAATGGCTCACCTGCTGGTAACGCCACGCGACGAATACCGAGGAAATCGACCACTTCGTGACCGTGAACTCGACCGTGTCGCTTCCCGACGACGAGCAGCACGAGGAGAGCCGTCGCGCGGGGGGCTGCTGAGCTGCCGCGAGGTTGGAGCCGGGGTCGATTGACGTCGCGTCCGCGAGGTCCGATCCTGCGAGTGAGGCGCCGCCGCCGGGGCTGCCGAAGACGCTCCCCGGCTGGAGCCCGTCGCGGTGGGTCTGCGAGACAATCTGGCCGGCGCCGTCCCTGACGGTCTCGGTGTAGCTGATCTCCACGCCCGGCGCCCACGTCGCCGCCGGGGGCGGAGCCGGCTTCTTCGCCGCCGCCGCTCCCGGGACGAGCAGCGCGAGCGCCGCGATCAAAATCGTCTTTCGCACGGTGGTTCCTCCTTACTGTTGCCGTACCCCCGCAACGGCAGCCGCACCGTACCGTTGCCAGTGATGACAACGCAAGATGTCCCACCGAGCTAGGTATAAGCTGCGCGAATCTCTGGGATTAGCTAGAATCCGCGTGATGTCGGTAAACGGCTCATTCGACGTGCTCGTGATCGGGAGCGGGGCCTCCGGCCTCGCCGCAGCCGTCTCGGCCGAGCGGGCCGGCGCGCGCGTCGCCCTCGCGACGAAGGCCTCGATCCAGTCCTGCAACTCGGCCAAGGCCCAGGGCGGGATCCAGGCGGCGTTCGGCGAGGACGACTCGCCCGACCAGCACGCGCAGGACGTCTGGAAATCGAGCCACGAGACGGCGAACATGAAGCTCGTCGAGGTGCTCACCACCGAGGCTCCCTCCGCGATCCACTGGCTCGAGGAACTGGGTGTCACCTTCACGAAGGAGAACGGCGGCTACCGCCTCGCCCGCTGCGGCGGCGCGTCGGCCAAGCGCCTCCTCCAGGTCGGCGACCGCACCGGCCACGCGATCACGAAAGCGCTGCGCGATGCGGCCGAGTCCGGCGGCGTGACCCTCTTCCCCAAGAGCCCGCTCGCGGAGCTGTCGCAGACCGAGCACGGCTGGCGCGCGCGCGCGGGCGAGCACGTGATCGACGCCGCGACCGTGATCCTCGCCGCCGGTGGGCGCTGCTACGCAGTCGCCGAAGAGCGCGGCGAGCTCTCGACGAATCATCCGGGCGCGACCGGCGAGGTCACGAAGATCGCGCTCGACGCGGGCGCGGAGGCGCGCGACCTCGACGCGCTGCAGTACCACCCGAACGGCGGCGCGTGGCCGGAGACGATGCAGGGGTACAGCATCCCCGAGACCACTCGCGCGTACGGCGCGGTTCTCCTGAATGCGGACGAGGAGGAGTTCACCGACTCGCTCGGCCCGCGTGACGTCGTCAGCCAGGCGATCGTCGACGAGGTTGCGAACGGCAAGGGTGTCGAGACGCCCGACGGACGGCCCGCGGTCTATCTCGACACGACGCGCATCTCACAGCACGATGCGGAGCTTTCACTGCCGTACATGCTGAGGCGGTACCGCGCAGGCGGAATCGACCCGCTCAGAGAGAAGATCTTCACCTACCCCGTCCTCCACTACCAGAACGGCGGCCTCGTGATCGACGCGGACGCCGAGACGACGCTCGAAGGTGTGTACGCATGCGGCGAGATTGCGGGCGGCACGCACGGGCGGAACCGCATGATGGGCAACTCGTTGCTCGAGTGCGTCGTCTTCGGCAGGCGCGCGGGCAGAGCCGCTGCAGAGAAAGCGAGAGCATGAGCATAGATACGACAACCGAGCTGCAGCATGCGGTGGAGGACGCTGCGGCGCACCTCTACGTCTGGGCGCTGAAAGACATCCCGCAGGACTTGCGCGACGCGCTCAAGGACGCCGCGGCGCGTGAGACGTCGATTCCGGGCCGGCGCGTCCTCAACACGATCCTCCGCAACGTCGAGGTCGCCGACGCCGACGGCAACCTTGTCTGCCAGGACACCGGCATCGCCGTGTACACGTGCCACGTCGGTGAGTACTTCCCGCTGCATCCTGCGCGCATCTACGAAGCGCTTCGCGACGGTACTGCCCGCGCAACGATCGAGCATCCGCTCCGTTCGAACGCGGTGCACACGATCACGCGTGAGAACACGGGCCCGAACATCGGCCACCGGCTGCCGATCGTGCACTGGGAGTTCGTGCAGGACTGGGACGGCCTCGACGTGAAGTGTGTGCCGAAAGGCTCCGGCTCGGAGAACATGAGCTTCCTCAAGATGTGCACGCCTGCCGACGGCGTGAAGGGGATCAAGCAGTTCGTGCTCGAGTCGATCGTCGGTGCGGGCGGCAAGCCGTGCCCGCCCGGCATCGTCGGTGTCGGGATCGGCGGCTCCGCCGACTACGCGATGTACCTCGCGAAGGAAGCGATCACGCGGCCGATCGGCACGCGCAACTCCGACCCGCTCGTTGCCCAGCTCGAGGACGAGCTGATGGGCCTGCTGAACGAGACCGGGATCGGCCCGATGGGTCTCGGCGGCGACGTCACCGTGCTCAACTGCCACATCGAGCACGCCGACACGCACATGACGCTCAATCCTGTCGCCGTGAACTATCAGTGCTGGGCCGCGCGCCGCGCGACCGCGCACATTGCCGCGGACGGTACCGTCGACTTCGACCGGGAGGCCTAAGCCGATGGCAACGCATGAGGTCACGTTCCCGATCAGCGACCCGCAGGAGATCCTCAAGCTGCGCGCGGGCGACGAGGTGACCGTCCAGGGGCACATCATCGGCATCCGCGACCGCACCCAGATTCGCATCTTCGACCAGGGCGTCGAGCCGCCGATGGACCTACGCGGTGCGTTTCTGCTGCACACCGCACCGGGCGTGCGCAAGCTCGGCGAGGGGAAGTACGAGAAGGTCTGCATCGGCACGACGACGAGCGCGCGCATGGTGCGCTTCACCGAGCCGCTCGGCACGCAGTACGGCGTGCGCGCGATCTGCGGCAAGGGCGGCTTCCCCGACGAGGCGATCGAGCCGATGCACAAGCTCGGGATGGTCTACTTCGCGATCGTCGGCGGTGCGGCTGCACTCGAGACAACCCAGATCGAGGAGATCGAAGAAGTCGCGTGGGAAGAGCTCATGCCTGAGTGCCTCTGGAAGTTCCGCGTCAAAGACTTCGGACCGCTCACCGTCGGTATCGACGCCCACGGCAACTCGCTCTACCACGACGTCCAGGCCGCAGCCCAAGAGAAGCTAAAGGAGCTCTATGCCCGGCTTTAACGACGGTTTCCTCGATCTGCCACAGCGGCCCGGAAAGCCGCGCACCGAAGGGCTCACGCACGTCATGGACAAGGGGATGAACATCCGCGAGATCGAAGGGATGTTCGACGTCGGCGGCGAGTTCGTCGACATCGTCAAGTTCGGGTGGGGCACGAGCTACGTCACGAACAACCTCGAGAAGAAGATCGCGCTCTATCGCTCGTTCGACACGCCCGTGGTGTGTGGCGGGACGCTCTTCGAGGTCGTCTACGTCCGCGGGCGCATGGACGAGTTCAAAGTGTGGCTGCACGAGCACCGCTTCTCCCACGTCGAGATCTCCGACGGCACGATCGACATTCCGCGCGACCAGAAGCTCGAGTTGATCGCCGACTTCGCGCGCGATTTCACCGTGCTGTCTGAGGTCGGATCGAAGGATCCCGACGTCGTCTTCGCGCCGTACCAGTGGGTCGAGTGGATCAAGGAAGAGAAGGACGCCGGTGCGTGGAAGGTGATCACGGAGGCGCGCGAGGGTGGAACCGCGGGCATCTTCCGCAAGGACGGCGACATGCGCACCGGTTTGATCGACGAGATCGCGCACGAGGTCGCACTCGCGGACCTCATCTTCGAGGCGCCGACAAAGGCGAGCCAGGCCTGGTTCGTGAAGCACTTCGGCCCGAACGTCAACCTCGGCAACATTCCACCGGAGGAAGTCATCCCGCTCGAGACGCTCCGCCTCGGGCTGCGCGGCGACACGTTGAAGGAGGTCTTGCTTGGCAGCGAGCCTGCAACTACCGGCTGACGTCGAATCGCTTTCGGCGGAGGAGATCCTCGGCTTCGTGCTCGAGCAGTTCCCCGGGCGGGCGTCGCTCGCCTGCTCGTTCCAGAAGGAGGAGACCGTCCTGCTCGACATGCTGTTTGCGCTCGAGCCGAAGGCCCGCGTCTTCGCGATCGACACGCATTACCTCTTCCCCGAGACGTATGCGTACTGGCACGAGGTCGAGCAGCGCTACAACACGTCGATCGAGGTCTTCGCAGGCCCATCGCAGGAGGAGCTCGAGGCGGTCCACGGCGAGCGGGTCTGGGAGCACAAGCCCGACCTCTACCTCGCGGTCACGAAAGTCGCGCCGCTCGTCACGGCGCTCGGCGGCCTCGACGCGTGGATCACCGGCATCCGTCGCGACCAGTCGCCGACGCGCGCCAACGCACCGAAGCTCGGCTGGGACGAGCAGCGCGAGCTGTGGAAGGCGAACCCGCTCGCGGATTGGACCGATGAGATGTGCTGGGACTACATCCGGGCGCGCGAGCTCCCGTACAACCCGCTGCACGACCGGGGCTACGCGTCGATCGGCGACACGCACTCGACGCAGCCGGGTGAAGGTCGGTCGGGGCGCTGGGCCGGCACCGACAAGACGGAGTGCGGCATCCATACCGTCGCATCCGAAGACGTGAAGGAGTTACTCGCGTGAGCGGCTTCGTCGTGTGGTTCACCGGCCTGTCGGCAGCCGGAAAGACAACCGTGGCGAACATCGTCGAGGCCGAGCTCGAGCAGCGCGGCCTACTCGTCGAGCATCTCGACGGTGACATCGTGCGCACGCATCTCTCGAAGGGCCTCGGGTTCTCGAAGGAGGACCGGGACGCGAACATCGCGCGCATCGGCTGGGTCGCGTCGCGCATCGCACGCGCGGGTGCGGCCGTCGTCGTCTCCGTCATCTCACCGTACGAGGAGGCCCGCCGCCACGCGCGGTTGCTCGTCGAGCCGCACGCGCCGTTCATCGAGGTGTATGTGGCGACGCCGCTCGAGGAGTGTGCGCGACGCGATCCCAAGGGTCTGTATGCCGCCGCCTTCGCCGGCGAGATCGACGACTTCACCGGGGTGTCTGCCCCGTACGAGGCCCCGAGCAATCCGGAAGTCACGCTCGACACGACCGGCGTGAGCCCGGGCGACTCTGCCGCTGTCGTGCTCGACCGGCTTGCCGAGCTGAACGTGGTGCGCGCGTGAGCACCAGCGCCCGCACGCTCACGCATCTCGACGATCTCGAGGCCGAGGCAATCCACATCTTCCGCGAAGTCGCAGCTGAGCTCGAGCGCCCCGTGCTGCTCTTCTCCGGCGGCAAGGACTCGATCGTGCTGTTGCGTCTCGCCGAGAAGGCGTTCAGGCCGGGGAAGTTTCCGTTCCCCGTCATGCACATCGACACAGGTCACAACTTTCCCGAGGTGCTCGAGTTCCGCGACCGGCGCGTGCGTGAGCTCGATGAACATCTGATCGTTGCCTCGGTACAGGAGTCAATCGACAAGGGTCGCGTCGTCGAAGAGACCGGGCCGCGTGCGTCGCGCAACCGCCTGCAGACGACGACGCTGCTCGACGCGATCGAGGAGCACCAGTTCGACGCTGCAATCGGCGGTGCGCGCCGGGACGAGGAGCGCGCGCGCGCGAAGGAGCGCATCTTCTCGTTCCGCGACGACTTCGGCCAGTGGAACCCGCGCGTGCAGCGCCCCGAGTTGTGGAACGTCTACAACGCGCGCGTGCGCAAGGGTGAGCACGTCCGCGCGTTCCCGATCTCCAACTGGACGGAGCTCGATGTCTGGCAGTACGTGGCGCGCGAGCAGCTCGAGCTGCCGCGAATCTACTTTGCGCACGAGCGCGAGGTCTTCAGGCGGGACGGGATGCTCTACGCCTGTTCCGACTTCGTCGAGCGGATGGACGGCGAGGAGCCGTTCAGCGCGTCAGTGCGCTTCCGCACGGTCGGTGACATGACGTGCACGGGCGGCGTCGTCTCTGACGCTGTGACGATCGGCGAGGTCGTCGACGAGATTGCCGCCACACGTGTGACCGAGCGCGGCGAGACGCGGGCGGATGACCGCTTTACCGAAGCCGCGATGGAGGACCGCAAGCGTGTCGGCTATTTCTGAGGTCGCGCAGCAAGCGCAGCTCCTCCGTCTCGTCACGTGCGGCTCGGTCGACGACGGCAAGTCGACGCTCATCGGCCGGCTGCTTTACGACACGAAGCAGATCTTCGTCGACCAGATGGAGCACATCGAGGAGACGTCGAGGCGCCGCGGCGACGCCTACGTCAACCTTGCGCTGCTCACCGACGGCCTCCGTGCCGAGCGGGAGCAGGGCATAACGATCGATGTCGCGTATCGCTCCTTCGTCACGCCGCGCCGCCGCTTCCAGCTTGCGGATGCGCCGGGCCACGTGCAGTACACGCGCAACATGGTGACGGGCGCGTCGACCGCCGACCTCGCCGTGATCCTTGTCGATGCGCGCAACGGCGTCGTTGAGCAGACCCGCCGCCACGCGTACATCACAACGATCCTGCGCGTCCCGCACATCACGGTCGCGGTCAACAAGATGGATCTCGTCGACTGGTCGCAGGATCGGTACGAGGAGATCGCCCGAGACCTCGAGACGCTTGGTCTCGCAGACCTGCACGTGATCCCGCTGTCGGCGCTCCAGGGCGACAACGTCGTCGACAGCTCCGAGAACATGCCGTGGTACGACGGGCCGCCGCTCCTCGAGCACCTCGAGACGATCGAGCTCGCCTTCGACCGGAACCTCGACGCGCGTCGCTTCCCCGTGCAGTGGGTGATCCGGCCGATGTCGGACGAGCACCACGATTACCGCGGCTACGCGGGAACCGTCGCGGGCGGTGTCTGGCGTGCAGGCGACGAGGTCGTCGTCCTTCCCTCCGGCTTGCGCTCGCACGTGGAGGCGGTCGAGACGGCGGACGGGCCGCTCGACGAGGCCGTTCCGCCGCAGTCGGTGACGATCCGGCTCGCCGACGACGTCGACGTCTCGCGCGGGAACCTGCTCGCCGATCCCGATCGGGCGCCGATCGTTTCGCGCGAGCTCGAGGCGCGCGTGTGCTGGATGAGCGAACGGCCGCTCGAGCCTGGCGCGAAGCTCGCCGTGAAGCACACGACGCGCTCGGTGCGCGCCGTCGCCGAGGAGCTCGTGGCGCTGACCGACATCCGCTCACTCGAGGACGTGCCGGGCCCGGGGCGGCTCGAGCTGAACGACATCGGCGTCGTACGGTTGCGCCTGTCGGAGCCGCTCGCTGTCGATCCGTACGCCGAGAACCGCGAGACCGGTGCGTTCATCCTCATCGACGAGACGACGAACGACACCGTCGGTGCCGGCATGATCATCTCCGCTCAATAGAGGCAAACAGTTGACCTGGCAGTTCACGCTAACCGGGTTGTTGATCGGGTCGCTCGTCGGTTTGACCGGCATGGGCGGCGGCTCGCTCATGACACCGATCCTCGTCATCCTCTTCGGCTTCCAGCCGACCTACGCAGTCGGCACCGACATCCTGCACGGCGCGATCTTCAAGTCCTTCGGTGCGATCCGGCATCGCCGCCTCGGCACCGTGCACGCGCGGCTGACGCTCTGGATGTTCGCGGGCTCGGGCCCGATGTCGCTCGCCGGCGTCGGCGTCGCGACGCTGATCAAGCACCACTACGGCGACAGTGCGCAATCGATCGAGAGCTATGCCGTCGGCGGAGCGCTCGTCGCGGGCGGCATCGGCTTTCTCGCGAAGTCGTTCATCAAGCGCGGCATTCAGTCGAACGACCGGCCGTTCATCCTCTCGCGGCGCGACAAGATCCTCGCCGTGATCATCGGCGTCGTCTTTGGCTTTGTCGTCGGCCTCACCTCGGTCGGTAGCGGCACCTTCTTCGGCCTCGTGATGGTGCTTGTCTATCCGCTGACGATGGCGAAGATCGTCGGCACCGACATCTTTCACGCCGCCGCGCTGCTCTGGGTCGCCGGCATTGGGCACATGATCGGCGGCAACGTCGACTACCACGCGACCGCATGGCTGCTGACGGGCTCGATCCCGGGCGTCCTGATCTCGAGCCGCTTCACCGTGCGGCTGCCCGAGATCATCCTGCGTGTGTCGCTCGGGACGATCCTCGTGTTGAGCGGCTTGAAGCTCTTGAACGTGCCGGCGGCGCAGTGGATTTTGCTTGGCGGTCTCATCGCGCTTGGCTGCGGCCTCGTCGCGTACGGTGTTCGCGCGTGGCTCGCACGACCCCGTATTCAGACGGCATCTGGCTGAAGCGCGAAGACGAGCACGAGCTCGGTGCGTTCAAGTGGCGCGGAGCGCAGGCAGTGCTCGACCAGCTGCGGCCGCCGGTCGTCGTGACCGCGTCGACGGGCAATCACGGCGCGGCCACCGCCTGGGCGGCCAAGCGGGCCGGCGTGCGCGCGATTGTCTTCGTACCGCAGCAAGCGAGTGCCGCGAAGGTTGCGCTGATTCAGGCGCAGGGCGCCGAGCTCTATCGCGCCGGCGCCGACATGGATGAAGCGAAGGCCGCAGCGCGAGCGTACGCCGCCGAGCACGACGCCTACTTCTTCGAGGATGGTGCCGAGCCCGCGCAGTTCGACGGCTACGAGGCGACCGGCCACGAGTTGCTTGACGAGCTTCCCGAGCCGGCGGCCGTCGTCGTGCCGGTCGACTCCGACCGGTGCTCGACCTTCGCCGATGGCCTCGCCGTGCGGGTGGCGATCCCGCTTGCGGTCGCCGAGCTGAACCCGCTCGTCCAGCAGTTCGAGCTCGTGTCCGAGGTGGAGCTCGCGCAAGCGGTGCGCGCTTATGCGGAGGCCGGGATCCGGGTCGAGGGCGCGGCCGCCGCCCCGCTCGCGCTCGCGCGGCGGGAGTCGCTGCCGCGCCCGCTTGTTCTGATCGTCACCGGTCGCAACGTCGACGGCGCCCTCTTTAACCGGATTCTCACGAGCGAACCGTAGAATCGCGGAGCCTTGCAGCGGCACCTCATGACGGCAACCCTGGTCGGCCTGCTCATCGCGACTGCGGCAGCATTCGCGATCACCGAGCGGCTGAAGCTGACGAAGAGCGCGGTCTACGGGACCGTCGTCTCTCGGGGGCTCTCGCCGACGTGCGGCTGCGCCCGCGGTCGCGCCAAGGTCTTCTTCCAGCTGCGCCGGCCGGACGACATCGCCGTCTCTGTCCTGAACGCGCGAGGGCAGGAAGTCGCCCTCCTCGCCGCACAGAGCTATCCGCGCGGGCCCGTGACGCTGCGGTGGAACGGCCGCGACGACGGCAACCAGCGGGTTCCCGACGGCACGTATCGGGTGCAGATCCATCTCTCGGGCCAGCACCAGACGATCGACCTTCCGAACCGCATACAGCTCGACACGAAACCGCCGCAAGTGCTCTCCGTCGAGGAAAACCGCCAGGTCTTCTCGCCGGACGGCGACCATCAGGCCGACTTCGTCCGCATGACGTATACGCTGAGCAAACCCGCGCACGTTGAGTTCTACCTCGGCCGCACGCGTGTTCTCCGCTCGTATCGCGCTCCGTTGAGAGGCAGCATCTCGTGGCACGGCGATACCCCGAATGGGAAGCTCGAGCCCGGGACGTACACGCTGCAGGTCGGTGCCGTCGATGCAAACGGCAACAGCACGCCGGTGGCGAAGCGCGTACCCATCCTCGTCGAGATCCGCTACATCCGGCTCGCGAACACGAGGATCGTCGCTCGTGCGGGCCGCCGGTTCGAGATCGGCGTGTCGACCGATGCGAAGCGCTACGGGTGGAAGCTCGGCCGCCGGCGTGGCAAGGCGTCCTCACCCGTGCTTCGGCTCCAAGCACCCACGACGCCGGGCCGGTACACGCTGACGGTCACCGAGCATGGCCACGTCAGCCGCGCGGCGGTGATCGTGCAGTGATCGGGCTCGCGCACCTTGGCGGACCGATCGCCTGCTTCGGACTGGCTCTGCTGCTCGTTGCGAAGACGCGGCGCGACCGAATCGCCGGCCTCGGCTTCGCCGGCTTCGGCGCGTGTGTGCTCGGCGCGGCGGTTGCGCCCAACCGGCCGGTCGAGCTTCTCGGCAGTGTCTTCGCTGCGCTTGCACTCGGCCTCGGCCTCGCGATTGCGTTCCGTCGCGTGCCCTGGCTCTTCCCGGTGCTCGCGCTGGCGTGCATTCCGCTGCGCATCGGCGTGCACGTTGGCCACTCGAGCTCGAAGCTTCTGCTTCCGCTCTACGTCGTCATCCTCGGTGCGACGATCCTGCTCGCCTGGGATCTCGTCGCGGGTAACAACCGCGTACGCGAGCTACGCGCCGTGGCATGGCCACTCGCCGTGTACCTCGTCTGGACGGGAATCTCGATCTCGTGGAGTCGTGACGTCCGCGAAGGCGCGATCGAGCTGCTTGCGTTCTACTTGCCGTTCACGCTGCTCACGCTCGGGATCGCGCGCTTACCGTGGAGCAAGCTCGGACTGCGCGCGCTCTACGTCGAGATCACGCTGATGGCGGTCGCCTTCGCGGCCGTCGGCTTCTATCAGTACGACACGCGAAACATCTTCGAGAATCCGAAGCTCGGCGTGTCGAACGCGTATGCGCCTTTCTTCCGCGTCAACTCCGTCTTTTGGGATCCGTCGGTGTATGGCCGGTTCCTCGTAGTTGCGATGGCGCCGTCGATTCTCCTAATCGTGCTGGGCCGCTCTTTGCGTTTGTCGCTCGCCGCGACCGCGGTGCTCGGCGTCACATGGCTCGGGCTGCTGATCTCGTTCTCGCAGTCGAGCTTCGCTGCGCTGCTAGTTGTCGTAATCGGCGCTGCGTTCGTCGCATGGCGGTGGCGCGCGCTCATCGCCGTCGTGCTCGCGTTCGCGGTGCTCGCCGGGATAGCCGTCGCGCAGCCGCAGATCCGGCGCTCGCTCCAGCACCACACGACTAGCGGACTGAACAGCGCCTCGAGCGGCCGCGCGAGCCTCGTTGCGAACGGGATTCGCATTGCCATTGCGCATCCGGTGCGCGGTGTCGGTGTGGGCGGCTTCAAACGCGCGTACGCTGATCGGGTGCATCTCAAGGGCAAGGATCCGAAGACGGCGGCATCGCATGACACGCCGGTGACGGTTGCGGCCGAGACGGGGCTCCCCGGCCTTCTGCTCTTTGGGTGGTTGCTCGTCGCCGTCTTTCGACAGGCGTTCCGCCGTGCCGGCAAGGTGGGCCTCGTGTCCGGGCTCGCGCTCGCCGCGATCTTCTGTCACTCCCTCTTCTACAACGCCTTCTTCGAGGATCCGATGACGTGGATGCTCTTCGGGCTCGTTGCGCTCGCGTCGCCGCTCCTTGTGCCCGTGATGCGCGTCGAGCGACACTCGGTCGAGCCGAAGGAGGTGGTGCCGGTCTGATCGAGCAATGGGAGCGCGCGCTCGTGCTGGCGCCTCACACCGACGACGGCGAGTTCGGCTGCGGCGGCACGATGGCGCGCCTCGTCGAAGGCGGTACCGAGGTGCGGTACGTCGCGTTCTCGATCGCGACGCGCTCGCTGCCGGACGGCTTCCCGCCGGACACGCTGGCGCGCGAGGTGCGCGAGGCGACGACCGAGCTCGGCATCCCGGAGGACAGGCTGACCGTGCACGACTTCGACGTGCGCACGTTTCCCGAGCATCGCCAGGACATCCTCGAGACGCTCGTCGCGTTGTGGGAGGAGTGGAAGCCGGACGTCGTCTTCCAGCCTTCGCTCCACGACGTTCACCAGGATCACAAGACGATCGCCGAGGAAGGCCTGCGCGCCTTCAAGCGCACGACGATCCTCGGCTACGAGATCCCGTGGAACAACTTCGACTTCGCGTACCAGTGGTACGTCGCGCTCGAGAAGAAGCACATCGAGAAGAAGGTGTCGGCGCTCGAGAAGTACGCGTCACAGCACCATCGCCGCTACGCGAATCCGGAGTACGTCTGGAACGTCGCGCGGACGCACGGGATCAACGTGAACCGCGAGTACGCCGAGGTGTTCCAGGTGTACCGCGTAATCGTCTAGCTGCTGCTGCTGTTGCTGCGAGTGCGGCTCAGCCTGGGAGCGCAGCCCCTTCTTCGGTGAAGGCCGGGGCCACGTAGGCGGCGCCGGGGGTCCCGCCGATCGCAAGTAGGCGGCACGGCTCGTCGCCGGTCGTGATCTTGCGCGTCGCGTTCGGCGCGACGCGGGCGAACACACCCGGCTCAAGGGTGATCTTCTTGCCGTCGACGTGCAGAGTCGCCGTCCCGGAGAGCAGCGTGTACACCTCCTCCTGACCGTCGTCGGTGTGGTCGTGCTCGGGGAAGTGCTCGAAGTTCGGCGGAAACTGCTCGACCTGCAGCCCAAACGCAGTCACACCCAGCCCCGCCCGAGCGCGGCAGAAGCCGCCGCCATTCGGCGTGTCGAACTCTTCGATCCGCTTGACCGTCACATTCGGCATCTCGTCCTCCTTCTTGTTGGCCTTGTACCGATTAGACGAATGAGGTGACGGGAAATCGACAGCTGCGCTAGCTTCGGACCATGTCGATACGCACGGAGCGGCGAATGGTGCTTGTGCTGCTCATCGGATTCGCGCTCACAGCTGCGTCAGCATCGGCGTCTGCAAGCCCGGTCATTCCGTGGCTCGACCAGCGTCCGGTGAAGGCAACGGCGCACCCGCCGCTTGCGCCGCCATGCCGCGCCGGCGATCTGGATGCGCACCTCTTCCTTCAAGGTGCGACGGGATCACTCGTCGGCGGCGTCGATTTGCGGAACGCCGGCGGGTCGCCGTGTGCCCTGCTCGGCTGGCCGCAGGTCTCGTTCACAGGAGCTGCGGCGTTGACGGCGCGGTGGCGGGTCAAGAACATCGCGCGCTTGCCCGAGCCGTTGGAGGTGCTTGTCGATCCGCCAGGCTCGCTGCGCGCGCTTGGGCCTGGCAAGTCTGCCGGGATCTCCTTGTTCTGGTCGAACTGGTGCGGACCCGGCTCCAAGCCGGCGGGCGGGCCGAGCACGCCGCCGGCCGGGTTCAGGATTCGGCTTCGAGGCGGTTCGAGTCTCGTCGTGCCTGTACGGCAAGCGCCCCGCTGTGACGCTCCGCAGGATCCTTCGCTGCTCCAGGTTGCACCGTTTACGCCGACGGCGCGAAGGCTGCCGCCGAGCTCTCGCTTGCCGCTCACGGTCGCCATCGTCGGTCCGCGGCCGGTGCTGGTGAAGCCGGGGTTGCGCGCCTTTCGGATCCGCCGCGGCGCGCTCTTGCCTTTCCGCGTGGCCGTGACGAACGGCGGCAAGACCGTGTTCCACTTTGCGCGGTCGAGCTGCCCCGTCTACATCGAGGAGCTGTCACCGGCGGCACCGCATGCGTACGTACTCAACTGCCGGCCGGTAGGTTCGATTTCTCCACACGAGACCGTGCTGTTCGAAATGCGGACAGAGATTCCGGCCGGGGCTCGCCTCGGCAACAACAGCCTCACGTGGGAGCTCGCGCCGAAGACCGACGAGGCACCGTTTGCGTCCGCGGCGGTCTGGGTCGTTCGGTAGGTCGAGAATGCCGCGGTCCGGCGGTCTTCGCTCGAAGTTAACGAAGCGCTCATCCGGGTCTTAGTAGCGCGCGCTTTCATGAGGAGATCGCCCAAACCTCCAGGCGCAGGCAGAGGAGTTCGTGCCATGGCCACTGATCAGACAGGGGATCGGAGACGAGCCAGAGTTCTCGTCGTCGACGATGACCTTGCGTGCCGCATCCTGGCCGCCCTGCTGCTCGAGAAGGCCGGCCACTCTCCGACCGCGGTCGCAACGGTCGCGCGTGCGCTCGAACGGTTCGACGACGACGGCGCCGATCTCGTCCTTACCGATCTGACGCTCCCCGGGGAAAGCGGTCTCGATCTCCTGCTCGGGCTGCGCGAACGCCGCTCGGCCACGCCTGTGATCGTGATGACCGGCTCCGACGACGTGGAGCTGATCGCGCGTGCGCTCGAGCTGGGAGCGACGACCGTTCTGCGCAAGCCGTACTCGTCGAAATGGCTCGAAGCAGCCGTCGGAGAGGCGCTTGGCGGCCTCCCCGCTGCTGCTTGACAGACCCCTGCAGGTCTGACAGATTCCCGTTTGCCAAGTCCCTGTGGGCCCTCGGGTTCATGGGGACATGGCATTTTTTGGGGCCTTTCTGCGCGCGAGCTTGAGACCCTGGGGCCCCGGCGGCCGCCGCGGCGGCTCCGAGCGCACGAAGCACAGTTGCGGCCAAGGCGCTCGCACGGCGGCCGCCGCGGCCCCAGAGGTCGTTGGAAACGCAGCAGTGTTGGTCGGCTGCGACTGTTCCCCGTTCCCGCGCGCACTGCCTCCCTCCAAAGGGGGAAGCGCGTTGACGTTCACTTGTTCGGGTGATCGAACCTGCGCAAGGCTCGCGCGTCGAACGAAGGATCGCTCAGATTTCGAGCTCCGCGAGGACCTGCAACGCCTCGGGCTGCGGCGAGCCGACGATGAGCGTTGTCACCGGCGTCTCGTGCCACGCGGCGAGCCGGTCGCGGATGCGCTCCTTCGGCCCGACGAGCGACACGGCGTCGACGAGCTCGTCCGGGACGGCTGCGATCGCCTCGCGTTGATGGCCGTCGAGGTACAGCTCCTGGATGCGCTCGGCCTCCGCCTCCCAGCCGTACCGGCGCATCAGCGAGTTGTAGAAGTTGCGGCCTTTCGCGCCCATGCCGCCCACGTACAGCGCGAGGTACGGCTTGAGCGAGTCGCGTAGTGCCTGCACGTCGTCTCCGACGAGCACGCTGACCGTGGCCGCGATCTCGAAGCCGTCGCGCGCACCGACGAGACTCGGCCCGAACGCGTCATCAAAGCGCTCCGGGTCGACGAAGATCGGTAGCCAGCCGTCGGCGATCTCGGCCGCGAGCGCAACGTTCTTGGGGCCGATGGCGGCGAGGTAGATCGGGATGTCTGCGCGCAGCGGGCGCAGCATCAACTTCAGCGGCTTGCCGAGCCCGGTGGCGTCGGGACCGTCGTACGGAATGCGGTAATGCTCGCCGTGATGCTCGAGCGCGTCGCGGCGCAGCGCGGCGCGAACGAGCTCGACGTATTCGCGGGTCTTCCCGAGCGGCTTCCCCCACGGCTGGCCGTGCCAGCCCTCGACCACCTGCGGCCCCGACGTGCCGAGACCGAGGATGAAGCGGCCGCCCGACATCAGGTCGAGCGTGGCTGCGGTCATCGCCGTGTTCGCCGGCGTGCGGCCGGGAATCTGCATGATCGCCGAGCCGACGTTGATCTTCGTCGTCGACGCTGCGAGCCACGCGAGCACGGTGACGGCGTCGGTGCCCCACGCCTCCGCCGCCCACACGGAGTCGTACCCGAGCGCCTCGGCGGTCCTCACGAGCGGCACGAGCTCCGCCGGGTTCGTTCCCGGCGCGGCATAGCCCAGATTGACGCCGAGCTTCACAAGCCGATCCTATGCCGCTACCGTCAATCGGCCGTGGCGCATCCCGAGCTGCAGCAGGAGCAGGCCTACGTCGACAACGCCTACGAGGCGCTCGACCGGATGCGCTCGACGCTCGAGCGCACGGGCGACGCGATGGCGACCGAGTTCGCAGCGATCGCGATGGAGGCGTGGGTGAAGCGCCGCATCCGGACGTTCCAGGACACCGACCGCGGGCTCTGCTTCGGCCGCTTGACGCTCGACGCAGGGCTCCGGCCGCTCTACATCGGGCGCCGCTGGGTGCACGACGACCAGCACGAGATGCTCGTGATCAACTGGCAGGCGCCGGCGGCGAGACCCTTCTACACGGCGACTCCGGCCGACCCGCAGCGTGTCACCCAGCGGCGCCGCTATCGCACGGACGGGCGCCGCATCGTCGACATCTCCGACGAGTCGCTCGACGGCACCGTCGTCGAAGGCGCATCGGTGTCGGACTTCCTGCTCGAGGAGCTCGAGCGCCGCCGGGAGGGACGGATGAAGGACATCGTCGCGACGATCCAGTCCGACCAGTACCGGCTGATCACCGCCGACCCGAGCGGCGCGCTCGTCGTGCAGGGCGGACCAGGGACCGGCAAGACGGCCGTCGGCCTCCACCGCGCGTCGTGGCTTCTCTACACGCACCGCGAGCAGCTGCGCCGTGTGCTCGTCGTCGGCCCGAACCCGACGTTCATGGACTACGTTTCGCACGTGCTTCCCGCTCTCGGCGAGGAAGCGGTTGAGCAGCGCGCCGTGTCGGAGCTCCTCGACCGGATCGAGGTCACGCGCGAGGAGTCGCTGGATGCCGCGCAGCTGAAGGCGGACCCGCGGCTCGCCCAGGTCGTGCAACGCGCGGTCGAGCTTGCTGTGCAGCCGGCGCCCGAGGAGCTCGTGCTCTTCACCGACGGCGTCTTCGTGTCGGTGAAGGAGCGGCAGGTTCGCGAACTGCTTGACGCCGCCCTGGAGTCAGGTCTTGCATTGACGCTCGCACGCGAGCGCTTCCGCATGGCGCTCCTGCGCCGGTTCTACGAGCGCTACGGCGAGCTGCTCGGTGCGGCGGCGCTGCACAGCTTCGAGGACATCGAGCAGGCACTGCGGAGGAACGGCTTCCTGACGAAGTTCCTCGACCGCGTGCTCGGGCTGCCGCGCTCGGACAAGCTCGTCGCCCGCTTGCTCATGTCGCCCGCCGCGCTCGCGGAGGCGTCAGCGGGCATCCTCGACGACGACGAGCAGAAGCTGTTGCTGCGCGACCGGCCGAAGCGAGCCGCCGACCTGCAGTGGAGCGAGCACGATCTGCCACTGCTCGACGTTGCGCGCACGCTGATCGATGGTCCTCCACGCGCGTACGGGCATGTGATCGTCGACGAAGCGCAAGATCTCTCGCCGATGCAGCTCCTCACGGTGTCGCGCCGTGCGGTCGACGGGTCGCTGACGATCCTCGGCGACGTCGCACAGGCGACCGGGCCGGTCGTCTACGGGCGCTGGCAGGAGCTCGAGCCGTTCCTGCCGGACGTGGAGGTGACGATCGAAGAGCTGCGCCACGCGTACCGCGTGCCGGGCGAGATCATGGACTTTGCGCTCCCGCTGCTCGACGTGATCGCCCCCGACGTCGAGCCCCCGCTCGCCTACCGCCAGGGCGGCGCGCCGCCGAAGCTCGTGCGGGTCGGCGAGGAGGAGCTGCTCCCCACCGCGATGCGCGAGGCGGCTGAGTTCGACGGCCTGCTCGCTGTGATCGGGCCGCGCTCGCTTGCTTACGCGCCCCAAATGGAAGCAACACTGCTGGGTGAGACGTTCGACGAGATGTCGGTGCCGGTGCTGACCCCGCGGGAGTCGAAAGGCCTCGAGTTTGATCATGTTGTCGTCGTCGAGCCGGCGCTGATCGTCGAGGAAGGTGGCGGCTCCGGGCTGCGGGAGCTCTACGTCGCGTTGACCCGGCCGACGAAGACGCTCATCGTCGTTCATGCGCGACCGCTACCGGACGCGCTCGGGTAGCGTCTGGCCCTTATGCGTTCACGAGCACTCGGAGAGGGCGGGCCGCAGGTGTCGGTCGTCGGCCTCGGCACCAACAACTTCGGCGCGCGCTGCGACTACGAGCATTCGCTTGCGGTGATCGACGCTGCACTCGACGCGGGCATCACGCTCTTCGATACCGCCGACATCTACGGCCAGGGCACGAGCGAGGACTTCATCGGCCGCGCGCTCGAAGGGCGGCGAGACCGGGTCGTGCTGGCGACGAAGTTCGGCAACCCGATGGAGGAGCACCCTGCTGACCATCGTGGCTCGCGGGACTACATTCGTTGGGCGGTCGAGGGGTCGCTGCGGCGCCTGCGCACCGACGTGATCGACGTCTACCAGATGCACGTGCCCGACGAGGGAACGCCGATCGAGGAAACGCTCGCCGCGCTCCACGAGCTCGTGCAGGAGGGCACCGTGCGTCACATCGGCTCGTCGAACTTCTCGGCTGCGCAGATCGAGACTGCTGATCGCGTCGCACGCGAGCGCGGGCTGGCGCGCTTCGTTGCCGCGCAGAATCACTACTCGTTCGTCGAGCGGGAGGTCGAGGACGAAGTTCTGCCGGTGTGCGAGCACCTCCGAATCGGGATGCTGCCGTACTTCCCGCTGGCGAGCGGCCTCTTGACGGGGAAGTACACGCGTGGCGAGGAGGCGACCGAAGGCCGGCTCGCCGGCCGCGAGATCGCCGAGGAGCGCTGGGACCGGCTCGAGCGGCTGCAGCAATTCGCGGCGGAGCGCGGGGTGCCGTTGCTCTCGGTCGCGATCGGCGGCTTGGCCGCGATGCCGGCTGTTGCGTCGGTGATTGCCGGTGCGACTAGGCCCGAGCAGGTGCATGCGAACGTTGCCGCGGGCGCGTGGGAGCCGAACGCAGAGGATCTCGCCGCGTTACGGCGGCTGCGCTGAAACTAGCGAAAGCTTGGAACCAGCCGCCGCAGACGCTTGCGCTCCGCCGGCAGATAGAACCCGAGCACCGCGAGTGCGAGCGGGTATGCCAGCACGAGCAGGAACGACGGGGCGAGCGGCAGGTGCGCGGCTCGCGCGGCGACCGTCAGGCCGACGGCGGTACCGACACACGTGACGACTCGCCGCCACTGGTAGTGCACAGGGAACACGCGCTGCGCGTAAAGCGTCATCCCGACGAACAGCACAACGTACGAGGCTGCGGTGGAAGCCGCAGCGCCGACCATCCCCCAACGCGGCACGAGCCAAAAGTTGAGCCCGACGTTCACCGCGGCGCCGACACCGGTGACGACCCAGTTGAACTGTGTCCTGCGGGCCCGGCCGCTGCCGATCGCGAGGACGACATACCCCGCGTAGATCGCGGTAGCGAACGCGAGCAGCGCCACCCCTTTCTCGGCGCGCTGATAGCGCGGGTCGGTCAGCAGCCGCACCCACCACGGCGCGAGCGCGCCGAGCGCCAGTGCTCCCCAGGATGTGAGCGTCAGTAGATAGGTCAGAACGAACGAGTACGTCCGCTTTGCCTCACCGTCGTCTTCGATCGAGTACGCGAACGCCGGCCACGCGGTCCGGAAAGCAACCAGCACGAACGCGATCACGCCTGCGATCTTCACTGCGGCGGAATAGACGCCGACCTCCGCGGCGTTCTTGTACCAGACGATGAACTCCCGGTCGACGAAGTTGATCGTCCACAGCGCGAGAGCCGATGGGACGAGCGGCATGCCGAAGTGCTGCATCTTGCGCAGCAACCCCCTGTCGAACTCGAGCCCGAGCTGTTCGGTCCGATACACGAGCAACACCGCGTAGACGACGAGCGTGCCGGTGAAGTTGCCGACGACGAGCCCGACCGCGCCCCAGTGGAAGACCGCAACGAACAGCACCATCGCAGCGACCGTGATCAGCACGTTCGCGACGCTCGCGATCGCATACTGCGTCGAGCGCTCCTCGACGCGGAAGAGCGCTGTCAACTGCTGGAAGTTCGTTTGCGCCCACAGGCCGACCGCGCCCGCGCGAACGAGCGTCGGATCGTGGCCGAGGCCGATCCAGTGGCCGATCGGCGTGGCGAAAACGACGCCGAGCACGAGGCCGACGGTCGACATTCCCATCGTGAACCAAAACGAGGTCCGAATCACGGTGAGCTTCTCCGCGTGTTCTTTCGCGTCGAAGTAGAAGCGGAAAAACGCGCTCGAGATCCCCAGTTGCAGCGCGATCGCGAGCACCGCGGTGGCGGCGGTCACGATCTCGACGCGGCCGTACGAGCCGGGCGGAAGGTAGTGCGTGTAGAGCGGGAGCAGGAGCGTCGCGAGAATCCGCGACACGAGGCCGCCGAGCCCGTAGATCACGGAGTGCTTCCCAAGCCGCCTTAGCTCATGCCCAAGCTTCATCGGAGACCAGCGTAAAGCGCGAGGAGGCGGTCGGTTATGCGTTCGAGGTCGTGCACCTCTTCCACATATGTGCGGCTCGCGCGGCCGACACGCCGCCGTTCTTCCGCGGACTCGACGAGCGGCCGCAGAGCGCCGACGAGCGTCTCCCTCGTCGCGTTGACGATGGGGACGTCGACGCCGAACGCCGCCTCCGTTTTTCGCACCGCCTCGTCGTGGAGAAGCGCGACGACCGGCTTGCCGAGCGCCATCGTCTCGATTGCGAAGACGCCGTACCAGCCCGCGTTCAGCTGGTCGACGATCACATCCGCGCGCCGGTAGCGCTCGAACGCCTCTCGATGGTCGAGCCCTTCGACGATCTCGAGCTCGACGTCGAGCTCCCTGCAGGCCGCGACGACGTGCTCGGTGCCCTTTTTCGCGCGCGACGACGGCGCATGCAGCACGACCGGGCGCGCGCGATCCGTCGGCGGTTCCGGCACGATCGCATGAACGTCGATCCCTGGCGGAATCACGTGCGCGTCCGGCACCCAGCGAATCGCATCGTAGGAGCCGACGACACGCGCGCCCGCGCGGTGCGCCCACGCGAGCTGCGCCGGTGACTTGCCGCGGATATCGGAGCCGAGGAAATGCATGACGGAGTTCTTGCCGAGAGCGCGCAGCAGCGGAAACTGCACCGACTTCGGCAGCAGCGTCAGCCCGAAGTAGAAGTGGAAGATGTCGGTCTCCCTGGCGAGCCGGGCGAAGGCGCGCCATTGCGTGGACTGCTGCCGCGCGAGCCCGCCGGACCGCTCCAAATCGACGTCGGCTTCCGGGTGCAGCGTGTAGCGGTTGAAGACGACGAGCTGCGCCTCGATCCCGCGGGCCCGCAGCGCCTGGACGTTCGTCCACGGGATCCCCGCGGTGTTGACCGGGCAGTGAGTGACGCGCACGGCGTCACGCTAGCTCGATCGGCGCGTGCGGCCCGGTTTGGATGCGACATGGCGCGCTCGAATGGGCTATCTCCGCCTGTGGCTCGCGCGAAGCCCGGTGGCTAGGGCGCCGCGACGTCGCCGAGCCGGTAGCGCAGGTCGTTGATCCGCTCGCGCCACCACTCGTTCGCGTTGGCGACGAGTTTCATCGAGCGCATTGCGAGCTCAACCAGGTCCTCGGGCGGGACGCCGTGTGTCGTGACCCACTCGCGCGCTGCGTCGGGAAGCTCGTCCGGGGGCTCGCCGGACGCGGAGGCAACGAGCTCCGCGGCGTCGACGGCGTGCTTGATCGCGGTCTCGTCCTCCGGCGTCTCGCAGGCCGCTTCGAGCCGTACGCGGAGGGTGTCCCAGTCGTCCATCAAGAGTCCCATTCCACCTGATCGAAAAAACGAAGTGCGGTTCGCCCCGGCCGGACGCGTGTGCGCATTGCCTCGAGCTCGTCGTCGGAGATCTCGCCCAGCGCTCGCTTGACGCCGAGCCACGGCAAATTCAGGTCTTCCTGGTAGACGACTGTCGAGATCCGTGGATTGATCTCGATCACGCGGTCGCCGACGACCTGGATGTTGAAGAACCATTCGATCGCGAACTCACGCACGATCTTGTCGGCGATCTCCATGAGGCCGTCGTCGGCGAGCGTGACGAAATACATCGCGAGCCCGGCGCGCATCGCTTCGCGCGTCTTCGCGTGGCCGAGTACTACGCGCGTGCCGTCGGCGATGCCGTCGATCGTTCGCTCGCCGCCGGTTGCGAGCTCCATGACGAGTAGCTCGGTGCCGCCGTCACCGGGCAGCAGCTCGAGTGCCTCTTCGAGCCGCATCGACACGGACCCGGGACGCTCGTGCAGCAGCTGGTGTGCGCGGTCGACGGTCGGGTCGAGAATGCGAAAGCCACGCGAGCCCGACGAGAACACCGGCTTGAAGCAGACAGGGCGCGCCGGGTAGCCGAGCTCGCGCGCGGCAGCTTCAACCTGCCGCGCGCCGGCGACGCGCCGGAACTCGACGGTCGGGACGCCGATCTGCTGTAGCAGCGCGTACGTCTCCGCCTTGTCGTTCGATCGGTGCACCGTCTTGGGCGACGACACGAGCACCGGTACCGGGAAGCGCTCGCGTGCAGCCGCGAGTCCCGGCAGGTCGAACGACGATTGCGGCAGCACGACGTCGACACCCTCGCGCGCGACGATCTCGAGCACTGTATCCGCGAACGCGGGGTCTGACCCCGTTGGGACGATGTGGAACGCATCGCAGAGATGCTTGCCGATCGAGCGCTCCGACCTGTCGGCGCCGACGAGCCGCACCTCGCGTTCCCCGTTCGCGCGGAGCCCACGCAGGAGCGAAGCGGTGCCGGGAGCACCCGAAGCGGTGATGAGGATCGTCGTCAGGTGAGGTCGATCCTGTCGTTCGCGAGCTGCTCGAGCCACTCGTCGCGCTTCTGCTCGAGCATCGCGGACATCGTCTCTCGCATCGTTGCGCCTTCGTAGACCCAGATTTCGGGGTGCGTGAGGAGTTGAAGCCAATCGAATGCGCCGGTACGCAGATCCTCGTGTGGGCAACCCTCTCTCCAATGTTGATTCGAGTCGGAGCGGTACTTGCCCTTCGTGAACCACGGCGGCTGCATGACGTTGACGAAGCCGCTGACGGGTTCGCTCATGTACTCGGGTTCCGGGTTGTGCCACGCGACCACCGAGTCGAACCGATCATCGCGCGAGGCGCGCGGATGGTCCGCATGGAGGCCGACGGCGTGCCCGAGCCCGCGCAGCTCGCGCAACGCCTCGCGTCCCTGCTCCGAATTGAGGTTATAGAAGACGCTCTCCGTCATCAGGAAGTAGGTCGCACGCACGCCGCGCTCGCGCTCGAGCCGGGCGAGCTCGAGCGCTGCCTCGAGTGAGAGGTCGACGTCATGTCGCAGCATGACCTCGCCGGGTTGCGGCTCGGCGTCGAACGTCGCGAAGCGGTACCCGCCGGACTCCGCGGCGTCGAGCAGCTCGCAATAGTGAGCAAGGTCGAAGGCGCACCTCATTCCACGATCACCTCCAGCAGGCGCGCCGCTGCCTCTGCCCGTTCGAGTGCCTGCACGCTCGTCGGGGCAATCGCAATGATATAGCCGCGCCGGTCCGCGTCGAGTCGTACCGGGCGGATTGTCTCGCCCGGCTCGAGATATGTGTCGGCCTGCACGACGCCGGGCGCCGCGAGAACGGGATCGAGCGAGCCGATGCTGACGACCTTGCCGGTCGGCAGCGGTCCCGGCGACGCTGTCAGAAACCGGATGGCGAGCGGCTGTTGGAAATGCGGCAGTGCGAGCTCGTCGGAGACCGGCTCGCCGAGCGCCTGCCGCAGCGCCACCTCGACGAGGTCGACGCCGACGGCGTGGCGTACGAGGTCGGCCATCTGGCCGCCGGGAATCCGCGCTGCGATCTCGATCACGAGCACGCCTTCGTTGGTGACGAGCAGCTGCGGAAACGCGATGCCGTCGCGCATTCCGAGCGCCTTCGACGCGTGCGCAGCGACGCGGGCCGCTTCTGCGAGCTCGTCGGCGTAGATCGTCGCCGGGTACACGTGAATCCAGCCGACGCCGAAGCCGATGCCCGGCGGGCGGAGACGGTCGGAGAGCGTGACGACGACGGGCTCGCCGTTGCGCACGATGACGATGCCGTTCAGCTCGAGGCCTTCGTGGAACCGCTCGATCACGACTTCGCCGCTGCCGGATTCGGCGAGCGCCACGTGCAGGTGCGCTTCGAGGTCGTCGATCGACTCGAGGCGGAAGATGCCGCGCTGCCCGCCCGAGTCGGCGGGCTTCAGGACGGCGGGGAAGCCGACGGTCTGCGCCGCCGCCGCGGCGTCGCGCATCGCACGCGCAGCGGCGAACTGCGGCTGCGCCACGCCCTCGTCGGCGAACCGTCGCCGCATCGCGATCTTGTGCGTCATCGCGTGCGCGACGTCCGTGCCGATGCCCGGCAGCCCGAGTGCCTCGGCGACCGCGGCGACGATCGGCACGGCCCGGTCGGCCGAGACGGTCAACGCGCCGTCGACGCCGTGCCGGCGGGCGACCTCGATGACGCCGTCCACGTCCTGGAAGTCGACGACCTCGCCGACGTCGGCGGCCTGAAGGCCGAGCGCCTCGGCGTGGCGGTCGACCGCGACCACACGGAGCCCGAGCTCCTGGGCGCGGCGAATCGCGCCGCGCTGGTGCCGGCCCGCGCCGACGAAGAGGACGGTCTTTCCGCGCACCGCTGGCGAGCTTAACCTCTTAGTTGCGCGGGCCGATTGCGTCGTGGAGCAGCCGAATGAGCGGCTCGACGTCGATCTGGTCGCCGCCCACGACGCGCAGCGCGAGGCCGTTCAAGACGATGCTTGCGAACCGGCCGATGTGGAGGAAGTCGACGTCCTGCCGGACCTCGCCCCGAGCCTGCGCTTCGCGCAGCCAGTTGACGAGCCGGTCGCGATCGCCGGCCACGGCCTCGACCTTCCGGACGAACTCCGGGTCGTGCCGCAGGTGCCCCTGGATCTCGAGCAGCATGCCGAGCCATTCCGGGTCCGCGTTCGCCATCGCCCGAAACGCTTCGTCGAGGCCACGCTCGACGATCAGGTCGACGTAGCGCCGGTTCTCCTCGATCGAGAGCTCGACGAAGAGGTCGCGCTTACTGCCGAAGTAGTGGAAGATCGCGCCCCGCGAAAGCCCCGTTGCCTCCTCGAGCCGCGCCACGGTCGCCCCCGTGTAGCCGTGCTTCGCGAACGCGCTGCGCGCGCCGTCGAGGATCTCCGCGCGGCGGCTGTCCAGATGCGCCTGGCTGACCTTGGGCATGGCCGCATTTTACAAAACCGTACGGACGTTTTATTATCTCGGCGATGTTCAGGAACCGCTCGATCCTCGGGTTGATCTCGGCCGAGCTCGTCTCGCTCACCGGCACCTCGATGACCTTCGTCGCGCTCCCGTGGTTCGTCCTCGCGACGACGGGCTCGACGGCAAAGGTGGGCTGGGTGCTTGCCGCGGAGCTCGCGCCGCTCGCGCTCTTCGGCATCCTCTCGGGGTCGCTCGTGGCCCGGCTCGGCGCGAGGCGCTCCATGCTCTTCGCCGATGCGGCCCGCGGCCCGCTGATGACCCTCGTGCCGATCCTCTGGTGGACGCACCACCTCTCGTTCGCTGCGCTACTCGGTGCGACGTTCGCGATCGGCTCCTTCGCCGCGATCTACTTCCCGTCGTCGCGCCTGATCCTCCCCGAGGTCGTCGGCGAGGACGAGCGGCTCGTCGCCCGCGGCGGCGCGATCCTCGGCGGCGCTGCGCAGATCACCCTGATCCTCGGCCCGGTGCTGGCCGGCGTGCTGATCGCGGCAACAAGTCCTGCGACGGTGCTCGTCGTCGACGCGGGGACGTACGTGTTCTCGTTCCTCGTGATCGCATTCGCCGTCAGTGGCGGGAAGCGTGTCGAGCAAACGGGCGCGGCGAAAGGCGTGCTGGCGGGACTTCGCTTCCTCGCCCACGACCCGCTGCTCGGTCCGATGCTGCTCGTCGCCTGCCTGATCAACATGCTCGCGCAGGGTCTCATCGTGGGCGTGAACGCGCTCGCGTATTTCCACTACGGCGCGAACGCACACGTCGCCGGCTTTCTTTTCGGATCGTTCGGTGTCGGAGCGCTCGCTGGCGCGCTCGTCGCGCAGCAGATCGCGGCGAAGGCCGACCTGCTGAAACTCGCCGCCTTCGCGATGGTCGCGATGCCACTGCCGCTCTGGCTCCTCGCGATCGCGATGCCGTGGGGCGCCGCGATGGTCGTCATCGGTGCGTTCGCGTTCTTCTCGCCGCTCGTGAACGCGCCGATCATCGGGATCCTCACCGTGCGCACGCCGGCAGCGCTCCGCCCGAAGGTGATGACAGCCGTGATGACGGTTGCAAGCATCGCCGGCCCGTTGGGATTCCTCGCCGCGGGAGAGGCGATCGGCCGGGTGTCGATCTACAGCGTCTTCTTCGTGATCGCCGCGTCACTGACCGGCGTCAGCGTGGCGTTCGCGCTCGTGTTGCTACGGAACCGTGCTGCGACGGATATCGTCGCTATGCCGGACGTCGCGCACGGCTAGCCGATCATGAGGGGGTAGCAAGTGAAACGTGTGATGGTTCGCTACAAGGTCAAGCTCGAGCAGGCGGCCGCCAATGAAGAGCTCGTTCGCGCCGTCTATGACGAGCTTCATCGGACCGAGCCGGCCGACATGCGCTACGCGACCTTCAAGTTGGACGACGGCGTGAGCTTCGTTCACATCCACTCGAACGAAAGCCCCGACGGGCACAATCCACTCACCGAGCTCGCGTCGTTCAAGGCGTTTCAGGCGGGCATCGCCGATCGCTGTGACGAGGCTCCGGTCGTGGCCGAGCTGCACGAGATCGGCTCGTTCCGGTTTTTCTAGGTCTCGTACTGAGCAACTGTGCTGCGCCGGATCTCGTCGCGATGCCTGACGTCGCGCACGGCTAGGCGCATTTTCCCGCCGAAGGTGTCGGGGTGAAGCTCCGCGAGGAGTACGGCCCCGGCGCCCGGCCCGCCCGCGCCGTAGCGTGCAGCGCGCGCGTCTGCCGGCGTGGCTGTACGCCAGCCGTCGGTTCCGCGCACATACAGCTCGTCTTCGTAGACGAGAAAACCGCAACGCTCGAACAGCGCGATCCAGTCGTCAGGCGCGCGGACGATCTGCCAGCCCTGATCCTCATGTTCGCCGGTCGGCACGCTCACGAGCAGGCGGCCGTCCTTCCCGAGCACACGTCGCAGCTCGAGCAGCGCCGCCTCATCCCCTGCCTCGTTACGTGCGGCGTCGACGTCGTAGATCTCGTTGTCCCGTCCGACGTGCTCGAGGGTCGAGATGCAAAAGGCGAGATCAAACGAGGCATCGGGGAATGGCAGTGCCCGCACGTCGGCGACCACCGGCCTGAGGCCCGGCACGTCGGCCTGCGCAAGATCGACGCCGACAAGCTCGGTTGCGCCGAGCTCGACGAGGCCGGCGAGGTACGCCGGCTCCGCGAAGGCGTAGCCGATGTCGAGCACGCGCCGCTCGCCGGTGTACCGCGCGAGGCACCACGGAATCTCGAGTGCCCGTTCGTCGCTTCCTGCGGGCGCTTGCAGCTCACGGGGGCGCCCCGGCCCACCGAGCTCCGGCGGGCGTGCTCGCTCGGCTGCGGCGAACGCGAGCGCGCCGTCGAGCAGCGCAACCCGACCGAACTCTTCGCTCTCGACGAGCTCCTGCAGCAGGCGGGCGCGCGAGAGCGTGCCTGCGCGCAGCTTCGCAAGGGCTCGCTCGCGCCCCTCGGGCTCGGGCGGCCGCCGAAGGACGAGCGGCCAGATGCGATCCACGAACTCCTCGTCCGTTCCGGAGGCTGCATCGAGCCATGCGTGGAGGTCTCCCTGCATGGCGCCAGGCTAGAGTGACCGCCGTGCCTTTGCAGGGGAAGCGGATCTTCATCACGGGCGGTGCCGGCTTCATCGGGACGACGCTCGCGCGGCAGCTCGTCGACGAGAACGAGGTCGTCGCGCTCGACAACCTCCACCGGGACGCCCTGTCGGCGACCGATCTCGCCGATCACCCGAACTTCACCCTGCACGAGGCGGACGTGCTCGATGCCGAGGCGGTCAAGGAGCTCGCCCGCGGCGCGACCCACATCGTCCACTGCGCGGCGATCGCGGGTGTCGACACGGTGCTTGCGAGCCCCGTGCGCACGATGCGCGTCAACCTCATCGGCACGTACAACGTGCTCGAGGCGGCGGTCGCGACCGAGGACACGCTCGAGCGGCTGATCGACTTCTCGACGAGCGAGGTCTTCGGTACGCATGCGTACAACGTGCGCGAAGGTCAGGTGTCGACGATCGGCTCGGTCGGCGAAGCGCGCTGGACATACGCCGTCTCGAAGCTCGCCGGCGAGCACATGGCGCACGCCTACCACGACGAGTTGCGCGTTCCGACCGTGACCGTGCGCCCGTTCAACGTCTACGGGCCCGGACAGATCGGCGGCGGCGCGATCCGCGCGTTCATCGAGGCGGCGCTCGGCGGGAACGATCTCACCGTGCGCGGCGACGGTGCCCAAATCCGCGCGTGGTGTTACGTCGACGACATGGTCGAGGCCGTGCTGCTCTGCCTCGAGCATCCGAACGCGATCGGCCAGAGCTTCAACATCGGCAACCCGCGCTCGGCGGTGACGATCTTCGATCTCGCGCAGCGCATCAAGCGCATCACCGGCTGTCCCGGCGAGATCGTGTTCGCGCCGCTCGAGTACGTCGACGTCGAGCTGCGCATCCCGAACGTCGAGAAGGCCCGCGAAGAGATCGGCTTCGACGCGGTGGTCGAGCTCGACGACGGGTTGGAGAGGACGGTCGCGTGGTACAGAAGCCGGAAACCGGCACTGCGGTAGTCCGGCTCGCGCGGCCAGACGTCGGCGAGGAGGAGCTCGCGGAGATCCGCGAGGTGCTCGAGTCGGGACAGCTGACCATGGGCCCGAAGGTCGCGGAGTTCGAGGCGCTGCTCGCCGACGCCGCGGGAACCGAGCACGCGGTCGCAGTCTCGTCCGGCACGGCAGCGCTGCACGTCGCGGTGCTCGCGCTTGGCATCGGACCCGGTGACGAGGTGCTCGTGCCCGCATACACGTTCCCGGCGACCGCCAACGTCGTCGCGCTCGCCGGAGCGACGCCCGTGCTCGTCGACGTCGATCCGGTGACGATGAACATGGATCCCGCCGACGCCGCGCGCCGCGTCACACCGCGAACGAAGGCTGTGCTCGCCGTGCACCTCTTCGGTCGCCCCGCTCGCATCGAGGAGCTGCCCGAGCTGCCGGTGCTCGAAGACGCGGCGGGAGCGCTTGGCGCCACGCACGGCGGGCGCGCGTGCGGCTCGCTCGGCGAGCTCGGCTGCTTCTCTTTTCATCCGCGGAAGATCGTCACGACCGGGGAGGGCGGCGCAGTCTCGACGAACGACGGCGCGCTTGCGGAGCGCGTGCGCTCGCTTCGGCATCACGGCTGGTCGCCGTCGGACGGCTACGTCGACATGCCGCAGCCCGCGTTCAACTACCGCCTCGCCGACGTGCTCTGCGCGCTCGGCATCCCGCAGCTGCGCCGGCTCGACGAGCTCCGCGCAGCCTACGAGCGCGTCGCCGCCGGGTACGGGCAGCGGCTCGCGGGGCTCGACGTCGTGCTGCCCGGGGTGGACCCCGGCGACCGCCACGGCCTCCAGGCCTACGTGATCCAGCTGAAGCGAAGGGACGAGGTGATGGCGGGGCTGCGCGCGCAGGGGATCCAGTGCCAGATCGGCACCTACGCGCTCCACCGGCTCGGCGCCTACCGCAGCCAGGGCTCGTTCCCGGGCGCGGACGCCGCCTACGAGCGGGCGCTCGCGCTGCCGCTTCACGCGCGTCTCGCGGACGGCGAGCTCGACCGGGTAGCGGAGGCGCTTGACAAACTTGTGAGTCATCACTAACCTATCGCGTGGAGATGGCGACCAGACTGACCGCAACGGAGCGCAAGGACGACCTGCTCGATGCAGCAATGATCGAGTTCGCCGAGCACGGCTACGAGGGGACGTCCACCGAGGACATCGCCCGCCGGGCCGGCATCTCCCAGCCGTACCTGTTCCGGCTCTTCGGCACGAAGAAGGAGCTCTTCAAGGGCACCGTCGCCCGCTGCTTCCGCGAAACGCTCGAGATGTTCCAGCGGGCCGCCGAAGGCACGCGGGGTGAGGAAGCCCTCAAGGCCATGGGCGGGGCCTACATGGACGTGCTCGAGAACGACCGAGTCCGGCTCCGGGCGCAGATGCAGGCCTACGCGGCCTGCGACGACCCGGACATCTGCGAGGTCGTCCGCAACGGCTATGGCGACCTCGTCGCCTATGCCCAGCGCGTCTCGGGCCTGCCGGCGGAGGAGATCACGACCTTCTTCGCGCGGGGGATGCTGCTGAACGTGCTCGCGTCGATGCAGGTGATGGACGAGCCGGAGCCGTGGACGCGGCTGCTGCTCGAAGGCTGCGGCAAGGAAGCCTGAGCTAACCCTTTTTTTCACCTCGGAGGTAGTGATGACTCACAACCGTAACAAGGCAACGACGTACTGGACGCTCGCTATCACGTCGCTCGCGCTCTTCATGGTTTCACTCGACAACCTCGTCGTGACGACCGCGCTGCCGGTGATCCGGCGCGAGCTCCACGCGACGCTCTCGCAGCTCGAGTGGACCGTCAACGCGTACACGCTCACGTTCGCGGTCTTGCTCCTGACCGGAGCAGCGCTCGGCGACCGGTTCGGCCGCCGCCGGATGTTCGTGCTCGGCCTCGGTCTCTTCACCGGCGCGTCGGCGCTCGCGGCGCTCTCGACGTCCGCGAACGTGCTCGATATCGCGCGGGCTCTTCAGGGCATCGGCGGCGCGATCGTCATGCCGCTCACACTCACGATCCTCTCTGCCGCAGTTCCGGCGGAGCGCCGCGGGCTCGCGCTCGGCATCTGGGGCGGGATCGGCGGCCTCGCTATCGCGCTCGGCCCGCTCGTCGGCGGCGCGATCGTCAGCGGTGTTTCGTGGAATTGGATCTTCTGGCTAAACGTGCCGATCGGGCTCGTGCTCGCGCCGCTCGCCTGGCGGCAGCTCGAGGAGACGCGCGGCCCGGAGAAGGGGCTCGACCTGCCGGGGCTCGCACTTGCGAGCGCAGGCTTGCTCGGGATCGTGTGGGGGCTCGTGCGTGGCAACTCGGTCGGCTGGACCAGCTTTGGCATCGTCGCGCCGATCGTGGCCGGTGTGCTGCTCGTCGCCGCGTTCATCGTATGGGAGTCCCGCACGGAGGCGCCGTTGCTGCCGATTCAGTTCTTCCGCAACCGAACGTTCGCGCTCACGAACGTCGCATCGCTCTTCATGTCGTTCGGGATGTTCGGCTCGATCTTCTTCCTCGCGCAGTTCTTCCAGACCGTGCAGGGCTACTCGCCGCTGCAGTCCGGCCTGCGGATCCTCCCGTGGACCGCGATGCCGATGCTCATCGCCCCGATCGCAGGCGCCTTCTCCGACCGCGTCGGCGGTCAGCGCCTGATGGCTGTCGGGCTTGCGCTGCAGTCCGCCGGCCTGCTCTGGATCGCCGCGATCAGCACGCCGACAACGCCGTACGCCGACCTGATCGGCCCGTTCATGCTGTCGGGCGTCGGAATGTCGCTCTTCTTCGCGCCGGTCGCGAACGTCGTGCTGAGCGCCGTCCGTCCCGAGCATGAGGGCAAGGCGTCCGGTGCGAACAACGCCATCCGTGAGCTCGGTGGAGTCTTCGGCGTCGCCGTGCTGGCGGCGGTGTTCTCGCGCGTCGGCGGCTACCAGACGGCGGAGTCGTTCACCCACGGGATGACCGTCGCAGTCTGGATCGGCGGCTCGCTCGTCGCGGTCGGCGCAGTCGCAGCGGCCCTGATCAAGGGTCGCCCGCGCACCGAGGAAGTCAAGGCGCTCAGGCCTCAGTTGGAAGCGGCCGCCTAGGTATTTCCTATGTAGTAGGATCGGAGCCGTGCGGTTCGGCGTCCTCGCTTCTGCTCTCGTTCTGCCCGTTGCGGCGCTCCCTGCGGGGGGCTCCGCGACGGTCGGGTCGAGCGGCCGCCTCACCGTCTTCGCCGCCTCATCGCTGACGGACGTCTTTCCGAAGATCGACGCGCTTCCCCGTTACGGATTCGCAGGGTCGGACGTGCTTGCGCTCCAGATCCAGCAAGGAGCGCCGGCGGACGTTTTTGCAGCCGCGAGCCCGAAGTACCCGGACCTTTTGTACAAGCAGGGCCTCGTCCAGAAGCCGATCCAGTTCGCCACGAACACGCTCGTTCTCGTCGTTCCGAAGTCGAACCCGGCTCAGATCCACACGGTCGACGATCTGACGAAGCCCGGCGTGAAAATCGTGGTCGGGGATCCCTCGGTGCCCGTCGGCGCGTACACGCGAACCGTTCTCGCCAACCTCGGGATCTCTGCGGCGGTCTTGAAGAACGTCGTGAGCAACGAGATCGACGTGCGCAGCGTGCTCGCCAAGGTTGCGCTCGGTGAGGCGGACGCCGGTTTCGTCTACATCACCGACGCCAAGACGGTACAGGGCAAAGTCAAGGTGATCGCACTACGCGAGTCGGCGCAGCCGCACGTCGTCTACGAGGTCGCGGTCGTCAAGAACTCGCCGCATCTGCAGGCGGCATACCGGTTCGTGACGCGGCTCATCCGGCCGGCGGCCCAGCGTGAGCTCGAACACTTCGGCTTCGGGCCGCGGCCGAAGCCGGTGCACTAGGCCGAGCGGTCCGCGAGCGCGACGACGGTCGCGCGGTTCTGGCGGACGAGCTTGGCAGCGAACAGACGGTCGTCGGCTTTGTGGAAGAGCTCGGCGCTCGTCTGTCCGTCAGCGGGACAAAACGTGACGCCGAACGTCGTCGAGAGGTTCTCTGACGAAAGGGTGCGATTGGTGCGCGCCTGCAGCGCGATGATCTGATCGGCGGGCAGCGAGGTGAGGAGCGCGAACTCGTCTCCGCCGATGCGCGCGACGACGTCGCCGGGCTCGGCGTGCTGCCTCAGCACCTCGCCGATGCGCTTGAGCGCCGCGTTGCCCGCGGCGTGACCGTGCACCTGGTTGAGGTCTTTCAGGTCGTCGGCGTCGGCGAGAACGAGCGCGAACGGCCGTCCCGCTGCACAGCGTCTCGCAAGCTCGTCGTCGAACGTGCGCGCGTTGCCAAGTCCGGTCACGAAGTCGCGGCCCGCGTGATCGCGCAGCCGGTCAACGAGCTGGCGGTTGCGGTTCGCGTAGAAGCCCATGAGCGCGCCGACGATCGTGAACGTGACGAGCCGGATCCCCGTTGCCGTTGTCAGGGCCTGCGTCGAGGGCACGGCCGGGGCGAGCACCACGGCCGTGGCATACACGGCCGTCGCGAGCACGCCTGCCACGGCTCCGCGCGTTTCGTCAGTGACGAGGGCTATGAGGCAAACGGGCACGTAGAAGAAGTTCCCGATCCCGAGGCCGGGGCTCTCCACGAAGATGAACGCAGCGAAGATGCCCGCGTACATGAGCGCCGCGAGAGCTAGGACCAGCCGACGGGTAGTTGCTGTCGCCGCAGACACGCGCTCGAACCCTGGCACGGTTATGTGCCTTCGCGCCTCCCCCATTTGAGGGGATCGCCGTTTCGCCGTAGACTGAGGCAGTGACCGAAGCTGGCGTAGACACACCTCCGCTGACGATCCTCGACGGCGTCAGGAAGGACGATCAGCTCGTCACGCCCGAGGGGAAGCCCGTGGCCGCGCAGGTCGATGGGGCCATCTTTCGATCCACAACCACGCATGCGGACGGCCTCGGCTCGGTGACCGAGATCTTCAGCGTTGGCTGGAGCTTCACCGATGCCCCGGTCGTTCACGTGTACGAGGTCACCGTGCGGTTGGGCCAGATCAAGGGGTGGGTCGTTCACTCCACCTACGACGATCGCCTCTATTTCGCGAACGGCTGTGCGAAGGTCGCCCTCTACGACGCTCGTGAGGGCTCGCGAACCGAGGGACTCGTCGACGTCCGTTTCCTCGGTGCGCACGACCGCGGACTCCTGGTCATCCCGCGCGGTGTGTATCACGCGATCAGGAACGTCGGGGCGAGCGATCTGACCTTCGTCAACTTGCCGACACGCGCGTACGACTACGCCAGCCCGGACAAGTACCGGCTGTCGGCCGAGAGTCCGGCAATTCCCTACACCCCGTAACCGGGGCGCGTCAGCGTGAGGGCGGCGCGACGTAGATTCGGACCCCGAGTGGCCCCAGCCTGTCCGTGAACACGTCTCCGTGCGCGCTGAGCGTCTTGGACTCGCCGAGCACGAGCAGCGACCGGTTTCCGAGACCGGGGACGGTGAGGTGGACCCGGGTTGCCTTGGTACCGGCGTTCACTGCGATCACGTAGACCGCGTCGTGGTAGGTGCGGGCGGTGGCACGAACGCCGGTTACGCCGGTTGCCGACTCGATGTGCACGGGCTGCACGGGTTGCAGCAGGGCAGGCTCGAGCTGCCGGATACGGGCGGCGATGCCGCGGATGGCGGGAGCTGCATCGTAATCCCAGTCGGGCGGGAAGAACCCGAGACCGTGCGCGCCGGCTGCGAGTGCGAGCCAGCTCTCCGCGCGGATTGTCCGCGGGGTGATCGAAACGCCGCGGCTTGAGCCGCAGCGCATACCTCGCACCTCGATCCACTGAAATGTCGGTTTCCCCGGCGCGAGCGCTTCGAGCTGCTGCTGCGCATCGAAGTCGAGGGGCAGCAGGTCGCGTCGGCAGAGCTCTTGGAGGGGATAGAGGTCGAAGCCGACGACATCGGCGGCCGCAACGAGTCCGGGATACACGCCGCGACCCGAGGGCAGGGGCGCGGCCGCGGAAGCGAAGTGTGCGGTGAGAGTGAGAAAGCGAATCCCTGCAGGCAGCGTCGGCAGTGACGTCCCCGTGAGCCCGCGCGCGTCCGCCTCGTCCGGGTAGAACCAGCCGAGGAGCCCGGGCTCGCTCACAGGCGGCCCGCTGTCGGCTCCAGCAACAAGCGCGCGCCCCTTGAGCGCAGCCAGCGCCGAGGACGGGCTGGCGCAGGGGCTGCCGGCGCCGAACACGTTGATCCCGGCGGCCAGGCTCCCTTGCCACACCTCCGGGCACTGCTGCCAGGCGAGGAGCGGGAAGAACGGCTCTCCGTTCACGAGCAGTGAGCCATTCCGAACGCTGCCCTCCACCTGCGCGGGCGGCGGCGCGGTGGTGAACGAAAACTCGGTGTGCACAGCGTGCTGGGCGCCCGAGGAGGCCATGATCGAGACGTGGTACGCCGTCGAGGAAGCGAGACCGCTCAAGTTGACGACGTGACGACTGCTCAACGCCGTGACCGCGTCCCAGAGCACGGGCTTGACCCCCACCGGGCCCCATTGCAGCCGACCCGTCGACGCCTCGGAGGTCGTCCACGCAATGGAAGACGAATACGACGACACGCGCACGGGGCCCGCACTCGCGAAGGCGAAACCGACAGGAGCCGGCGAGGTCGTCGCTGCCTGCGTCTCGGCCGGCCGCTGGCCGCCGCCGCGATAGCCGAGCACGTACGCGACGCCGGCGACCGCGAGCAGCGCGACGCCCACCGTCAACAGCAGCCGAGGACTCGCAAACCTGCGAATTCCGTGACCCTAGATCATCACCCGCGCCGACCCGCCCCTCCGCGACAATGGCCGGAATGGCGCGTTTGCTCGTTCTCGGGGCCGGACCGGCGCAGCTCGGCGTGCTCGCGGCCGCCCGCGCGGCCGATCTGACCGTCGTCGCGGCCGACCGCGACCCCTCGGCCCCCGGGTTTCGCTACGCCGACCGCCGCGCGATCGTCTCGATCGAGGACGAGACGGCGATCGAGCGGCTCGCGCGCGCCGAGGAGGTGGACGGCGTGATCGCGCCCGGGACCGACCACGCGGTGGCGATCGCCGCCCGTGTCGCCCAGCGGCTCGGCCTCCCGCACCCGCTCGCGCCCGAAACCGCCCAGATCGGGGTGTCGCGCCAGAGGCAGCGCGAACGGCTTGCAGAGGCGGCCATCCCGCAGCCACGCTCGATCGTCTGCCGCTCGCTCGCCGAGGTGACCCGCGCGGCCGAGGAGCTCGGCTACCCGGTCGTGATCGAGGCGCCGGACCGCTCCGGCGAGCGGGGCGTCGGCCTCGCGCGCGACCGCGAAGCGCTCGCCGCAGCCGCCACCGACGCTCTCGCGGAGGCACACGGCGAGTACTGCCTCGTCGAAGAGTTCGTTGGCAGCCGCGTCGTGACGGTGAACGCGTTCTCGGTTCGCGGCCGCTTCGTGCCGCTGACGATCACCGACCGCGAGCAGTCCCCGTCGCCTGCATTCGGCGTCCCGCTCGCGCAACTCTGGCCTGCAGCGCTCGAGCCGGCTGAGGTCGGCGCTGCGGTCGAGACCGCAGCGAACGCCGCGCGTGCAGTCGGTGTCGAGCTCGGGCCGACGACGACGCAGATCGTGCTCGGCGAGAGCGGGCCGCTGCTCGCGAAGCTTTCCGCGCGGGTCGGCGGCGGTCACGACGCCGAGCTCTGCCGCGTCGCGCTCGGCGTCGACCTCAACGCGCTCGCGGTCACGGCCGCGCTCGGTGCTGACGTGCATCCCCAGTCGCTCGCCATGACGAGCGGCGTCGAGGCGGCGTGCGTCCGGTTCCTCGTTGCGCCCGCCGGTGAGCTCCAGGAGGTGCGCGGTCTCGAGGAGGCGTACGGGCTCGAGGGCGTGCGCGGCATTCGCATCTACCGCAACGCGGGTCACGTCTTCCACGAGCTGCGCCGCGCGTCCGACCGCGCCGGGGCAGTGCTCGCGACGGGTAACTCGCCGGAGGACGCGCTCTCCCGCGCAGATCGCGCGGCCGCGCGCATCCGCTTCGTCACCGGACCCGTCGAGGCCGTCGCGTGAAGCGCATTGCGCTGACGCTCGTCGTCACCGGCCTCTGCACCGCCTACATCCTCTGGAAGATCGATCTCGGGAAGACCGGACACGTGCTCGCGACCGCGCAGGTCGGCTGGTGGCTGCTGTCGCTCGGGATCATGACCGCGTCCGTCTTTCCGATGGCGTGGCGCTGGCAGCGGCTGCTCGCGGCGCGTGGTGTGCACGACACCCTGCGGCGGCTCATCCGCACGTATTTCGTCGGCTACGCAGCGGGTCAGGTGCTGCCGACGGCGCTCGGCGGCGACGCGTCGCGCATCTACGAGACCGTGCGCCGCCACGAGGGCTCCGGCGGAGCGGCCGCCGGCACCGTGCTGCTCGAGCGCGCGCTCGGCGGCGTGGCGACGCTCGTGCTCGCGGCGGCGGGCTTCGCGCTCGCGGTCGGCCGCTACGACGTCGGCGGGTATCTGTGGGTAGAGCTCGCGTTCGTCGTCGGCTCGGTCGTGCTTGGCGTCCTACTCTTCTCGGCGCGGCTTCATCCACTCCTGCAGCGCACGCGTCCTCTCCTGCGCGCGCTCCGTGTCGACAGACAGTTGCGCGAGGTCTATCTCGCGCTCCATTCGTTTCGCAGAGACGTGCCGCTCCTGGTCGGGATGTTTGCGCTGACACTCGTCGTGCAAGCCGTGCGCGTGCTCGCGATCTGGGCTGCGGGGAAAGCCGTCGGGGTCGACCTTTCGCCCCGTCCGTATTACGTGATGGGCCCGCTGCTCTTTCTCGTGATGCTCGTGCCGTTCACGGTGAACGGGCTCGCCGTGCGCGAGTCGTTCTTCGTCTCGTTCCTCGGCACGCTCGGCGTGAGCGCGGACCGTGCATTCTCGACGGGCTTCCTCTTCTTCATCGTGACGATCGCGCTCGCGGCGCCCGGCGTCGCGATCATCCTGCGTGAGGGCGTGCGCCGCAGATGAGCGACGTCTCGGCGGTCGTCGTCACCTACAACGGGCTGCCGTGGCTCGAGCAGGCGCTCGAGAGCGTGCGCGGGCACGAGACGATCGTCGTCGACCACGGCTCGAGCGACGGCACGGTTGCATTCGTCCGCGAGCGCTTCCCCGAGGTCGGCGTCGTGGAGCAGGAGAACCGCGGCCTGGCCTACGGCTGGAACACCGGCGTCGCGCGAACGTCGGGGCGCTACGTCTTGCTGCTCAACTCCGACGCGTGGCTCGATGAGGGCGCGGTTGAGCAGCTCGCCGCGTTTGCGGACGCGCATCCGGAAGCGGCCGTTGTCGGCCCGAGGCTCCGCTACCCGGACGGGCGGCTCCAGCGCTCCGTGCGCGGTTTTCCGACGCTGTGGCGCCTGGCGACGGAGTTCTTCTACCTGCGCAAGCTCGCGCCTGGCACGGAGGCGCTCAACGCCTTCTACGCGGGCGGCTTCGATCACGGCTCGGTCCACGAGGCGGAGGTGCTGATGGGCGCCGTCTGGCTCGTGCGGCGCGCGGCGATCGACGAGGTCGGCCTGGCCGACGACGCGTTCTTCCTCTTCAGCGAGGAGACCGATTGGGCGTACCGCTTCCGCGAGGCCGGCTGGAAGCTTCTGTTCTTCCCGGGCGCCGGCGCCACGCACGTCTACGCGGCGTCGCACAAGGGACGGATGTTCGTCGAGAACCTGCGCGGCCAGCTGCGCTTCCTGCGCAAGCATCGCGGCGACGCGTATGCGGAGCGCGCGCGCCGGTTGCTGCTCGCCGCGTTGCGCGTGCGGGGCGCGCTCGTCCGCGGCGACCGGGGCCGCATGTACCGCGAGGGCGCGAGCTGGCTTTCGTCCGGGCGCGTCGGCGACCTGCTCGGATGAGCCTTCGCGTCCCGCCGCTTCTGCTCTCGCTCCCGCTGCTCGGCATCGCACGGCTTCTGCCGGAGCACGGCTTCGGCCTCTGGCTGCGCCTCGCTGCCGCGACGCTCGTGCTGCTTGTGCCCGGCCGGCTCGTCGCGCGCGCTCTCGGCCGGAGCGGGCCCGCATCTGCATTCGTCTGGTCTGTGGGGCTCGTTGCCGCTGCGCTTGCGCTGACGTTCGCCGTGCAGGCGTCGTTGACGCTCACGCTGGTGCTCGTGCTCTGTGCCGGTGCCGTCGCCCTGCCATTTCAAAAGCGGCAAGTAACAGACTGTTACTTGCGGGTTCCGCGAACCGTCGCGCTCGCGGGCGTCGGGCTTGGGATCGCGCTCTGGGGAATCGAAGGGGTGATCAAGGGCGACGCGCTCTTCCATCTCGGACGGATGCGCAAGCTCGACGACTTCGGCAGTCTCTCGCTGCACGCCGTCGACGAGTTCAAGGACGGCGGGCTCCATCCCGGCTACGCGTTCCCGCTCTGGCATGCGTGGCTCGCGCTCGTTGCGAAGCTCGCCGCCATCGATCCGAGCGCCGTCGTCCTGCACGAGTCGAGCATCCTCGCGCCGCTTGCGCTTGTGCTCGCGTACGAGATGGGGCGCCAGGTCTTCCACTCGACGTGGCTTGCGGTGGCGACAATGCTCGCGCAGGTCGCAATGATCGCGCTGGCGCCGGGTGGCGGCGGCGCGTACACGTCGCTCGAGCTTCCGGCCACGACGGCGCGGCAGCTGCTCGTGCCCGCCGTGATCGCGCTCTTCTTCCTGTTCGTGCGCGACCCGACGTGGCCGCTCGCGCTCACGCTCGCGGTTGCGGGGATGGATCTCGCGTTCGTGCATCCAACCTATGCGCTCTTCATCGCGATCCCCCTCGTCGGCTTTGCGCTTGTACGCGTGCTCGCCTCCGGCGAGGATCTGCGCTCGAGCGTAGGCGGCCTCCTGTCCTTCGGCCTGCCGGTCGTCGGCGTCGTCGCGTGGCTCGCGCCGATCGTGGCCGAGACGCAATCGCACAACCCAACTGCGGCCGATAAGGCGAACGGCTTTGCTCAGTACGCCACGGACCTCTCAGTGCACTCGGCCTCGAGTTACCACCTCCTGCCCGGCATTTTCGCGCGCACCGGAGCGGTCGCGGTCGCGGCGCTCGTGCTCGCGCCGTTCGCTGCGCTTGCTGCCCGGCGGCGCTGGAGCGCGTTCGTGCTCGGCGGCATGGTGCTCATGCTCGCGCTCGAGCTCTCGCCGGTTCTCTTTCCGCGGTTCTCCGACCTCGTGTCGCTGTCGCAGTCGCGGCGCGCGGCCGGGTTCGTGCCGTTCGCATTCGCTCTCGCAGGCGGTGCTGCGGTCGTGGCTCGAGCGCTGAGGGTACTGGTGCTGCCGTTTGCGCTAGCAGCGGGGATCGTGCTCCAACAACTCTACCGGGGTGACTTCGGGCTGCACTACGCGCACGGTGGCGGCCCGGCGCTTGCCACCTGGATCGCGCTGTGGGGCGGTCTCGCCGGCATCGTCGCGGCGATCGTGCTCGCCCGCCGCGGACGAGGGGCCTACGAACGCACGGGGATGCTCGCCGGGCTCGCCGTCGCGCTATTCGTGCTTCCCGTCGCCGTGCACGGTTTCGCGCACTGGGACAAGGGATCGCAGCGGGATGCGAATGCGCTTACGCCCGGCCTCGTGCAGTTCCTGAGGACGAAGGTACCCGAGCGTTCTGTCGTGTACGCCGACCTTGAAACGAGCTATCGGATCTCCGCCTACGTGCCGGTGTATGTCGCGGACGCGCCGCCGACCCACGTGGCCGACACCAAGGCGAACGATCCTGCCGGCCGCCGCTTGGTGTGGCTCGAGTTCCTCCGGACGCACAACCTCGCGATCCCGCGGCACTACGGCGCCGGCTGGCTCGTCCTCCGCGGCGACCAACAGGTCGGGCCGGGCGCCCGCCTCGTCTACCGTGACGGGCGCTTTCGCGTCTACCGGCTATGAAGCTCCTCCTCGTCACCCTCTATTTCCCGCCCGCGGGCGGCGGCGGCGTCCAGCGCCCGCTCAAGTTCGCGAGCCATCTGCCCGCGCTTGGGATCGAGACGCACGTGCTCGCGCCAGACGATCCGAAGTGGATGAACGAGGACCTCGACCTCCCGCTGCCGACGCAGGCGTGGATCCATCGCGCGCGCTACATCGGGCCGCGCGCCCGGCGGCTCGCCGACGAGTTCCACGGCCGCAGCGGGTTCGATCTCGCCCTACTGCAGGCTTCGACGATCGGCCGCCGGTTGCTCGTTCCCGACGAGAACGTGACCTGGAACGCGACCGCGATCCCGAAGGCAATCTCGATCGTGCGGAGCGAGGGGATCGACGTCGTGCTCACGACCTCGCCGCCAGGCTCGGTGCACCTGATTGGCTCCGCTGTGAAGAAGGCGACCGGTGCGAAGTGGGTGGCTGATCTACGCGACTCGATCGTCCTCCATCCGCATCGCTCGAACGAAGGCGCGGCCGCGTTCGTGAAGGAGAAGTCGCGCGCCGGAATCGCGCGGCTCGTCGCGCGCCAGGCGGACGCGATCGTCACGGCAGCCGACGCGATCGCCGAAGAGACGAAGGCGCTCAACCCGCGCGGCCGCGTCGTCACGATCACGAACGGCTGCGACTTCGACGATTTCGCCGGCATCGAGTACAGGCGGGCGGACCGGTTTCGGCTGACCCACGCCGGCTCGTTCTTCGGGAAGCGCGATCCGAAGCCGTTTCTCCGTGCGCTCGCCGAGTCGGGGTTGGAAGATGTGACCGTGCGCTTCCTCGGCGACTTTCGCCCGGCCGACCGGGAGTTCATGGAGAGCCTCGGTCTCGCCGACCGCGTCGAGCTGATCGATTACGTCCCGCGCCGCGAGTCGCTGCGGCTCCAGCGCGACTCCGATGTGCTCTTGCTGCTGATTCCGGAGGCCGGCGGCCGCGGCCGCGGCGTCCTGTCGGGCAAGGTGTTCGAGTACCTCGCGGCCGAGCGGCCGGTGCTCGCGATCGTGCCGGAGGACGGCGCGGCGGCCCAGCTCATTCGCGACACCGATGCGGGGATCGTCGCGGGGCCGGAGGACGTGCCGGCGATTCGCGATGCTCTCGTCGCGCTGCACGCTCAGTGGCGCGACGGGAGGCTCGACGGCACGCCGCTCTCGCCCGAATGGCGTGACAAGCTCTCGCGTGCGGCGCGCGTCGAGGAGCTCGCGGAGCTGCTGGAGTCGCTCGCATGACCGCCGTGTCCGCTGTCGTTCCGCGCACGGTTTCGAGCACGAGGGTCACGGCCTTTTTTCTGCTCTCGACGCTCTTCTGCGTGACGTTCGAGAAGGTGCACTGGAACGTCGCGGGCTCGCTCGGCATCGCCGACGTCTTAACCGTCCTGTTCTTGCTCGCCTTCGCCTTGACGAGCCGGGGTGTCATGCCGCGCACGACAGCGATCCTGCTCGCCTTTTTCGCCGCATTCCTGCTCATCTACCTCGCCGGCTTCTTCAACCTCGACTTAAATCAAGAAACGCCGATTCAACCGCATGGTTAAGCCAAATAGCGGCCTCCGGTTTGTTATGATTCTCGCCTGTGGAGGCAACAAAATCGGCTCCCGACACTCGACGTCGTAAGTACACGCTCGGCGGATGGCTCGATGAGTGGTTGGGTCTGTGCACGCGCCGCGGGCTACGCCCGATAAGCATCGAGAGCTACCGCAACATGATCTCCCTCTACGTCTCCGCGGACCTCTCTTCAGCAGCCATCCGGACGATCCAGCCACAGCATCTGAACGCCTTGTACGAGCGCATGCTGACGAATGGGCGTCGTGATGGCTGTGGTGGGCTGTCGCCGCGAACAGTCCGATTTCTGCACGTGATTCTGCAGAAGGCGTTCTCGGATGGCGTACGGCTTGGCGTTCTCGACCTGAATCCGATGTACGCCGCCGATCCTCCTTCACGGCGGGCTACGCAGTCGCCGGTCTTTCCCACATGGTCGCCAGCGGAGTTACGTGCGTTCCTACTCTCGGCAACCAACGATAAACACTGCGCAGCTTTTCACCTAGCGGCAGCGACTGGCTTGCGAAGAAGCGAGCTGCTCGGTCTTCGCTGGTGCGATCTCGATCTCGAACGTGCACAGCTGCAAGTCGTTCAGACGGTGATCTTGGTAGGCCGTGAAGTATGCGTCGGCCTGCCGAAGACCGAGCGGAGCCGCCGAGCCGTTGCACTCGATCAGAAGACGGTCGAAGTGCTTCGCGAACATCGCAGCGCCACCATCAAACGATGTGCAGCGGAACGTCGACGCTTCGACGAGCAGTCCTTTGCCTTCGCCGGACCTGGAGGGCAGCCGATCCATCCGGGGCTGTTCACGTACTACTTCCAGCGACGCGTTCGAGTGTCGGGTGTTCGGAGGATTCGGTTCCACGATCTTCGACATACGCACGCAACGCACGCATTACAGGCGGGGGTTCATCCAAAAGTCGTAAGCGAACGACTCGGCCACTCAACGATCACGATCACGCTCGACATTTACAGTCACGTCTTGCCGAGTATGCAGCGGGAGGCAGCGGAGGCCGTCGCCGCACTGCTCGCCACGGGGTAGGTCGAACGATTGTCGCGGGCGGCGTGTACGAACAGGGCCGCCTTCTCTGCACCCTGTCCGTGCAGGTCTCGTGTGTGTCGCCGACAAGCGTCGCTTCCCGCCCAGAGAAGTTTGTCCGTCAACTCCTGAGGGCCGTCAGATTCTCGAAGCGAGGCCTGTCCAGGCTCGCCCGAGCGGTATCACTGCGGGATCAAGCGGCTGTGGGTCAGGTCTCCTCTTCGGGTCGGTCCTCCTCCTCCTCGGAGCCGCCGGGACCGAAGAAGACGACCTTGTTTTCAGAAGAGGACGACTTTGTTTTCACTGGCTTTCGCAGCGCTCGACTCGAGCTTGAGCAGCTCTTTGAGCGCGTTGAGCCGATCGTGCGTGCTGGCGGTTGAGTCTCCCCCGAGCGCTATCCGCTCCAGTTCGTAAACGTAGTCGGCGTGCCCGACGTGTTTGGGTTCTTGGCCGGCAGCTGTCTGCCGCTCGATCGTCTCGGAGATCTTCGCCAGCCAATGGTCGAGTTGGCGGGAGTGGCGATACCGATGGTCAAGGAGATAGCGAGGCTCTCCCGCCTTGTCCACGATTCCTCGTTCATCCAGATCACGATCGATCGCGTCGAGAATCGCGATGCACTTCGCAACTTCGCGTAGCGCGAACCGCTGTGTGGGAGAAAACTCGAACGACTCGGCGAACTCGGCCTCGATCTCGGACGCGCTCGCTTGAATTAGGCGCGGCGAGTGAACGCCATGGCGAGCCGCGTTCATGTTGCCTGGATGTGAGGCAACCAGATTTTTCGGAGTACCGCGTTTATTCATTTTCCGGATACCTGCCTATTCATAATCAAGCATCAACTAGAGCCCGGACAACGTAGAGCCCCTCGCGGCCTTCTCAGCCGCGATCGCCACCCGTTCCTTACCGATCAGCGTCTCGAACGCAGAGATGCCGGCGAGAAGGCTGCGGAGCTCACGCCTTCCGTCAGAGCGGTTTTCAGAATCGTCCGGATGGATCTGGCCGCGCCGGTGCGACGGGTCAGCACGCAGCTCTTCCACGCGGGCGTGATGCTCGCCTCCTCAGTCTGCGCCGCGGCTCCCGCATCAGCGCAACGCGCGACAAGTTTGGCCTGCTGCGCCTGCAATGGCTCGAGCGGCGTCCGTGGAGTCTCAACCGTGGCGGTCGCCATCACGTAGCCTCATCGAGGATTTGCCGAACACGCCGCCGTCGCCCAGGTCAGTCATCCACGCGTCAACCCCGGCGGTCGTCTCTGCGGCTGCATTTGTCTCGTCGGCGCGATCGAGTGCGTCGCGCAACGCGATCGGCTGTGCGTTGTTCAGTCCGGACGCGAACTCGTCGAGGTTCCCACCTGCCGGCGCGGCAACTCGCCTCCGGCTCAGAGACGATGTCGTCGGCTGGGTCACCATCTCGGCCTGCGGCCGGTAGCCGCTAACCTCGGGGCATGGGCCGCGTGCGTCTGCGCCTTCCGTGCGTCAGCTCGCTATCAGCTACCTGCGGGTCATGACAACTCCTGCGCTCGCTGGTTTCGAGAATCTTGTCCCCTCCGGAGGCGCTTCCAGCTTGCCCCGGACCGTGCTAAGCCCCAGGCTAAGAGACGTTGAACTCGCAGACCGCGTCCGTCGTCTCCTGACGTCTTCCTCGTCACGGCTCTCGGGCGGCCGCCGCGTCGAGGAGTCGGCCGACGCGTTACGGAGCGCCGTATGAGTGCGGTGTCCGTCGCGCTACCGCGCGCGCTGGCCGGCTCGCGTGTGGTCGACTTCTTCTTCGTCGCGACGCTCTTCTGCGTCACCTTCGAGAAAGTCTTCTGGAACGTCGCGGGCGCGATCTCGCTCGCCGACGTGCTGACGATGCTCTTCCTGCTCAGCTTCGCGCTCACCTTCCGCGGGCGTGTCCCGCGCACGACGGCGGTTCTGCTCGGCTTCTTCGCCGCGTTCCTGCTCGTTTACCTCCTCGGCTTCTTCAATCTGGAGACGAAGCAGGGTGTCGACCAGTTCACGAAGGGGACGGTCAAGTTCGTCCTCCACTTCCTCTTCCTCGCGGCGAGCGTGACCTACCTCGTTCAGCGCGGCAGGCGCTTCTACTGGCGCACGCTCGGCTGGTTCACCGCGGGGTTCCTCGCGAACTGCGTGTACGGCGTATTGCAGCTGCTCGCGGCGAAGGCCGGCCACAACCTCGACCAGACGGTGCTCTCGCCGCTCACCGGCGGCGCGAGCTCGATCAATATCTACGGCCAGGTCGAGGGTTCGAACGTCTACCGCCCGAACGCCCTCACGGGCGACCCGAACCATCTCGGGATCATGCTCGTCGTGCCGCTACTCTCGTTGCTGCCCGTCTACCTGCGGCTCGAGCGCGGACACCGGCTGAAGTGGCCGCTCGCCGCGGCGCTCGCATTCATGCTGCTCGTGCTGCTAGCGACGCTCTCGCGCAGCGGCGCGCTCGGGCTTGGCGCAGGCCTGCTCGTACTCGCGATTCCGTATCGGCGGTTCTTGCGCGCTCGCGCCTTCGTCGTGCCGCTGACGGGCGTCGGATTGCTGCTCGCCTACGTCCTCTACTCGCGCTGGAATTACTTCTCGGTTGTTTTACGCTCGCGTATCCAGACCGGCGGCGCGTCGAGCTCGTCGCACTTCGCCGTCTACAACTTCATCCCGCAGATCATCCACTCGCATCCGCTACTCGGTCTCGGCTTGAACAACTTCTCCGTCTACTACCAGTTCGTCACCGGCAAGACGAACTGGGGGCCGCATTCGTTCTGGGTGGCGCTCATCGTCGAGACGGGGCTCCTCGGGCTGCTGCTCTTCGTCGTGTTTCTGCGATACGTGTATCTGCGCCTGCGCGCGGCTCGGCTGCTCGGGAAGAGGCTCGGCAGTGAGGGGCGCTACGTGCGGGCGCTTGCCTGGGGGTTCACGGCGGCGCTGACCGGCACGATCGCGTCGAACTTCTTCTACCTCACGATGACCTTCTATTACTTCTATGCCTTCATCGCGCTGGCGGTCGCGCTGCCCGTCGTCTTCGCGAGGCGTGACTCGTCAGGGCATGCATAGTGCATGTGATATGGTGTGATGCATGGGCCACATCCAGATCAGAAACGTTCCCGAGGACGTCCATCGCACGTTGAAGGCACGGGCGGCGAAGCAGGGGATGTCCCTGTCGGAGTTCCTGCTCGCGGAAGTGAGCGAGCTCGCCCGGCTTCCGACGCTCGAGGAGCACGTCGAACGTGTCCGCAGCCGTTCGATGGTGGATTTGGGCGCTTCTGCCGCTGAGCTCATTCACGAGGCGAGGGAGGAGCGCGAGCGCGAGCTCGATGCTCGTCGTTGACGCCTCGCTCGTCGTCGACTACCTCCTGAACGAGGGTCGCCGTGGCGTCTGGTCGGCTGAGCGCATTCGCGCAGCCGACAGTCTCCACGCGCCGCACCTGCTGGATCTCGAGGTGCTCGCGGCGGCGCGAGGGCTGGTTGTACGCGGTGAGACCACGCCCGAGCAAGCGCAGAGAGCGGTCTACGACCTCGGGGACTTGCCCGTGAAGCGATATCCGGTCGTCCATCTGCTCGCGCGGATCTGGGCGTTGCGAGGGACGTTGACGCCCTACGACGCGTCGTACATCGCGCTGGCCGAGGCGCTCGACCTGCCGCTCGCGACGACGGATGCGCGACTTTCCCGTGCTCACGGCCACCTCGCGCGAGTCGAGGGCTTCGCCGGCTGAGCCGATGCGCGTCCTGGTTCTGACCACCTCGTACCCGCGCGGCCCGGATGACGTCGCCGGGCGGTTCGTCGCCGACGCGATGGAGCATGTACGGACGACTGGTGTCGATGTCGAGGTCGTCTCGCCCGCGTCGTTCCGCCATTTCGGGCTCGCCTACGGGCACGGGATCGTGGGGAACATCCGCGCGCGGCCCTGGCTTGTGTTCTTGGTGCCGGCCTTTCTGTGGTCGTTTCGCCGTGCCGCGCGATCGCGCGACTGCGACCTCGTGCACGCGCACTGGCTCGCGGCCGGAGCGGTGGCGGCGACGCTTGGCAAGCCGTTCGTCGTGCAGGTGTGGGGCACGGACGTCGAGCTTGCTCGCCGGGTGCCGTGGCTCGTGCGGCCCGTGCTGCGCCGTGCGCGGGTCGTGATCGCGGCGTCGCAGGCGCTGGCGGACGCGGCGCGGGCGCTGGGCGCGCGCGAGGTGCGCATCGTTCCGAGCGGGGTCGCGATTCCGTCGCCAGTCGGCTCGCCGGAGGAGCCGCCGCACGTGCTCTACGTCGGGCGGCTGTCCGCGGAGAAGGGCGTCCTGGAGCTCGTCGAGGCGGCGGAGGGGCTGCCGTTGCGGGTCGTCGGCGACGGCCCGCTGCGCGCGCAGGTTCCGTCCGAGGGATTTGTGGCGCCGGGCGAGCTCGGGCCGTGGTACGAGCGTGCGGCCGTCGTTGCTGTGCCGTCACGGCGTGAGGGCTACGGCGTCGCCGCGCGCGAGGCGATGGCGTGGGGAAGACCGGTCGTTGCGAGCGCAGTCGGTGGGTTGCTCGATGCTGTCGAGGACGACGTGACGGGACTGCTTGTGCCGCCTCGCGACGTTGGTGCGTTGCGCGCTGCGCTCGAGCGTCTGCTCGGTGATGCGGAGTTGCGCGCGCGGCTCGGTGCGGCGGCACGGGCGAAGGCGCAGCGCGAGTTCTCGTTCGCTGCGGCGACTGACGCGCTGCTCGCCCTGTACGAGGAGGTGCTTGCGTGATGCTCTACCTGCATGCGTTGCGCGCGGCCCGGATGCGGCAGCTGCGCGCACGTGCGTTTCGCCCGCTCGCCCGCCGGCGCTTTCCGGACCGTGAGCCGCCGGGCAAGGCGTCGCCGATCCCGGCAGCGCGCGAGCTGTGGGCCTCGCCCGCGTTCGAGGGGTCGTCGCCGCTCGATGCGTCGACCAGGCTCGGCCGCTTTCATCGGCAGTACGGCGACGACGTGCTCGCGGCGGCACGCGCGGGCGATCTCGAGGAGACGCGCCGCCTGGTCGCGACCTGGATCGAGGCGCATCCGCCGCACGACGGCGACGCGTGGCATCCGTATCCGCTCTCGACGCGTGTCGGCAACTGGGTCGCCGCGCTCACGCTGCTGCCCGAGCTCGCCTCGCCGGAGCTGTCACGCAGCTTGTGGCGGCAACTCGAGCGGCTCCGCGTGAACGTGGAGGACAACGTGCTCGGCAACCACGTGATCCGCAACGTGCGTGCGCTCGTGCTCGGCGGCACGTCGTTCGGTGCAGCCGATTTGACGCGCCGCGGGATCGAGCTGCTACGCCGCGAGCTGCCCGAGCAGGTGCTACGCGACGGTGGCCATTATGAGCGCAGCCCGTCGTATCACCTCGTGGTGTTGCGCGACCTGCTCGAGATCCAGGCCGCCTCGCCGCACTCGTGGCTTGCGGAAGCAATCGAGCGCATGCGCAGCTTCGCGGCGGCGCTTGCGCGGCCCGACGGCGCGCCCGCGCTCTTCAACGACGGCACGGTTGACGCGCCGCGGCTCGATCTCCCCGAGGCGCCGGAAGGGCTGTCGGTCTTCGGCGATTCCGGCTTCGTCGTTGTGCGCGAAGGGCCGCTCTGGCTCGCGTTTCGCTGCGGCGTTCCCGCGCCGGACTTCCTCCCGGCGCACGCGCACGCCGACGCGCTCTCGTTTCAGCTCTGGTGGCGCGGCCGCCCGGTGCTCGTCGACCCGGGGACGTTCACCTACGAGCCCGGCGCAGAACGCGACTGGTTCCGCTCCACGCGCGCGCATTCGACGGTGTGCGTCGACGGCCGAGACCAGTTCCGTCTTTGGGGCGCGTTCCGGAGCGGCCCCCTGCCGAAGGTGAACCTGCGCTACGCGCGCGAGCGCGCGGTCGAGGCGAGCGTTGTGCTGCCGGGCCGTGTCAGGCACGTGCGCCGAATCGAATGGGCCGATGACGAGGTGTGGGTATACGACCAGCTCGAGGGCAACGGGCGGCATCACGTCGAATCACGGCTGATCCTCGCGCCGCATCCTCCCGAGCTCGCAATCGCCCTCCTGAGCCATGGGGAGATGACAACCGAGCGGACGTGGATCTCTGAGCGCTTCGGTGAACGAGCCGAAACCCTGGCGAAGGTGGTCGACGCGGAGCTCGAACTGCCGGCGCAGCTCGGCTTCCGGATCATGCTCGCGGGCTAAAGCTTCGCGCCTGCGATCCAGCGGCTAGCTGACGCGCCCAAGATGGGACACTATCGGCGGGATGGTCGGGATCGCTCTTCTCACCCTCGCCCCTGGTCGCATGGGCGGGTCGGAAACGTACGCACGCGGGCTCGCGGCTGCGCTCGCCGAGCATGGGATGCGCCATTACTTTGTCGTGTCGCCGCCCGACGCGACCGACGCTAGCGGAGGCCTCCCCGTCGCCGCCGCCGGTGTGTCCGCGGCGCGACCACGCCTGGTGGCCTTCTTGTACGCGGCTGCTGCGCGCGAAGCGCTCGCCGCTGCCGACATCGTCCATTACCCGCTGACGATCCCCCTGCCGCCGACGTCCAGGCCGCGCGTCGTAACGTTGCACGATCTGTTACACCTCGACCTTCCAGAGTTCGTACCGCATCACGTACGGCTCTTTCGGCGGCTAGCGTACGATCGCGCCGCCCGTCACGCCGATCGGGTTATCGTGCCCAGTGCGTTCGTGCGCGACCGTGCGATACGGAAGCTCGGGCTTGACCCAGGGCGCGTCCGCGTCATCCATCACGCTGTCGACACAGCCGTCTTTCACCCCGATGGCGGCATGCGAGAACCATTCCTTTTCTACCCTGCGCGCGCTTGGCCGCACAAGAACCACGCTTTGCTCTTCGAGGCATTCGCCCGCGTCCGGCAGCGCCGCCCCGACCTCGGGTTGGTGCTCACAGGGGGCGGTCACGACGGGCTAAGGTTGCCCGAGGGTGTGCGGTCGCGAGGCGTGGTGAACATCGAGGAGCTCGCGACGCTGTACCGTCGCGCGTCCGCCGTCGTCTTCCCGAGCCGGTACGAAGGCTTCGGATTGCCAGTTCTCGAGGCCATGGCGAGTGGCTGCCCGGTTGTGGCTGCGTCCGGAACGGCCGTCGAGGAGATCGCGGATGGGGCCGCCGTCACCTTCGCCGCCGACGGGGCGGAGGAGTTCGCGCACGGTATCCTGCGCGCGCTTGACGCCGATTCTGTGCTGGTCGAACGCGGCGTCGCGGTAGCCCGCTCTTTCTCGTGGGCCGGGGTGGCACGACTCCACGACGAGGTGTACGGAGAGCTGGCATAGAAGCGGCGGTTCTGCACGGGTGCCGGTGCACGCAATGCGGTCAGTCGGCGCTCGTCTGTCAAGACGGCGCGTGGAACGCTGACGAGCTGCTGAAGGGCGCGATCGCGTGCAGCTCTTGTCAGACGACCTATGACGTCATCTGCGCAACGCCCTTCCTGGGGCATTACGAGCCGCTCGACATCATCGGGCTCTTCGAGATTGCCGCGAACGCACGGGCAGACAATTCATACGCGACGCGTCCGGATGTCGAGCGTCTGGAGTGTCTCTTGCAGCGATATGACGAGTCCGATGACAAGCCGGCCTTTGCGTCGACATGTGGTGACGAATTCGCCCGCGAAGCCTGGTTTCAAAACCGCTACACGGAATACACGCAATTCAAGACTGTTTCAAAGGTGTCGACTTTGTCGACCGCGAGGTCCTCGATGTCGGAGCCGGTACCGGCCACGACACATGGCGTCTACTGCGTTTAGGCGGACGAGTCACGGCCGTCGAGCACAACCCGATGCTGATTCGGCGGAGACGATCGGTCGTATGGCAGAAGCCGCAAGCAGGGAAGGCCCACCGCACTGGGTACCGGCGCGCGCTGGTTCCTCACGCGTCCGGATCAAGCCGATGCGCTGCGTTTCTCTGTCGCGAGGACGAAGAACCGGCTCGACGCGACGGTCATCGTTCGCGTTGACGGCGTTGCGGTCGTGACCGTTCCGCTTGGGTCTGAGCAGTGGGTCGAGATGAACGCTTCGTTGGCAGACGTTCCGGCAGCCAGCCGATTCGTGTGCGAGATCGAGGTCATTCTCTCGGACACCGCCGACGTTGAATTCGACGATTACTGCTTCGGGGTCACGGACCGGCGATTCGCGTAGCTGGATCTCGGGACGAGAGTCTCGCCGACAGGCGATCGGAGGGAACCGCTGGCAAGTACTTGCGAATGCCATGCGCCGTCATGACACGGTGGAGCAGCGGATCCGCTATCGGTTTTGAACGCGCCGAAGCATCCGGCGGGACGCCCGGCGTGCATGATGCGCACCGAGCCGGCGGAGGTATCTCGCGCGTCCGACGAGCTCGAACTGGGTGTGGCAGTCGTGGAGACGGAGAAGGTCGTCACCGAGGGCGTGGTCATCGAGAAAGCGGCGCATCGGCACGTAGTTGCGATCCCAGGCGCGCTGGAAGTACGACGCGGTTTCCTTCCCGACAGTGCGGTTGTTGCCGATCTTTACGACGGGCGCCGACGCCCACAGGTTCAGCCGCCGTCTGGCGTGCAGCCGCGCAAGACCTGTCAAGAAGTGCTCGAAGAGACCCCAATCGACGAACCGATACTTTTCGAGAGCCGCGCGTGACGGGCTTCCGGGCGCGAAGAGATCGGCGTCGAAGTACACGAAGTCGATTCCTTCGTATCGCGTTTCGCGCGACAGCGGCGCGTACGGCCACACGTCTTTGATCCGACCGCCCGCGTACTCGTCGAAAGACACCGCTTCGAGGTGCGGATGCGACGTGCCGGCGTCGCCTGGCTTGAAGCGTCCGACAATGGCCCCGAAGAGATGCGGCGGGAAGACAACGTCGCACGTCGTCCACAGCACGATGCTCGTTTCGCGTCCGATCGAATCGGCGTGTGCAACAGCGTTCGAAAGCACCTCCGTGAGCGAGAATCTGTAGTCGCCGGACGATCCCTGGAAAACCGTGAACGGGACGCCACCTTCTCGCAGCGCCTCTTCGACGCCGGTCTCGCCGAAGATCGTCACTACGAGCTCCCAGTCCGAATACGTTTGCGCCGCGAGGCTGCGCAGGAATTCTCGCTGGATGCGGTCGTTCGGCGAGCCATCGAAGCTCCGAAACGTCGTGCAGACGATGAGCCGTCGCTTCATGCCGTCGCCCTTGCCACGTCGTTCAGCCACGCATCGAGAAGGAGACGCTCGCGCGACTCGACGATGCCGCTTTCCTCAAGGCGCCCATACGCCGCGCTGAGGTTCTGAGCGATCGAAGCCTCGGCCGACGTAGCGGCGACAGCGGCATCGAACGCTCCTTCTGCTTGGAGATACATGGGGATCTCGTCCGCGAAGTCCTTCAGGTAGTCATGGGGATTCCGCTCCTGCCGCACCGTCGCGGATCCGAATGCGAGCCGGAGTCCGTGTTCCCAAAGCACCGGCTGCGCCACGAGACTACGCAGGATGTCAGTGAAGCGGAAGTTCACGAAAGCGGGGAGATACAGGAGCGGGAACGCGTCTCTCGCGAAGACCGTGTTCTGAGAGTTGAAAGGGCACACGACGCCATGGTCGAGCACGAGCGGCGCACGCTCGGCGAACGTGATCGGACCATCGAACACGAGGCGATACACGGCATCGACGTCGGGATCCGCATCGGCGAGGAACTGCCAAACGCCGATCTCGACGATCTGCGGGCGCACGGCCGTCACAGCTTCCTCAGCGCGGAGCAGACGGAGCGGGTATCCGCGCGGCCAGACGAAGGCATCGGTGAAGCGCCGATAGACGTTTACGAAGCCGGAGCCGGTAATGACGTCGAACTCGCCTTCGAACTTCGGGCACGCCCAGTTGTCCTTCGGGATGTTGTCGTCGTCGGTGTCCGCGATGACCTGTGCGCCCTCGCGCATCGCGTAGAGGTAGCCGACCATCTTCCGCGCGTAGTGGTTCCATGGCAGAAGGTTCGTCGTCTCGAACCCAAGTGCCGTCTGCGCACTCGGCGAGAGGTAGGTTACGCCGTCGAGGGCCCACTCCGGTGGCGTCCTCTGATCGCCCACGACGATCATGTGCCATTCCGAAAGGCGCGCGAACGCGCGCAGCGCGTCGGTCGGCGGGAAGACCGACGTAACGACTATGAAATTCGAAGGCTGCACGCTCGGGCGAGCCTAGCCAACGCCGTGCCGTCGATCGGAGACCGTGGCTCGCCGGAGGAGCCACCGCACATCGCTTAGCGAGCACCAATGCGCTCGTCGGCGCGTACGCAGACGGCGCTGCTCACCTTGCCCCAGGTCGCATTAGCCAGCGATGGGCACTCGACTAGCGCGATCCGCCGCGACATTCGGTTATTCGTTGCCATCCCGGATCAACGACGCCTGCTCCCGGTGGCCGAGACCGGACCAGGTCGACAAGCTGGGGCGAGCCCAGTACCGCCCATCACACGAAAGCCGCGGAAACGCGGCTTTTCTGTTGCCGGCGGTGTCGTGCCGGTGCTTCGCGGCTCACACGAGAGGCGCTGCCAAGCAGCCGTCGTGTCGTATCCTCTGATCGGCGATGGGTGAGCGTCTGAGGATGGTGCGGCCGTCTGACGGCCGCACCGTGGCGTTCGCGCTGTGGGGGGATCTTGATCGGAGACCCCCACGAAGATGCCCTGATCTGGTGCACGCAGGGGGCATCTCCTGGGCGAGACGCAGTTACAGCGAGGGGAATTCGATCTGCTGGAAAACCGGCGTCTCGCCACTGCAAGGCATCGCCAAGAACGGGGCGCAGGAACGAAGGGGGCCGGCTCGATGAGGAGCCAGCGTCTCCTGTCATTCACGGCCTTTGCAACAGCGCTGGTCTCGGCATTCGTCGTCGCGTTCTGGGCAACGGGTCCCAGCTTCACGGCGAAGTTCGGACCTATCGACGACCACGAACCCCTTATGTGGATGGGTCCGGACGGCCACCTTCCGTGGTCGGAGTTCTGGGCAACCTTCATCAACAAGACCGAGGTCGGTCAATGGGGAGGCTCTGGTCGCTTCCGCCCCGCCTATTACCTGTTCCGAGTCGGGGAAACCGTGCTCTTCGGCAACAACCCGTGGGACTGGTACGCCTGCGTCCTCGTGATGTTCACGGGGGCGTGCGCGGTGCTCGGGTATGTGGCGGCGGTCTGGCTGTCGACGGTCGTCAACGGGAGTCGAGCCTGGATCTGCTGGTCGGTCATGTTAGTCGGCTCGGCAGTATGCCCCTTCCTGTTTGCCGGGTTGTACGCCTGGTCGGGCATCGTCGCTCGCCTCGGCCCATCGGAGTTGCTGGGACTGCTAGCGACAGGGGTGGTGCTGCTGTCTCTTACGAAGCTAAGCCTGGGTCTGGGGCGCTTGTGGTGGATCCCTGCCCTACTGGGCGTCACCACGGCGATCTTCGCGAAGGAGTCGTTCTTCTCGCTCGCCCTGGCGTTCCCCCTCGTAGGGACGTATTCGTACCGAGCACTCGGGCGCCGCAAGACCGACCTCGTCGCCGGTCTCCTCGGGCTCCTGCCAGCAGTGTTTCTCGGGCTGATCTTGGCGCCGACCCTGCTCCGCAGCCAGCACGATATCTATGGCGCGGGCGTCGGCAGCAGTCGCCTTGCCGGGGCCATCTCGGCACTAGCCGAGCCTCCCCTGCGTCGGTGGTTCCTGGCCGGGGGCGTGGTCCTGCTCGCTTGGTTTGCGATGACCGTGACGATCCCTAAGGCAGAGCGGCGGGTCCCAACCTTCCTGCTCGCGGTGATCGTATGGCTGTTCGCATGCGTGTTCCTGGACGCGTGGTTCTACGACGGCAACTACTCGCTGCCCCGGTATCGAGCCATTTCCGACCTGGTTATCACAGTGCAGTTCCTCGGCGCGGCATGCCTGTCGATCGTCGCCATCCGTAGAAGTCGCAGGCACAGCCGCCCGGTGCTCGTGCTGGCCATCGCCTCGGTGGTGGCGAGTTCGTTCTTCATCGTCCGACTGGTCCAGGTCTCCGTGTCGGACCTCGAGCTTACGCACGAAAACGCGATCTACCACGCCGCCACGTCGAACGATTACCAGCGTGGCCTTTCCGAGGCGCTGGCACGGCTGGCGGTGGAGCCGAAGCCCACAGTCGCCGTCGTCGCGACGAACGGCGGCGACTACGAGCCGGCCTACGCGGTCCTCAACGAACTTGCCCGCCGGTCTGGGGACCGCTTTCGCGAATACCTGATCGTGGAGAACTCCTCACCCAGGACCAACGGGTCCCTCGACGCGATGGCCCGCATCTCCGAGAGTGGGGCGCCCGGCTGGCACACACGACCCGTCAGCGAGCTCGCCGGAACCGAGGACGCGGTCTGCGTCTTCCTGAACAAGGATCCGCGTCCCGTCGACGGATGCCGGCGCGGTGACGGGATCCGACTCATCGCCCAGGGGATGTAGGCGCCGTGAGCGAGCTATCAGCCGCAGAGCGAGCACCAGTCTCGATGCGGATCTGATGTCTGCTCTGGGTCGTCCTCTTTCGTGGTCCGATATGCGGTCGGAGAGACGCAGCAGTCCACTTCATCTCCTTACTTGAACTGAAAGCAAGAATGCTGAGATTGCAGCGCTTTGCAGCGTCCGACACCCACACGCGTGTACTCGACAAGCTGGGGTCACTAATACAAGTAAAGAGGCGGCGCTCCGCGCCGCCAACCCCACGCGCCCGGCCGCGACACCCCTCCGGGGCGCCCGCGCCCGGTCGCGCGTCGGGTCCCGGCTGACCGAGAGCGTCCCCCTCCGCTCCGAGACCTGACCAGCGGCACGGACTGGGCGATGCAGCAGACCTTGGACGGCTCAGGGCACATTCCCAACTGTGAGTGTGTGAGCTGTCCCGTCTGGGGCGTTTGTCATCCATGAAGGGGCGGGCCTCGTCAAGGTGGCGGTCATGGTCCGCGGGGCCCGACCGGGGCGCACGGGCCCGGCGCTACTCCTTGTGCGCGACGAACCGGTGGGTAGTAGCCAGCAGTTCGTCTGGTGACTCGTCGATTTGGAAGTCGGGGCGAAGGAGTGCCCGCGGCTCCATCCGAACTTCTTCCAACTCCACGGAAAGACCTAGTGCGCTGGACGCCGCGACGTAGTCGCGCGCGTGGCGTCGGTTGAAGAAGCGTGGATCGAGCATGTAATCCACCTGTCCCACGAAGGCTTCCTGCGCTTCGCCCGTGAGGCCACGTTGGGAGGCTGTGGCGACGATCTCGTCCCGCGTCAGCCGCAGGTGGATCCACGGTTCGTCGCGGAAAAGGTGCTCGCAGTGATTCCCGTACGGCGAGTACCAGAGCGGTGCGGCGAGTGTGTACAGCGTTCCTCCCGAGGCGAGTACACGTGCCATCTCCCGATAGGCGTCTTCGAGGTCACGAACGTGCTCAAGCGTCGCGAACGAGAAGACGAGATCGAACATACCGTCCGGCAGGAGAAGCTGTTCCGCTGCGCCGCGGATGTACGTGATCCCCGGATCTGGATGCTTGGAGCCAATCTCCTCGATGGGATCCACGCCGTGGACACGCTCAACACCCAAGCGGCGGAACATCGCGCACTCGGTGCCGTCATTGCAGCCCACCACGAGAACGCTCCCTGGCGTTCGCCCATGTGCCCGCAGAGCCTTCCGCACATGCGACTCATTTAGCGACGACCCGCGCAGATCCCAGTAACGCTGGCGGCCGGCGCGCAGCGCTCGGCGTAGATGCGGAAATTGCTTCAAACCGTCCGAAATCACTGCGCCGACCCTACATCGGAGGATATGGACGGAGCAGAGCGCCAATCGACCATCGAGGCATCGACGCTGTTCCGATCACTTCGCCCAGGCGTCATTGCAGAACACTCCCGCACGTCACGCTCTTCCCCTCAGTAGCCGTGACCAAAGGCCCAAGCGGGTGACAGCGCTGGCCGGTCTGGAGCCCTAAGCTCTGGACACGCACATGAACAGACGAGACGCACGATTCTTTTTGCTTCTCTCGGTCATGGCGGTGGCAGCGTTTCCCGCGGCTGCTGTCGCCAGCCCGACGCAGTTCAGGCTGCGAATCTTCGACCCCAGCGGGCTCGTGAAAACGGAGGTCACTATCGTCGACGTTGTGCGTTCATCTGTCCGTGCGGTGCGGCAGCCCTTCGGTTCCGCCTCGTTGGTCGGAAACTTCACAAAGGCGGGTGCTACGAAGTTCTGCGATCTCACCCGCGCTCTTGCGCGGCGGGGCTCACGGCTACGGAGGGCTCAGCACTTCGCCTTTGAGGTCGCAGGCCGCATCTACACACGCCCGTCGTCCGGTCAAGACCGCGGTCTGGCTCGCTGATACTGCGAAGACCGTTTGACTGCGTCGCGCAGAGGATGCGGCGAGTCGCTTGACATCCGCGTCATCCCATCGAGTGTGTTGTCGCCATGTACCGCTCGATGACCTCATCCGGTGGGCCGATCTCGACGATTTCACCTCGATAGAGGCGCATGACGCGGTCGCATTGCTTTTCCATCGCGTCCACGTCATGGCTGACAAACACGATCGTCTTTCCTTGCGACCGAATCGTCTCGAGCGTCTCGAAGCACTTCTCCTGGAACTCCTGGTCCCCGACCGCCAGGACCTCGTCGAGCAACAGGATTTCGAATTCGACGCGGATCGACACGGAGTACGCCAACCGCACCTTCATCCCCGACGAGAAGTTCTTGAGCTTCTGATCCATAAACCGCTCGAGACCTGCAAAGGCCACGATCTCGTCGTATCGCTCCTCGATCTGCCTCATGGTCAGGCCCAGGAGTGCGCCGTTCACGCGGACGTTGTCTCGTGCTGAGAGCTCTTCGTTGAACCCGACCCCCAGCTCGACGAAGGGCGATAGACGGCCAATCACCGTCATGTCCCCGCGCTCGGGCACGTAGATGCCCGCGAGCAACTTCAGCAGTGTGCTCTTACCGCTCCCGTTCGGGCCGATGATCCCGAAGAACTCGCCTTGCTCAATGCTGAAACTGACACCCTTGAGTGCATGTAGCTGCTCGACTTCCACGTGGTGGAAGGGATGGAGGAAGCGCTCCTTGAACGTGTCTTGTCGTTGATGCGGCAGCTTGAAGCTCTTCCAGACGTCCGAAACGTCGATGGAGAACACGGTCACGTCAACTCCGCCAGGTACGGCTCGTCTCGTTTGAAGATCCACCAGGCGATCATGAGCATGATCGTGAGGGTGGCGAGCGGAACTGCGCGCGCAGCCTCGGAGCCGTAGACCACTGCGACTGTCATCGCCTCTCTTTGCGGAACGATGACGGCGCGAATGTCCTGGAGCACCTGGACGAACGGGTTTGCGAAGGCGATGTACTGAGCCCAGCGGGGAAGGAATCCCACCGGATAGATGATCGGGGTCGCGTAGAACAAGAGTTGGCCGGCAAGCTCCCAAACCTGACCGATGTCTCGCATGCGCGCGTGAAGCGTGGCGAGGATCACGGAAATAGCAAGCGTGAAGACGTAGAGCTCGAGGAGCAGCAGAGGGACGAAGAGCCACGAGAGCGCGGGTCGCAGGCCGTCGATCGCGATCAGGATCGCGAGGACGATCAGGTTCACCGCAAACGTCAGCAGCGTCGTCATCGACGCCGCCATGGGCAGCACGATGCGCGGAAAGGCCAGCTTCTTAAGCAACGAGCTGTTGCCCACGAACGACCAGAGTCCGAGGTTCGTGGTGTCGAGGAAGAAGGTCCAGAGCACGATCCCGATCAGGAGATACGCGGGATAGTGCTTGAAGCCGAGATTGAGCCTGAAGAACCGCCCGAACACCGCGTACAAGACGGCGAAGTAGGCGAGCGGCTTCGCGACCGACCAGGCGTAGCCAAGTGAAGAGTCGGCGTACTTGAGCTTGAAGTCTGCTACCGAGACGACCCGAAGCACGCGGCCGATGTACGCCAGATCGACCCCTTCACTAGCGGCGTTACGGGTTCCCGGCATGGCGGTAGGGTAGTCAGTCCAGTCGCTCGAAGACCGCAAAGCCGTTTCGCGTCGAAGGGTCGCGCTGGAAGAGTCGGTATCGCGAATCTGCCTCGAGTCTCCGAGTGCTCTCCCAGTTCTTGAACGTCTCCGTGTCGTCGAGGAGGATGAAACGCGCGCCGTAGACCTCATCCAGCTCGGCGGACCCCGTGAACTCGGACCCGTCGATCAGCACTGCATCGAAGGTGTCGATCCCATGCTGCTGCTTGATCTGGGCGATGCCCGGGCACGAGAGACTGTGGTCGCTGAGGTAGTCGATGTCCTGCTGCAACCACCCAAGCACCATCTCGAGGGGGAAGTTCCTCAGCCGCGAAGGGACATCCCGGTAGAACGTCTCCACGTCCTCGAACGAAGGAAATCGCTCCAGAGGAATGCTCGAGACGTTGTAGCAATGAACGAAATCTTCATTGCTCCATCTCGTCACCAGCGCGGCGTGCCGCTCGACCGACACTTCGATGCAGTGCAGCCGCGGAAGCGTGGGGTTCCGTCGAGCGCCGCGCACCCAAGCTTCGGTGCTTCCGTCGCCGGCCGAGCTTCCGATCTCGAGAATCTCGTGCACGCCGGACGTGAAAGCGACCTCTTCAATGATCTGGGCAAAGGGATCACCTTTGATCTCCGGCGGGATCAGGTGGTCGAGTTCCGATCCCTTCTGCGTTCCAGCGCTCGAATCCGCGTGATCGCGCCGAAGCCTGCGTCGGGCGTGATCGAGTCCCCTCCAGCGCACCGGGTCAGACTAACGCGTCGCCAACGCGGCCTTCACCGAGCGAAGCCGGCGCACCGCCCACGGCGGCAGGCGGCGTAGCGCGAAGCTCCTGAGTCGGTGGCTCGCCCGAGACCTGACGTCGGGAGTCTTCTCTGGTGGGCGAGGACGTTGGGTCGCACGTCGCTGCGCCTGCGCCCGCGCTTGCGTCTCCCGACTTGCTTGCCAGACCGCCGTTCGTGTGCTGCGATCGCCCGCAGTCTCAGCCAACGCCGCGTCAAGTAGCAAGGAGGCGAAGGTCGACGCCGCTTGTCGCCAGTCGAACTTCGAAGCCCGCTGCAGCCCAGCCGACACCATCGCTGCCCGGCGAGTCGGGTCGCGCACGAGATCGAACGCCTCGGCGAGCTCGACGGGATCATCTGGATCCACGTAGAGCGCCGCGTCTCCTGCGACCTCGGGAACGGACGCGACGGACGTTGCGATGACCGGGCATCCGGAGGCCATCGCCTCGATGATGGGCAGCCCGAAACCTTCATAGCGCGACGGGTAGGCGAGAGCCACCGCACCGGCGTACGCCAGCCTGAGCTGCGCGTCCGTCAGGTCGAGACGACTGACCTGCGCTCGGCGCGCCCTGCCGCTGAGTTCTGGCTCGATCTCGGGCTGGCCGCCGACACACACGATGTCGCACTCCTCCGCGCCTGCCCAGGTGTCGAAGGCGCGAAAGACGAGCTCGACGTTCTTGTAGCCGTCGACGCCGCGCCGCTCTCCTACGACCAGCACGTAGGGACGCTGAAGGGAATGCTCGCGGCGGAACGCCGCCGCTTCGTCCGCCGTCGCAGGCGAGAAGACCTCGTCGACTCCGAGCAAGACGACGTGCGCAGGCCGTCCCTCCGTGCTCGGCTCGAGCTCCAGCAGATCGCGGCGCGTGTTTTCAGAGATGCAGGCATAGCTGCTCGCATGCTCGATTGCGTGGCGTTTCTCGTCCCACACCGGGTCGGACATGTCGAGACCGAGTCGCTCTGGGATCATGTCGTAGACGAGCATCAAGCTCGGCGTGCCGATCGGTGCGGTGTAGTAGGTCGATACGAACAGCCCGGCACCCTCCTCGTCGCAGACCCGTTGGAGCAGTAGCGAGTCCTCGGCCGAGCGGTCGGCGGTCCAGCGAGGAAGGGACCGCGTCTTCAGACCGGGAAGCCGCGGGCCGCAGCCTCCGCGATCTAGAAAGACGACGCGCTCCGCGAAGCCCGACTCGAGCCATTGGTTGAGAAACGAGCGCCATACCCGTGCAATGCCGGTCGTCGAGAAGTCCTGGAAGAAGACGCCGTCGACGACGATGACTCCGACGTCGACCGGCTCGTTTGGGATGCGTTCGTCCGGGCGCGGTTTAGAGAACGCCCACGTTCCACTACGGCGAGCGGCCAACGGTACGACGTGGGTCCGGGACACGGCGTCCGCGAGCGTGTCGTCCTGAACCCACGGAAGATACTCCGCGAGCCGCACGGGTCCTCCCGCCTCGATTGCGTTCTGCAGCGCCCGCCAGCCCTCGAGTGCGCCCGTGTAGCCGTAGTAGAGCTCCTTGAAGCGCACTTGCTCCTCGTTTGCGTAGGCGTAGTGCTGGAAGACTGCGCCTACATGCTCGGTTTCGTCTTGCAGAAACGGCCGAGCCTTGCCGACATCGACAGAGGGCCGCTGTCGAACCAGCGTCGGTGGTTCGTGCGCCTCCCACCGGTCGCCCGGCCGGAAGCGCCACGTGCGCAACCATTCGACGCTCGGGTTCTGAGCGTAGTTGTACCGTGTAGTCACGACTGCTTCAGGGCCGACGAAGTAGTCGCACCAGTAATACGCGGCCGTGCGTTCCGGTTGCTCCAGGAAGCGATCGCGCATCCTGCTGATCTGCTCCGACGTCCACAGCTCGTCCACGTCGAGCTGCCAGAGCAGACACTCCTCGCGGATGTTCGCGAGCGGCGTGGAGACCATCTCGCGCTTTCCGTCCCAGATGCCCGCTCGAGGCCGGTAGAGCGAGATACGACCCGGCTCGAACGCTGCGATCTCATCGAGATAGGCCGTCGTTCCATCGATGCTGAGCCCGCCTCGGTGCATCTCGTCATCGACTCGTCCCCCACCGGCGACACTCCACGCGGTGTCGTGGACGAGCGACGCGACTCCCTCCACGACGTGCCAGTGCCAGCGAAATGGGAGCTCGCGAAGAACGTCGACGTGGTACCGGATGAACGGTTCGCCGTTCAGCACGATTGTGAAGAAATGGATGGGGAGCTCCCCGCCCACGTGCTGGGTCGCCTTCGACGTCAACGCAGGCATCGTAGACGCCTACCGGGAGCGCCAGCCTTCGAGACTGCGGCTAGCCTCCGGTCGTGCTGACGCTGTTCACCGTTCCGAAGCCGTTCCAGGGCCACATCGGCGACATCCAACGGAATGCCGTCGAGAGTTGGCGCGCGCTCGCTCCAGACATCCAGATCATCCTCGTCGGCGACGAGGACGGCGTCGAAGAGGCCGCCCGAGAGACCGGCGTCGAGCACCTCGGTGGGCTCGAGCGGAACGAGCGACGCACGCCGCGGCTTGATAGCGCCTTCGAGCTTGTCGAAGAAGTGGCGCGCCACCCGCTCTGGTGCTACCTCAACGCGGACATCGTGCTCCTTGACGACTTCTTGCCGGCAGTCTCACAGGTCACAGCGCGGTTCGAGTCGTTTCTCATGGTTGGAGAGTCGCGCGATCTGCCCTTTGGGCCGGGTGCGCTGCTCGGCGATCCCGCGGTTCGCCGCACTCTGCGGCAACGGGCGCTCGCAGACGGCCGATTACGCGGGTACGCGGCGCTCGACTACTTCGTCTTTCCGAGGGGTCATTTCGGAGAGCTTCCACCGTTTCTCATCGGTCGCGCGTGCTTCGACAACTGGCTGGTCTGGCGTGCGCGGCAGCGCGGTCCTGTCGTCGATGCAACACGGAGGGTCGTGTCCGTTCACCAGTCACATGGCTACGCCCACGTCGCCGGTGGTCTCGAGGAGGCGTACTACGGAGACGAGGCGAAGCACAACGAACGTCTCGCAGGCGGGCGGGCGCACATCTACTCGCTCCACGATGCAACCCATCGACTCGCCCGGAGCGGCCGCCTCTATCGCTACCTGGGCTCGACGTTCCGCGCACGTGAGCAGGCTCGAAAGGCGAGGGTCCGCGTCCAGCTGAAGATCGAGGCTCGGCGATTCCGGCGGCGCCAAGGGCAACCTGTGCGCCTGGTAGGCGTCTTCCCGGAGCCGACCCCCTACCGAAGCCCGCTCCTCGATGCTGTTGCACAGGTTGAGGGTCTCGACCTCTCCGTGTTGTATGCGGCCCACAGCGTCGCGGGCCGCACATGGGCGTTGACGCCGCCCCTGCACACGCACTGGGTGATGCGGAGCGTCCGCGTGCCGGGCGCTCCGCGCGTGCTCCGGCATGCCTACCCGGTCAACTATGCGATCTGGCGTGCGCTCTTCCGCCTCAGACCGGAATGCGTGATCGTTTCGGGCTGGAGCACGTTCGCGGCGCAGGCAGCCATCGTCTGGTGTCGGATGCGGCACATCCCGTATCTGCTCGTCGTCGAAAGTCATGATCGCGATCCCCGCCCCGGGTGGCGCCGTGCCTTTAAGGCGGCCGTCGTTCCTCGGGTGGTGAAAGGCGCTGCGGGTGTGCTCGTGGCGGGCTCGCTCGCACGCGAGTCGATGATCAGCCGAGGAGCGGACCCGGCGCGCATTCGCATCTTCGCGAACACCGTCGACGTGCGTGCCTTGGGCGAGCGAGCGGAACACCTTGCCCAGGAGCGCTTCGCGCTGCGGGAGTCGCTCGGTCTGGTCGAGAACGACGTCGCCGTTCTCTCGGTTGCGCGGCTCGTGCCCGAGAAGGGATTGGCGACCCTTGTTCGTGCGGCGGCCGAAGCAGAAGATCCGCGGATTGTCATTGTGGTGGCCGGGAGCGGTCCGGAGCGGGAGCGGCTCCGGCGCTTGGCGGACGAATTCGGGGTACGCCTCGTCCTCCTGGGCGATGTGGACTGGGCGGACATCGCCGAGGTCTACGTCGCGGCCGATGTATTCGCGCTCCTTTCCGACAGCGAGCCGTGGGGAGTTGTGGTCAACGAGGCGGCCGCGTGCGGGCTTCCACTGGTGCTCTCCGACGCCGTCGGAGCCGCTCACGACCTTCTGGCTGACGGTGAGAACGGTCGCCGGGTACCGACCGGCGACAGTCGCGCTGCGTCTGCTGCGTTGAAGGAGTTGGCGAGCAACCCCGCACGGCGAGTTGCGTTCGGCGGAGCGTCACGAGCCCGCGTGGCCGACTGGGGTTATGACGACAGTGTGCGAGGCCTCGTCGAGCTCGCGCAGCTTGCTGTAAAGAAAACGCTCTAGGACCACGAGAAATTCTGATCTCGAGCCGTCGCGCTAGCTTTAGCGCGTGCGTCCGCGAATTCTCCTGCTCAACCAGTACTACTGGCCCGGAGTAGAGGCGACTGCACACCTCCTGTCCGAGCTCTGCGAGGGGCTCGCAGAGGATTTCGACGTCACCGTCGTCACCGGGCGGCTGCGCGGACGCCCGGAGCTGCCCACCCGTGAGACGCGGAACGGGGTAAAGATCGTCCGCGTCGAGTCGACCGCGTACGACCGGTCGAATCTCTTTCGCCGGTCACTCAACTATGTGACATATCTCGTGGCCGCACCGCGTACCGCGCTTGCGGAGCCGCGCCCCGACGTCGTCGTGTGCGGAACCGATCCTCCGATTATCGGCAATGTGGCACTCGCAATCGCGCGCAGGCACCGCGCGCCGCTAGTCGTGATCAGCGAGGATGTATTTCCGGAGGTCGCCGTCGCGCTGCACCGCCTCGAGAACCGACCGCTGGTCAAGCTCCTCCGTGTCCTCGTCGCGAAGTATCTTCGCCGGGCTGACCGGATCATCGCGATCGGCGAGGTCATGCGTCGCCGTCTCGAGGCGAAGGGCGCACCGCCGGACCGTTTACGCGTGATCCCGAACTGGGCGGATGTATCCGCGATCGCACCGCAGCCGAAGGTGAATCCGTGGTCGGTCGACCAGCGAATTACAAACCGGTTCGTAGTCATGCACTCCGGCAACGTCGGTCACGCGCAGGATCTTGACTCGCTGATCCGAGCCACGACGCTCCTGCGTGATCTCGACGATCTGCTGGTGCTCGTGGTCGGAACTGGTGCGCGCCGCTCGGAGCTCGCCGAGCTACGAGACGTGCTTGAAGCCGACAAGGTCGAGTTTCTCGAATTTCAGCCCCGCGATCTCCTTCCGCAGACGCTGGCGGCTGCCGACGTCCATGTGGTCGGGTTGGCACGCGGCCTCGGAGGTTACGTCGTGCCCAGCCGCATCTACGGCGTGCTCGCTGCCGGACGGCCGGTGATCGTTGCCGCGGAGGATGAGAGCGAGACGGCTCAACTCGTTCGGGAGGCCGACTGTGGTGTCGTCGTGCGACCGGGCGACCCGCTGGGGCTCGCCGAGACGATTCGCGCCTTCCACGATGGCGACTACGACCTCGCTGCCATGGGACGACGTGCGCGCGAATACGCGGAGTCGACCGCAGATCGGTCTCTCGCGGTCGCACGCTACCGCGAGGTGCTCGAGGAGGTCCTCCCACGCTGATCGTCGCGGTTCTGTTCTGGGTCGTCCTCGCGCTGCTGGTCTGGACGCACGTGGGCTATCCGCTCGTCGCGCGGCTCCTTTCGCGGATTCTGTCGCGTCCGGTGGATTGCCGAGATAATCTCTTGCCGACCGTAACCGTGATCGTCGCTGCGTACAACGAGGAAAGCGTCGTCGAGCGGCGGATCGCCAACCTCCGCCAGCTCGACTACCCGTCGGACCTGCTGGAGATTGTCGTCACATCAGACGCGTCGACGGATCGCACGGATGTGCTTGCCGAATCGGCAGGAGCGCGCGTGATTCGAAATCCGCGTGGCGGCAAAGTGGCGGCGCAGAACAGTGCCGTACGTCAAACAACTTCAGAAATCCTTGCCTTCTCGGATGCGAATTGCACGTGGTCGCCGGATGCCCTCCGCCGCCTTGTGCGCAACTTCGCCGATCCGGACGTCGCCTACGTCTGCGGGCGGCTGAACATCCAGGCCGACGACGGGCCCAACAAAGAGGGCATCTACTGGCGGTATGAGCTCGCGTTGCGTGCTGACGAGTCGCGCCTCGACTCGGTCACCGGCGGCAACGGATCGATCTACGCTGTGCGTCGTTCAGATTACGTTGACGTCGATCCGCGGTTCGGGCACGACCTCTCGTTCCCGTATCTGATGGTCCAGCGCGGCCGCCGCGCGGTGTACGAGCCGGAGGCCCACGCTTACGAAAAGGCCACGCCAACGAACGAGGACGAATATCGGCGCAAGGTCCGCATGTTCGAGCACTGCTGGGCGATCGTCTTCGAAGGGAAAATGCTTCGCGGTCTCCGACCGCTCTACCTCGTCGAGGTCCTTTCGCACAGGCATCTGCGGTATGCGAGCGGTGTACTCCATCTGGTCGCGTTAGCTACGAACTTTGCGCTGCTCGGTCAGGGAACTCTCTACGCCATCACCCTCGGCCTACAGCTTGGACTACTGCTTGCCGCCCTCTTCGGTGTCGGCATCGCGCGCTACTACGTGCTCGTCACGTGGGCGACGGTGGTGGCGCTGTGGAACTACGCGCGCCGCGGCGTACCAACGACATGGGAAGCAACGGAGGGGACGCGATGACGAAGGGTGCGAGCACGACGAGTAGCGACGTGCTCCGCAGCGCGTCGCGCAGGAGGACGGTGGCGTTCGGCGCCAGGCAGAGCGCGATCACACCGAGTGGGATGAAGAAGAGCTCTACCGGCCCGCGTAACCGGAGTGCGCAGAGGCCCGCGACCGCGAGTAGTGCAAGCAGCGCGACGAGCACGACGAGCGTCTCCTCGCCCGTCTGATTCTGCAGGTAGTCGGTCGAGTAGGAACGAATGCCCGCATCGAGTAGCGCGCGCCGCCAACCGGAGAACGGCGCACCTAGCGCGGTGTCGCCCGACGTGAACCAGGCGCCCAGGTGGATTCGCACGTAGATCCACCACGCGACACTGGGAAGGAGCACGCCCGCGAGCGGCAGCACGCTCCGAATGCGCGCCTGATTGCGCCACACCTCCCAGACAGCGACAGCTAGTGGCAGGAGCACAAACTGCTCCTTCGCAAGCGGCAGGAGGGCAAAGCACACGAGCGCGGCAGGACGGCGATCGGTGATGTACGCGGCCAGCCCGCCGAGGAGCAATGCGGCGCAGAGCGGCTCCGCGAGGTCGTGGGTGGCCGAGTAGAGCAGCCCCGCGTTCGCAATGACGAAGAGGCTCTCCCAGCCCGAACTGCCGCGACGGAGGCCGAGCCAGGCGGCGGCTACGGCAGCCGCAGCGAACGAGGCGAGCCCGAGCGCGAGGAGTGCGGCTGCGGCCGCAGTTCCCTGTCCGGCGCTGAAGAGCCACCCGAGCCAGCCGTAGAGCGGGTGCCCGTAGCGATAGCTCGGCTTGTCGACGTCGCGATGGATGCTTCCCGTCGCGAGTGGATCGACGGCGATCGCCCAGTAGAACTGGCCGTCGTACGCGCCCGCCTGGATTGTGTGGAACGCGGGATCGATTTGCCTGGCCGCGGCGCCGAGCGGCGTTTTCGATGCGACCCGCGGCAGGGCGGTGACGTCCCAGCCTTGCGGACGGAGGGAGGGCACGAGCGCGATCGTCGCCACCAGCAGTGCGAGCGCGCCTGCGGCGAGCGGGACTGGTACAACGCGGCTCGTGAGCGAGCGCACCATCGACCTCTCAATCCTGATGCCTGTATACGACGAGCGCGCGACCGTGAAGCGTGCGATCGAGGCGGTGATCGAGACAGAGCTCCCCGCATCGTACGAGTTGATCGTGGTCGACGACGGCTCTTGCGACGGGACTCGTGAGCTCTTGCAAAACGGCTCATGGCCGGAGCAGGTGCGCGTGCTCACACACGACCGCAATCGCGGCAAGGGCGCCGCGCTTCGCACCGCACTCGCCGAAGCGCGGGGGACGTACACCACCATCCTCGACGCGGACCTCGAGTACTCGCCGTCCGACATTCCGCTGCTGCTCGAGCCGCTGGTGCGTGGCACGGCACAGGCGGTCTTCGGAACGCGGGCGTTCCGGTCGCATTCTGCGTACAGCTTCTGGTACGTGCTCGGCAACCGTGCCGTCACACTCTTCGCAAACGTCATCTACAACTGCTGGATCTCCGACCTCATGACCGGGCAGAAGGCGCTACGCACCGATCTCTTCCGCTCACTCGACCTGCGCGAGCGCGGCTTCGCCGTTGAAGCCGAGATCATGGCGCGCCTCGTCGGTCGCGGGATTCGCGTCTACGAGGTTCCGATCGAGTACCGAGCGCGCAGCCGCGAGGAGGGCAAGAAGCTGACTGCGCTCGACGGCTTGCGTGTGCTGAGGACGCTTCTGCGCTGCAGGCTCTCCGCGTGAATCGCGCCGCCGACGTCGCGATCGCCAGTACGGCGCTTCTGGTCGCCTCGCCGCTGCTCGCGCTCGCGGCGCTTGCGGCGAAGCTCGAGGGCCGAGGCCCCCTGCTCTACAAGCAAACGCGTGTCGGCAAGGACAGTGTCGACTTCGAACTGTTGAAGCTGCGGACGATGGTCGTAGGCGCGGAGACGATGGGGGCCGGGTACGCCGTCAGCGAGGGCGATTCGCGGATCACGCGCGTCGGCCAGATCCTGCGCCGGCTTTCGCTCGACGAGCTCCCGCAATTCTGGAACGTCATCCGCGGCGAGATGAGTGTCATCGGGCCGCGTCCGACGTTGCGCTATCAGGTCGAGCGCTACGACGCGCAGCAGGCGCGGCGGCTCGAGGTGAAGCCGGGGATCACCGGCTGGGCGCAGGTGCACGGGCGGGCGGCGCTTCCTTGGGAAGAGCGGATTGCGCTCGACGTTTGGTACGTCGAGCACCGAAGCGCGTCGCTCGACCTGAAGATCCTCGCAAAGACGCCGCTCGCGCTCTTCGGCGGAACGTACAAAGGCGACACGGGCGGGTGGAAGGCCCGGTCGTGATCCGCCTGCTCGGGGCCGTTGCGGCTGCCGCTCGGCGGACCGGCTTGCGTGGCCCAGCTCGAGCGGGTGTGCTTGTCGTCGACGCCGTGCTGTTGCGCGTGCGCCGGCCGCCGCTGACCGCACACGTCGACGGCCTCGCGGTCCGGGGGTTTATGCGGCATCGAAGCTTCCTCGCCGAGACGATGCGCCCCCGCGAGAACTACGCCGAGCTCTTCCAGGGTCTGCTGCGGCCGGGGATGACGGTCGTCGACGGCGGCGCACACGTCGGGCTCTACACGCTGCTTGCCGCTCGAGGCGTCGGCCCGGCGGGTTTCGTCATCGCGCTCGAGCCCGATCTCTACAACCTCGTGGCGCTACGGGTGAACGTCGACCGGGCGGGTGCGGAAAACGTCGAGGTTGTAGCGGAGGCACTTGCGGAGGGTGCCGGCACTGCGCGTTTCTACGAGACTCGGAGCACGATCGGAAGCTCGCTGATCGAACGCGACGATGCCGGCGTGCGCGTGGTCCGAACGACGAGCGTCGACCTGCTGCTGCGAGGACGCGACGTTGAGGCGCTGCTCGTGAAGCTCAACATTGAGGGTGCCGAGCCGCGTGCGCTCGCAGGCATGCGGGACGTGCTCTCCCGTGTCGAGCAGGTGGCGATGCTCATCGAGGTCAATCCGCCTCTGCTCGAGGCGGCTGGCGAGGACGTCGGAGCCCTCGTCGGCGGCCTCCGCACGCAAGGCTTCGCGGTCGAGTACGTGGATCTGCCGAGCCAAAAAGGGGTGCCGCTCCCGCAACCGGTGCCGAAGGGTCACCTGGTCGCAACGCGCGCCCTTTAGCAGCCGCGCCGCAACGTGAGCTGCACGAGGAGCTTCGCCGTCTCGGAGGCCCACTCATCGGGCAGCTTCCACCAGGTGGAGCCTGAGCCGACGACGCTGAGCGAACCGTGGTAGCAGCGCCGAAAGAGCATGTTCGCGCGCGTGATGTGGAAGGTCGAGGTGACGACGACGACGGAGTGCCAGCCGCGCTCGCGCGCGAGTCGCGCCACCGTTCTCGCCTCGCCGCGTGTGCTGAACGGCACCGCGGTGAAGCACACGACCTGCGCGCCGTCGTAGCGCCTCGTCGCGCACAGGCGTTCGGCTTCGGGCCAATGCGGCGTCCGCTGAACCGTGGAAAGCGCGAGTACGTGCGCGACTCCACGCCGAATCAGCGCGAGCGCCGGCGGCAGTCGCAGCTTGCTGCCCGAGAGCACGACGACGACGTCGGCATGGGCAGGCGGCGACGACTCGGCCGGGGGCCAGACGAAGAGGACGAGGCAGGCGGCGAGCCAGGCGACGACGAGGGCGGCGGCGACGAGAAGAATGCGGCGCAACACGGCGCGACGGTACCCTCTCCGCCCGTGAGCGGCGTCCTCTTCACGTGCGCCGGGCAGCGCGTCGACATCGTGACGGCGTTCAACCGCGCCGGCGCCCGCACGGTCGCGGTCGACGTGAATCGGCTGGCGCCCGCTCTCTACCACGCGGGTGCGCACGCCTTCGTGCCGCGGATCGACGACCCGCAATACGTTTCGACGCTGCACGCGCTCGTGCACGAGCACGACATTGCGCTCATCGTGCCTCTCACCGATCTCGACCACGGCGTGCTCTCACGCGCGAAGGACGAGCTTGGAGCGCTCGTGCTGCTGCCCGAGCCGGAGATCGTCGACGCGCTGGCGGACAAATGGCTCGCGCATCTCCTTTTCGAGGAGCGCGGCATCGGGTCGCCCCCCACCTGGTTGCCGGATGACCTGCCCGGCGACCTCGAATTCCCGGTGCTCGTCAAGGCCCGCCAGGGATTCGGGTCGCGGGGGATCTACCGCTGCAAGAACACGCGCGAGCTCGAGTTCTTCCTCGACTACACGACCGAGGACTCCATGGTCCAGGCCGTCTGCCGCGGCGAGGAGTTCTCGATCGACGTCTTCTGCGACCTCGACCGGCGCTGCCTCAACGCCGTTCCGCGCACGATGATCGAATCGAAGGGCGGCGAGTCGATCAAAGGCATGACGCTCGCCGATTCCGAGCTGATCGAGGTCGGGCGTTCCGTCTCCGAGACGATCGGCCTCGTCGGGCCGGCGAACATCCAGTGCTTCCGCGAGCTCGACGGGACGCACCGCATCACGGACATCAATCCGCGCTTCGGCGGCGCGTTCCCGTTGCCGACGGCCGCGGGTAGCCGCTATCCGGAGCTCGCGCTCGCTCTTGCCGCGGGCGAGCGGCCGGAGCCGCGGCTCGGCGATTTCCGCGCCGGCCTCTACATGACGCGCTTTTTCTCCGAGCTCGTCCTGTCGGCCGGGGAGGACGGTACGTTGCAACCGTTCGCGGAAGAGCTGCCAGAGCCGATCGTCGAGCCCTAGGGGTCGCACTGCTATTCGTCGGGTTGGCCGCCGCATGCGGTGGAACCCAGGACGCGCAACGCCACCTCGGTAGCGCGCCGGTCCCGTCGATTCGCCGGGAGCCGCCGGCGCCGATGACCACGGGCCGCCGGGCTCGCCTCGTCGTCACGGTCGTCGACGGCGACCTCAACCGCCGCGTCGGCCGCGCAGCCGTCCGCCTCTGGGGGCGAAGCGCTCGCACCGATGCGAGCGGTGTCGCCGAGATCGTCGTTCCCCGCAGGCAGGGCTTGAACGTGACCGTCGGCGCTCGCGGCTTCGGCACGCGGACGGTGTGGGAGGACTTTCTCGCTTCGCGCAAGGTGACAGTGCACGTGTACCGGCCGGAGCTTCAGTGGCCGATGTACGGCGCGACGGCGACGCGTGCGCAGGCGCAGACGCACATTCGGTTGCGCCCGCCGTTTCGAGTCGTGTGGAGCCAGGGCCTCGGCGATCTGATCGAGTTCCCCGCCGTCGTCGACGACGGCGTTGCGTATATCGGTAACGCACGCGCGACGATTCGCGCGATCTCGATGCGCACCGGGAATGTGCTGTGGCGGCACGACACGCCGCACGGGCAGATGGCGTCGTCGCCCGCGGTCATCGGGGCCGAGCTCGTCTACCACTTGATGGGCGGTCAGGTGTTCGTACTCGACCGCGCGACGGGCAAGCAACGATGGGAGACGTCAGTCGGCTCGCCGATCGAGTCGTCGCCGGTCGTGCACCGCGGCGTTGACTACTTCGGAGCCTGGAATGGCCGGCTGTATGCGCTCGACCTTCGCACGCATCGCCTGCGCTGGACGCGTTTCCTCGGCGCCAAGATCACGTCGAGTGCCGCGCTCGACGGAGGCCGCCTCTTCATCGGCGATTACGGCGGACGCCTCTGGGCGCTCTCGCCGCGCACCGGGGCGACGCTCTGGGTGCGCGACGTGAACGGCCGCATCTACGGAACGCCCGCCGTACTCGACGGACGCGTGTTCGTGCCGTCGTCGACCGGCGGTTCGCTGACGGCGTTCTCGACGCGAGGCCGCTACCTCTGGCGCGTCTACACCGGCTCGTACGTGTACTCGTCACCGGCGGCATGGGGAGGCGGCGTCTTCTTCGGCTCGTACAACGGCGTCTTCTACGGTGTTTCGGCCTCGAGCGGACGGATCCGGTGGAGAGTCGGCACCGGCGGGTCGATCTCCGGGGCCGCGGTCGTCGTGGATGGCGTCGCCTACGCCGGCAGCTTCGCCCACAGAATCGTGGGCGTTGACACGCGCAGCGGCCGCATCGTGCTCCGGTTCGGGCACGGAAACTACGTGCCGGTTTCCGGAAACGGAAAGTTCTTACTTTTCCACGGGTACTCTCGTCTCTATGCAGTGGAGCCCAAACGTGCCGTGACACGAATGCCTGCTATCCATCACCAGCGACACCTGCGGCACGAACGCAAATGAAACGCGCGGCGGCCGGGGTTGCCGCCGCACTCGCGCTCGTCGTACCGGCTGTCGCGCACGCGTCGGTGTCGCACGATGCAGCAACTGCGCGCCGCGGCATCGCCCTCGCGCTGAAGCACCACTGGCTGAACGCACCGGATGCGCAGCGCTACCGCGCAACGGTGAGCCGCGCGCTGCGTGACGTCAAGGTGCTTGCCCCGCTGCGCGCGAACGTGATCGCCGTGCAGCTCTCCCAAATGACGCCGCTCTGGGACTCGTACACATCGCCGCGCGCGTTGGCGCTCTTCTCGCAACTCGACGCGAACCTGTCGTACCTCGAGACGCATCGTCTGCCCGACACGCGCGTCGACATCACGGACGACGACGGCGTCGTCTACCGCTGGTTCCCGCACCTCGGCTTCGAGTTTCATCCGCTCGCGAACTTCGGCGCGCTGAACACTGATGCGGCGTCGGGGGACGTCGACTCGACGCGCACGCTGGCGGACGCGCTGCTCGCGCGGGCGATCCCGCACGGACGGCGGTTGATCTGGGAGTACCAGTTCCGCTTCGGCGGCGGCCGGCCGCCGTGGGCTTCGGGGATGGCGCAAGCAGTCGCCGCGCAGGCCCTCGCGCGCTCGTCCGCGCTCCTCGGAGATACGAGCCTTGGCGCGGCCTCCGTGCGCGCATTCGCCTCGGTGCCGCCGTTTCTCCTCGCGTTGCCGAGCGGACCGTGGATTCGCCTCTACGGTTTCAACGGGCAAGTCGTCCTGAACGCGCAGCTGCAGTCGATTGTCTCGCTGCTCGAGTACGCGCAGACCTCCGGTGATGCCGCGGCGTCGGTACTCGCACAGCGGTTGAGCACGGCGGCGGAGACGCTCTTCCCACGCTTCGACACGGGGGATTGGTCGCGGTACGAGCTTGGCGGCGGCTATGCGCCGCGCGACTACCAGAAGTTCGTCACAGACCTGCTCGCGAAGCTCGCCGAGCAGACGCAGGATCCATTCTGGATCGCGACGTCGCAGCGCTTCCACGCTTACTACTACGACGCGCCACAGGTAACGCAGCCGGCGGCGCCGCCCGAGATCTGGCCGCAGCCCCTCGACGGCTACCTCGACGTCGCCCCGATCCAGATCACGCTCTCGATGCGAGCGTCCGTAGCGATCTCGATCGCAGGGAAGGTGGCGACGTATCGCCTGAACGCCGGCGCGCGCACGATCACTTGGAAGCCGCCGGCCGGCCTCGCGCCTGGCACCTACCCGGTGCAGCTCTCCGCCGTGAGCTACGCGGGCCATCGCACGACCGTCTCGCTCGCACCGGTCGTCGTGGCTTGGGACACGACGCCGCCGCCGATCACCGCGACTCTCACCGGGACGACGCTGAGCTGGCAGGCGAACGACCCGGGGACGCCGTGGCTCGCGCTCGCGATCGATCTCGTCGACCCGAACGGGGTCAACCTGCCGCAGACGCTCGACCTTGGTCAGTTGGCGACGACCGGGACAACGCAGGTGACGATCCCGCCGGGCACGTGGCAGGCGACGCTCCGGGCCACGAACTCGGCCGCGTTGACGATGCCGTTCCCGCTCGGAACGATCACACAGCCCGGATAACCTCCCTCTCCCGATGAGATACGTCGTCACCGGAGCCGCCGGCTTCGTCGGCTCGCACCTTGCGCAGGCGTTGCTCGAGGAGGGTCACGACGTCGTCGGCGTCGACTGCTTCACCGACTACTACGACCCCGCCGAAAAAGAGGAGAACGCGCGCGGGCTCGACATGCGCCGCCTCGATCTGGCCGAGGAGCCCCTCGACCTCGGCGGCGTCGACGGGGTCTTCCACCTTGCGGCGCAAGCGGGCGTCCGCAGCTTCGGCGATGTCTTCCCGCTCTACGTTCGCCGGAACCTGATCGCGACGCAGCGAGTCCTCGAAGCCTGCGTGCAGGCAAACGTCCGCGTCGTCCTCGCCTCGTCTTCTTCTGTCTACGGCGAGGCTGAGGCGTATCCCACGCCGGAGGACACCCGGCCGCGGCCGATCTCGCCGTACGGGATCACGAAGCTCGGCTGCGAGCAGCTCGCCTATGCGTACCGCGCCGATGCCGTCGTGCTGCGGTATTTCACCGTGTACGGGCCGCGCCAGCGTCCCGACATGTTCTTCCGCAGGGTCTGTGAGTCGCTGCTCGCAGGCGAGCCGTTCGAGATCTACGGCAGCGGCGAGCAGTCGCGCAGCTTCACGTACGTCGGCGACGCGGTCGCCGCCACCGCTGCGGCAATGGAGCGCGCGCCGGCGGGCGCGGTCTACAACGTCGGCGGCGGCGACGAGGCCAGCATGCTCGAGGCGATTGGGCTGCTCGAGCAGATCTCCGGTCGAGAGCTCGATGTCCGGCACGTCGGCGCTGCCCAGGGCGACGTCTCACGGACGAAGGCGGACGTCACACGGATCCGCGCGGCGCTCGGCTGGGAGCCGCGGATGCCGCTTCGCGACGGGTTGGAGGCGATGTGGTCGTGGGCCTCGGCTAGAGTCGCCGCGGGATGAGCAAGCCCGAACACTCCTTCGATCCGGAAGCAGAGCAAGAGGTCGACTTCGGCCGGTATGTGCGCCTCGTCGCGGCGCGCTGGTGGCTCGTCGTCGCCGGCCTGATCCTCGGCGCCGTCGTCGGCTACGCGGTCTCGCTCGGCGGCGCCCAGCGGTACCAGGCGACGGCCACGCTCTATCTCGGCCAGCCGTACTCGGCGAGCGGGAACGTACAGCTCCAGGCCGCGCAGACGAACCCGAGCACAGTCCGTCAGATCGCCCACGCGTCGAGCGTGATCGAAACGGTCGCCGCCGCATGCAAGACGAAGCCTGGAGCGTTCAAAGGCGGGATCTCGACGCAAACGGTGTCGGGAAACATCTCGAAGAACGGCCAGACGCCGCTTGTCACGCTTAGTGTCCAGGCCGTGAAGCCCAAGGTGGCGGCCTGTGCCGCCAACGCGCTCGCGCGCGCCGTTATCGCGAAAACATCGCAATTCGCGAATCAGAAAGTGGCGACCTTCCACGCTCAGATCGTCAACGACAACAAACAGATCTCGGTGATCAACCAGGCGCTCCAGAGCGCCGGCACGAGCTCGACCGACAAGCTCGTGCTCCAGCTCCGCCTAGGTACGCTCGAGGATGCGCGTCTCAGCACGGCGCAGCTCCAGGCCCAGGCTAAGCACATCGAAGCGCCGGCGATCCTCACGGGCGCCGCTCCCGACCGCATAACTGCGCGGAGTCGTCGCAACACGGCGGTCGTCGCTGCACTGATCGGTGCGATCTTCGGCGCGCTGGCGGCCATCCTCTGGGACGGCATCGCCGCTTCGCTCCAGCGGCGCCGCACGGCCTAGCGATGCTCGAGGGCAAGCGCGTCGCGGTCGTCGTGCCCGCGCACGACGAGGAGGAGCTGATCACGACGACGCTCGCCGGCATTCCGGCGTTCGTCGACCGGATCTACGTCGTGGACGACGGCTCACGCGACGCGACCGCCGAGCGAGCCCGTGCGACCGGAGACGCGCGCGTCGAGGTCGTTCCACACGATCGCAATCGCGGCGTCGGCGCGGCGATCATCACCGGCTATCGCCGCGCACTGGCCGACGGCATCGACGCAACGTGCGTCATGGCGGCCGACAACCAGATGGATCCTGCCGATCTCGAGCTGCTTGCCCTCCCGGTCGTGCGAGGTGAGTTGGACTACGCGAAGGCGAACCGGCTCGTCACCGGCGAGGCATGGAATCTCATCCCGAGGACGCGCTATCTCGGCAACGCCGTGCTGTCGATGCTGACGAAGATCGCGTCGGGGTACTGGCACGTCGCAGACTCGCAGTCCGGCTACACCGCGATCTCGAAACAGATGCTCGGGATGCTCGACCTCGATCGCGTGTACACGGGCTACGGCTTCCCGAACGACTTCCTCGTCCATCTGAACGTGTGGAACGCGCGGGTGCGCGACTTTCCCTCGCGTCCGATTTACGGCGTCGGCGAGCGGTCGGGGATCCGCTATCGCAAGGTCGTGCCGCGGATCTCGTGGCTGCTTGTGAAGGCCTTTTTCTGGCGGCTGCGGCAGAAGTACGTGATCCGCGACTTCCACCCGCTCGTCTTCTTCTACGCCTTCGGGTTTCTCTCGACACTCGCCGGGCTCGTGCTTGGAATCCTCGAGATTGCCTACCGGATCGCCGGTTATCAGGTGAGCGTGGGCACGGTCGTGCTCATCGCGCTGCTCCTGATTTCCGGCTCGCAATTCGCCTTGTTTGCGATGTGGTTCGACATGGAAGCCAACAAGGATCTCCGTTGAGTTAGCAGCTCCGCCCCAACGAGGCAGGCGGCGTCGGGTTTTGCCCGTCGTCGTCTGCGTCGCCGTGTTCTACGCAGTCTTCGTTTCGGTGCGGTTGGAGCAGTACGGCGTGCTGGGGTTCGTGCATTTCGGTTCCACGTTTCTGTCCGCTGCGCACACGAGCGACGTCATCCGCCCCTCGCTTGGCGCCCAGAACACGTTCGGATACGACGGCCAGTACTACTTCGCCCTCGCGGCCGACCCGGCCCACGCCCATGACTACATGCAGAGAAGCGCCGGTATCGTCTATTCGCGCGTCTTCTATCCAGCCGTCTCGCGTGCCGCTAGCCTCGGCTCGGCTACGGCCTTGCCGTACGCGATGCTCGCGATCAACCTCCTCGCTGTGCTTGCGGGGACGGTCGCGGTCGCGCTCTGGTTCGTCAAGCGAGGCTTCTCGCCCTGGCCGGCACTGCTCTATGGCCTCTTTCCCGGGCTCATCGTCAGTGTCTTCCGCGACCTGACCGAGCCGCTAGCGTTCGCTCTCGCGGCGCTCGCCGTGCTTGCCTTCGATGGGGCGCGAGGTCGTCGGCTGGTGCTTTCGGCGCTCCTCTTCGCGCTTGCTGTGCTGACCCGCGAGACGATCGTGCCCTTTGCCCTCGCGGGAGCCGCCGCAGTCGCGCTCGACGATCGCCGTCGCATGCAGACCGGCGCGTGGTGGCAGCGCTGGCGGCGTGCGGGCGCGTTCGCGGCTGCGACCTGTGGACCGTTGCTCCTCTGGCGGCTCGTTATCAAGCTCTGGCTTAACCAGCCCACGCAAGAGGTCGGTCACGAACGAGGGTGGGTCCTGCCACTGCACGGCATCTGGTCGTGGTGGCCCTTCGACAGCGAGCATTGGCTGATCGTCCTCACCGTCACCCTTCCCGTTCTCGCCGCCGCGGCCGGGGCGCTCGTCCTTGTTCGCCGTCGGCAGTGTCTCGTCCCCGCCGGCCTCCTGCTTGTGAACGTTCTCCTCTATGCCGTCTGGCTTCCGCGGGCGGTGTACATCGACGAGGCGGCTGCGAGTCGCGCGGCGGTCGGTGTCGTTTTCGCGGCCCTTCTTTGCCTGCCGGCGTGGTGGAGCGCGTCTCGCGGTCGTGTTCTCGTCGCGGCCGGCGCCTTTGCCCTCTCGATCGGGTGGTACCTGATCGCCGCAGGCCTCCTCGGGGTACGCGGGATCCACGACATCACAACGTAGGAGGACGCGGCAGATACGCCGCTCCGCGCGAACGCATAGCGTTGTGCCGGTGCGCCTCGGTGGGTACCGGTTCGAGCGGCTCGTCCTCGTGCTGGTGGCCCTCGCGGCTTTGCCGCCGATCAGCCTCACCGGCCCGCAGGACCGCACGCGCTACGAGCTGACGCGGCATCTCGTCCTCTACCACACACTGGTCCTCGAGCCCAACCTATTCGACCGCGCGCTCTTCGCCGGGCGCACGTACTCGGACAAGGCGCCGGGCATGTCGTTTCTCGCCGTTCCCGCGTACGAAGTGGAGCGCGTCCTCGGGATCGCGAAGGCGCCCGTCGATTGGGAGGCGAAAGGCGACCCCTCGCTGTGGTTGATCCACGTGCTCACATCGGGCGTGCTCTTCCTCGTGTCCGTGTTCGTCGTCGGACGGCTCGGTGAGCGCCTCGTCGCGGGCACCGGCGCGGCGACCGCCGCGATCTTCGGCATTGCGACGCTTGCGGGGCCGCTGGCGCCGACGTTCTTCGAGCACGACGCTGCAGGAGCCTTCGCGATCGCCGCTTTCGCGTTCGCGTGGCTCGGCCGGCGCCCTCGGGCCCTCGTACTCGCCGGCCTCTGCGCAGGAACGGCGGTGCTCTTCCAGTACGCGACCGGTCTGATCGCGCTGGCGCTGCTCATCTACTGCGGGTGGCGCCACCGCCGGCGCTCGCTCTGGTTCCTCGCGGGCGCCGTGCCGCCCGCGGTCGCGCTCGGGGCGTACGACTGGGCCGCATTTGGGTCGCCGTTCCATCTCTCGTACCGTTACGTCGCGAACGCGTACACAGAGAGCCAGCATCACGGGTTCTTCGGCATCGGTGTCCCGACGCTCGGTGGTCTGAAGGACGTGCTCGTCGGCACGCGGGGCCTGCTCTACTTCTCGCCCGTTCTGGTCGCGGCGGCGATCGGACTGTGGCTGCTCTGGCGCCGCGGGACGCGCGGGGAGGCGCTGCTCGCAGCTGTCGTCGTTGTCTTGTTCCTCCTGCTCGATGCGGGCTACTTCCTCGTCTACGGCGGCGGGACGCCGGGCCCGAGGTTCTTCGCACCGGCGCTTCCGTTCCTCGCGCTCGGTCTCCCGTGTGCCCTGGCGCGTTGGCCGCGTCCGACGCTCGCGCTCGCCTTCGCGTCAGCGGTGCTCACGACTGTCGACGCGCTCAGCTGGGGCGTGCGGCCCCCGGACGACACTTCCTGGTTCCCGACCCGCAACGAGATCTCGAAGACGATCTGGTCGTGGGTCGTGCCCGATCGCAACGTCGGCGCCGTGGCCGTGCTTGCCTGCGCACTCGCGGCCGTCGGTTTGGGCGCCGCCGCCGTGGTACGCCGGTGAGACGAGCGCGGCTTGCATTCGTCGCGCTGCCTGGCGCTGCGGCGTTCCTCGTCTGCTGCCTCGTTACCCGCGGCGGACTGCTCGACCACCACCGCTACGGCGACGTCGCGCTCTACGGCCATTACGCGCACGAGATGACGTCGGGCCACTGGCCCTACCGTGACTTCTTCGACGAATACCCACCGCTCGCGCAACCGCTCTTCTTCATCGTCCGCTTGCTTCCGGGCCCGTTTGCGACCTCGTTCAAGTGGACGATGGCGTTGTGCGGCGCCGTCGCACTCGTGCTGCTCGTCCTCGCGATTCGCGCGTCGCTCGCGCGCAGTGCCGTCGCCGCGGGTGTCGTGGCGATCTCCCCGTTGCTGGTCGGGCCGGTGTTCCTCAACACCTACGACCTCTTCCCCGCCCTCTTGACGATCGGGGCCGTGTTCGCGTTCCTGCAGGGACGTGAGCGAACGACCTACGTGCTCCTCGCGCTTGCGGTTGCAGCGAAGGTGTTTCCGCTCGTCCTCTTACCGCTCGTGCTGATCGAGAGCTGGGAGCGGGGAGGCCGGGACGCAGTACGCCGGGCGCTTGCGTGGTTCGGCGGCGTCCTCGTGCTCGTGCATCTCCCGTTCGCTGTCCTTGGGCCCGGCGGGCTTCGCTTCAGCTACTGGGTGCAGTTGCGACGCGGCCTCGAGGTTGAAAGCCTTGGCGGAGGGGTTCTGCTCGTGCTCGACCGGCTCGGCCTCCACTCGGTCACGCTCCGCGACAAGGCGCCCGGTTCGCGTGACGCCGTCGGGACGCTGCCGGACGCGCTCGCGGTCGTGTCGTCGCTCGTCGTCGTGTCGGCGGTGCTCTATGTCGCATGGCTGTACCTGCGCGGGCAGCGCGATCGCGCTCTCGCCTGCGTCGCGGTCGTGACTGCGTTCGTTGCGTTCAACAAGGTCCTCTCGCCGCAGTACGTGGTCTGGCTCGTGCCGCTGGTTCCGGCGGCGGGCCTTGTCGCGTCGGGGGTCCTCATCGTCGTGCTCGCTCTTACCCGCGCGGAGTGGAACCGCTTCGTGTTGCCGCACGGCTCCGTGCACCATTGGGGCGAGGTACTTTCGTGGTGGATTCTCGCCCGCGACCTCGTGCTCGTGGCTTTGTTCGCGCTGCTCGTGCTCAAGCTCCGGGCGGGAGCCACACAGCGAAATCGCCGCTGACGACCCGGCGGTATCCCGTGCGGCGCAAGAGCGCCCTCACGTGGGGCTCGACGTCGCCGCCGAGCACGAAGACATGTGCGACGTCTCGGTGTTGCTCTGCCTCGCGGTAGTACGTCGGGTCGATGCCGAGATCGCCGTTCGGATCGCCGGGATAGACACGACCGCCGCGTGCGAACGGATGTGCGTAGCTCGACTTCGCGCCGATGATGTGCAGGTCGGACTCGAAGGTGATGCGCCAGGCGATCCAGTAGCTCGCGAACGCGTAACCGATGTGGTGCGCCTGCAATGTGTCGAGCGCCGGGTCGAGGTCTGCCGGAACAGCCGTCCCTTCGGTGCGGAATGCGATGACGTCGTGGCGGTCGAGCTCTACGAAGCCCGCAACGGTCAACGCGAGGGCGCACGAGAGTGCGGCGGTGGCGCGCAGCGGCGTGGTCAGGGAATAGGCGATCAGCAGGGCAAAGATCGGCAGCACGAGCGTCAGGTAGCGCGGCTCGTTTTGCAGCCACGTGTAGGGCGAGATGAAGTAGAAGAGCGGGAAGATCGCCACGATCAGAAGCAGCGGTGCGAGCCGCGGCGGCCGGCGGACGAGCAGCCACACGAAGCCGGCAACGAGCGCGGCGTAGATCAGATAGCCGACGACGGCACTGCCGAGCCACTCGAACGACCAGGCGAGGCGCAAACCGAGCGCTTCCGGCAGTGTCGCCACGACGAGGTTGTGCAGGTGCGCCGTCCAGGCACCCTCGTTGTGGCCGGGATGTAGTGAGTACCAATCGTGTCGAAGGTTCCCGAGTAGCCACGGCAGCGCGCCGACGAGTGCTGCCGGGACGACGAACGTCCACCCGCGTACCACGTCCCGCCGGCGCCAGACGAGCCAGCCAAGCGCCGGCAGAGCCACGATTGCCACTTGCGGGCTCGCCCACAGGCCACAGCCGAGGGCGAGGCCAATGAGTACGAGATCGCGTCGCGTCACACGTTCGGCCAGGCGGAGGACGAGCAGCAGGACCGTCAGGCCGAGGAAGAGCTCGGACCCGTAGAAGCCGTGCGCGCGGGTCGACTTCCAGTCGAAGTACGTCGGCCAGATCCAGAAGATCGTCGCTGCAAGCACCGCCCGCCGCTCGTCCAGCACACGCAGGCCGATGCGCCAGACGAGGATTGCGGAGGCAGCCCAGAGGAGTACGACGACGATGCGGATCGCCCACGTCTCGAGGCCGAAGACCGCGACGACCGGTGCTGCGAGGAACGACTCCTGCGTTCCGCCGTAGCCCTGCCCGGGGAAGAAGACCGGCAGGGTGCCGTGCAGGATCCCGCGCGCCATGAGGCCGACGACGGCCTCGTCCGCATCGAGTGCTCCCTGCGGCAGGAGGACGGCCCACACGCGAAGAGCTGTCCCGATGGTCGCGCCGCAGACGGCGACCAGGAGCAGTGTCCGCCTGCTCACAGTGTCAGCCTGCTCATGGGGCGAAGCTGCGTACGAGCCGAGGTCGCGACATGACCGCGCGCAGGATCACTCCGATACCCGCAGCCCAGAGGATGAAGAGCTCGGGCAGGCTCGCGTAGAGAAAGCGCGGGTGTTGAGCCGTGTTCGCGTAGAAGCTGTAGAAGATCGGGTTGATCAGCAGAAACGCGAGCACGAGAGAAAGGGGCCAGGGACGCAGGAGTCCCGCGATGCCGATCACTGCGAGCGGCACGACGATCACGAGCGTGTGCGGCGTGAAGATCGACGAGTGCGTCCAACTCGTGACGATATGTGCCGCGTCGAACGGGTCGCGCGGCCACGATTGCGGGTTGTGGAACAGCTTCGGGTACGAGATCGGCCAGTACACGGCGACGAGTGGCGCGAGTGCCAGCGCGCCGGCGAAGTACGGCAACACGTCACGCGTGCGGCCCCGCAGGAAAACGACGACGAGCGCCGCCGCAGCGAGCAACGCGTTCGAGAGCTTCACGAGTGTCGCCGCGCTCAACGCGCAGCCGCCGAGAGCGAGACGCATCTGTGTCAGCCGCGGCGAGAGCACGAGCGCAGCGCCGGTCGTCACGAGTAACGTCGAGAGCGGCTCGCTGTAGTTGTGCAGCCCCACATCGACCTCCCACTGCCCGTTCGTCCACGCGTGATGACCCGCAATCACGCCGACGAGCAGGGGCCATAGCGTCCAGAACGCTGCAGCAAGGAGGCCGAGCCAACGACGACCCGAGGCGTTGCGACCGAGATACGCAACGGCAACGACGGTGAGCCCGACGCAAAGTAATGAGAGTGCGAAGCCGAAGTCCCACGCGACGTGCTTGCTCAGGCCGACTCCGAGCGCGCGGTACGCGAGCATCGGCAAGGACCAGAGGAGCGGCCAGCCGAAGACCGCAGCGCCGCTTGGGTTCATCCAGTGCACGTCAACGGCGACGACGAGCCCGAAGGCACAGAGCGCCGCGGGAACGAGCCACGGGCGCCATGCGCCGCGCCGTCGCCAGAGGAGGACGAGCGCGACCGAGACCGCGAGGGCGACGAGCACATCGAGCGCGAGCACGGCGCGCGGCATTCGCCCCCAGGCGGCCATGAACTCCCGCGTCGCGGCGTAGAAACCGGTCGCATCGCCCGTGAGACCGCCGTACCGGGCCGGGCGGGTGAAAGCCGGCATCCCCGGAAGCCCGGAGCCTGCGTCGGCATAGGCGGCGAGCGGGATGGCGACCCGGATCGCGGCAAGCAGCCCCAGGGATCCCCACCAGCGCATCGCGAAAGGACGCTAGCAGCGCTATCGGCGTAAATCGTCGGCGTAAATCCTTTGTGAAGCCGGGAGCAAGTCTCCGGAGGCCTGGGTAGCATCGACGAGATGCCGACTGCCGTCGTTACAGGAGGCGCGGGCTTCCTCGGATCGCATCTCTGTGATTCGCTGGCCCGCGACGGATACCGCGTCATCTGCGTCGACAACCTGGAGACAGGGTCGCTGCAGAACGTCGAGCACCTGCGCGGCGACGAGTTCGTGTTCTTGAACCATGACATCACGAACCACATCGCGATCGACGAGCCGGTCGACGTCATCTACCACCTGGCCAGCCCCGCGAGCCCGATCGACTACCTGCGCCTGCCGTTGCAGACGCTGAAGGTCGGGTCTCTGGGCACGCACAACGCGCTTGGTCTCGCGAAATGGAAGCGCGCGCGCTTCCTGCTCGCATCGACGAGCGAGGTGTACGGCGACCCGCTGATCCATCCGCAGCCGGAGACCTATTGGGGGAACGTGAACCCGATCGGCCCGCGCGGCGTTTACGACGAGGCGAAGCGCTACGCGGAGGCGCTCACGATGGCGTATCACCGCCAGCAGGGCGTAGACACGTGCATCGTGCGGATCTTCAACACATATGGGCCGCGCATGCGGCCGCACGACGGCCGCGCGATTCCAACCTTTGTGCGCCAGGCACTTGCGAACGAGCCGCTGACGGTGTTTGGCGATGGCTCACAAACGAGAAGCTTCTGTTATGTCGACGATCTCGTCCACGGCCTCAAGGCGCTCGCGCAGAGCGGTGAGCACCTCCCGGTGAACATCGGGAACCCCGCGGAGTACACGCTGTTCGAGCTCGCGCAGAAGGTCGTCGAGGCGACGGGTGCCACGAGCGAGATCGTGTTCGAGGCGCTGCCGGTGGACGATCCGAAGGTTCGTCAGCCGGACATCACACGCGCCCGGCAGCTACTGGGTTGGGAGCCGCAAGTCAGTCTCGAAGACGGGCTGCGGCGAATCTTGCAAGCGAGTTCACGGGAGTCACTGAGTGTCTAAACGCATCGTCCTGCTCGCGGTGGCCGCCATGGTCACCGCCGGCCTTGCCGTGTCTGCGGCGACGGCCTCATCGAAGAAACCTGCAACGAAGCAATCGAGTCATCTGCTCGTCGGCATCAACGACGAGGCGTTCACCCTCTATGGAAACCCGACGACTGCCTTCGCCACGCTGAAGGCCATGAATACGCAAGTCCTCCGGGTCAACCTTTACTGGGGCGGAACGAAGTGGGCGGTCGCGAAGTCGCGTCCCACCGACCCGAACGACCCCGGCGATCCCGCGTTCGACTGGACGATCTACGACCGGCTCGTTCGCTACGCGACGCAGAACAACATCAAGGTTGTCTTCTCGATCCTCTTCACACCCGGCTGGGCGAACGGTGGCAAGGCCAGGACCGTCCCCCCCACGAACTTCAAGGATCTAGAGAACTTCGCCTATGTCGCCGCAGAGCGGTACAGCGGGCTCTGGACGCCGCCGGCGTGGCAGCAGGATCCATCGAACCCGACCACGAAGCTGCCGCTTCCCAAGGTCAGCATGTGGACGGCCTGGAACGAGCCGAACAATCCAATCTGGCTCACGCCGCAATACAAGCGGGTCGGAAAGACCTGGCGAGTCGAGAGTGCGTTCAACTACGCCAAGATCTGCAACGCGATCTACGACGGCGTCCACTCGCCGTATCTCGGCCCCTTGCCCGGCGAGCAGGTTGCGTGTGGCGTTACCGGGCCGAAGGGCAACGACGCGCCGGCGTCCGCGCGTCCGTCGGTCGATCCGCTGACGTTCCTCACGCAGGCGCACAGGTTCGGGATGAAGAACTTCGACGTCTACGCGCACCACGCGTATCCGGATATCGGCGCGGCAGAGTCGCCGACCTTCGTACCGAAGGGGAACCAGGCGCGCAGGGTTCAGCTCGGCAACATCGGTGCCTTGCTGAAACTCGTGTCGAAGTACTACGGCCCCAAGCACCTGTGGATCACCGAGTACGGCTATCAGACGAATCCGCCAGACAAAGAGTTCGGGGTCTCATATGCGAAGCAGGCGCAGTACCTCACGCAGTCCTATGCGATCGCTCGCAAGAACCCGCGCATCGACATGCTGCTCTGGTTCCTCGTGCGGGATGAGGCGAACGTCAAGACAGGCTGGCAATCCGGTCTTGCGACCGTGACCGGAAAGCATAAGCCCGCCTGGAACGCGTTCCTCGCGGTTCCGCGCGGCTGACTCCACCGCAGGTTTATTCCTCGCCGGGGTTGACCCCGGCGAGGAGTGACCGGTAGAGGAGATCGACGTCGTCCACCAGTCGCTCCACGGCGTAGCGCTCCAGCACGTGCGCGCGGCCCTCGGCGCCCATCTCCGCTCGCCGCGCGGGGTCGCGTGCCAGCAGTGCAAGCTTCTCCGCCAGCGCGTCAGCGTCGCCGGCGTCGACGAGAAAGCCGTCGATACCGGCACGGATCACATCCGGGATGCCGCCGACCCGCGTCGCGACGGCGGGTCTTTTGGCCGCGAGCGCCTCGATGACGCTGACAGGCGTACCTTCGTTGATCGAGGGGAGAACGAACGCGTCGATCGCCTGGTAAAAGCGGCCGACCTCGGCCTGATAGCCGAGGAACAGGCAGCGACGCACGATTCCCAGTTCGTGCGCGTAGCGCTCCAGATGGTCACGATCGGGGCCGTCGCCTACGAGACACAGGTACGCGTCGACGCCCCGACCGAGTAGACCATTGAGGGCCCGCAGCACGTCGTCCGTCCGCTTCACAGCGGTCATGCGCCCTACCCATCCGACGAGGAACGCGTCTTGAGCGACGCCGAGAACGCGGCGTGTCTCCGCGCGCGCGCCTTCATCCGCGCCGACGCGTTCGTCGAGCTCTATCCCGAGGCGTATGACGGCGAACTTCTCAGCCGGCGCAACTCCGAGTCGCACGAGATCGTCCCGCACTTCGGGACTGACCGCGATGAGTGCGGTCGTAAACGTCCCGAGCCACCTTTCGAGCAGTCGAAACCCCAGCGTCGACAGCGGATTGAAGTATCCGCGCAGTACGTGGCCGTGGAAGGTGTGCACGATGATCGCTGGGCGGGCGCCCCCCGAAAGCAAGGCCGCGACCCGTCCGACGGCCCCAGCCTTCGCCGTGTGCGTGTGGAGTATGTCTGGCCGCTCACGACGGATCAGCCGCGCCAGGCGAACGATCGCACGGAGGTCGTGGAGCGGTGCGACCTCGCGGTGGAGTTCGTCGAGCGGAACGATCGTCACGCCCCGCTGCTGCGCTGCCGCGGCCATCGACTCTTCGCCGCGCGCGAGCGTCCCTGCGACTAGGGTTGTGTCGTAACCGCGATCCGCCAAGCCGGCCGCCAGGTAGGCGACGTGAAGCGCCGGTCCGCCGACGTTGAGTCGTGAAATGACGCGGAGGATCTTGATGGGCTCAGTCACTCAGGAACTCGACTGTGCGCCGCAGACCGTCCTGGAGTCCGACCTGTGGCGCGTAGCCGAGCACCCGCTGCGACTTCGACAGATCCGCCCCGGAGTCGCGGATGTCGCCTGCGCGCGGCGGCAGATGCGTCCTTGCGACCGGCTTGCCGAGAATCTCGCCGATCATGTCGGCGATCGTGTTCACGCTCGCGGGCGAGCCCGCTGCGACGTTGAAGATCTCTCCGCTCGCGCCCTCGGCTCCGCTCGCACGAATCGTCGCGTCGACGACGTTCCCCACGTACGTGAAGTCGCGCGACTGCTCGCCGTCGCCGTGGATCTCGATCTTCTCGCCCGCGGCGATCGCCGTAACGAAGCGCGGGACGACCGCGGCGTACTGGGAGAAGGGGCTCTGCCGCTCACCGAACACGTTGAAGTAGCGCAACACGACCGATTCGAACGACTCGTAGACCCGTGAGAAGCTGATGCAGTAGCGCTCGGCCGCGAGCTTCGCGACGCCGTACGGCGAGATCGGATCGGGCGGCGCGTCCTCCGTCGTCGGCAGCTGCCGCGTCGAGCCGTAGACCGAGGTCGACGAGGAGAAGACCACGCGCCGCACGGCCTCGTCGCGCGCTGCAAGCAGGACGTTCAATGTCCCTTCGACGTTGACGGCGTTCGACGTCAACGGATCCTGCACGGAGCGCGGGACGGATCCGAGCGCCCCGAGGTGGTACACGACTTCGGTGCCGCGCACGGCGTTGTGCACTCGCTCGTAGCTGCGCAGTTCGCCTTCGACGATTTCAACGCCAAGACCCTCAAGGTTCACGCGGTTCCCGGTCGAGAAGTTGTCGAGCACGCGAACCTCGTCGCCGTTCTCGAGCAGGGCACGGACGAGATTCGAGCCGATGAATCCTGCGCCTCCGGTGACGAGCACGAGCGCCATCAGGCAATCGCCTCCACGTGGTAGTTCGCGTTCAGCGATCCCGGTAACGGCTCGCGGAGCAGCGGTACCGCTCGGTCGAGCGCCTCGCCGCCGGTGTTCAGGAGCGCGATGAACGGCATCCCAAGGGCGCGCATCCGCGCGCGCTTGAAGAGGAGATCGATCGTGTGGGCTACAAGCATGGCAACGGTCGCTGCGGTTCCTGCACCGGGGCGCACGGTAACGGACGTCCATTCGGCATTTGTTCGGAACAGGTGCGCGAGGCCGTCGTGCGTCCAGCGCCAGAAGTCGTTCGGGTTCGGGTGGAAGGGATAGACGCCGTGGGTCGAGAGGAGCACGCGGCCGCCGGGCTTGACGACGCGACGGAGCTCCCGCACCGCCGTTGCCGGGTCGGGTACATGCTCGAGCACCTGCAGGCAAAGGACGACATCGAAGCTCGCGCCCTCGACCGGGATCGCGTCGATCGACCCGTGCAGGTCGGCGTGCGGATTCCCGGGGACGTCGAAGCCGACGATCTCTGCGGCGCCTTTCAACAGCTGCTCGTACGGCCGTTCGCCACAACCGACGTCGAGTACGCGCAGTCCGCGAACGTCCTGCGAGCGGAGCCAGTCGAGCAGTGGCTTGCGCACTGCGTACTGCACCGAGGTGCGGCGCGGATCGAGGCGCGAGCTCATTCTGCCCGCAGTCTCGTTGCCGCGAGCCCGAACGCGATCCAGGTGAGCGCGTCCAGCGGTATGCCGGCGACGTAGCCCTGGGCGGTCCAGAGCCAGGCGAGGAGAGCTGTCGCCATCAGCGCGTAGATCGCCGTTGCCGAGGCGTTGCGTGCGGCAAGCCACGCAGCGCTCGAGAAGACAGCGACCCACAGCGCGAGGCCAACGACACCGAGATCGGCGAGCGCTTGCAGCCACGAGTTCTGCACGCCATAGCGGCGGTTCGGCGCAGCGCTCGGGAATGCGAGCGGCGACTCGTTCGGGAAGTGGCGGTGCGCGGCCGGCAGGTACGGCTCGAAGTTCGCGGGCTCCGCCGAGCCTTCCCAGCCGACGCCAGTGAGCGGATGGTCGATCCAGATCTGCCAGCCGATCCAGACGAGGAGCGTCCGGTGCGCGTAGGTCTGCACCTTCGCCTGGCTCGCACTCGGCTGGTGCTTCGCGCCGAGGAAGTGGGCGAATGCCTCGAGGTCGGTGCCGCGAATCGCGATCGCGCCGCCCAGCACGATCAAGCCTGCAGCGGCGACGCCTGCGAGGCGGCGCAGGTCGACCGCGCGCCGCAGCACGAGCACGACGCCAAGCGCGATGAGCGCCGTCCCAAGGCCGAGCACGGACGCGAGTGCGCCCGCAACGATCATCCCGAGCACACCCGTTACGAGCGCGGTCGAGACGAGCGCGCGGCCTACGCGCGCGCGAGAGGCAGCGAGCCCGACGATCCCGACGAGAAGCGCCGCTCCAGAAAGCGCCGCGAAGTCCGCCGACGCGAGGAACGACGCCTGCCGGTGCCCAACGGTGCCTGCGAGGAAGATGTCCGCGCCGAAGAACTGCGCGACTCCGACGCCAGTGGCGAACACGCTCCAGAGGACGAGCGACCATGCACACAGAAGCAAGTCACGCGACCGCTGCAGCAGGAGCGTGACTGACGGCGCGAGCAACGCGTACTCCGCGAACTTCGCCGCGGTTACGCCGTGCGTACGCCAGGCGTACGCGGCCGCGTGGTGATGACCGAGGCCGACCTCGATGAACATCCACACGAGGAAGAGGGCGAGCGCGGCCCACAGCCAACGGCCGGCCGCAAGCGGCGCGAAGCCGTGCCGAACGCCCGCGAGCAGGGCAGCCAGGACGACCGCAAGCACAGCGAAGTCCGAGAGGTAGGCGTTGATCGTCGTCGAGCCGAAGCCGACGCTCACACCCGGCTGGTAGGAGACGTGCAAGAAGAGGATCGGGATCGCCGCCGCGAGCACGATGGCACCCGGCGACACGCCTCGGTACGCAAACCTGGTCGCCAAGGAGACGGCGACTATACCCTCGCCTGATGCGCCGGCTCTTCGTCCGCCGTTCCCTGACGGCCGTCGGCATCTACACGTCGGTCACCCTCGGCTTCCTCGGAACCGTCGTCGCCACGCGCGAGCTCTCCCTACGTGTCTTCGGCGACTACGCGACCGTCCTCTACGCCACGAGCTTCTTGCAGTCGTTCTTCGACCTCACGGTCGAGGAGGCGCTCGTCAAGTACGGCTTTCGCTACTCGACGCGGGAAGACTGGGGCCGTTTCCGGCGGCTTTTCTCGAGTGCGCTCTGGTTCAAGCTGGCCGGGTCGCTCTTCGGTGCGCTCGGTCTCGTCGTGTTCTCGCAGCTCGCACCGCACAGGCTTGAGCTCCCATTGCTGCTCGCCGCGGGCATTCCGCTTGGGCAGTCGCTGGAAGGACTCGCCGGGACGATGCTCTACCTGCGCGGGCGCTACGACATCCGCTCGCTCTTTCTGAGCTGGTCGATGGGACTGCGCCTCACCGGGATCGCGGTGGGAGCCCACTTCGGGCTCGCCGAGGCGATAGCGGGTGTGCTCGCAGCCCAGATCGTCTCCACCGCCTCAATCGGCGCCGTCGGCTGGCTCGCTTTTCGTCGCTTTCCGGGCGCGGCGTCGCGGCCGCTCGAAGAGGAGCGGCGGGAGATCTTCTCGTTCATCCTGCAGTCGAGCGCAGCCACGGGCATCCTCTCCCTGCGCGGTGGACTGGCGCCCCTTCTGCTCGGAGCAGTGACGAACACCAAACAGGTCGGGTTGTTCCGCGTCGCGCAGGCGCCACAGTCCGGGTTCCAGGCGCTTTCCGCACCCGCACGGATGATCCTCCTCACCGAGCAGACCCGCGACTGGGAGAAGGGGCGCCAGTCGGTCGTGCTGCGCGGCGTGCGCCGGTACAGCCTCGTGGCAACCGCCGTCGCGCTCGTCGCCGTGCCGCCGCTTCTCGTCTGGATTCCCGACATCATTCGCTTCGTCAACGGCCCCAAGTACGTTGGCGCCGCGTCCGCTGCACGGCTGCTCATTCTCGCGGCGGCGGTTCAGCTCGTCGTCGGCTGGACGAAGTCGTTCCCGGTCACGATCGGACGGCCGGGTCTCCGAATCCTCACGCACGGCATCGAGACGATCGTCGTGCTGCCGCTAACCGTCGTGTTCGGCTTGTTGTGGGGCGCGGCCGGCGCGGCGGGCGCGGTGCTCGTCGGTATGTGCGCCTTCGCTGTCGTATGGGCGTTCGTCTTCCTCCGCATCGAACCCGAGGACATAGGACCGCCGACGCCCGTCATCGACATCGGGCCCGCGCTTCCGTGAGGGTCCTCGTCGTCTCGGGCATCTGGCCCCCTGACGTGGGAGGTCCGGCGAGTCACGCACCGGACGTCATCGCGTTCTTGCGCGAGCACGGACATCAGGTCGAAGTTGTGGTCACGGCCAGTGCCGTTCCGGCGCAAGAGGCGTATCCGGTTCGCTGGATTCCCCGCGCGCTGCCGAAGGGAGTGATCCACGTGCGCGCCGGCCTCGAGATTGCGCGCCGCGCCGCACACGCGGACGTCGTCTACACGACCGGGATGTTCGGGCGCAGCTCGCTCGGAGCCGCGTTCGCGCGGCGACCGTACGTCGTCAAGTTGACCGCGGATCCCGCATTCGAACGCGCTCGAAGGAGGGGCATCGTCGGCGGCAACGTCGACGAGTTCCAATACGGGGCTGCGAGCGCGGCAGTGCGCGTGCTCCGCGTTGCGCGCGACGCCGAGCTCAAGCATGCGGCACATGTATTCACGCCGAGCGAGTATCTGCGCGAGCTTGCGCTTTCTTGGGGCGTGGATTCCGCCCGCGTCTCGGTGCTCCCGAACCCAACCCCGCTGCTACCGACGCTTGCGCCGCGCGAAGAGCTGCGGCGAGGCTTCGGGCTGACGGGACCCACGCTGGCGTTCGCCGGCCGGCTGACGGCTCAGAAGTCGCTGCGCGTCGCGCTCGAGGCCGTCGCGAGCGTCGAGGGCGTCGAGCTGCTGATCGCGGGCGAGGGCGACGAGCGCGAGACGCTCGAGCAGGAAGTCGCTGAGCTCGGGCTGGCCGAGCGTGTGCGCTTCCTGGGGGCATTGCCGCGCGCGCGCGTCGTCGAGCTGTTTGCGGGGGCCGACGCATCGATTCTGTCGTCGACGTGGGAGAACTTCCCGCACACGGTGGTCGAAGCGCTCGCAGTTGGTACGCCGGTCATCGCGACCGCGACGGGCGGCGTGGGTGAGGTCGTGCGGGACGGTGAGAACGGCCTGCTCGTTCCGCTCGGCGATTCCGCAGCGCTCGGCGCTGCGATCCGCCGCTATTTCGACGATGAAGAGCTCCGGCGGCGCCTGCATGCCGGGGCGGCTCCTTCAGTGGCGAAGTACGCGCCGGAGCGCATTTTCGCGCAGCTCGAACAGACGCTCCAGCGGGTCGCGCGTACCCTGCCCCGGTGAGCAAGCCCCGCGTTCTCTTCATCGGCCGGACCCGATACCGGCTGCCGCTGTCGCCGAGCCTCGCGCTGAAGTTCGACGCGCTGAGCCGGGAGTTGGACGTCCACGTGCTCGCTGCTGCTGCGCCCGGTTCGCCAGCGGGAGACGCGACGTTCACCCTCGTGCCGCCGTTTCGCCCGCGAGCTCTCGACGGTCTCAGCTTCTGGCTCGCGTTGCCCGTGCGCGTTGCCCGGATGCTGCGAGCGTTCCGTCCTGATGCGGTCGTGTGCCAGACGGCCTATGACGCAGCAGCGGCGTTGCTGGCACGGCGGCTCGCCCGCGTGCCGGCGCGAATCATCGTCGAGGTGCACGGGGACTGGCGGACGTCGACCCGGCTCTACGGCTCCGGTGCGCGCCGGCTCGTTGCAGGCGTAGGCGATGCGGTCGCCGCGGCCGCGCTGCGCCGGGCCGATGCGGTCCGCACGGTGTCGCCGTTCACCGCACGCCTCGTCGGCGAGCTCGGCGTCGAGCCGACCGCGGACTTCCCGGCCTACATGCACCTCGAGCCGTTCACGGTGCCGCCGATGCCTCTGCCCGATGCCCCGGTCGCACTCTTCGTCGGCGTTCTGGAGCAGTACAAGAACATCGACGGCCTCGCCGCAGCGTGGCGGCTCGCTGCGCCGCGTGTCGGCGCGGCGTCGCTCCGGCTCGTGGGCAAGGGGACGCGCGCCGACGTCGCGAAGGCGCTCGTACGCGAACACGGCGTCCGCTGGGACGAGGAGCTGACGTCGGAGGAGGTGGCCACCGCGATGGACGATGCATGGGTCCTCGTGCTGCCTTCTCGCTCGGAGGGAATGGGCAGGGTGCTCGTCGAGGCGTTTTGCCGCGGGCGCGGCGTCGTCGGCACGCGCGCGGGCTCGATTCCGAACCTCGTCGTGGACGGAGTCTCCGGCCTCCTCGTCGAGCCCGGCGATCCCGACGCTCTGGCCGACGCGCTCGTGCGCGTGCTGTCGGATCGTGTGCTTGCCGAGCGGCTCGCGGAAGGCGCGCGATCGGCAGCCGCGCCGTGGTTGCAGACGCCGGAGCAGTACGCGCAGCGCATGCGGGAGCTCATCGCGTGAGGATCGTCTTTGCGACGCAAGCCGCAGATCCCGACCACCCGGTGCTCGGTGCGACGCTCGCAAAGATTCGCGCACTCGCCGCGCGCGTCGACGAGGTGGTCGTCATCGCCGACTCTGTCGTACCTGAAGCGCTGCCCGACAATTGCGTTGCGCACAGCTTCGCAGCGTCGTCGCAGGCGGGACGCGGCGCGCGGTACGTCGGTGCGCTCGCGCCTGAGCTGCTTCGGAAGCCGGTGGCGGTGCTTGCGCACATGTCGCCCATCTATGCGCTGCTCGCGGCTCCACTTGCGCGGCCGCTGCGCGTGCCGTTGCTGCTCTGGTTCACCCAGCAAGCCGCAGGCCCGTCACTCCAGGCGGCCGAGCGAGTCGTCGACCGCATTTTGACCGTCGACGAGCGCAGCGTGCCGCTGCGCTCGTCGAAGGTGCGCGCCATCGGTCACGGCATCGATGTCGCCGCACTCCCGTGCGTACCGGAACGGCGCCCACCGCTCCGGCGCCTACTGGGCCTCGGCCGTTACGCGCCCGTGAAGGGGTGGGAGACCGCGCTCCGTGCGCTGACCGAGCTGCCCGAGGCGACGCTCGTGTTGCACGGACCGACGCTCACCGACGGAGATCGTGCGGAGCTGCCGCGGCTCCAGTCGCTCGCGCGCGAGCTGAACGTTGACGGCCGCGTGTCGTTCGGCGGGGAGGTCCCGTACGCGCAGGTGCCGCACCTGTTCGGGCTGGCGGACGCAGTCGTGAACGCAACGCAGGGCAACGCAGCGGACAAGGTCGTCTACGAGGCCGCCGCCGCCTGCCTGCCCGTGTTCGCTGCGTCGCCGGTGTTCGACGGGCTCTTGCCGGAACAAATGCGCTTCCACGGCGACTATCCCGGCTCGCTCGCTGAGCGGATCCGCGACTATGAGGGCGGCGCCGGGGCTCAGCTGCGCGAGCGGGTTCAGGCCGAGCACTCGGCAGCTCACTGGGCCGAGCGCGTGCTCGAGGAGGCCGGGGCGTGAATCCGCGGGTGTTGTTCGTCTCGAGAGAACGATTCCGTCTGCCGCTCGACGGTGCGCAAGAGCGGAAATGGGCTGCGGTTGCGCGGGTCATCGATCATCGCGTGCTTGCGGCCGCTCCCGATGGCCGCCCAACGCAGGACGAGCGCTTCCACCTGATTCCGCCCGCGAGCCCTCGCGTGTTCGACGGGGCGCTCTTCTACGTTCTGTTGCCGTGGCGGATTGGGCGCGAGCTGCGGCGATTCAAGCCGCAAGCCGCTCTGGTTCAGGGCGTGCATGAGCTCGTGGCGTTTCTCGTTGCGCGACGCCTGGCCGGCGGCCACACGAAGGTCATCCTCGACGTACAAGGCGATTGGCACGAGACCACGCGCCTGTACGGCTCGTCGCTTCGGAGGCTGCTCAATCCCGTGAACGACGCACTTGCGCCACTTGCGGTACGCCGCGCGGACGCAGTGCGAACCGTGTCCACTCAGACGACCGGCCTTGTGCGAGCGCTCGGCGTCGAACCGGCTGCGACGTTCCCGTCCTATGTCGACGCCGACGCGTTTCTCGTGCGCTCGCCTGCTCCGCTCCCCGAGCGCCCTCGCGCGATCTTCGTCGGCGTGCTCGAGCGGTACAAGGCGTTCGACACGCTCGTCGAAGCCTGGCACCGCGCCGCGCCGCGCGTTCCCGATGCGACCTTGCACATCGTCGGCGACGGCACGATGCGCGATCGCGCGCGCGCGTTGGTTGCCCAGTTGCCTGAGCAGACCGAGTGGTCCGAGCGTCTCACCGCGGAGGAAGTTGCGGGGGCGATGGACGACGCGTGGCTCGTGTGCCTTCCGTCGCGCTCCGAAGGCCTGCCCCGCGTCGCCCTCGAGGCCGCCTGTCGCGGCCGCGCGATCGTCGGCGGCGATCGGGCGGGGATTCCGGACGTCGTCCACGATGAGGTGAATGGCCTGCTCGTCGACCCCGACGACATCGAAGGGCTCGCCGAGGCGCTCGTCCGGCTGCTCTCCGACCGCGAGCTTGCGCAAGCCTTCGGCGCTGCGGCCCGGCGCACCGGCGAGGAGTGGGGCGTAACCCCGGGCGAGTACGCGGCGAAGGTGCGGGCGCTCGTGGACGGCCTCTTGGATGGCTGAGCGGACAATCGCGCGCCGCGGATGACGCCCCTGACGCTGCGCAGAATCGCCGCGCTCGTCCACGGCCCGTAGCGCCACTACGAACCGTGGCCGACCGTGACGCCCTGCTTGGTCATGGACGCCCCCGCTAGCACGCGACCGTACACTCAACCATCCACTGGCTAACCTGCTCCCGTGCGCGAGCAGATCAAGCAGCTCCTCAAGAACTCGGTCTACCGGGCGATCGGCGAGACCGCGAACGGGATCGGCGCGGTCAACGGCGATGGGCGCAGCCTGCGCGTCCTCATGTACCACAAGGTCAACGACCTTCCCGGCAACCGGATGTCGATGCCCGTCTCGCACTTCGACGAGCAGATGGCGCAGCTCCGGGAGCTCGGCTACGTCGTCGTCGATCTCGACGCCGTGCTCGCCCACTACGGCGACGGTGTGCCACTGCCCGAGGGTGCAGTGCTCATCACCTTCGACGACGGCTACCGCGACAACCTCGAGAATGCCGCGCCCGTGCTGCACAAGCACGGCTATCCGGCGGTGCAGTTCGTGCCCATCGCTTACGTCGGCGACCGGCAGCCGCTGCCGCACGAGGAGCACCTCGCTGCAAGCGGCGTGCTCAATCCAACTGTCGACTGGGAGGAGCTCGGTGAGCTCGAGCGGCTCGGCGTGCGCATCGAGTCGCACGGGATCAGCCATCGGCCGCTCGCCGACCTCGAGCTCGACGAGGCCGCGCGCGAGATCGCGATCTCGAAGCTTCGGCTCGAGGAGCGCTTGGGGCGCCCCGTGCGCGCATTCTCATACGTGAAGGGTTCCGAGGCGCACTACAAGCAGGTGCACCTGAGCCTCGTGCGCCAGGCCGGCTACGACGTGGCGTTCACTGCGGTTTCCGGCGCCAACTCACCTGCAAGCGATCCGCTCGAGCTGAGGCGCTACAACATCGAGCCTTACTCGCCGCGCACGTTCGAGCTCGTCCTCGCCGGTGCGTGCGACCTGATCGCCGTCAAGGACACGGTCACAGGCACGCGCGCGCGGCGCGTCTTCAACGCCGCGCTCGGCACTTCATCGAAGTGATCGTCGAGCCCGCCGGGCGCGACGGGTTTCTCGCCCTGATGCACGAGACGTACGGCGAGGCGATGTCGTCCGCCGAGTTCGACTGGTGGTTCGATCGCAACCCCGCCGGCCCGCGGATCCTCACCGAGGCGCGTGATGACGACGGGACGGCGCTGGGCGCACTCGCGATGTCGTGCGCGCGTATGAGCCAGGGCCTCGCAGCGTTCGCGGTGCATGCGGTGACCACGCCGGCCTCGCGGGGGCGCGGAGTGTTCTCGACGCTCGAGTTGCACAATGAGCAGGAGGCTGCACGCGCCGGCGCGTTTTGGGCGCTCGGCTTCACCAACCCGATGGCCGGGCCGATCCTCGTTGGAAAGCTGGGCTGGGAGGACGTCACGTCGCTTCGCATCTGGGTTCGTCCCAAACGGCTGCGCAAGCGCGTGCAGGGGTCGCTTCGACAGACCGGAGTCGGGGTGTTCACGGACCGCGTCGCCTACGACGCGCACCACGTCGTGCGCGATGCCGGCTATCTCAACTGGCGCTACGCCGACTCGCCGCGCTCGTATCTGCGCGTGGAAGACGGCGGCGGCTGGGCGGTCGTGACCCACGCGGTCTGGCACGGGTATTCGTCGGCCGTGGTGTGCGAGGCCGTCGGAGGTCCGAAGCTCTTGCGCCGCTGCGTGCAGGCGGTCGACGCCGACCTCGCAGTTGCGATGGTCAATCCCGGCGAGGAGCGCACCTATCTCGCGGCGGGCTTCGCGCCCACGCCGCGCACCATCCGGTTCATCGGCAAGCGCCTGACCGACGACGCGCCCGAACTCCCGAAGCGGCGCGACGCCTGGCATTTCACGCTCGGCGATCTGGACTTTTTCTGATGCGCAGACTGATCTTCGCGACGCAGAAGCTCGATCCGAACGATCCCGTCCTCGCGGCGACCGTGCCGATGGTGCGCGCTCTCGCGGCGCGGGTCGACGAGCTCGTCGTGCTCTGCGACTCGGCGGTTCCCGGAGCCGTGCCGGCGAACGTCCGTGTTCGAGAGTTCGGCGCTCGCACGCAGGTGGAGCGAGGTGCGCGGTTCACGGCCGCGCTTGCGCACGAGCTCCGCCCGCGCCCGATCGGCGTTGTCGCCCATATGGTTCCGCTCTACGCTGTGCTCGCGGCGCCGCTCGTGCGACCCCTCAGGATCCCGCTCGTCCTCTGGTACACGCACTGGAAGGGCCACGCCGTCGTGCGCGTCGCCGAAAAGGTGTGCACCGCGATCGCATCGGTCGACAAGCGTTCCTTTCCGCTCGCGTCCCGGAAGGTCCGTGGGATCGGGCACGGGATCGACGTCGATGAGTTCACGTGCACGGAGGTTCCCGGCGGCGTGCAGCTTCGCGCGCTCGTGCTGGGGCGTTACTCGCCGGCGAAGGGGCTCGAGACGATCCTGCGCGGCGCCGAGCTCGCGGGCGTCCACGTGGAGGCGCACGGATCCGACGAGAGCTTCGAGAACTACAAACGCGGGCTCGAGCCGCTCGCCGGCGCCGCCGAGCTAGGCGGGCCTGTCGCGCGCACAGAGGTTCCCGCGCTTTTCGCGCGCAGCCACCTCTTGATCAACAACATGCGTGCGGGCGCGCCCGACAAGGTGGTCTACGAGGCTGCCGCGTCATGCCTGCCCGTGCTCGCATCGAACCCGCTCTTCGACGACTTGCTGCCGCCGGAGCTGCGCTTCGAGCGTGACGATCCCGAGAGCCTCGCAGAGCGGCTGCGGACGCTCGACCGCCGGCGCCGCCCCGAACTGCGGGAGCTCGTCGCCCGGAACCACTCCGTCGATCACTGGGCCGACGGCCTGCTCGCTACGGTTGAGCGGGTATGAGAGGGGACACGATTCTCCATCTGCAGAAGGTCGCGGGCATCTCCGGCTCGGAGGCGCACCTGCTGTCGCTTCTGCCCCGGCTGCGAGAGCGGGGCTGGGACGTGCGGATGGTGATGCTGCACGAGAACGAGCCAGGAGCATGGGACTTCGCCCGTGCGCTCCGAGCGCGCGGCGTGCCGCTCGACGCGATTCCGCTGCGCGCGGATTTTGACCCGATTGCGTTCGTCAGGCTCACCACCTACCTGATGCGCATGCGACCTGCGATCTTGCACACGCACCTCGTCCACGCCGACGCGTACGGGTTGCTCGCGGGCACCGTGGCCCGCGTCCCCCTTCGCTTCTCGACGAAGCACGGCTTCAACGAGTTTCGCGAGGCACCGTACTTCGGCCTTTTGGACCGCGCATTCGCAAGTCTCGCGCACGTACACATCGCGATTTCCCGCGGCCTCGCGCGCTACCTCGAGGACGTCGAAGGTTTTGACGACGAGTCGTTCGAGATCGTCCACTATGGCATCGATCCGAACGGCGAGCCCGTTCCATACGCCGGCGACGTACCACGCTTGCTTTGCGTCGGACGCTTGATTCCGATCAAAGGCCACATCGTCTTGCTGCGCGCGTTCGCCGAGGCGCGGCGGCAGCTGCCGGATCTCGAGCTCGAGATCGCCGGCCGCGGCCCGCTCGAGCCGGCGCTGAAGGCGCTGGTGCGCGAGCTCGGCATCACCGACGCCGTGCGCTTCCTCGGACAGGTGTCGCCGATCCAGGCTGCGATCGAGCGGGCCGCGGTCGTCGTCGTTCCGTCGATCGGCGAGGGGTTCGGCATGGCCGCGCTCGAGGCGATGGAACGCTCGCGGCCAGTGATCGCCGCCGACGTCGGCGGCCTCGGCGAGCTTGTGCGCGACGGGGAGACGGGCCTGCTCGTGCCGGCCGGAGAGGCAGAGCCGCTGCGAGATGCGATCCTCAAGCTCGCCGGCGACCTCGACCTCGCACGGGAGATGGGCGCGGCCGGGCGGCGTCGCGCGCTCTCGCGGTTCCTCCAGAGCTTCTGCACCGAGCGCACCGAACTGCTCTACGAAGGCGCGCTCGAGCGCGCGTCCTAGATGGTTGATCGGTTAATCG
>PLZU01000059.1 GCA_003152275.1 Actinomycetota bacterium
CCACTACGTGCTGTTCGGCGGCTCGGTGTTCACCATCTTCGCCGGGATGTACTACTGGTTCCCGAAGATAACGGGGCGCATGTACAACGAGGGGCTCGGCAAGCTGCATTTCTGGCTGACGTTCGTCGGCTTCAACCTCACCTTCTTCCCGATGCATTTGATCGGCGTTGAGGGGATGCCGCGGCGCGTCGCCGACTACCTACCGAAGTTCGCGGGCTGGAACATGTTCATCTCGCTCGCCTCATTCGGGCTCGGCGCTTCGTCGCTGATCTTCCTCTATAACTTCATCACGAGCTGGCGGAGCGGCCCGATCGCTCCGTCGAACCCGTGGCGCGCGCGCACGCTCGAGTGGCAGGTGAGCTCACCGCCGCCGATCTTCAACTTCACCGAGATCCCGCAGGTCGTGGGCTCGCCGTACGAGTACGGCGTCCCGGGCGCGCAGCACGCAATCCTCGCGCCCTCGCGCGCGAAGGAGACCGAGGAAGTGAGCGTGACGTGACGGACGCACGGCACATCCTCGTGGTCGCGAACGAGACGGTCGTCTCGCAAGCGCTTGTCGAGCTGATCGAGAAGAAGGCGAAGGACGGGCGCGCGCACGTGACCGTGCTCGCGCCGGTGAGCCAACCGCGCCAGGGATATGTCGTCTACTACGACACGCGGCGTGCAGCCGCGAGGCGGCGCCTCGACAAGACGCTCGCACTGCTGCGCTCGGACCGCGTCCCCGCGACCGGTGTCGTCGTCGAGACGGATCCGGTGTCCGCGCTTCGCGACGCGATCGACCAGCTCGAGCCCGACGAGATCATCGTCTCAACGCACCCGCAGCAGAAGTCGGGATGGCTCCGCCGCAACGCCGTCGATCAGATGCGCCGCGTCGCCGGCGAGCTCCCGTTCGAACACGTAGTCGTCGACCTCGCCGCGGAGCGTGGCGAGGCGAATGTTCTCGTCGTCGCGAACCACACGGTGCTCGGAGAGCCTTTGCTCGAGGCGATTCGCACCCGCGCGAAGAAGGCGCCTGCGAGCTTTCTCATCATCTCGCCACAAGGCGACGGCGTAGGTAGCTACGACGAGGCGGAGAAGCGCCTGTTGCGCGCCGTCACGCTGCTTCGCAGCGATGGGCTCGACGTGCACGGCCAGATTTCGCATCCCGATCCGTACGCAGCCGTGATGCAGACGATCGAGGACGAGCGGGTGGACGAGATCATCGTCTCAACGTTCCCGGGCGCGCGCTCCGGCTGGCTGCGCCGCGATTTGCTCCAACGGCTGCGCGACGATGCGAAGCTGCCGCTCGAGCACATCGAGGTCGACGTGCCGGTCGAGGTGACAGCGTAATGGCGAGTTACTCGCACGCCGAGCCGCTCGAGCATCACCAGGAGGAGCACCCGCCAGAGCCGCACTACTCGTCGCGCGTCTCGCCGAGCGTGCTCGGAATGTTCCTCTTCATCGCGTCGGAGATCATGCTCTTCGGCGCGTTCTTTACCGCCTACTTTTTCGTGCGCGTTGTGAATGGGACGCCGTGGCCGACGCCTCCGTTCCATCTTCCGATTTACGTCGCATTCATCAACACCTGCATCCTCGTGACGTCGTCGTTCACGATGCACTGGGCATTGCAGTCCGTCAAGCGAGGCAACGTCTTCGGCCTGCGCGCCGGTCTGCTTCTGACCTTTCTCATGGGATTGACGTTCCTGATCACGCAGGCAATCGAGTACTCGCGCGTCGGCTTCAACACGAGTGACGGCGCCTTCGCGACGATCTTCTTCTGTCTGACCGGCCTGCACGGCGTCCACGTCTTCATCGGCCTGACGATCCTGCTCTTCATGACGATCCGGGCCTTCCGAGGGCACTTCTCGCCCGAGCATCACCACGGCGTCGAGATCGGCGGGATCTACTGGCACTTCGTCGACGTCATGTGGATCGTCGTCTACATGACCGTTTACATCCTGTAGTGCGCAACCCGCTGCGCAGCGAGGCGGAGGCGTTCCGGTTCCTGATCGCCGTGATCATCGCCGCGCTCGTGATCGTCGGCGCTGCCTACCTGAACACCTGGCTCGGCGTCGCGGCCGCAGTCGTCGCCGTCGCAGGAATCGTCTGGTCGCTGAGACAGGAACCGATCCCGGGCGCGTCGGATTCATTGCCGAAGCTCGAGTCGGCGACGCCGAGCGGTACCCATCGTGTGCTCGTGCTCGCCCTGCCGGGAACCGCGTCGGTGCGCGCCCCCGTCTCAGCGACCGACATCGTCGTCGTCGTCCCCGCGCTCGCCTCGACTGTCGAGGCGCTGACAGGCGCTGTGGACGACCGACGGGCGGCGGCCGAAGAAACGGCGAACCGGCTCGCAGCGCAGCTGCCGAATGCGCGCGCCGAGATCGGCGCAGATGATCCGGCGCTCGCGGTCGAGGACGCGCTCCGAACGTTCGGTGCGGACGAGATCGTCGTCGTCGGTGACGAGGCGCTGGTCGCGACAATTCGTGACCGCGTGACGTTGCCTGTCAGCCGGGCGTAAGTCAAAAGCGGTGTCAGACACCATCGGTGTCTGACACCGCTTTTCGGTACCGAACCTCGGTCACTTGCACTCCCAAGAACTCGTCCTCTTTGCGGCCGCCGTCGAGCGCCCAACCTTCGCGCTCGTAGAAGCGACGCGCGCGCGGGTTGTCCTCAAGCACCCAGAGGATCACCTCGCGGTAACCCGACTCGCGCAACGCGGCCACCCCGGCGGCCATCAGCGCCGTGCCCGCTCCGCTGCCCCACGCGTCCACCAGCACGTAGATCCCCCAGAGCTCACCTTCGGCGTCCTCGTCACGACTCGGCGCAACCGTGCACCACCCGACGATGCGGCCGGCATCGTCTTCGGCGACGAGCGCCGTCTGCTCGGGGTCCTGGAGGATCTGCCGCCACATCGGCAAACGCTGCTCGACCGTGACGGCCGCGAGGCGCTCGGCGCCGAACACATGCTCGTAGGCGTCCTGCCATGTGCGCACGTGCACCTCCGCGATCGCAGCGGCATCGTCTGGGCGTGCCCGCCGCACCCGCAAGGGGCCTACTTGCCGGCGGAAGAGGAAACGAACTTTGCGACGGCGGCGATCTGCGCAGCGGTGAGCTTGCCCTTGAACGCCGACATGACGCTGCCGCCGTTCTCGACCTGGTGCTTGACGATGGCCTCGGCAGGCTTCAGCTGATCAAGATTGGGCCCGATCGTGCCGGTCGCCTTCGCGGCGGCGAGCGTGTGGCAGCTCGCGCACTCCGACTGGAAGATTGTCTTGCCGTCGTTGCCGAGTGCCGACGGCGGCTTCGCGTTCGCACTTCCCGTGCCGGCGACGGCAGCGACGTACGCGGCAACGTCCACCGCGTTCTGACCCTTGACGAGGTTCTTCGGCATCGGCGGGTTCGCCTCGCGGATCTGGTCGAGCACGACATTCTCGATGGTGCTCAGCTTGAACCCCTGCTCCTTCGACCCTGCGAACGCATAATCGAGGTTCGGGCCCGTTGTGCCCTGCGACCCGGCTGCGGCGAGCACATGGCAGCCGCCGCAGCCGCTTGACGTGAAGAGCTTCTGCCCGTTCGCCTGATCGGCGTGCGCCGGCGCCTTTCCGCCCGTGCCGCAGCCCGCGAGGAGAAGCAATGCGCCAAGGAGCGGGAGAGCGCGCCGCACTACGCCGGGGGCGCGTTGCCTGTCGTTCCGAGCTTGGAGATCGCCTCGTCACGGGTCGGATAGATCGTGAAGACCCGGTCGAGGCCCGTGATCTCGAAGATCTTCGTGATGTTCCGGTCGCTGCAAACAAGCGCGAGCTGCCCGTCATTCAAGCGGAGCCGCTTCACCCCGCCGACGAGGACACCGAGCGTCGTCGAGTCGATGAACGTCGTGTTCGTGAAATCCACGACGACCTCCTTGCCACCCTGACCGATCACCTCGAGGAGCTGCTGCTTGAACTCTGGTGCCGTGTAGAGGTCGACCTCGCCTGCCAGCGAGATGACATACGAGTCGCCGCTCAACTGCTCCGTCTTGATATCGAAGTTCATACGTCCCCCCGGCTCGGTATCGCGGGGAGTCTAACCAGCCGGCGCCGGCGAGAGCTGCTTGATCAGCTGCCGGATCTGGGTTGCGCTCGTCGAGTTCGGGTTCAGCTTCAGGTAGCGCTTGTAACCCTTGACAGCGGTCGTCACGTCTCCCGCCGTCTGGGCGGTCTGCGCGAGCTGGAACCAGGCGTTCGAGTTGTTGGGCTGGAGCGTCGCAGTCTTTTGGTATGAGCTGACGGCGCCCGTGTACGCGAGCTGCGTGCGCTGCTGGAGATCCTGCACCGACGCGTTGGCCTGCGCCGACGCCGCCTGCTCGATCTGGTTCGTACCGATCCCCTGGCCGAGCTTGCCCGTCGGTAGGAACGCCGTGCTCGGAGCGGCGAGTTGGGCCGCACCGTTGGCAGCCTGATAGGCCGCAAGGTAGTTCTGCGCCTCGGTGAGCTGCAGTCCGCCGAGCTCGCTCCAGGCGGCCGCGTCCTTCGGCTTCTGCACCGTGTACTGCTGCAGCGCCGAGATGGCATTCACCGTGTCGCCCTTGCCTTCGTACGCCGTCGCGAGATCGCGGTAACCCTTCCCCGAGTTCGGATGATCCTTGATCTCCTTCTGCGCCTTCGAGACGGACGTGCCGCCGCTCGAGAAGAAGTTCAGGCCCGAGAAGAGCTGGTCGAGCCCGCCGTTCGTTCCCGAGCCGACACCGAGGAACGCGAACGTGACACCGAAGAGCACGGCGAGGATGACGTAGGCGAACTTCGCTTTCCGTCGCAGCCGCATGAAGAAGAGCTGCTGGTTCGGATTGCCCCCGGCTGCGTGGCGGCGCCGACCCGAACGACCCGCCTTCGCAGGCTGCGCCGCCTTCTTCTGAGCCTGCTGCTTTGCCTTGACTGCCGCGCGAGCCATCGGCCGATCAGAGTAGCGCCTTGGGGGGCGCCGACTGGCGGCGCTCCATGAGGACCGAGAGCCAGATGGACCCCTCGAAGAGCAGCATCAGCGGGATCATCTCCATCGTGGTCGTGACCGGGTCGACGCCGGGGAGCGCGACCGCCACCGCGGCCATCGTGACGTAGCCGATGCGGCGGTTGCGGCGCAGCTTCGCGGAGGTGAGGATCCGGATCCGGACGAGGCCGAGGATCACGATCGGGATCTCGAAGACGATCGTGACGGCGAACAGGACGACGGCGGCGAACGAGAGGTAGGGCTTGGCCTGGATCTGCACTTGGTAGATGTTGGAGTCGTAGTTCGTGAGGAAGCCGACCGCAGCGGGCAGCGCGACGAAGTAGCCGAAGACGAGACCGCCCGCGGCGAGGACCGTTGCAAACGCCGTGAGCCCGGCGACGATGCGCTGCGTCGCAGCGTCGAATGCGGGCGCGAAGAACGACCAGGCCTGGTAGAGCACGACGGGCAGCGCGAGCAGGAAGCCCGCGTAGAGGCTGATCCACATCGACGTGAGAAACGGCTCGGCGGGGCTGAGCGTCGTCAGCTTGCGATGCTTGGGCGGGAGCGCGTTCTCGAGCCAGTGGACGAGGTGCGCGTGGACGACGTACGCGGCGATGAACCCGACGGTGATCGCGATCAGGCAGACGACGATGCGCCCTCGCAACTCACCGAGATGCTCGACCAGCGTCGCCTCCTCGCCGTGCGAGAGGCGCCGGGGTAGCCGCTTCATAGGCCCTTAGACGGCGTCGTGCTCGCGAGGAGCGGCGGTCGCAGCAACGGTCTCCGGCGACTTCGGCGCAGGCAACTCGGGCTTGTCGTCGTCGTCGTTACTGGTGATCGCAGTCTTGAACTCGCGCATGCCCTTGCCCAGCGACCGGCCCATCTCCGGCAGTCGCTTCGGCCCGAAGACGAGAAGGACAACGAGCGCAAGGAGCAACAGCTCCCACGGAGAGATCCAACCTGGCATGAGAGTCAGCCTAGCGCGTTTCCTTCGAACTGCCAGGGGGGATTCGTTAAGTATCGACGTCGCCGCAGGATCCGTTGAACTGCGGGCCCGCTCAATTCTCGAACGAGGATCCTCCGCTAGACTTCGATAGTTGTTTGCGCTGGGCTAAAGCCCGCAATTTCCTAAAGTAAGGATTGACTTCGTGGGACTGTTGAAGCTCGAGAACGTGCACGTCGCTCTGGAGGACGGCACACCGATCGTCAAGGGGGTCGACCTCGAGGTCGGCCTGAACGAGGTGCACGCCGTCATGGGGCCGAACGGCTCCGGGAAGAGCACCCTCTCCTACGCGATCATGGGCCACCCGGCGTACGAGGTCACCGAGGGGAAGATCCTCCTCGACGGTGAGGACGTGACGGAGATGGCGGCGGACGAGCGCGCGCAGCGCGGCCTGTTCCTCGCGTTCCAGTACCCGCATGCGATCCCGGGCGTGACAGTGACGAGCTTCCTGCGCAGCGCGATCAACGCCGTGCGCAAGGCCAGGAACGGCGGCGTCGAGGACCCGATGCCGATCCCGGCGTTCCGCACCGAGCTGCTCGCGCAGATGGATCGCCTCAAGGTCAGCCGCGAGCTCGCCTCGCGCTACATCAATGACGGATTCTCCGGCGGCGAGAAGAAGCGCGTCGAGATCCTGCAGATGGCGATGCTGAAGCCGCGGATGGCGGTGCTCGACGAGACCGACTCCGGTCTCGACATCGACGCGCTACGCGTCGTCGCAGGCGGGGTCAAAGAGCTTGTCGGCCCGAACATGGGCGCGCTCGTGATCACGCACTATCAGCGGATCCTCGACTACATCACCCCCGACTACGTGCACGTGTTCGTGGACGGACGTATCGTTGAGTCAGGCGGGCCCGAGCTCGCAAAGCAGCTGGAGGCCGACGGGTACGACCCCTTCATCGAACAAACACCGATCCCAGCGACAGTGGGGAGCGAAACGTAATGGCCCAGTCCGAGACCGAGATCGCCAAGGGGATCCGTGACGACTACAAGTACGGCTTCTCGAACAGCGACGACGCCGCGAACTACTTCTTCAAGTCGGGCCGCGGCCTCTCGCACGAGCTCGTCGAGGCGATCTCGTCGCATAAGAACGAGCCGGACTGGATGCGCAAGTTCCGGCACAAGTCGCTCGACTACTTCCTCGCGCGCCCGCTGCCGACCTGGGGCGGCAACGTCGCCGAGATCGACTTCGACAACATCTTCTACTACATCAAGCCGACCGAGAAGCAGGTCGACAAGTGGGAGGACCTGCCCGCCGACATCCTCGACACCTGGGACAAGCTCGGGATCCCTGAGGCGGAGAAGAAGTACCTCGCCGGCGTCGGTGCGCAGTACGAGTCGGAGGTCGTCTACCACAAGTTGCAGGAGCACCTGGAAAAGCAGGGTGTGATCTTCCTCGACACCGACACAGCGCTGCGCGAGCACGAGGATCTGTTCCGTCAGTACTTCGGAACGATCATCCCGCAGAACGACAACA
>PLZU01000003.1 GCA_003152275.1 Actinomycetota bacterium
ACGAGCTTCGCGTCGAGCTCCGGCCGCTTGATCTCGTTGATGTTGATGTGGACGTTCTTCTGCGTCATCGCATGCAGCTCTTTGCGGAGCGCGTCGACCTCGACGCCCGACTTGCCGATCACGATTCCGGGGCGCGCGGTGTAGATGTCCACGGTGATCCGCTGCTTGTCCTTGCGGATCAGGATGTCTGAGAGTCCCGCGTGTGCGAGCTTCTTGTAGATGTGCTCACGGATGCGAACGTCTTCGAGGATGTACTGCGGGAACTCTTTCTTCCCGGTGTACCAGTTCGACTTCCAGTCGTGGATAACGCCGACGCGCAACCCGCCAGGATGGATTTTTTGACCCATTAGCTCGTCTCCTCAGCGGGCGCTTCTGCTTCCGCCGTCTCGGTCTCGGTGGTGGTCGGCTCTTCAGTCTTCTTCGGTGCGCGCTGGCGCTTCGGCGCCGCGGCTGGGACAGCCTGCGCCGCCGCGAGCGCTGCAGGACTCTGTGCGAGCTCCACCGTGATGTGGCACGAGCGCTTCAAGATCGGGCCGACGCGGCCGCGCGCGCGGGCGCGGTGCCGCTTCAGCGTCGGTCCTTCGTCAACGTAGGCCGTGATGATGTACAGGTCGTCGCCGTTCCAGTGCAGGTCGGGGCGCGACTCCGCGTTTGCAACCGCGGAACGCAGCACCTTCTCGACATCCTCCGCAACTGCGCGCGTCGCGAACGCGAGAATCGTGCGCGCCTCAGGAACCGAGCGCCCACGAATGAGGTCGGTGATGAGCCGCGCCTTGCGAGCGCTCGAATGCACGTACTTCGCCTGTGCGCGGACCGTCTGCTCGGGTGTCTCGACTGCTGCCATTACCGCTTGACCTTTGCCGCCCGGTCGCCTGAATGGCCGCGGAACGTTCGCGTGGGCGCGAACTCGCCGAGCTTGNNGTGTGGCCGACCATCTCCGGGAAGACGGTTGAGCTGCGCGACCACGTGCGGATCATGGTCTTCTGACCCGACTCGTTCATTGCGGTGATCCGCTCCAGCAGGCGCTCCTGCACGAACGGCCCCTTCTTCGAGCTACGGCTCATTACCTACGTCCCTCCTTGCCGCGCCTACGGCTGCGGACGATCAGTTTGTTCGATTCCTTGTGCTTCGAGCGCGTGCGCTTACCGAGCGTCGGCACGCCCCACGGCGNNCTTGCCCTCGCCGCCGCCGTGCGGATGATCGACGGGGTTCATCGCCGAGCCACGCACGGTCGGGCGCTTGCCCTGCCAGCGACTGCGACCCGCCTTGCCGCCCGTGATGTTCTGATGGTCGACGTTACCTACCTGGCCGACCGTCGCGCGGCAGGTGAGCAGCACGCGGCGCATCTCCCCGGACGGAAGCCGCAACACTGCGTGCGGGCCGTCCTTCGCGACGAGCTGGATGCCCGAACCGGCTGAGCGCGCCATCTTTGCGCCCTGCCCGGGCTTGAGCTCGACGTTGTGCACGAGCGTTCCCGTCGGGATGTTCTCGAGCGGAAGTGCGTTGCCGACCTTGATGTCTGCCGCGGGGCCGGACTCGACCGTCGCGCCGACACGCAGCTGTGCGGGCGCGAGGATGTATGCCTTCGCGCCGTCTGCGTAATGCAGCAGCGCAATGCGCGCCGAGCGATTCGGGTCGTACTCGATTGCGGCGACCTTGGCCGGCACACCGTCCTTCGTGCGCTTGAAATCGATGATGCGGAAGCGGCGCTTGTGTCCGCCGCCCTGGTGGCGCGTCGTGATGCGGCCGTTGTTGTTGCGGCCGCCCTTCTTCGTCACCGGCTCGAGCAGGCTCTTCTCCGGCCTCGTCTTCGTGATCTCTTCGAACGTCGAGACCGACATGAAGCGGCGGCCCGGCGACGTCGGCTTGTAGCGACGGATCGGCATTAGTGGTTACCTCTCATGCAGGTAACCACTAAAGCTGCGCTCCTTGGAAGATCTCGATCGTGTCGCCCTTGCGCAGCTGAACGACGGCCTTCTTCCAGCCGTTCTTGCTGCCGAGAATCCGGCCGCGGCGCTTCGGCTTGGCCTGCACCTTGACGATGTTCACGCGCTCCACCTTGACCTCGAAGAGCTCTTCGACGGCCTGGCGGATCTGCGTCTTGTGCGCGTCCTGGTGCACGCGGAATGTGTACTGGTTCTGTGCGATCTGCTGATAGCTCTTCTCGGAGATCACCGGACGGATCAGCACCTGACTCGGATGCAAGCTCATGAGGCTCTCCCCTGCACCGCGTCGAGCGCCGACTGGCTGACAAGCAGCGAGCGCGCCCACACGACGTGCGCGACCTCGAGCTCCGACGGCACGGTGACAAGCACGCGCTCGAGGTTGCGGAACGACTTCGCGACGCTCTCTTCCTCTTCGGTGACGACCACAACCGTCGGCGTCGAGGCGCCCCATTTCGCGAGCAGATCGAACGCGGCCTTCGTTGACGGACCGTCGAACGATTTCGGGTCGAGCAGCGCGATCGTGCCTGCCTGCGCATGGTCGGAGAGTGCGGAGCGGAGCGCAGCCTTCAAGGCCTTCTTGTTCACCTTCACGGTGAAGTCGCGCGGCGTCGGCGGGAACGCGACCCCGCCGCCCGTGAACTGCGGCGCGC
>PLZU01000032.1 GCA_003152275.1 Actinomycetota bacterium
CGCTCGCCACCGAGATGGGCCAGCTGCAGGAGCGGATCACCTCAACGACGAAGGGCGCGGTCACCTCGGTGCAGGCGATCTACGTTCCCGCCGACGACCTCACCGACCCCGCGCCTGCGAACACGTTCGCGCATCTCGACTCGACGACGGTGCTCTCGCGCGCCATCTCAGAGAAAGGCATCTATCCGGCGGTCGACCCGCTTGACTCGACGTCGCGCGCGTTGCAGCCGGGCCTCGTGTCCGACGAGCACTATCGCTGTGCGACGCGCGTGCAGGAGGTGCTACAGCGCTACCGCGATCTCCAGGACATCATCGCGATCCTCGGCATCGACGAGCTCTCCGACGAGGACAAGCTCGTCGTACAGCGTGCGCGCAAGATCGAGCGCTACCTGTCGCAGCCGAACTACGTGGCGGAGCAGTTCACTGGCACGCCGGGCGAGTACGTGAAGCTCGAGGACACGATCCGCGGCTTCACCGAGATCCTCGACGGCAAGCACGACGACTTGCCCGAGCAGGCCTTCTACATGATCGGTGCGATCGAGCAGGCGGTCGAGCGGGCGAAGACGCTGCAAGCCGAACCCGTCGCGGCCTAGCGTATGGCCGACCATCCGCTCTTTTCGGTCTCCGTCGTCACACCTGAGGGCGCCGCATTCGACGGCGAGGCCGAGATGCTGATCGTACCCGGCGCCGCCGGAGAGATCGGCGTGCTCGCACGCCACGCGCCGCTCGTCGCGCTGCTGAAGGCGGGCTCGACGCGTGTGCACACCGGCGACGGGCAGATCCAGGAGTTCGCAACGGGCCCAGGCTTCTTCCAGGTGCTCGAGGATCGAGCGATCGCGCTCGTCGACGATGCCGTCACTGCCGACAAGATCGACAGTGCCGCGGCGCAGCGGCAGCTCGAAGAGGCACAGGCCGAGCTGGCACGCGTTGAGAGTGGCGAGTCGACCGCCGATCGCTGGCAGCTCGAGCAGCGCATCCGCCACGCGGAGAACATGCTCCGCGTGTCTGGCGCCGCAGGCTGACACTCGGAAGGACGGCGTCGCGCTCAGTGGCGCGACGCGAAGGCGTAGAGCTTCGCGTAGCCGACGAGGTAGAGCTGATGCTTGTCGGCGACCACCGGCGTGTACTGCCCGTCCGGGAAGCTCCACAGCTGGCGGCCCGTCTGCGCGTCGAGCGCATACGTCCTCCTCTTCAGCGTGGCGAAGTAGACGACGCCATCGATCACTGTCGCCGATCCGGAGATCGGACCGTTCGCCTTGAACGTCCATTGTGTGTTGCCGGTCGCCGCGTCGAGCGCGTAGAACGTGTGGTCGTAGGAGCCGACGAGGACGAGTTCGTGCCACAAGGCGGGCGAGCCGTAGACGTATCCACCGGTGCTATGCGACCAGCGGCGCTTGCCGCTCGTTGCGCCGAAGGAGTAGACCTTGCCGTCCGTCGAGCCGATGTAGACGCGCCCATACGCGACGGACGGTGTGGAGTAGAACTGCCCGCTGCCGAGGAGCCCCGGATCGCCGGACGCGCGCCAGAGCTTGCGGCCGTTGTGAAGGTCGAACGCGTACAGGTGTCCGTCGTACGAGCCGGCGTAGAGGCGGCCGCCGCTCACCGCGACGCCACCCTTTACGGCGCCGCCCGTGTGAGCTGTCCACAAGATGCGTCCGGTTCGCTTGTCGAGCGAATAGACGTTGCCGAGCCAGTCGCCGACATAGACGCTGTTGCCGACAACGACCGGCGACGTCTCGCTCGCACCGATGTGGCGGCTCCACCGAACCTTGCCCGTGCCGACGGACAACGCAACGATCTCGCCGTCGCCGGCCCGCTTGGCCGTACACGGGCGACGATTGAGGAAGACCTCGAAGACCGTGCCGTGCTGCAGGTCATCGGCGGCCGGCGAAGCAGCCTGGCAGCGGTGCGACTCGAACGTCCACGCTCGCGCCCCCGTCCGCGTCGACACCGCGAGTACGCGCCCAGCGCCGTCGGCGAAGTAGAGCCGGCCATACGCGATGGCCGGTGGAAACTCGATGAGGGATGCGCCGCCGGACGTCCAGATCCTCCGGAAGGGTGGTCGCAAGGGCACGTCGGGCCCGACGTGGCTACGTTCGGGGTCGTAGCCGAACTCGGCCCACACAATCTTCGGCGTCACTACCGGCAGAGGCGCGGTCTCCGTCGTGAAGAACTCGACGGTCGACGAGCCGCGGACGTCACGGCCCTGGTGGTACCGGTAGAAGACGAACGCCACGAGGCAGCCCGCGACGAAGAGCAGCGTTCCGAAGACGGCGAGCGCGGCTCTCTTCCGGCTCACGAATTGTCCAGGCCGTCGACGATCGGAAAGCGTGCACCTGCGTCGATGCAGTCGGCTGCGTAGAGCGCAGCGCCGATTCCTCCGGTGAAGAGCGAATAGCGGCCGGGCAGTTGCTCCGCCTGCGCGAGCGCGTGCACCGCAAATGCGCGCGCACGCTCGAGCCAGCGCTCGTCGCCGGTGCGCTCGAACGTTTTCAGGAGGGCATAGCCGTTCCCGGCGGTGCCGTGGCAGAGACCCGCCCCTTTTTCCTCGCTCGACGGTGGCCCCGCTTCCCAGATCAGCTCCGCGCCGCCGAGCAGCAGCTCCTCGTCGAGGTAGTCGCTCGCCGTGGCGATGATTCCCGGCGCGCCGTGACACCACTGCAGGCGCGGCGTGTTCTCCGAGCCCAGCGAAGAAGGCCAGTTCGCGCGGCCGCCCTCGACGATCGCCGTGCGGGTCAGGACCTCGGCAGCTCCGCGTGCGTCGTCGAGTGCAGCGACGTTGCCGACGAAGCCGTGGATCGGCCCGAGGATGCGCGCCGAGCGGCCGTAGAGCTTCTGCGTCCAGAGCCCTTCCTCGTCGCGCTCGTCGCGCAACGCCTGCACGCTCTCTTCGACTGCCGCACGCCAGCGTTCCTCGCGGGTTCGTGCGTGCAGTACGCGAGCAGCGAGCAGCGTTCCGGGCACGCCCCACATGAGCTCGTTCGCCTCGTTGCCGATGTTCTGACGGACGAGCTCGAATAGCTCGCTCGCGAGCTCGTCGGCCGGCTCGAGCAGCCAGGCGACGAGCACGAGCCCGGCCTCACCCATGAAGAGCGAAGAGCGAACCGGGGCAGGCAGCTCCTCGCCCTGGATGATGTCCGGCTCCTCGCGGTAGCGCGCCAGCGCGCGCTGCGCGACCGCGGAGAGATCGAGAGCAGTCTCGGCGTGCCCGCTCCGGCGCAGCCGGTCGAGCCCCCACGCGAGGCCGCCCGCGCCGACGAACACGTTCTTCATCGGGAGCGCCGCCTGGTAACCGTCCCAGTCGTTCGCGGGCCAGAAGGTGTCCGGGTCGTAGACCCGTTCGACGTCGGCCACGATCGCGCGGATCGCGTCGCGGGCGCGGGTAGCGTCCCACGCCGCGTCGGTCAGCGGCTCGTGCGATTCCGGCGCGTAGAGCAACGTCGGACCCCTACGCGGTCTGGAGTTGTCCGAGCAGATCACGATGCGCAGGCAGGTACAGGCTCTCGACGTACTCGACAAGCATTCGATTCGTCGTGAAACGCGCGCCGAGCCGCGCAATCGAACTGCGCATCAGGTCGAGCCAGCTGCTGCGGTCGTAATACGCCGGGATCACCTGCTGCTCAAGCACGTCGAAGAGCGCCGCGGCGTCCGCTGAATCCTGCGTTTCGTCGTTCGAGGCGATCCAGTTGCCGCCAATCGCGAAGCCGGTTTCGGGCGTGTAGCCCTCGCACCACCAGCCGTCGAGGATCGAGCAGTTGACGACGCCGTTCAACGCTGCCTTCATGCCGGACGTCCCCGACGCCTCGAGCGGCCGTCGGGGGTTGTTCAGCCACACGTCGACGCCCTGCACGAGGTAGCGCGCGAGCGTCATCTCGTAGTCGGGCAGGAAGACGACTCGGCCGTTCGCGCGCGGGTCGCGCGCGAACTCGACAATCGTGCGAATCATCTCCTTGCCGCCCTCGTCCGCAGGATGGGCCTTGCCCGCAAGCACGATCTGCAGCGGTCGCTCCGAATCGGCGAGCAGGCGTGCGAGCCGGTCGGGATCGCTGACGATCAGGTTGGCGCGCTTGTACGTGGCGAAGCGGCGCGCGAAGCCGATCGTGAGCACCTCCGGATCGAATGCCTCGCCGAAGCCGCGCACGCGCATGACGCGCAGCAGCTCCTGCTTCGCTGCGTGGTGCGCATTCCAGAGTGCGTCGCCATCGAGCTGGTACGCACGTGCGAAGTCGGGTGTGCCCATGTCCTCCTCGTTGCCCAGCAGTGCGTCGAGTCCTTCGTCGATCCAGGTGCGCGCGTGCACGCCGTTCGTGACCGAGACGATCGGCACCTCGTCGGCCGTCCTGTCCGGCCAGAGGCTCTGCCACATCTCCCGAGAGACCTCACCGTGCAGTGCAGAGACGCCGTTCGCGTAGGACGACGTGCGCAACGCGAACGGTGTGAGTCCGAAGCCGCTGTCGCCGGTCTGCACGCGGCCGAGCGCGACGAACTCCTCCCAGGAGTACCCGCAGCGTGCGACGAGCGGCGCCACGTTGGGCTCGACGAGCGCTTCGTCGAAGACCTCGTTTCCGGCGGGTACCGGGGTGTGCGTTGTAAACACCGTCGACGCTCGCAGACGCTGCAGCGCTGCTTCGCGCGGAAGGTGTCCCTCCTCGACGAGCTCGCGCAACCGTTCGAGCTGCAAGAACGCCGAGTGGCCCTCGTTCAGGTGGAAGACGGTTGGGTCGAGCCCGAGGCCGCGGAGCACGCGCACGCCGCCGACGCCGAGCACGAGCTCCTGCCGGAGCCGGTGCTCACGGTCGCCGCCGTAGAGCTTGTCGGTGATCGTCCGGGCCCAGTCCGCGTTGCCGTCGACGTCGGTGTCGAGCAGGTACAGCGGCACGCGCCCGACCTGCGCGCGCCAGACCTGCACGTGTACCGGCACGAGCGCGCCCGAGTCGTCGGCGAGGTCGACAACCGTGCTTGCCTGCTCGAGTGAGAGGGGCAGCCGTGCTGGGTCGTTCTCGGGATAGCGCTCGAGTTGCCAGTCGGTCTCGTCGAGCTGCTGCCGGAAGTAGCCCTCGCGATAGAAGAGACCGATGCCGACGAGCGGGACGCCGAGATCGGACGCCGACTTCAAGTGGTCGCCGGCCAGCACGCCGAGACCGCCCGAATAGATCGGGAGACTCTCGTCGAGCCCGAACTCGCAGGAGAAGTACGCGACATTGAACCGGTCGTCCTCCTGGCGGCGCTCCCACCACGTGCGGCGCTGCGACTCGGCCGCGGCGCGTGCGAGCACACGCTCAAGGCGTGCCAGGTATTCGGGTGTGGCGCGCGCGGCGAACTGCTCGTCGGAGAGCTCCTCGACGAGCGCCGTCGGGTTGTGATCGAGCGAGGCGAAGCGTGCTGGATCGAGATCCTCGAAGAGGGCGCGCGCGCCCGGAAGCCAGGTGAACCAGAGGTTGCCCGCGATCGTCCGCAGGGCGTCGCGCACGGACGCGGGGCTGTCGAATGTGCTCATTGGGCTGGGAGATGTTCAGGCGGACGGGATTGGAGCGAGAGACTAGCGCGAGCGGCGCTGCTAGCCTTTCGGTTACCCGGAGAGCTTTGATAGGCAGCTTGGCGACCGGGTTACCAAACGCCTAAAGAGCCCGAGGGCGCGGGTGTGCGCTCCCGGGGGAGGTAGACGGGAGCGAGACAGTGCCAGATACACGTCAGAGACTCGAAGCAATTCTCCGCGAGCGGATCGCCGTCCTCGACGGCTCCTGGGGCGTGCTCATCCAGCGCGAGCTGCGCGGCGAGGAGGCCTACCGCGGCGAGCGTTTTCGCGACCACTCCCACGACGTCGCCGGCGATCCCGATCTGTTGAACATCACGCGGCCGGAGGTCGTGACCCGGATCCACAACGACTACTTCGAGGCCGGCGCCGATATCGCGACGACGAACACGTTCACCGCGACGACGATCGGGCAGGCTGACTATGCGTTCGGCGCAGACGTCGTGCACGAGATGAACGTCGAGGGCGCACGGCTCGCACGCCGCGCCGCGGATGACTGGAGCGCGCGAACGCCCGGCAAGCCGCGCTTCGTCGCAGGCGCCGTCGGCCCGCTGAACGTCACGCTCTCGCTGTCGCCCAAGGTCGAGGATCCGGCGTATCGCGCGGTCAGCTTCGAAGCGGTGCGTGACGCCTACGCACATCAGATCCGCGCCCTACGCGACGGCGGCGTCGACCTCTTGCTCGTCGAAACCGTCTTCGACTCGCTCAACGCGAAGGCCGCAATCGTCGCGGCGCTCGACGAGGCACCGGAGCTCCCGCTCTGGCTGTCGTTCACCGCGATCGACAAAAGCGGCCGCAATCTCTCGGGGCAGACCGTCGAGGCGTTCTGGCTCTCCGTCCAGCATGCGAGCCCGCTCATCGTCGGCGTCAACTGCTCGCTTGGCGCCGCCGAGATGCGGCCCTTCGTCGAGGACATGGCGGGCATGGCGACGACGTGGGTTGCGTGCTATCCGAACGCGGGTCTGCCGAACGAGTTCGGCCTGCACGACGAGCAGCCGCACGACACGAGCCGCCTGCTCGGCGAGTTCGCGCTTGACGGGCTTGTCAATGTTGTCGGCGGCTGCTGTGGCACCACGCCCGACCATGTGCGGGCGATCGCAGCCGCAGTCGAAGGCGTGCAGCCGCGCGCATTCCCGGAGCCGATACGGATGACGCGCTTTAGCGGCCTCGAGCCGTTCGCAATCACGCCGGACACGAATTTCGTGATGATCGGCGAACGCACGAACATCACGGGCTCGGCGCGCTTCCGGCGCCTGGTGGAGGCCGGCGAGTGGCAGGAGGCCCTTGAGGTCGCGCTCGAGCAGGTGCGAGGCGGCGCAAACCTGCTCGACGTCAACATGGACGCCGACCTGCTCGACGGCGAGCAAGCGATGACGACCTTCCTCAACCTCGTCGCGACCGAGCCGGAGGTCGCGCGGCTGCCGATCATGGTCGACAGCTCGCGCTGGACCGTGCTCGAGGCGGGGCTCAAGTGCCTGCAGGGCAAGGGTGTTGTCAACTCGCTTTCGCTGAAGGAAGGGGAGGCGCAGTTCCTCGAGCAGGCGCGGATCGTGCGCCGCTACGGCGCCGGCGTCGTCGTCATGGCCTTCGACGAGCTCGGCCAGGCGGACACCGTCCAGCGAAAGGTCGATATCTGCGGGCGGGCATACACGTTGCTCGTCGAGACGGTCGGCTTCCCGCCCGAGGACATCGTGTTCGACCCGAACGTGCTCGCCGTCGCGACCGGCATCGAAGAGCACAACGAGTTCGCGAAGGCGTTCATAGAGTCGCTGCCGCTGATCAAAGAGCGCTGTCCCGGTGTGAAGACGAGCGGCGGAATCTCGAACCTCAGCTTCTCGTTCCGCGGGAACGACCGCGTGCGCGAGGCGATGCACTCTGCGTTTCTGTACCACGCCATCCGTGCCGGGCTCGACATGGGCATCGTCAACGCAGGGCAGCTCGTCCTGTACGAGGACATCGAGCCCGACCTGCTCGAACGCGTCGAGGATGTCATCTTCAACCGCCGCGACGACGCAACCGAGCGACTTGTCGAGCTCGCGGAGAACGTGCGCGGTGAAGGAACGAAGCGGGAACGCGATCTCTCGTGGCGCGAGGCGCCCGTCGAGCAGCGTCTCTCGCATGCGCTCGTCCACGGCATCGTCGACTACATCGAGGCGGATGCCGAGGAGGCACGGAAGCAGTACGAGCGTCCGCTCGACGTGATTGAAGGCCCGCTCATGGCAGGCATGCAGATTGTCGGCGACCTATTCGGAGCGGGGAAGATGTTTCTCCCGCAGGTGGTGAAGAGCGCGCGCGCGANNACATCGTCGGCGTCGTGCTCGGCTGCAACAACTACGAGGTGCACGACCTGGGAGTGATGGTGCCGGCCGAGAGGGTGCTCGACACCGCGAAGGAGCTCGGCGCCGACGTCATCGGCCTGTCGGGCCTCATCACGCCGTCACTCGATCAGATGGTCGATGCGGCGCACGAGATGGAGCGGCGCGGCCTCGATCTGCCGCTGCTGATCGGCGGCGCGACGACGTCGCGCCAGCACACGGCTGTGAAGATCGCGCCAGAGTATTCGCAGCCCGTTGTGCACGTGCTCGACGCATCGCGGGTCGTTGGTGTCGTCTCTTCGCTGCTCGACCCTGCCCGGCGCGCGACGCTCGACGCGGAGAACCGCGCCGCGCAGGAGCAGTTGCGCGAACAGCACGCCGAGCGCCAGCGCAAGCCGCTGCTCCCGATCGCCCAAGCTCGCGAGAACAAGCACGAGGTGGCGTTCAACGACCTTACGACACCTTCGTTCACCGGCCTCCGGTTCATCGAGCCGTCGCTCGAGACGCTGCGCGAGTACATCGACTGGCAGTTCTTCTTCTATGCCTGGGAACTGAAGGGGAAGTTCCCGGCGATCCTCGAGCGGCCGGAGGCGCGCGAGCTCTACGAGGACGCGCTCGAGCAGCTCGACGAGATCGTCCGCGGCGGCCTGCTCACCGCGCGCGGTGTCTACGGCTTCTGGCCGGCGTCGTCCGGCGGCGACGATATCGTTGTCCAGGATGACAACGACACGCGCTTTTGCTTCCTCCGCCAGCAGACGAGGCACGCCGACTCGCGGCCGAACCGGTGCCTCGCGGACTACGTCGCCCCCGCTGGTACGGGGGCAGGCGATCACATCGGCGCCTTCGCGGTCACCGCCGGCATCGGCCTCGACGAGATCACCGCCCGTTTCGAGGCCGAGCACGACGACTACCGCTCGATCATCGCGAAGGCGCTCGCCGACCGCCTCGCCGAGGCGTTCGCCGAATATCTGCACGAGGTTGCGCGGCGGGAGTGGTACGAGCAAGGCGGCAAGCTCTCGACCGAACAATTGATCGCGGAGCGCTTTCGCGGCATCCGTCCGGCCTTCGGGTATCCCGCCTGCCCGGACCACAGCGAGAAGCGGAAGCTCTTCGACCTGCTCGGTGCCGAGGACATCGGCATCTCGCTTACGGAGAGCGGCGCGATGATTCCGCCCGCGAGCGTCAGCGGCATCTACCTCGGGCATCCGGAGGTGCGCTACTTCTCCGTCGGCCGCGTCGGGCGCGACCAGGTCGAGGACTACGCAGTGCGCAAAAACGTGCCGCTCGCCGAGGTCGAACGCTGGCTCCAGCCGAACCTCGCGTACGAGCGGGGAATCGACCCTGCGCCGGTGTCCGCCTAGGTGTAGTTCCTGGCGGGTCGTAGGGATCCCGGCGGCTCTTAAGAAGCCCCGCCGCGCACTTCGCTAAGGTGGCGTCACGGCGCCTGGCGGCGCCGCTTTTTATCGCATGCGTACGACGCTGAAGAGAGGTATGGGTCGCGCGGCGACCCTCAATGGCAACGGCCGCGCGGTGCTGCCGCCTCCGGTGCTCGATCCGATGCGGCGGTACCGGCAGCCGCTGCCGCCGACCCGCTCGACTCGACGCCTGGTCGGCAAGGTGTTCGGCTGGATCGTGCTCGCGCTGCTCGTCGTCGGCTCCGGCCTCGCGGGCGGTCTCTACCTCTACGTCCACGAGACCGTAAACGCGCTCGGCCCGCATACGGCGCCGGTGAAGAAAGCGCAGAAAGACTTGCAGAGCGTGCCGCCGCCGTCGGAGCCCGCGACGGCGCTCGTCGTCGGCTACGACCAGCGCGCCGGCGTCGGCGGCTTCAGTGCGAAGGATTCGCGCTCCGACACGCTGATGCTTATCCGGGCCGATCCGCAGCAGGACACGCTCTCACTCCTCTCGTTACCGCGCGACCTGAACGTGCCCATCTACTGCAACATGACGTCGGCGTACACCACCGACCGAATCAATTCGGCGTGGTCGACCTGCGGCCCGCAGGGCACGCTCGACACCGTCCAGAAGCTGACCGGCATCCCGGTGAACTACCTGATCACGCTCAATTTCCATGGCTTCAAGCTGATCGTGAACAAGCTGCACGGCGTCTACATGGACGTCGACCACCGCTATTACATTGCGCCGAACACCGGCGTCGCGACGATCAACCTGCATCCCGGCTACCAGCGGCTCGACGGCCAGGACGCACTCAACTACGTGCGCTTCCGTGAAACCGATAACGACCTCTACCGCAACGCGCGCCAGCAGCTCTTCCTCGAGGCGCTCAAGGATCGCCTCGCCACGAGCCTGTCACTGTTCAAGATCCCGCAGCTGATCGGCGCCCTCAAGCACAGCCTTGAGATTGCACGCGGCGGGTCGAACGGCACGCCGAGCATGTCCGAGATCCAGTCCTACCTCGGCCTCGGCTACCACCTGAAGCCGGGACATATGTTCCGTGTCAACATCAACAACCTGCAGTCGTGCGGCGCGTTCAATGCGCAGCTCTGCGGAGCGACGAGCGACATCCAGGCGGCCGTCGATAGCTTCATGCATCCAGATGTCACCCTCGCCAACCGCGCGAACGACGCCGCTCTGGGCGTCAAGCCGAAGGCGCCCAAGCAGCCCACGATCACGCCCGCCCAGATTACAACGCTCGTGCTGAACGGGACGACGATCGGCGGTCTCGCGCGCGACACCTCGTACAAGCTCGCTACCGCGGGGTTCCACACGGTGCAGCTGCCGCCGACGGCCACGGCGGACGCACCCACCGCGACCTACACCTCGAGTTACGTCTACTTCGACTCGGTCCAACCGAACGCGAAAGCGGCCGCGGAGCAGCTGAAGGCGGCTATGGGGCCGAACACGCGCGTCGCGCCGCTGCCGCCGGAGATCGCTCCGATTGCGCAGGAGGCGAGCAACCCGCTCGCGGTCGTCGTCGTCGGCACCGCGTTCGGCGGCGAGCTCGTCAATCCGGCAGCACATGTCGTTCAGGTGCAGCCGCACCAGCCGCCGAACGTCCGCACCGCCCCGGAAGTGACGCTTGGCCCGCTCGAGCAGGTGCGGGCGAAGGTGCCGTTCCGCATCATGGTCCCGCATGTGATCGAGCGAAACTCGTACCTCAGCACGCTCGAGCCGGTACGGGTATTCAAGCCGGCGGCGCACACGCACGAGCTCGCGCTCACGTACGTCACAGGCGCCGGCAACGTGTACTGGGACGTGATCGAGACAAACTGGAAGGGCGCGCCGATCCTGAGCCACGAGACCGGCATACACACGATCTCGGGTCGCACGTACCACCTCTTCACGACCGGCGGCCACATCCACATGGTCGTGCTCTACAAGGGCGGATCGAGCTACTGGGTCGTGAACACGCTACGAGATGAGTTGTCGAACGAGACCATGCTCGCGATTGCAAAAGGCCTCGCCCCGTTAGCCAAGTAATCTAGACACGTGGCCAAGATCGGCATGTTCGGGGCCGGCTACGTCGGCCTCGTCACTGGCGCGTGCTTCGCCGAGCTCGGGCATGAGGTCGTGATCCGCGACGTCGTCCCCGAGCGGATCGAGCGGCTCCAGGCGGGCGAGATCCCGATCTACGAGCCCGGCCTCGAGCAAGTGCTCGAACGGAACGCCGACCGCATCCTCTTCACCGTCGACATTCAGGAGGCCGTGGCCGGGGCGGAGTTCCTTTACGTCGCAGTGGGCACCCCGCCAACCGAGTCCGGCGACGCCGACCTGCGCGCCGTGTGGTCGGTAATCGACGAGCTTCCGCCCGATCTTCCGGGGCGCCCGATCGTCGTCATGAAGAGCACCGTGCCGGTCGGCACGGGCGTGCACGCCCGCGAGCGCCTCGACGGGCGCGGCCTCACCGAGGTCGGGTACGTCTCGAATCCCGAGTTCCTCGCGGAGGGAAGCGCCGTTGCGGACTTCATGAGCCCTGATCGTCTCGTCGTAGGCGCGTTCGACAATGCCGACGCCGACCGCGTCGTTGGGCTCTACGACGGGATCGAGACGGAAGTCGTGCGCACCGACGTGTCGTCGGCGGAGCTTGTCAAGCTCGCGGCGAACGCATTCCTCTCCACACGCATCAGCTTCATCAACGAGATCGCCAACGTGTGCGAGCTCGTCGGCGCGGACGTCGTCGATGTTGCGCGCGGCGTCGGTCTCGACCATCGCCTCGGCCCGCACTTCCTGCGCGCCGGCATCGGCTTCGGCGGGTCGTGCTTTCCGAAAGACGTGACCTCGCTCAAGCAGCTCGCCGGGAACTCGGGCTACCAGTTCATGCTGCTGCACGCGGTGTGGGAGGTGAACGAGCTGCAGAAGCGGCGCGTCGTCCAGAAGCTGCAGAAGCATCTCGGGCCGCTACGTGGCAAGACGATCGCGCTGCTCGGCCTCGCGTTCAAGCCGAATACCGACGACATGCGGGAGGCGCCGAGCCGCGTGATCGCCTACCGGCTCCTCTCCGAGGGCGCCGAGGTGCGCGCGTGGGACCCGGTGGCGCATCCCGACGATCTGCACGGGATCGAGCTCAGCGACACGGTGCTCGACGCGGTGCGCAACGCGGACGCTGCGGTGATCGTCACGGAGTGGCCCGAGCTCGCACAACTCGCGACCGCCGAGGTGCGCGACGCGATGACGCGTCCGCTGATCGTCGATGGGCGCAACCTGCTCGACCCGGTGGCCACGCAGGCGGCCGGCTTCCTCTATGAGGGGATCGGGCGTCCCCGGCACGCGTCGCCCGCAGAGCCGGAGCGTACGCGGGATCCGGAGCTGCAGATCTGATGGAAGCGCTACTCCTTGCGGGCGGCAAGGCGGAGCGACTGGGGGAGGCGGCGCAAGGGCTGCCGAAGCCGCTCGTCCCAGTGGCCGGTTTCCCGCTTGCGGAGTACACCGTCGGACGTCTCGTCGCCGCCGGCGTCACGCGGGTGATCGTCGCGTGCCGCGCAGGCCAGGAAGAAGCGTTCGTCGACGCGCTCAGCGGTCTTGGGGCCGAGATCGACGCGGTCGGCGAGCAGGAGCCGCTTGGTCGCGGCGGCGGGCTGCGGCTCGCTGCATCCGCGCGGCGCGACGACGGAGCCGTGCTCGCGTTGAACGGCGACGAGCTGCTTGATGTCGACTTCGGCGCACTGCTCGCCGAGCACGAGCGGTGGGGCGCAGGTGCGACGATCGTCGTTGCGCAGGTCCGATCGCCCTTCGGGATCGTCGCGCTCGAGGACGACGACCGCGTGAGCGGATTCCGCGAAGCGCCGTTGCTTGACAACTGGGTGAACACCGGCGTCTACGTGCTCGGCCCCGAGGCGCTCGAGCGGCTACCGGAGAAGGGCGATCACGAGGAGAGCACGTTTCCCGAGCTCGCCGCCGAAGGAAAGCTGCGCGGCTACCGGCATGAAGGCGTCTGGCTGACCGTGAACACGCCGAAGGACCTGCGCCGCGCCGCGGAGTTCATGGAGGAGCATCCGGACTGGCGGCCGCGGAGGGGCGGGCGTAGGCTCGACGGAGCCCGCAAAGGAGCGGAGGTGCCGGCTTTGCCGGCGCCGGAGCGGGACCAAGCATGAGCCATGTCGCATGAGCATGGACTCGCCGAATCTCGAGGGACTCGACCGCTGGGCATTCGAGCCGCGCCGCGTTGAGAAGCCGTGGGGCTGGGAGCTGATCTGGGCAGAGGCGGAGGCGTATGTCGGGAAAATCCTGTTCGTCCGCGCCGGCGAGTCGCTCAGCCTGCAGTTCCACAACGTGAAGGACGAGAGCTGGTACGTGCAGGAGGGCAAGGCAAAGCTCGAGCTCGGAGACGCGGGTCAGGGGATTCTCAACGCCGAGGTGATCGGCCCCGGCGCCTGCTTCCGCTTCCGCCCGGGCACGGTCCACCGCGTCACTGCAATCGAGGACACAACGATCGTCGAGGTCTCGACGCCACATCTCGACGACGTGGTGCGGCTCGAGGATCGCTACGGGCGCGCTGGAACAAGCGAACCTTAACACGGGCGTGGTAACCTTCCGCTCGTGGACGGCCTAAAAGTCACCGAGGCGGCGAAGCGGGCGGGCTGGTCGCCGCGGATGCTCCGCTACCTCGAGCGCTTCGGCCTCATCGCCCCGCACCGCACCTCCGCCGGCTACCGGCTGTACGGTCTCCGCGAGCTGAACCAGCTGCGGTCGCTCGCCGAGCTGCGGCAGCGGTTCGATCTCGAGATCTGCGACCTCGTCTTCGCTTGCAGGCTCCGGCGCGAGCCCGAGCTTCGCAAGGCCGTCGACGGCTGGCTTGCCGGCGTCGACGATCTCGCGTGGGTCGAGTGGGAACAGCGCAAGCACGAGCGGCTGCTGGCCGCATAACCGAAAGGATCAATGGCAACGACGAAACGCTATGACGTGAAAGACCTCGCCCTCGCAACGGAGGGCAAGCGGCGGATCGAGTGGGCCGACCGGCAGATGCCGGTGCTCGCTGCGATCCGCGACCGGTTCGAGCAGGAGCAGCCGCTCAGCGGCTACCGCATTGCGGCCTGCCTGCACGTGACGACCGAGACCGCGAACCTCATGCGGACGCTGAAGGCCGGCGGCGCGGAGGTCGTGCTGTGCGCGTCGAACCCGCTCTCGACGCAGGACGATGTCGCGGCTTCGCTCGTCGAGGACTTCGACATCTCGGTCTTCGCGATCAAGGGCGAAGACCACGACACCTACTACTCGCACATCGAGGCTGCGGTCGATCACAAGCCGCACTTCACGATGGACGACGGCGCCGATGTGATCAGCGTGCTGCACTCCAACCGCCGCGAGCAGCTCGGCGACATCATCGCAGGCACCGAGGAGACGACGACCGGCGTCATCCGCCTGAAGGCGCTCGAGGCGGAAGGCAAGCTCGGCTTCCCGATCATCGCCGTCAACGAAGCGCTGACGAAGCATATGTTTGACAACCGCTACGGCACCGGCCAGTCCACCCTGGACGGAGTTCTCCGGGCCACCAACGTGCTCATCGCCGGGATGAACGTGGTGGTGGCTGGATACGGATGGTGCGGGAGGGGCATTGCCATGCGCATGCACGGCATGGGAGCCAATGTCATTATCACGGAAGTCAATCCGACCCGGGCGCTCGAAGCCATCATGGACGGTTATCGGGTCATGACCATGGCCGAGGCAGCCCCCATCGGCGACCTCTTCGTTACAGCCACCGGCAACAAGAGCGTTGTGGTCCGGGAGCACTTCGAAAAAATGAAGGACGGGGCGCTGGTGGCCAACTCCGGCCACTTCAACGTGGAAATCGACATTCCGGCTCTGGAGAAATTGTCCTCCGCCCGGCGGACCATCCGCGATTTTGTGGAGGAATTCAGCCTGAGTGGCGGGCGAAGAGTTTATCTTCTGGCAGAGGGGCGTCTGGTCAATCTGTCGAGCGCCGAGGGCCACCCCGCCTCGGTGATGGATATGAGCTTCGCCAATCAGGCCCTGTGCGCGGAATACCTGGCCAAGAATGCCTCGAAACTCGAGAAGAAAGTCTACACGGTGCCGGAGGCGATTGACCAGGAAGTGGCGCGGATCAAGCTGGACTCCCGGGGAGTCCGCATAGACGTCCTGACGCCGGAACAGGACAAATACCTGGCCTCTTGGTCGGAGGGCACGTAGGGAAAGCGGGGCTTGGGGAACCGGCGGTGAGCGAGGACTCTAGTAAACCTCGTCATGAGTTCCGATGGACTCCAAAAGGACAGCTTCGGCTCCTTGGTATTGAACGAATCGAAAAACTATTCGGAGGTCGTAGCCGGCGGTGCAAGCCCAGGAGCCTTGGAGTTCACCTTTCAATTTATGCGTCTTGAGGCGCGGGTGAAACGCGTCGGAGGTGAGGAGTTCCAGGACGGATTGAATATCGACGGCACTTTGAGGACTTTTCTTGTGGAGCCGCTTAGCAGCGGCAACAAAGGAGCTGGATCGAAGGAGAAGCCGTCTCACGACAATATCTCTCGCATCAACTCATCGGGAGTTACTGGCCGGCAATTCCCTTTTTCGAACTCTTTGCCCGCATCCTGAATGTCCTTGGCCAATTCGGCTCGGCGACGTTCGCGGAGGCGATTCTTGAGGATAGTTACCAATGTTTCCTGATCTTCGACGGGCAATCCATCGGCCGCCTCTAAAATCTCTCCGAAAGGTTGAGAGTGTGCCATATTTTCTCCACTGAACTGGCGGTGTGACTGCTCATCCACACTATAGCATAAGGACGACTTCTTTCTTCTTACACCCATGCGTGACTACGCTGAAAAAGCCCTTTCCTACCTGGACCGGCGCGAGGTCCAGTACGCCGACGTCCGGCTGGTGGATTCCCGCGAGCGCAACATCTCCACTAAGAACGGGAAAATGAGCCACGCCTCTTCTGAGGAGTCGCTGGGACTGGGCATTCGTGTTTTAGTCCAGGGCTGCTGGGGCTTTGCCTCGACCGACGATCTTTCTGCCGACTCGCTCGCGGCGGCCGCCCAGCGCGCCGTGGACATTGCGCGATCGAGCGCTCTGGCCAAAAAGAAGGACGTGGTGCTGGTCCCGGAAGAGAAAACCATCGCCGTTTGGAGCTCCCCGTTTCGCCTGGACCCCTTCGCCACATCGGTCGAAGACAACCTGGACCTGCTGCTCCGGGCGGACCAGGAGATGCGCTCGGTTGCGGGCGTCACGCTGGCGGAGGGGGTCCTGCACTTTTGCCGCACTCAGCAAATCTTTTTGAGCACCGAAGGCTCCGCGATTGAGCAGAC
>PLZU01000073.1 GCA_003152275.1 Actinomycetota bacterium
GCCGGTGCCGGAGCGGGCTCTGAGCGAGCGCTGCAACCACTGCACCGGTCTCTCACGCTCGCGCTTCCTGCACCGAGCGGCGGCCGAAGCGGGGCAGGGACTGCCCGCAATCGAGCCGGGCATGCCGCTGCCGGCGGGAACGGGCTTGTCCCGCCGCTCGTTCGTCACGCACAGCGTCGGGGCGGTGCTTGCGGTCTACGGTGCCTCGAGGCTCGGCCTCTCGGCGTTCGAGGAAGGCATCGCGGCGGCGGCCACCGGGCCGGCGCAGCCCGTGCTCGTCAGCATCTTCCTCGAGGGCGGCGCCGACGCGCTGTCGGTGCTCTCGCCGCAGGGAGATCCGCTCTACCGCAAGTTGCGTCCGAAGCTCGGCCTCGCCGGCGGCACCGTGTTCGCGGAGGACAACCGGTTGTACTGGCATCCGGCGGCGGGCGGGCTCGCACAGCTGTACGGCGAGCAGAAGGTCAGCGTCATGCCGGCGATCGGCTACACGAACGCCAACCAGAGCCACTTCACGTCACGCCACTACTGGGAGGTCGGCGCGACGAGCACGAACCTCCGCACCGGATGGCTCGGGCGCTATCTCGATGGCGTCGGCGCAATGGACAACCCGCTCCAGGGCTTGTCACTCGACGACACGCTCGCGCCGGCGCTCGCGACGTCGAAGGTGCCGGTCGCGTCCATCGACGGGCCCGATCAGTACGACTTCTGGAGCAACCGCGTGTGGGGCGAGGTCGAGACGCGGATGCTGAGCGCGATCGGCGCGCTCGGCGCCACCGATGGCGATCCGGCGTTTGCGGCCGCGGCGGGTGTGACCGCGCAGGTCGACCGCCTGCGCAACCAGCTCCTCCCGTTCCAGGGAACCAGCTCGACGCCGGGCTTCACAAGCCCTGTCAGCTATCCCAAGGCTTCGGACGCGTTCCCGCACCGGCTCGCAGGGCTTGCCGCGATGCTCGCAGGCGGCCTGCCACTGCGCGTTGTCGCGCTGACGGCGCCGGGGCACTACGACACGCATTCGAATCAGGCGGGCGACCTGGCTCAGGGCCTGCAGTTGACGGCCGACTCGCTGCTCGCGTTCCAGCGCGATCTCGAGACGCGCGGCCTCGCGGACCGGGTGCTCGTGCACGTGTGGTCGGAGTTCGGGCGGCGCGCCCAGGAGAACGGTGACGCCGGGACCGACCACGGAGCTGCCGGCGTCGGCTTCCTGATCGGCACGCGTGCGAAGGGCCAGATGATCGGCGAGTTCCCCGGCCTGCAGAACGGCCTCGACACCGACGGGAACGTCAAGGCGACATCCGACTACCGCGGCGTCTATGCATCGCTGCTCGAGCAGTGGCTCGGCGTCGACGCCGGCCTCGTGATCCCCGATGCCGCGTCGTTCTCACGCTCGACGCTCGTCCGGTGATCGCAGCTCCTCCCCCGCCCGCGCGCATCCAGGTGGTCGCGCAAGAGTTCCGCTTTGCGTTGTCGCGGCAGACGATCAAGGCGGGCCTGGCGATCATCGAGTTACGCAACAGCGGCCAGGACGCCCACGACCTACGCCTTCGCCGCGTCGGCGGAACGCGCGTCTATGCGTTGCCGCTGACCCAGTCCGGCCAGACGGTCGATCGCGAGTTCAAGCTGCTGCCGGGGACGTATCGGCTCTATTGCAGCGTTGCGAACCATCGCGCGCTCGGGATGCAGGCGACCCTCGTCGTGCAGCGGCGCTAGAGGTGCCGGCTACTTGTTGCGGTAGACGATGCGGCCGCGCGTGAGGTCGTACGGCGACAGCTCGACCTTCACATGGTCGCCCGGATTGATGCGGATCCGGTAGCGGCGCATCTTGCCGGACGTGTAGCCGAGCGTCTCATGACCGTTCTCGAGGGCGATCCGGTACATGCCGGAGCGGAAGGACTCGACGACCTCCCCCTCGACCTCGATCTTCTCTTCTTTCTCTGCCATTCGAGGCCAAGGGTACCAGTGGGGCCCGGCTAGCCCACTTTGACGACGTAAAACGCGATCGCGACGTACTGGCACGTCACGGCCACGAGTGTGAGCGCGTGAAAGAGCTCGTGATACCCGAAGACGCGCGGGACCGGGTCGGGCCGCCTCAGCGCGTAGACGATCGCGCCCGCCGTGTATGCGAGCCCGCCCGCGCCGAGCAAGACGACGGCGGTGATGCCCTCCTTGCGCGCAACCTCCGGCATCGCCACGACACCGGCCCACCCGAGCGCAAGTCCTGTCACCGCCGCAAGCCACTTCGGCGCAGCAACCCACGCGAACTTCAGCGCGATCGCGGCCGCCGCTCCGGCCCAGACGATCACGAGCGTCACGTGTTGCAGCGTGCCGTGCAAGCTAAGCAGTCCGACCGGCGTGTAGGTCCCGGCGATCAGCAGGTAAATGCCCGCGTGGTCGACGCGGCGCATCCAAGGCCGTACGCGTGGGCTCCACGTGACGCGGTGGTAGAGCGCGCTCGCTCCGAGCATCGCTATGACGGAGCCGGCGAAGACAGCCGCTGCGACCCGTCTTCGCTCGCCGTCGGCGTTGGCGATGAGCAGCGGGCCGACCACGAGCGCGACAACGAAGGCTCCCTGGTGGAGGGTGCCGCGAAGGAGCGGCCGCGGGGCTGTGTTCACGGCGTGAATCTTCGCATAGGTGCGACGGCGGCCGACGCGCTTTTATGTTGGCGCTCCTTGGCTCAACCGCGCGCGAGGGGCGAATCCGCGTGCGGCGGCGCGTCGGCTCTCTGATGGGCTTCGGGAACATCGATCTCGACCTTCGCCAGGCGACGCTCGCGGCGGAAGTGATCACGATTGTCGCGGTCGGCGTGTTCGGCGCAATCGATGTCTACGTCCCCGAGGGCGTCGAGGTCGACCTGCACGGCTTCGCGCTCCGCTCCGGCGGCCACAGGCGGGTGCGCGGAAACGATCCTTTGCCGGCAAGCACAAGGAGCTCGAAGCCGGAGGGGCGGCCGCAGCTGCGGCCGCCCCTCCGGTTGATCAGCGAACGTTGATCAGTGACCGTTCGCGGCCAGCACGAGGTCGGGCACGAGGTTCGCCGCATTCGGCGTACCGAGGCCGGTGACCGCATCCCAGCCGGTGGTCGACGGGAATCCGGGGATCGACGGATCGCCCTGGTTCGTGTTGCCCGTGGCGACGTCGAAGAAGTCCGCCGCGTACCGGGCCGGGTTTGCGCCGATCTTGTACAGCGCCGGGTTGATCAGACCAAGCCCACGGCCGTTCAACTGGTCGGCGATCGCGACGAGTCCGGCCCACTGCGGGCAGGCGAGCGACGTGCCGCCGATGTCGTACCAGCCGGTGGAGTTCACGTTCGAGCTGGTCCCGTCCGGCGGGAGCGACAGGTACACGAGCGCCCCCGTTGCGGAGCTCGCCTGGAACGCGACGTCAGGAACGCCGCGCATCGTGCCGGTGAACGAGCTGCCTGCGGGCAGGGTGTTCTGGTAGGACGGCTTCGCGAACACGTCGCTGTAGCCGCCGCCGGAGAACGTCCACGCAACCTCGGCGTAGATCCCGCCCGGGTTGAAGGCGTTGCCGCACTTCGCGCCAACGCCCGGGATCGGGTCCTTCGTCCGAGGCTGATTCGTCGTTGCGAACGGGTCGGTGCAGAGATACGTGCCGCCGACGCCGGTGACGAGCGGATCCGAGGCCGGCCACTCGACGGTCGGGAACGGAATCAGCGAGCCGCCTTGCGAGACGGGCGTCTTCCGCGCATTCGCAGTGCCGCCATCACCGGAAGAACCGAGGACGGTGACGTTGTTCGCCTGCGCGTCCTTGTACGCGAAGCGCAGGTTCTGGAGCGACTGGGAGCTACCGAACGCATCCTCTGCCGACGCAAAGCTCTGCGAGATCACGTTGGCGAGATGATTGTTCACGACGTAGTCCTCGGCCTTCATTATGTTTGGGAAGCCCTGCACGCCGAGCGTTTCCGCGTTTGGCGTGTGGACGAGCAGGATGTTCGCCCCTGGTGCGATCGCGTGCGACGTCTCGACGTCGAGCGCGACTTCGAGCGCCCAGGCGGTCTTGTCCTCCTGGTGCGTCCCGTTTCCGGGCTGCGGTTTCGTTGCCGGCGAGCCATTGAGTGTCAGCTCGCTGAACTTCGGCATGCTCGCCGTGCACGCCACGCCCTCTTCGCCGCACATCGGCTGGAGTCCGAAGGCCTGGTCGAACACGTGCAGGTCGTGCGCCATCGTGTCGCTGCCGTATGCGTCGACGATGGCGATCGTCATGCCCTTGCCGTTCAAGCCTCGCGCGTACAGCGGGCCGACGTTGTACGCCGACTGGATCGCTTGTGGCGTGAAGCACGTGATGGCGAGCGCGATGCACTGCGCTTCCGTCGGCGGCGTGGTGCTCGTCGACAGCTGCTGGTAGCTGTCGAGCGTCGGGTGCGGCGTCGGCAACGCAGAAGCGTGGGTCGACGATGAGAAGGCGGCGAGAGCTGCGATCGAGCCCGCGAGAGCGAGCACGACCACGGCCAAAGCCGCGCGTTTGTTCCTGGTCATACGGGGTTCCCTCCCCTAGATTGGTTTCCCTCGAGCCACTGAGTGGCCTAGGGGATAGTGCCCTCGGCGGGCCGGAGTCAACCGTGCGCACAAGAAAGCCCTGCTCACGAGCGATTTGCCTGAGTGGGCTCTGCGGATAAGCCGCACAGGGTTCGGTAGCGCCGCGGATGCGGCCGGCCCGCCGTCGACGCACACTCGGAGGGTGGCCACGCCGCACACTTCCGCTGCGTTCAGCGCGACACTCCGCGTGCACCTCGACAACCGCCCCGGCGCGTTCGCGCGGATGGCCGGTGCGATCGGGGAAGCGGGCGGCTCGCTCGACGCGATCGACATCGTCCGGGTCGAGCACGGCAAAAAGGTGCGGGACGTGACCGTTCTCGCGGTCGACGAGGCCCACATCGCCCGGATCACGGAAGCCGTCAGTGGCCAGGACGGAATCGAGGTCGAAAACGTCTCCGACCGGACACTGCTGCTCCATCTCGGTGGGAAGCTCGAGATCGCCTCCAAGGTGCCGCTCAAGACGCGTGACGATCTCTCGATGGCCTATACGCCCGGCGTTGCGCGCGTCTGCCGCGCGATTGCGGACGACCCTGAGAGCGTTTGGAATCTGACAAACAAGAGAAACAGCGTCGCGATCGTCACCGACGGCACGGCCGTGCTGGGACTCGGCGACATCGGCCCGGCGGCTGCCTTGCCCGTGATGGAAGGCAAGGCGATTCTCTTCAAGGAGTTCGGCGGCGTCGATGCCTGGCCCATCTGCCTTGCCACGACGGATCCCGACGAAATCGTCCGGACGGTCACGGCGATCGCTCCGGGGTTCGGAGGCATCAACCTCGAGGACATCGCCGCGCCCCGCTGCTTCGAAATCGAGGCGCGGCTGCGCGAGACGCTCGATATACCGGTCTTCCACGACGACCAGCACGGCACGGCGATCGTCGTGCTCGCAGCTCTGCAGAACGCACTACGCGTCGTCGGCAAGCGACTCGAAGACGTGCACATCGTCGTTACCGGCGCCGGCGCAGCCGGGTCGGCCACGGCCCGCATGCTGGCCGCGGCCGGAGCCGGCGAGATCGTGTGCTCCGATCTGCAGGGCGTGCTCTACCCCGCGCGTCCGGGTCTCGATCCGTTCGGCGCCGCCCTCGCGGCCCAGACGAATCCCCGGTTGCTGCACGGGTCGGCGGACGCAGCGCTTGCCTCTGCAGACGTCTACATCGGCCTTTCAGGGCCGGGTGCGGTGAGCGTCGAAGGCATCCGCTCGATGGCCGCGGACGCGATCGTCTTCGCGATGGCGAACCCGACGCCGGAGATCGCACCGGAGGAGATCGAGGATCTCGTCGCGGTCATAGGGACCGGCCGGTCGGACTACCCGAATCAGATCAACAACGTGCTCGTGTTCCCCGGGCTCTTCCGCGGCGCCCTCGACGTGCGCGCGACCGCGATCACCGAAGGGATGAAACTCGCCGCCGCGCTCGCGCTCGCCGACGTCGTCCCCCGCGACCACCTCGAGGCCGACTACGTGCTTCCGAGCGTGCTCGACCGCGGGGTCGCGCCTGCGATCGCCGATGCGGTAGCCCGCGCTGCGATCGCAGAGGGCGTGGCGCGCGGCTAGCCTGCGCTAGCCGTCGATAACTGCTAGTCAGGTCGGACGTCAGGTCGAGGCCGTCTTGTGCGGGACGCCGTGCCGAGCAGTCGACGCCGCCCAAAGCAGCACGATGTCCAGCGTGAGGAACGAGAGCGGCGTGAGCGATCCCGTCACGAGCGCGAGCACGGCGAGCACACCAGCCGCGATACCGAGCACAGCGAGCACCTTGGTCGCCGCATCCGTGACGGGCGAGCCGAGCCCGCACGTGTACGCGCCGAGGAGCATGATCGCGCCCGTAGCCCAGCGGTGGCTGCCGCCGATAAGCCAGACGTTCCAGCCTTGATGCGTTGCAGCGAACGCGAGCGCTGCGAGTGCAGTCAGCACGGTCGCCGTAAGGTCCTTACGGGTCAATGCCATGGTTTCCCACCATCCTTTCGCCAGGCCGATCACCCGGATCGGCGTGACCGCGATCGGTGCCCGCGCTAATCGGCGTTACGGGTTCTCCGCAGCTGCGTCCTAAACGGCAACGGGCGAAGGCACGAGCACGCGCTGGGCGAGCTCGACGAGCCGGCTCGAGTAGCCCCACTCGTTGTCGTACCACGCGACGACCTTCACCTGCGTGCCGTCGACGACGCTCGTCAGCGGCGCGTCGAAGATCGCCGAGTACGGCGACTTCACGATGTCGGAGGAGACGAGCGGTGCTTCGCTGTACGCGAGCACCTCGTCTGCGCGCTCGCGGAACAGCGCGTTGACCTCTTCCGCCGAGGTCTCACGCAGCGCCTCGATCGTCAGGTCGACGATCGATCCCGTCGGGATCGGTACGCGGACGGCGAATCCGTGGAGCTTGCCGGAGAGCTCCGGGATCACGAGGCCGATGGCCTTGGCGGCGCCGGTCGACGTCGGCACGAGGTTGACGCCGGCGGCGCGCGCACGGCGCGGGTCCTTGTGCGGCGTATCGACGAGCCGCTGGTCACCGGTATACGCGTGGATTGTCGTCATCAGCCCATGGCGGATTCCCACCGTCTCGTGGAGCACCTTCGCGACCGGGGCGAGACAGTTGGTGGTGCACGACGCATTGGAGATCACCGCGTGCTCGACGGCGTCGTACGCCTCGGGAAAGTTGACTCCGAGGACGATCGTGGCGTCGGCGTCCTTCATCGGGGCGGACACAATCACCTTGCGCGCGCCCGCGACCAGATGCTTCGCGGCTTCCGCGCGGGAGCGGAACCGCCCGGTGCATTCGAGTACGACGTCGACGCCGAGCTCCTCCCAAGGCAACGACGCAGGATCCGGTTCGGAGAAGACCGGCAGCTCGTCGCCGTCGACGACAATGGCATCGCCGCGAGCCTCGACCTGAGCAGGAAACTCGCCGTAGACGGAATCGCGCGCAAGGACGTTCGCGAGCGCGTCCACGCCGGCGACGTCGTTCACGGCGACCCACTCAATGTCCGCGTCAGACTCAAATGCCGCCCGGAACGCCGCGCGCCCAACGCGTCCGAATCCGTTGATTGCCACCCGGGTCGACATCGTCTTCCTCCTTGCCTCGCAGATAGATGAACCAGTAGATCGCGCCGACCATCACCGCTCCCCGATCACGTTTCCGATCGTCACCGGGAGCAGGTTTGCGGCGAAGAAGCGCCCCCACGTCAGGTGGGCAACTCCTGCAACCGGATGCTGCGCCGTAAACGCCGAGTCGCTCTTCACGAGCAATCCCATCGGGATGAAGAGTTGCGCGCCATCTCGCGCGGTGGGAGCGCGTCGAACCTGTTCACGACTCACACCTCGCGGCAAGCGCCTCCCACTCGTCATCGACGTGTCGCTGGATCTCACGCAGGACGGCGGCGCCCTCGCCGGTGAAGAGGTGGGCGAAGCGCTTCTGAGGTCGCAGCCACTCCTCGACGGGCACGATCGTCTCGGGCGTGTACGTCAACCGGTAGCGACCGTCGACGACTTCGTACAGCGGCCAGTAACAACTGTCGACCCCGGCGTTCAGGATCTCGATTGCGTGCCGCGGCTCGTGACCCCAGCCGACGGGGCAGTTGGTCAGCACATTGAGAAATGCCGGCCCGTCGGCGTGCGCAGCGCGCTCGACCTTTTCGCTGAGATCCTGCCAGTGCGACGACGCGGCCTGCGCCACGTACGGAATGTGGTGCGCGACCGCGATGGCCGTCATGTCCTTGCGCTGCTGCGCCTTGCCGAGAGCAGCCACGCCTGCGGGGCTCGTCGTCGTGTTCGCGCCGAACGGCGTCGCGCCCGAGCGCTGGACGCCCGTGTTCATGTACGCCTCGTTGTCGTAGCAAACGAAGAGAAAGTGGTGTCCACGCTCGAGCGCTCCCGAGAGCGCTTGCAAGCCGATGTCGTACGTGCCGCCGTCGCCGGCGAGGACGAGGAACGTGATGGGCCCGTCCTGCGGCAGTCCGCCGCGCTTCGCCAAGGCGCGATACGCGACCTCGACTCCACTCACAACCGCAGCCGCATTCTCGAACGCGACGTGGAGCCACGGCACGTTCCAGGCCGTCGTCGGGAAGCGGGTGGTCGCAACCTCGAGACATCCGGTCGCGCTGACGACGACGACCGGCGTGTCGATCGTGTCGACGATCGTCCGAACGACCATCGGAATCCCGCAGCCCTGGCAGAGCGCGTGGCCGCCTCGCAGAGGCGGCGTGCCGGCCTCGTTGCGGACAAGCGTCTTCAGGCGGGACATGGCGCTCCCCTCAGGCCGATGTATGCACCGGAGTCTTCGGTGAAGACTGCGCGGATCTGCTCCGGATGAAGGTCGCGGCCGCCGAGCCCGTAGACGAAGCTCCGGAGGTCGACCTCGGTTCCGTGCAACGCCGCGGCGAGCTCAGCAAAGAGCGGCGGTGCGCCGCCGGGCGAGTCGGCGCGGTCGAGCACCGACACGGTCCGGATCGAATCGAGCGCAGTCCGCACGTCGTGGCGCGGCAGCGGCCGGAAGGACCGCAGCTCCAGCAGGCCGACCGCCTCCCCCTCGGCGCGCAACTCGTCGACGACGTCCTTGACCGTCCCTCCAGTGGAGCCGAGGCAGACGATCGCGTGGTCGGCGCCATCGAGCGCGTACGGCTCGACCGAGTGGTAGCGGCGTCCCGAGAGCGCGTAGAACTCCGACGCCATCTGCTCGAACACCGGCAGCGCCGCCTGCATCGCCGCGAGCTGCTGATGGCGCAGCTCGAAGTAGTAGTCCGGCATTGCGAACGGCCCCTGCGTCGTCGGGTACCGAACGTCGAGCAACGAATTCGGGATCCTGTATTCGCCGACGAACTCGCGAGCGACGTCGTCCTCGAGCAGAACGACGGGCTCGGCGGAGTGCGTGATCGTGAAGCCATCCTGGCAGATGAGCACCGGCAGGAGCACGTCGGGATGCTCGGCCAGCCGGGGCGCGATCAGCATCAGGTCGTACGCCTCCTGCGCGTTCTCCGCAAAGAGTTGGATCGCGCCCGAGTCACGGACGAGCATCGAATCGGAATGGTCGCAGTGGATGTTGATCGGGCCGGACAGCGCGCGGTTACCGACTGCCATCACGACCGGCGCGCGCATCGAGGCCGCGATGTACACGACCTCCGCCATCAACGCGAGGCCCTGCGACGACGTGGCCGTGATCGTGCGCGCACCGGCGAGCGCCGCTCCGATCGCTGCGCTCATCGCCGAGTGCTCCGACTCGACGTCGACGAGCTCGCCGTGCGCGCGTCCCTGGGCGACAAAGGTCGCGAACCCCTGGATGATCGGCGTCTGCGGCGTGATCGGGTACATGGGCACGACGTCCGGGTCGATCTGCCGCATCGCTTCCGCGACGGCCTGGCCGCCGGTCAGGATCCGCGCCTCAGTCGCCATCGTCCTCGACCATCGCAATCGCGTCGACGGGGCAGACGACGGCGCAGAGCTCGCAGCCCTTGCAGACGTCGTAGTCGAAGCCGACGAACGTCGTGCCGTCGAGCTGTACGGCGGAGTCCGGGCAGTAAAGCCAGCAGAGCAGGCAGTTGACGCAGCTCTCCAGCCGCACAACCGGCTTCAGCCCGGTCCGCCAGCCGCCCGTATGCGGCGGGGCCGTGTCGCCCGGCCGAACGACGCCGCCGAGAGGAAGCTCGCGCCATGCAGTCAGCTCAGGCATGCGTATCCCTTCTCCACGGCGGTTCGAATCTCGTCGTGCGCTACCTTCCCGCCGAGCAGCTCGATGGCCGCGTCGGCGACCGCATCGACCGGATCGTGAAGCACAGCCGCGAGTGCGCCTACGAGCACAAGGTTCACGAACTTCGAGTCGCCGGCGATTCGGGCCGCGGGCACGCAGCGAACATCGAGCCCGGCAAGGCTCGCCGGCGCGGTATCGGCGTTGAGCAGCACGATCCCGTCGGGAGCGAGACCCTCCGTGACATCGACCTCGTGCAGCAGCGAGGGCTCGAGCACGACGACGACGTCGGGATGCATGATCGCGTCGTGGCGGCGGATCGGCTTGTCGTCGATACGCGTGTAGGCGCGGAGCGGGGCACCGCGCCGCTCAGGCCCGTACTCGGGAAACGCCTGCACGCTCTGGCCCTCGTGGAGGCGCGCTGTCGCGTAGAGCTGCGACGCGGTCTTCGCACCTTGCCCGGCGCGCGCATGCCAGCGGATCTCCTTCATGCCCAGCCTCGCTCGAGCCATTCGTGGACGCCCTGTGCCGCGCGCTTCGCCGCCCGAACCGCCTCGACGACCGTAGCGCCGCCGTTCGTCGCGTCCCCGGCCGCGAAGTAGCGCGGATTGCCGGTCTGTCCGGTCAGGGGATCGACCTTGATCAGCCCGTGGTCGAGGTCGACGCCGTCGATCTGGCTCAAGAACGCGACCCGCGGGCTCTGACCGATCGCCTTCACGACCGTGTCCGCCGGAATCAACACTTCGGTGCCGGGCACTTCTTCCGGACGCGCGCGACCGCTCGCGTCGGGTTCGCCAAGGCGCATGCGCCGGCACTCGACCGTCTGCAGGCGCGCGTCGCCGATGAAGCGCACGGGCGCCGTGAGCCACTCGATCTGCACACCTTCGTCGATCGCCTCCGCGACCTCATGCGGGTACGCGGGCATCTCCGCCGCCGTGCGCCGATAGAGCATCGTCACGTGGCCCGCGCCGAGGCGGATTGCTTCGCGCGCGACGTCAACCGCCGTGTTCCCGCCGCCGACGACGCAGACTGAGTCTCCGACCTCGGGCGCTTCCCCCGTCTTGATCGCCTCGATGAACGGCAGCGACTCCCACACACCGGGCAGGTCGTCGCCGGGGTATCGCACGTCGGCGTCCGGACCGAGACCGACGGCGAGCACGACGGCATCGGCGTCCTCGGCGACCGCGGCGAGCGCCTCCAGCGAATCGATCTCGATGCCGAGCTCGAAATGGACGCCGAGCTCGGCAAGAACCCGGGCCTCGGCCGGCAGCGGCTCGCGCTGAATCCGGTACGGCGCGATCGCGTAACGGACGAGACCGCCCGGCTCGATCCGCTCGTCGTAAACCGTGACGTCGTACCCGAGTGCCGCGAGCTCGCCCGCGCACGCAAGCCCCGCGGGGCCTGCGCCGATCACGGCGATCCGCAGCCAGTTGTACGGCGCGCTCCGCCGGAGAGAGGCGCCGGTCGAGAGTGCAACATCACATGCGAAGCGCTGCAGACGTCCGATCTCGACCGGCTTCCGTCCCTCGTGCTGCAGTACGCATGCGCCCTCGCAGAAGAGCTCCACTGGGCACACGCGCGCGCACGTCCCACCGAGAAGGTTGTCGGCGAAGACGATCCGCGCCGCGTTTTCCGGCTCGTCGCGCGCGAGTGCGGCGACGAAAGCCGGCACGTCGACGGCCGCAGGGCAGGCATCGACGCAGGGCGCAGCGGCATACGGCCCGCCGCACTCGAGGCACCTGTCTGCCGCGACGAACGCTTCCGCGGGGGTGAGCGGAGACGTTAGCTCGTCGAAGACCGGACCCGAATGCTCGGCAACCGTTGCCATAGCTTCGAGTGTCGCGCCGGTGGTTCCGGAGCGCATCCGCGGCCTCCCGCACCTCCCTTGCGGGAAACGCGCAGGTCGCCGCCCCGGAAAAACAGCGTCTTCCCGAGCTCGACGAGCCCGAGGTAGGTCACGGTCATCCCGCCGAGGATCACGAGGAACAGGAGCGGCAGCGGCTGGAAGCCGAGCACGTGAGCCAGTGGCCTCGCCCGTCAGCGTCGCCTCGTCGATCGTGAGCTCCGCCGACTCCAACAGCCGCATATCGGCGGGAACGACGTCTCCCGTTTGCAGGATGCAGACGTCGCCCGGGACGAGCGCGGCAGCAGCGATCTCGACCGATCTCCCGTGGCGGAGCACGGTCGCACGCCGGCCGGTGCGCTCACGCAACGCCGCAAGCGTCTGTTCGCTCCGATACTCGTTGAATACCCCGAGCCCGACGCTCGAGACGATGATTCCGATGATGATGGCGCCGTCGGTGTGCTCGCCCACACCGATCGAGACGGATGCCGCCGCTACGAGCAGCCGAGCAGCGGGCTGCGCAGTTGCGCGAGCACGACACGCGGCAGCGTCCGCCGCGCCGAGGCGAACTCATTCGCCCCTGTCCGTGCGAGCCGATCGGCTGCTTCGGCCTCGTCGAGACCGTCAGCTGTCGCCTCAAGCCGCTCCAGCGCCGCATCGGGGCTGAGCCCCGCGAGCTCGTCCAGCCGCGGCTGGCCGGACGTCATTGCGCTCGCTCAGAAGCGACGGTGAGATTCTGCAGACCGGCGCGCCTCGGCTGCACGCGAGTGCAATTCAGAGCGAACGTCGACGACCCCGGGCACGCGACGGATGCCATGGACAACCGACTCTACGTCGAGCTCGGTCCCCACCGGCCCCGACACTGTCACGACCCCGTCCTCGACACGCAGGTCGAGCGTGTCCGGCGCAATCCAAAGCGCATCGCGCAGCACATCGTCCCGAATCTCCTTGGAGATCTCTTCGTCGGTCCGGTGAAACGCGCGCACGAGATCGGCTCGGGTGACGATGCCCACGAGTTTCCCCTGATCCACGACCGGCAGCCGGTTGACCCGGTACCCGACCATCAGGCGCGCCGCCGCGGCCGCGTTCTCGACCGGCCGAACGGTCAGAGCAGGCGCGGTCATCGCCTCGCCCGCGGTCCGGGCGCGGAGTTTGTCGATCTCGTCGTCGAGCCGCCGGAAGAACCAACGGAGCCGTCCGCCGACGTCCGGCCCTATTCCCTGCTCCGTGCGCAGAATGTCGGCCTCGGAGACAACGCCGAGGAGGGTGCCGTCGGCAGCGCAGACGGGCATCCCCGAGATGTGGTTCTCCGTCAGGAGCGCCGCAACGTCCTTGAGCGGCGTCTCCGGGGTCACGCTCACGACGTCGCGCGTCATCAAGCGTTCGATCTTCATACCTCGATCATCGGCCGTCACGGTCGCCGCCGGCATCGGGGCTGCCACCGATCCGCGGCGCGGCGAAGTACCGACCCTTCAGCGCAGGGCCCGAAGCGCGTTCGCGATCACCGCGACGTCGATCACCTCCTGCAGAAGTGCGCCGAACACCGGCGCGAGCAGCCCCGCGGCGGCTGCCGCCATCGCAACGACTGAGAGCCCGAGGCCGGCGAGGACGCTCTGGCGGGCGATCCGAAGGGAACGCCGGCCGATCTGCAATGCGTCGAGCACGCGGTCGACCCGATCGAGCACGACGACCGCATCGGCCGTGTCGGAGGACACGGTCCCTCCCGCAGCCCCCATCGCGATGCCGACGTCGGCGAGCGCGAGGGCAGGGGCATCGTTCACGCCGTCGCCCACCATCACCACCGGTCGCAGAGCGGGATCGGCACGAAGCGAGCGGACGATCTCGAGCTTGTCCTCAGGTGACTGCTCGGCGTAGACCCGATCGACGCCGAGCGCGGCACCGACCGCGTTCGCGACCGGCGCTCGGTCTCCCGTTGCCATCGCAACGTGGCGAATGCCCGCCGCATGCAGATCGTCGACAAGGCTGTGGGCGTCAGCGCGCACGTGATCGCCCATGACAACGGCACCCGCAAGCTCGCCGTCGACTCCGACGAGGATCCGCGCCATGCCGGCATGGCGCCCTCCGTCGAGGCCGCGTGCAGCCGCCTCGGCGCCCGTGTAGCCGCGAGCATGCAGCCACGCGGAGCTGCCGACGGCGATCCGCCGCCCCTCGACCACCCCTTCCACGCCCTGACCGCGCCCCTCCTCGACCTGGTCCGGCGCGACGAGCGCGATGCCACGGGCCTCGGCGTCGTGGACGAGCGCTTCCGCCAGGACGTGTGCGGACAGCTGGTCGACCGAGGCGGCTAAGCGCAGCAGCTCGTCAGGATCGAGGCCGTCGAAGACGACGACGCGCTCGATCCCCGGAAGCCCCAGCGTCAGCGTGCCGGTCTTGTCCAGCAGGACGCTTCGGGCCTCACCGAGGCGTTCGATCACGCCGCCGCTCTTGACGATCACGCCGCGCCGGGCGGCGCGAGAGACGCCCGCGATGAAGGCGATCGGCGCGGCGAGGATGAGCGGACAGGGCGTCGCGACAACCATGACGGCGAGGAAGCGCGTCGAGTTCCCGCTGGCAGCCCAGGCTCCGCCGGCGACCGCGAGCGCGAGCGGCAGGAAACCGGCCGCGTACCGGTCGGCCAGGCGAACGAACGGCGCGCGCTCGGTCTCGGCCTGCCGGACGAGTCGCACAATGCCGGCATACGCGCTCTCCGCAGCCGGCCTCGCGGCGCGGAGGTCGAACGGATCGCCGGCATTTGCCGAGCCGCTCCGAACGTCGCCGCCGCGGGCGCGTACAACGGGTAGCGGCTCACCTGTCAGCGCCGATTCGTCGATCACCGCGTGGTCCGAGACAACGGCACCGTCCACCGGCGCGACCTCGCCCGCGCGCACGACCACGATGTCGCCGGCTCGCACCTCCTCCACGGGAATCTCCTCGATTAGCCCGTTCCGCCGGAGGTGCGCGATGTGGGGCATCCGTTCGAGAAGTCGGGTCAGCTCGCGGCCGGCGCGGCGCGTCGCGTACTCCTCGAGCGCATTGCCCCCTGCGAGCATGAGCGCGACGACGGCGCCGGCCAGGTATTGCCCGAGCGCGAGCGCAGACGCGATCGCGACGAGTGCGATCGCGTCGACGCCAACGTCGCGGTGGATAAGCGAGCGAACGACGGAGCCGACGAGCGGTACGAGAATCGAAGCGGTCGACGCGGCCCACACCGCCGAGCCCGCGCGCGGCTCACCGGCGGTGTGCAGCAACGCGCCGGCCGCGAGCGCCGCGAGCGCGGCTAGCGCGAGCAACCGCTGCCACATAGTTAACGGCTTGCCGACTCGGTCGTCTTCGCGGTCTGCTGCTCTACCTCAACCTCCGCACCGCGAACGATGAGCACGGGGCAATGCGCGTGGTGCAGCACGGCCGTCGACACGCTGCCGAAGACGAGTCGCTGCAACGCACCCCAGCCGTGCGCGCCGATGACGATCAGCCGGGCAGACATCTCGTCCGCCGCGGCGCAGATCTCGTCGGACGCGTCGCCTTGGCGAAGCTCCCACGTCGCCTCGATGCCGGCCGCGCCTGCTGCCTCGACGGTCTCTCGCGCGACCTTCTCTGCGTGCTCGCGCTCGATGTCGGCGAGCTCCGGCATGTACGGCACCGGCGCGAACCCGTAGCCGGTCAGGATCGGCGCGCGCCACACGGTGATCACACGCAGCCGCCAGGCGGTCGCCCTTGCCAGCTCGAACGCCTCGTGCGAAGCCGCCTTCGCCGAGGGAGAGCCGTCGGTTGCGAACAGGATCGTGTTCATACGTCCTCCTTGGTCGCCTTCAGCGTCGCCGACCTAGTCGCTGACGGCATCGGGGGCGAACCTGATCGCGGTCAGTAATTGGACCCACAGCTCTCGCCGACCGTGCCCGCCCCAACGGCGTGAAACGCGAGTCGGGAAGGCGGCCCCTGCGCCGCCTTCCCGACTTCCTTCGGGGCAGTTCGTGCCGTCGGCGTCAGTGCGGGACCGGCGTGTGCGGAAGCACGATGAGATCCCGGAGGACCACGATTCCCCACACGACGACGATCGTCGCGGCAAGGAAGAACAGCGGCGTCAGTTCCGCCGTCCAGAACGCGAGACCGGCGAACGTCACGCCCGCGACCAGAAACGAGCCGAGGACAGAACCCGAGACGTGCCGTCGCGCGAGCGCGAACACCGCGATGCCGAGCGCCGAGAGCAGACCGGCGGTCCAGCGGCGGCTGTCGCCGATCAGCCAGACATTCCACTGCTCGTGCACGGCCGTGTACGCCAAGAGCGTCGCAGCTACGACGACCGCACCTGCGACATCCTCAAAGATCCCTCTGACTGTGAGGCGCATCTTCGTCACCTCCTTCACCGGGCCCAATGCCCCCTGCGCTGCGACTCCCATATCGGGGCCTGCCCATTCGGCGATACGGGAAAGTACCGACCCGGCCGCGACCCTTCAGCCTCGGGCACGCAAGCGGGCGCGCCGCAGTTCGTCGGCGCCCCAGACGAACAGTGGAAACGGCAGCAGGATCGCGAGGTCGACCCAGCCGAGCGCCGCCGTCGCGAACAGGTGCTGCAGCGCGGGCACGTGCCAAAGACGTGGGGCCCGTTTTCACGGGCCCCACGTGGAGCTTCGTCCTACTCGCGATCCATCTCTCAGTGCGTGCGTCTGCTCACCCCCGGTGCGCGGCGTACGAATCGGTGAAATCCCTGATCGACGGGCGGGACGCCACTGATGCCCAACCGACGAGCGCGACGGATCGGGAGCTGACAAAGGAGGAAGAAATGACCACTGTGGAGACATCGAGACGGATTCGCGTCGACGCTCCTGACGCCGCCGCGGCCTTTGCGCTCGAGCAGCGGCTCGCGCACCTCCACCCCGCTGCCGTCGGCCGCGGAACGGATTGGTGCGTCGAGCTCGAGGACTTCGACGACCGCCTGGACGAGATCACGGCGACCATCGAGCACTGGCTGCGCGAGATCGGCATCCGCTCGACCCGGATGCACGTCGACAGAGACGTCACAACCGTCGTAGCGCATCACCCCGAGCAAACGCCGCTGGGCTCCGGATACGACAGCACCGGCGCCCTCGAGCACGAGCCCTAGCGGAGCGGCCTGTCCCTCACCAGACCGGCGCCGACGACAGTCTCCCCGCCGCCGCAGACCCTGCATCGTCGGCGCTCGGTCCTTCTCGGGAGTCCTCGCACCTCTGGATTTCGAGGGCTAGCTCGTGGATGGCTTCTTCGAGCCCCGCGTACCGCGACATCAACTCTTCGATCGCAGCACGTGAGCCCGTCGTCGACAGAAGCGGCTTCCGCTTGTGAGACTGGATCAACTCGTCTACACGCTCGTAGAGGCTCTCAGCTGTGGTTCTCATGCATGCCTCCTTGCTTGACGATGCCCCTGCTCGTGACTGGCTTGCCGCGTAGCCACAACCGCATCGCGGTAAATCATTGCCCCGCTGCACCCCGTGCACATCGGTGGATTCCCTGATCCGAGGTGCAGGGGCGACACCGATGTCGGGGCGACGCGCACGGTGAATCGGGGCGGTGTGAAGCAGGTTCTTCCGACCGTCCTGGTTGTAGGCATCGCGCTCATGCTCGCCGGCTGTGGCGGTGCGCCTGGGCCACGGCCACCGACCCCGGCGGAGCGCGCTCAGATCGTGCACTCGGTCCATTTCTGGTGGCGGAATTCCGACGCGTTCACCGCCGTCCGCACGCTCCACCCGGGAATCGGGCAGATCCGGGTTTCCCGTCTCGACAGCCACTTCGCAACCGTCGTGATCAGGCCAATGGACGCCACGGGCGAGCAGAGAGTGGAGACAACGAAGATCGCGCTCATGCAGGCCGGCGGAGGCTGGCAGATCGTCTTCGGGCCTGGGGACACAAGCGGCGTCTGTACGTCGCCGTCGCCACGCCCCCTCGTTGAGCTCTACTGTCCGTAGTCACCCCTACGTCATTCGGTCGCGATGTCCGCAACCTGCGCACGAGCGATGGCCAGCAGGTCTCGTGACCGAAGCCGCAGGGACGTGTCATGTGTGCCCGCCTCGAACACGACGTACTCGCATTCTTCGAGACCGGTGTCGACCACGACCCGATCGCCCTCCGGGCCGCCGAGCGGCGGGACGGCCCCGAGCTCGAACTGCGGATAGGAGCCGTCGAGCTCGGCTTCCGTCAGGAGTGTCGGTTCGGCCCCGAGCAGCTCGCCGAGCTTCTCGAGATTCAGCCGGCGCGACGCGGGAATCACGGCGCGCACGCATCCGCCGTCCGCCCTCACGATGACGGTCTTCGCGGTTTCCTGCGGCAGCACTCCTAGTGCTCGCGCTTCGCTCGTCGCCGTCTGCGTGCGGCGATGCGGCAGCAGCTCGAATTCGATGTCCGACTGCCGGAGCAGCTCGACGAGCTCCTTCGCAGCCGGCTTCAGCTCGAGCTGGCGGTCCGACGACCTGCGGATCCGCGTGTCGCCGGCCGGATAGAACACGCTCTCGTGCTCGTCGTCCCACCGCACGCGGTAATGCGCGTGACCGGGAGCGCCGAGCACCTCGAGGATCTCGCCCGTGCGCGGTACGTCGCCGACGCGTCGGCCGGTGACCTCGATGACGTCGTGCGGCCCGACGTCGACACGCTCATGAGTGAGCATGGCGCCCTCCTTCCATTCGGGTGCCATGACATTCCGCCCGAACGACGACAACCGCATCGGTGGAACCGCTGATCCTCAGGAGCGCCAGGATCAGTAGTTCCCCACCGGCGATTCCAACGAATCAGGCCGCCAGCGCCGGATCAAGCAGCGCAACGAGATCCGGGACAAGGACGTCGGCGTCGCCCAGTTCGAGTTTCCCGCGCCGGTCTGGCCGGTCCACGCCGACCACGAAGCCAAAGCCGGCTGCACGCGCTGCGGCGATGCCTGCGCCCGTCGTCTCGAAGGCAGCGGCGCGCGCCGGCGGAATGTCGAGCCTTCCACATGCCGCGAGGAGCGTGTCGGGTGCCGGCTTGCTCCGCAGACGCTCCGACCTGATCGTATTGCCGTCCACACGCTCTTCGATCAACGCGGCGAGACCGGCACGCTCGAGGATCGTGACGGTGTTGGCGCTTGCCGACACAGCCGCCAAGCGCAACCCCGCCTCGCGGGCCGCCTCCAGGTATTGGCGCGTGTCCGTGTAGGCCCTCACGCCCTCGCGATCGAGACGCCGCAGCAGCGCCTCGTTCTTCCGGTTCGCAAGCCCGTGCACCGTCTCGGCGCCCGGCGAATCGTCGACGCGGCCTTCGGGCAGCCTGATGCCGCGGCCGGCGAGGAAGGCGTGGACGCCTTCGAGGCGCGGTTTGCCATCGATGTGGTCGTAGTAATCGGTCGCCGGGTTGAACGGCCTGAATGCCGCGAACCGCTCGCCCGTCCGTTCGAGCCGGCGCGAAAGGAACTCATCGAAGGTGTCCGCCCAGGCAGCGGCATGGATCGACGCCGTCCCCGTCAAAACGCCCTCGATGTCGAACACGCAGGCAAGGACGCCCGTTGGCAGTCCCAGCATCCGTCGCGTTGCGCGCGGAGCCGACACTGAGCGGTGGAGCTTGATGTGCTCCGCGTGCGCGATCAGCATGAGCAGTCGGGCAGTCGTGTCACGCTCCTGTGTGAGCCTGCCTCTGTGCTCAGCCAGTTCCTGTTCAGCGAAGCCGAGACTCTTGCGGCAACCGCTCGCGATCTGGAGAGCGTCTGCTGCAACGTCGAACGCCACCCGCCACTGACCGGCGAGGGCGTCGAGGTTGACCGCGTGCCGGGCGATGTCCGGACCGTACTCGCACCCGTCCCGTAAGGGTTGGAGCCCCCGGGACGGCGAGCTCCATCCGTCACGACCCACAGGCTGCTTACGCTGAGCGCGGCGAAGAGGCCCCTTCGTTGCCGAGTCGGCGGTCACACTCAAATTCTCCGGCGCCCCACCTCTTGCGGCATCGGAATGTGCCCGCGGTCAGCTGCGGACAACTACGAGATCGCACACCTCTCAGTAGTTCCCCGCTTCGTGCTCAGACGTTCCCCTGAGCCGCACGCGCAGCTCGTGGGGGAACGGAGCGCAACCGAACCAAGGAGGACACCGTGGCCGCCATGCAAGCGGTGGGTTACCACCAACTTCCTCCGCACGCGCGGGTGCGAGAGACGGACACGCAGTATCTGGTCGAGCTCGACGTCGCCGACTTCACGCAGGCGGAGTTGTCCGTGGAGGCGCTCGGACCGGCGCTTACGATCCGCGGCGATCAGACGGAGGTTCCCGGCGACGACGGAAAGCCGTTCCGCATCCACGAACGCCTCGAGGAGTCGTTTCGACTTCCGGACGACGCTGATCTCGACGGCATTCACGTCTTCTACAAGCACGGCGTCCTCGAGATCCGCGTCTTGCGGATCCCGCTCACGCCGCACCGTCTCCGGATCGAGCGGCGACGGTCCGGTCTGATCAACCCCGACGCCGAAGCAGTCTGAAAGGAACGCGATGCGCAAAGTCATCATCATGGGAGCAGGCGGGCGCGACTTCCACAACTTCAACGTCGCGTTCCGCAACGACCCGAACACGGAGGTCGTCGCCTTCACCGCGACGCAGATCCCCGGCATCGCCAACCGCGTCTACCCGCCTGTGCTCGCGGGGCCGCGCTATCCGCAGGGGATCCCGATCAGGCCCGAGGACGAGCTGACGCAGCTCATCAAGGAGCATCACGTCGACGAGGTCATCCTCAGCTACTCCGACCTGAAGCACGAAACGGTCATGCACAAAGCCTCGATCGTGCTCGCGGCCGGGGCGGACTTTCGCCTCATGGGCCCGCACGCGACGATGCTTCGCTCGACGAAGCCCGTCGTCGCGGTCTGTGCGACCCGGACCGGCTGCGGCAAGAGCCAGACCAGCCGCAAGGTCGGCAGGGCTCTGCTCGACGCGGGCTTGAAGGTCGCGCTCGTCCGGCATCCGATGCCGTACGGCGATCTCGAGGCGATGCGCGTTCAGCGCTTCGCCACGCTCGACGAGATCGACGCGTCGCACCCAACGATCGAGGAGCGCGAGGAGTACGAGGAGCCGGTCCGGATGGGCATGATCATGTACGCCGGCGTCGACTACGAGGCGATCCTTCGGCAGGCGGAACAGGAAGCCGACGTCATCATCTGGGACGGCGGGAACAACGACTTCTCGTTCTATGTGCCGGATCTCTTGATCGTCGTCGCCGATCCGCTGCGCCCGGGGCACGAACTGCTGTACCACCCCGGCGAGACCAACCTGCGGATGGCGGACGTGGTCGTGATCAACAAGGTCGACTCGGCTGAGGCGCACAACGTCGAGCAGGTGCTCGAGAACATCGAGTCGGTCAATCCGATGGCGAAGGTCATTTTCGCGAAGTCGCCGCCGACACTCGACGCGGGTCCCGACCTGCTCGGTAAATACGTCCTCGTCGTCGACGACGGCCCGACCCTCACGCACGGCGGGATGCCGTTCGGCGCAGGGCTCGTGGCCGCCCGCAATGCAGGCGCGGCGAAGATCGTGGACCCGAGGCCGTTCGCGGTCGGCTCGATCAAAGACACGTTCGACAAGTGGCCGCAGCTGACCAACGTGCTGCCGGCGATGGGCTACGACGAGCATCAGCTCGCGGAGCTCGAGGCCACCATCAACGCCGCGGACTGCGACGTCGTCGTGACAGGCACGCCGATCGATCTTGGCCACCTCATCACGTCGCGCCACCCGATCCGCCACGTGCGCTACGAACTCGAGGAAGTCGGCTCGCCAACGCTCGCGGACGTGCTCGAGCCGATCGTGACGCAAGCGAAGACCGAGCATCCCGAGACCGTCGTGACGCGGTGATCGCGATGGACGCTCCCCTGACGACACGCCGGCTCGTGCACTTCACTCGGATTTCCGACCTCGCCCCGGCGACGCTCACGGAGTTGCTCGAGCTCGCCGAGACGATGAAGGAAGCGCCGGCGCACTACGAGAACGCGCTCCACGGCCATTCGATCGCGTGCATTTTCGAGAAGCCGTCGACGCGCACGCGGGTCTCGTTTGCCGCGGCGGCCGCCCGGCTCGGGGCGACGCCGATCGCCCTGACCCCGCAGGAGCTGCAACTCGGACGCGGCGAGTCGATTGCCGACACCGCTCGATCGCTCTCCGGGTACGTCGACGCGATCGTCATCCGCACGTTCGCGCAGGAGACAGTGGAGGAGCTCGCCCGGTGGGCAAGCGTCCCGGTGGTGAACGCACTCTCGAACGAGCACCATCCCTGCCAAGCGCTCGCCGATCTGTTGACGATCAAGGAGGCGTTCGGCGACCTGGCGGGCAGGCGCGTCGCATTCATAGGCGATGGCGGCGACAACGTCGCGCATTCGCTGCTGGAAGCGGGCGCGCTCGCCGGAATGGACGTGACGATCGCGTGCCCGCGGGAGTACGCACCGGATCCGCGCGTGCTCCATGGCGCGCGGGCGTACGTCGAGGACACCGGCGTCGAACTGCAGGTCGTCCACGACCCGGCGATCGCGGTCGCCGGCGCCCACGTGGTCTACGCAGACGTGTGGGCGTCGATGGGCGAGGAGTCCGAACGCGACGTCCGGCGGCGGGCGCTCGCTCCGTATCAGGTGACGGAGGAGTTGATGGCGCTCGCACAACCGGGCGCGATCTTCCTCCACTGCCTACCGGCAAAGCGAGGCGAGGAGGTCGCGGCTGAGGTAATCGACGGTCCACAATCCGCCGTTTGGCGGCAGTCGGCCAACCGGCTGCCGACCGAAGAGGCGCTCCTTCTCCTCGTGACACGAGGAGGGCGCCAATGACCGGCACCCGTGTCGTCGTTGCGCTCGGCGGCAATGCGCTGCTGCGGCGCGGCGAGTCGGCTGAGGCGGAGACCCAGAGGCGCAACGTCCTCCAGGCCGCCTCGGCCCTTGCCGCAGCCGCCGCCGAGCACGAGCTCGTGATCACACACGGCAACGGACCGCAGGTAGGCCTGCTCGCGCTCGAAGCAGACGCGTACAAGGCGGTCTCGCCGTATCCACTCGACGTGCTCGGCGCCGAGAGCCAGGGGATGATCGGCTATCTGCTCGTGCAGGCGCTGCAAAACGAGCTGCGCGATCGTGAAGTGGTCGCGCTGCTGACGCAAGTCGTCGTCGACTCCGCGGATCCTGCATTCGCCCAACCGACGAAGCCGATCGGGCCCGTCTACTCCGCACGAGAGGCACGCGAGCTCGCGCGAGAACACGACTGGACCGTTGCCCGCGACGGAATGTACTTTCGGCGGGTCGTTCCGTCGCCGGAGCCGAAGGCGATCGTCGAGCTCGAATCGATCAAGCGGCTCGTCGACGGCGGAGCTGTCGTTGTCTGTTCCGGTGGCGGGGGCGTGCCGGTCGTTCGAGAGAGAGCAGGGCTTCGCGGTGTCGAAGCTGTGATCGACAAGGACTTGACCGCAGCGCTGCTGGCGCAGGTTCTCGGCGCCGAGCGCCTCGTGCTCGCAACGGACATCTCGTTCGTTGAGGCCAGTTGGGGCACGAGCTCGGCAGCGCCGATCGTGTCCGCCACGCCCACGGAGCTCCGCCGCCTGCAGTTTGCGGCCGGCTCGATGGCTCCGAAGATCGAAGCCGCCTGCCGGTTCGTCGAGCGCACCGGTTGCTCTGCCGCCATCGGCTCCCTCGCGGAGCTGGAAGGCGTGATCCGTGGAGCGGCGGGAACACAGATCGACCCACGCCTTACCTCCGCCGCCACTGCGTAGTTCGACGCAACGGTCTGCCTCGGATTGCGGATGGCCGCTGCGGCGCCACGCGATACGTTCGAGCCGAGGGATGCGATGTCTTTCGCCGAGGACGCAACGGTGCTCAAAGCTGCGAAGCGCGGTGACAAAGCCGCGCGCGAGCGGCTCGTCGCAAAGCATCTCTGCATCGTCCGCTCCGTCGCGTCCCACTACCGGAACCTCGGACTTCCGTTCGACGACCTCGTGCAGGAAGGCTCCCTCGGGCTCCTGGAGGCAATCGATCTGTATGACCCTGCGCGGAGTGCCGACTTCGAGACGTACGCACGCTTCCGTGCGCGGCGGGCGATCCGCAATGCTCTGACGGAGAAGTCACGCCTAATTCGGCTGCCGAAGCAGGTCGTCGAGCGTCGACGGGCCATCGAACGCGCGGAAGCGCGACTTGCGGCGGCCCAGGGCCGCGTGCCGACCGCGTACGAGGTCGCCGCCGCGCTCGGCCTCGAGCAGTCCGCGGTGCTCGAGACGCGCGACCTTTCCGGCGCGCCCGTCTCACTCGACCAGAGCGTCCTCCCCGACGGCTCCCCGCTCGAGACGGTCGTCGCCGACAACGCAGCCCTCGACCCCGAGTTCGAAGTCGTCGAGCACGAGCATGCCGAGCTCGTCGACGCCGCGCTCGCCGCGCTGCCTGAACGGCAGCGCGAGATCCTCAGCCGCCACTTCGGGCTGGGCCGCACACCGGAAGAGATCGCCGACGTCGCGGACGCCCTCCATCTCTCCCAACAGCGCACGCGCGCGATCGAGCGTGACGCCCTCTACGCATTGCGCGAGCGCCTCGAGTCTGAGCCTGAGCCTCAGTCGCCTTCGCTCTCGTTGAGGAGACGGTGAAAGAGGTGACGCGACTCCCGTTCGGCGTCCGCGGACGCCGGCGACTCGAGCAGCTCGCGGATTCGCAGCAGCTCGCGGGCGACCTCCGGCCGGCCTGAAAGATCCAGCTGCTCGAACGCACACCGCCCCGGAAGGGCGGCCCCTCCGGGCTCCCAGAACGGACAGCCGCTCTCCGGACACGACACGCTACGTCCCACGGCGTGCTCGAGTGCGCAGAGCCTCGTCATGCGAGTGTGGGACGAAGAGGTCTCAGCGTGCTACGCACCACGCCACGACTCTCCGCTGTCGGCTGTGCAGGGCGCATCAGGGCACGTACGCGGCGAGATCCGTACTTCCCCGCGCGCCAGATCGGAGCCACCCCGGATGCCGCAGGCGCCGGGTGGCCGGATCATCCGGACAGAACACTGCCTGGCATGCTGGCACGCCAAGGAGGCGACGAAATGCGCAAGATCCTGATCGCTACCGACGGCTCACCCGAGGCTCGCGAGGCCGTCGAGTACGGGCTAGAGCTCGCCGAGGAGGAGCATGCCGCGGCAACGCTGCTGCAGGTCATTCCCCCAATGGATTGGACGCAGCTCGACCGCGGAGCGGTCATCCGGCCGATCCCCGAGGAGATCGAGAGGCGACGCGGTATCGCACTCGACGAGGCTGCGGCCCTCGCTGCCGAGCACGGCGTTCCGGTGACGTTCGAGGTTGTGGCCGGCAGTCCGGCTGACGAGATCGTCGCCTACGCCGACAATCACGATGTCGATCTGACCGTGGTTGGCTCGCGCGGACGCGGAGCAGTCGCGAGCGCGCTGCTGGGGAGCGTTTCGCAGGCCGTCCTGCACGAGTCACGGCGTCCCGTGCTTGTCGTTCGGGGCACCACGCTCCACGCAGAAACGCCGGTCGGCCTCGGCTGACTCACGAGGCGGCACACGATGTCCGCAACGATTCTCGCCGTATGCGGGCGTCGTCATCGGCGGCGCGATCTACATGAGGCGCTGGCATCCCGACGCCCTCGGGTTCCTCGAGCAGCATCGGCGCTCGCGAACGTGCCGGAGGTCGATCCGTCCGCGGTCGCCATTTTCGGCGGCGTGATCGAACCCCATGCCCTCCGCTTCCCGTTCAACCGAATGCCGGCAAGCGACGCGCGCGACTGGCGCGCGATTCGGGCCTGGGCGACCGAGGTCCCGGGAGCTTTCGCCTTCGGGAAAGCCGCATCCCAGGCGAGGGATCACCGCAGCAAACTTCAGCAGACCCCCCGATGGACACCAGGCAGTCCGCAGCCAGGCTGAGGTCATAAAGGTCAGAGCTCGAAAGCGAGACTCGGCCGCGACGGAAGGATATTGAGATGCGCAAGATATTTGAGATCGGCGGAATCGTCGCAGCGGCAGTCCTCGTCGCGTTCGGCGTCGCCGCAATCGTCATGGGCGTCAACGGACGGAGCACCGTCCAGTCGAGCCTGAAGCTCGAGGAGATCGTCGGCTCGTCCGACATGACGCCTGCGGCGATCACGGCCGAGGCGAAGCAGGCAAAATTGGCGACCTTCCAGGTGCCGAGCCTGTCAGTGGCTGGGAAGCCGATCAACTCCGGTGATCGGGCACGGGCATTCGCGGGTTACATGCGGATCCACACGCTCGAAGCGACCGGCGGACTGACCTACGCGCAGATGGGCCTCTACCAGGCGAAGCCCGGCGCGCCCGCGAAGTTCACGGACGGTCACGGCGGAACGAACGACACCACGTACGCAGCGATTGATCCCAAGACGAAGCAGCCGCTCGACAATGCCGCCCGGAACCTCTGGGTGACCGAGACGGCGCTCACCACCGCGCTCAACACGAGCTACATGGCAGAGCAGCTCTCGCTGTTCGGGATCGTCGTCGGCATCGCGCTTCTGCTCTCCGGGATCGGGTTCGCGATCCTCGCGATCGGCGGCGCTCTCCGTGCCGACACGACGCTGGGCTTCATGACCAAGTGGTCGAAGAAGTCCATCCCGGCGCGTGCCATCCCGATCGCGTAAGACAGACGGAGCCTCCACCCGAGGAAACGACGGGCCGCCCCAGGGCGGCCCGTCGGCTATTGCTCGAGCAATCCCTGCTCGAGCGCGTAGCGAACGAGCTCGGCGCGACTCGAGAGCCTCAGTTTCTGCATGATGTGCGCGCGGTGCGTCTCGGCCGTGCGGACGGAGATGTACAGCTGCTTCGAGATCTCCTGATTGGTGTGGCCGAGCGCAAGGAGTCGCAGGACCTCGCGCTCGCGCTCGGAAAGCGGGTCTTCTTCGGCGCGACGTTCTGCCGCGGTCTCAGCGTCGACGAGGCGTGCCCCGAGCTCCGGGTGCACGTAGCGCCCGCCTGCGGCGACCTCGCGGATCGCGGCCACGACCTCCGTGTCGGCAGCCTCCTTGAGCACGTACCCGCTCGCGCCCGCAGCGAACGCCTGCCTGACGTACTGAGGATCGTCCTGCATCGAGAGCACGAGCACCTTGGTCTCCGGATGCTCGCGCAAGAGCGTCGGCAGAACGTCGAGCCCACTCTGGTCGGGCATGACGACGTCGAGCAGGATCACGTCGGGTTTCGTCGATCGCGCCTGGAAAACCGCGTCGCGCGCGCTGCCCGCCTCGCCGACCGGCTCGAGGCCGTCTTCTGCCTCGAGCAAGAGACGTAGGCCGGCGCGGACGACCGCGTGGTCGTCGACGATCAGCACGCGCACGCTCATATCAGCCGCACCTCGGCAACGATCGTCGTGCCTGCACCCTCTCGCGACTCGACCTGGAGCTTGCCTTCGAGCAGGCCAACGCGCTCGCGGATCCCCTCGAGCCCGAAGCCGCCCTCGCGCGTGTCTGCCGGGTCAAAGCCGCGCCCGTCGTCTTCGATCACGAGCACCACGGCGTCCGGCTTCCGCGCGAGAACGATGCTCACGACGCGGGCGTGCGCGTGTTTCACAACGTTCGTCAGCGACTCCTGCACGATGCGATACAGGGCGGTCTCGACCTCGGCCGGAAGCCGCTCGTCGCCAAGACCGGACTCGAAGCGGACATCGATCTCAGTCTGCTCGGCAAACGACTCGGTCAGGCGCTCGAGCGCCGGCACCAAGCCAAAGTCGTCGAGGACCTTCGGCCTGAGCTCGACCGCGAGACGCCGCACGTCCTGCAGCGTCGCGACCACGAGCTCCCGCAAGCTGGCAACCGACCCGCGCGCATCTTCACCGTCCACAGCATCCTCGAGGCTCTTGAGACCGAGCAAGATCGACGTCAGCGCCTGGCCGGTCTCGTCGTGCAACTCGCGCGCGAGCCGACGGCGCTCGAGTTCCTGCGCCTCCACAACGCGCCGGAACGCAGTCTGCGCGATCCGCTGCGAGAGATCAACGGCGACGGACGCGCGCGAGGCAAACGTCTCCGCAAGCCGAAGGTCATTGTCAGTGAAACGGGGATCCGCCAGAAGTTTGTCGTGTGCCGCGAGCAAGCCGATCCTGCGCCCGCGCGCAACAAGCGGCACCCAGAGACCGGTGCGCACGCCGAAACGACGCATCACCTCGTGGTCTACCTCGGGGTCGTCAGGCACCGAATCGGCGCGCTCACTGCGGCCACGCTCGATCACGCGCCCGCTCTTCGACGCCGCGCGGGGCATCGTCTGGCCGATCAGGCCGGCACCCTCCTCGCCGGCGACAGCGACGAACCGCAGCTCCTCGGCACCAACTGGGAGCAACACCGTCACGAGCCTCGCGTTCAGGAGCTCGCGTGAGCGGCGGGCGACGAGGTCGAGCAGACGCCCAAGGTCTGTCTCCGTGGCAAGTGCGTTCCCGATTTCGTTCAGGGACTCGAGCTGCTGCGACCACTGCGTTGCCGCCTCGTACAAACGAGCGTTCTCGATCGCGATCGCTGCCTGCGCAGCGAGCAGCGAGACGATCTCCTGGTCATCTTCGGTGAAGTCCTCTTCGCCCGCCTTCTCGGTCAAGTAGAAGTTTCCGTAGGCGACGCCACGCACGAGGATGGGAACCCCGAGGAACGTATGCATCGCCGGATGATTCGGCGGGACCCCGACCGACCTCGGATCGTCGCTGAGATCGTGCAACCGCAGAGGGGCCGCTTCGTCGATGAGGGCGCCGAGGATTCCCCGGCCGCTCGGAAGATCGCCGATCGCTCGCTGCGTCTCGTGGTCGATCCCCGACGTGACGAAGCTCTCCAGCTGCTGGCCGCTCGGATCGATCACGCCAAGAGCCGCATAGGTGGCGCCGGTGAGCTCCGCCGCGGTCGAGACGAGCCGCTGAAGAAGGGATTCGAGCGACAGGTCGGAGGTGATCGCCATGCTCGCCTCGAGGAGCGAGCGCAGGCGGCCGTCGCTCGGTGTGACGGCTTCCATAGGGCGAGCGTACCGCGAAGCTGTGGGAAACCCACGCCCAGCGTCCGGTCCGACCCCGATGCCGCCGCAGCCCACCGGACGGAGAGTTGGGTTGACCGAAAGGAGATTTACGACATGTTCAAGACAATCCTCTGGGCAACGGACGGCTCCGAGACGGCGGCTCATGCGCTCCCGTACGCGCTCGGCCTCGCGGAGTCTGACCAGGCGAAGCTCGTTGTCGCTCATGCGCGCGAGATTCTCGTCGGGCGGAGCGGCGGGTTTCCCGTGTTCGCAGACGAAAGCGAGCTCCGCGAGCAGATCAGCAAGCAGGTCAAAGACCTGAAGATCAGCGGGCTCGACGCCACCTTCATCGTTCGCACGTGCAGCGCTAACCACGCCGCGCGCACGATCGCGGGGATCGCGTTGGAGGTCAACGCAGATCTGATCGTCGTCGGCACGCACGGCTACGGACGCGTCGCCGGCCTTCTGGTCGGGAGCGTCACGCAGGGCCTGCTCCACGCGGGCGTCTGCCCCGTGCTCGCAATCCCGACGGGCACGCCCGTCGAGACGCCCGAGCACGAGCTCGAGACCAGCACCACCCAGTAAGACCTGTGGGAAAGCCGCAGCACGGTTCCGTACGGGCGCCGATGCTGCGGCTCTTCCTGCGAGCGAGTCTGAAGGCAAGCGACAAGGAAGGCTTGCCATGAAAGCACTCGTCTATCACGGCCCCGGACAGCGGTCCTGGGACGAGGTACCGGATCCGACGATCGAGGTGCCGACGGACGCCGTTGTCCGTATCGACTCCTCGACGATCTGCGGAACCGATCTACACATTCTGAAGGGCGACGTACCGGCGTGCCAGCCAGGGACGATTCTCGGGCACGAGGCCGTCGGCACGATCGTCGAGAAGGGCAGCGCCGTCACGACCTTGGAGGTCGGCGACCGCGTGCTCCTTTCGTGCATCACCTCGTGCGGCCGCTGCAGGTTCTGCAAGGAGCGCCGCTACGGTCTCTGCACCGGAGGCGGAGGGTGGATCTTCGGCCACCTGATCGACGGTCTCCAGGCGGAGTACGCACGCGTGCCGTTCGCCGACACGTCGGTGTACAAAGTTCCGGCTGAGCTCGACGACGAAGAGGTTCTCTTCCTCTCCGACATCCTCCCCACCGCGTACGAGGTGGGTGTGCTCAACGGCCGCGTCGAGCCGGGCGACACCGTCGCTATCGTCGGCGCCGGCCCGATCGGGCTCGCAGCGGTACTCACCGCCGGCCTCTACACGCCGTCGCACATCGTCGTGATCGACCGCGACGAGGGCCGCCTCGCGAGGGCACGCGACCTCGGAGCCGACGTGACAATCAACAACAGCAGCGTCGATGCACTCGCCGCGGTCTTGGAACTGACGGGCGGCCTCGGCGCGGATGTCGCCATCGAGGCGGTCGGCCTTCCCGAGACCTTCGAGCTCTGCACCGAGCTTGTCCGTCCCGGCGGACGGATCGCGAACGTCGGCGTCCACGGGCACTCGGCCACGCTCCACCTAGAGACCCTGTGGATCCGTGACCTGACGATCACAATGGGGCTCGTGGACACGTTCTCCACCCCCCGGCTGCTAGACCTGGTCGCCGAAGGGAAGCTGAAGACGTTGCCGTTCGCAACGCATTACTTCCCGCTCGGCGAGACGATGACCGCGTACGACACGTTCGCCGACGCGGCGACGACGAACGCGCTGAAGGTCGTGCTGTCAGCCGATCCAATCGCCGGCAAGCCGGCTGTGACGCACGGGAAGGCTCTTGCCGGAGTCGCATAGCACTGAGGCAGCCGTCGCGGTGGACGTGATCCTCCGCGACGGCTCGACTTTGCGGCTGAGGGCGCCCGCGCACGGCGATGCGGGCGCCCTTCTCGCGTTCTTCGACCGACTCTCCGAGCACAGCCGTTATCTCCGCTTCCACGGGGTGCGACGCGTCGATGCACGGCTCGTCGAGCACTTCCTCGATCCCGACCTGGCCGACCGCGGCGCGCTGATCGGTGTGCTCGCGGACGCTACAGGCAACGAACGCGTCGTTGCGCTCGGCGAGTACGCGCGCCTGCGCGACCCGCTGGCGGCAGAGGTCGCCTTCGCGGTTGCAGATGACTTCCAGGGACGGGGTGCGGGGACCCGGCTCCTCGAGCAGCTGGCAATTCGCGCCTCCGGCGTTGGAATCGAGCGCTTCGTAGCAGAGGTGCTACCCGAGAATTCGGCGATGCTCGCCGTCTTCCGCGACGCGGGCTTCGAGGAGTCGCGCACGCTTGGCGGAGGAGAGATCGAGGTGCACTTCCCGATCGCGCGGACGCAGCGTTTCCGCGCACGCGTTGAGGAGCGCGACCACATCGCGGTCGTTGCGTCGCTGCGACCGTTCTTCGCGCCGGCCGGCGTCGCAGTGATCGGCGCTTCGAAGCGCCGAGGCTCGATCGGCGGCGAGCTCTTTCGCAACATCATCGCCGCAGACTTTGCGGGTGCCGCATATCCCGTGAACCGAGTCGGCGAAGCGGTGGCCGGCGTACACGCGTACCGCACGATCGAGGAGATCCCCGACCCCGTCGATCTCGCCGTCATCTGCGTCCCCGGCGACCGCGTGTTCGAGTCGGCGGAGGCGGCGTTGCAAAAGGGTGTACCGGCGCTGTGCGTGATCTCGGCGGGATTCGCCGAGGTCGGCTCCGAAGGCGCAGAGCGCCAGGAGCAGCTCCTTGCTCTTGTGCGAGCCCACGGAGCGCGGCTCGTTGGGCCGAACTGCCTCGGCATCGCGGTTCCCGCGCTCGGCCTCAACGCCACCTTCGCACCTCGCGCGCTGCCGCCGGGCCGCATCGCTTTCTCCTCGCAGAGCGGCGCGCTCGGGCTCGCGCTCCTCGAGAAGGCGTCGGAAAGCGGCCTCGGCTTCTCGGCGTTCGTCTCGATCGGCAACAAAGCGGACGTCTCTTCGAACGACCTGCTCGAGTGGTGGGAAGAGGATGAGGACACCGACGTCGTGCTCCTCTACCTCGAGTCCTTCGGGAATCCACAGAAGTTCGCGCACGTTGCCGGCCGCCTGGCGCGGCGCAAGCCGATCCTTGCCCTCAAAGCCGGAACGTCGCGCGCCGGTGCCCGCGCGGCAAGCTCTCACACCGCCGCGCTCGCCGGTTCGGACGCAGCCGTCGAGGCGCTGTTCCGCAGCGCGGGCGTGCTGCGAGCGCACAGCCTCGAGGAGCTCGTCGACGTCGCGACCCTCCTGTCGAGCCAGCAGCTGCCGAAAGGTCGCCGCGTCGCCGTGCTCACGAACGCCGGCGGGCTCGGCATCCTCTGCGCCGACGCCTGCGACGCGGCGGGGCTCGAGCTGCCGGAACTCGCGGGCGCGACCCGGCATGCCCTCGCAGCCGTGCTCCCGAGCGAAGCGAGCCTCGCGAACCCCGTCGACCTGCTCGGCTCAGCAACGGGCGAGACGTACGCGCAAGCACTGCCCCACCTGCTGCGCGATCCGGGGATCGACGCAGTGATCGCGATCTTCGTGCCGCCCGTCGTGGCCGGTGCCGACGAAGTCGCGGCCGCGATTCGCCAGGCACTGGTGCGCGAGGCGTCTGAGAAGCCGGTGCTCGCCGTCATCGTGAGCGCCGACGGCACCCCGGAAAGCCTGCGAGGAGCGGGCGCGCCCGTCGCAACGTTCGCGTACCCCGAGTCGGCTGCGCGTGCGCTCGGGCTCGCGGCAGGACGGGCCGAATGGCTGCGGCGCCCGGCCGGAACCGTCCCGACGCTCGACGGCATCGAGAGCGCGACTGCGCGCCGGCTCGTCGAGACGACGCTTGCGTCCTCCAACGACGTCTGGCTGGACCCGGCGGCGACGCGGGCGCTCCTGTCGGCCTACGGCGTGCCGCTCGTGCCGGAGCAGCTCGTGGCAGACGCCGACGAAGCGGTCGCAGCTGCACGCCTCCTCGGACGCTCAGTCGTACTCAAGACGGCTGCCGCCGGCGCACACAAGACCGAGAGCGGCGGCGTCGCACTGAACCTCGAGACCGAAGACGAGATTCGCACTGCAGCTGAACGCATCGGAGGACCGCTGCTCGTGCAGCCGATGATCAGCGGCGGCACCGAGCTGCTCGCCGGAGTCGTGCAGGACCCGCTCTTCGGCCCGCTCGTCGCCTTTGGGCCCGGTGGCGTCCTCGCAGAGCTGATCGGCGGCGCCGACTTCCGCATCGCGCCCCTGACCAACCTCGACGCCGACGAACTCGTGCAGGGCGGCAAGGCCGGCCGGCTCGTCCGCGGCTACCGCGGCGCCGCGGCGGCCGACGCGGATGCGCTCGTCACGCTCGTCCACCGGCTTTCCCGGCTTGCCGTCGACCTGCCCGAGGTCGCGGAGCTCGACCTCAACCCGGTCCTCGCGTTGCCGAGCGGCTGCATCGTGGTCGACGCGCGCATTCGGCTGCTGGCCCGCCCCGAGGATCGCTCGCTGAAGAGCTGGTAGCTGCGGGAATCCCGCAGGTGGGGCGCGGCGAACATCCGATGCCGGCCCACCCGCCGCCGCCGAGACTCGAAGAAATCGAAAAGGAGCTCTGAATGTTCTTCAAGCGCATGCCTATCCTCCTCGCGCTCGCCCTCGCCCTGGGTCTCGCGGGCGCCGCGTCGGCCGCCTCGGCACCGGGCCACGCCTCTCTCCTCATCCGCCATCAGACGCGCGGATGTCACACCTGGTCGGTCAACGGCGGCCCCTTCAAGGCGAGCCAGTCGATCACGCTTCGGCGTGGCGGCTGGCTGACCGTGACGGACAACGACGTCATGTCTCACAAGCTCGTCCTGACGAGCGGCCCCGCCCTGCGGATCGCACATCCGATGCTGAATCACACGGGCGCGTCGGTGAAGGTCACGTTCGCCAAGCCCGGTGTCTACCACTTCACGACGAAGCCCGGCGAGGACTACATGTCCGGGGTGAAGACGATCGGCGAGGACAACGTCCTGCGCCTGACCGTCCACGTCTCTTAGCGAACGACAACGCCGAAGGCGAACGGGCCGGCATGCGCCGGCCCGTTCGCTTGCGAGAGCTGATGCGGGTTTCCCGCAGGCCGGTTCAGCGCTGCTCCGGATGCCGCGCCTACCCACCCGGAAGATGCTTCAGCCATGCGTAAGAGCTATGGAGTCGTCTGGCGGGAAGGCAAGCACCAGCTCGCGCGCGGCAAGCTCGAGCTCCTCCCGCACGCGATGCGACTCGAGGGGATGATGGGGTCGGAGCCGACGACGCGTGAGATCGCGTACGACTACCTCTCCGAGATCCGCATTGGCCGCTCCACCGAGGAGCGCATCGACGGCCACCCGAGCCTCGTGCTGGCCCCGCGCACCGGCGAGACGCTCTCGATCGCGAGCGTCGCGCAGTCCGGCGTCGTCGCGGAGATCGCGGAACGGCTCGCGTCGCTCCAGTTCGGCTCGGACGTCCGTCGCCGCATCGCCATCGTGCTGCCGCTGAAAGAAGACGCGCACGACGCCGTTCGGGAGCTGCTCACAGAGGGTCCGCCTTTCGACCCGGAAGCGCTCGACCTCGACCGCCATCTCGTCTTTCTGACCGCGTCCGAAGCGGTGTTCATTTTCGAGTCCAAGCTCGGCGCCGACGCGCTGGAACCGCTGCTCCAGGAGCCGAAGCTCTGGCAGAGTGTGGCGGCATGGCACGATCACCTCGCCGGGCCGCCGCGGATTGCGGAGGACGTCTTCTCGTGGGAGCGCTCCGACATCGGCATCGACCGCTCGCTCCTACCCCCAGGCCTCCGGAACGGCGATAGCCTCGAGTTGTGAACGACGCTCCGGACGAGCACCTGACCGGCCCGATGCTGACGGTCGCACATGCATTCGATGTCGAGGCTGTGAAGGAGCGGCTGAGCGAGACGGGCGGGTACGAGGTCGTGCACTCCTCCCCCGGTCTCGAGATCGGCGTCTACGTCCTCGTCGCGCCTGAGCCGGACCGCCAGCAGCCACATGACGACGACGAGGTCTACATCGTCCTCGAGGGAACAGGCGTCCTCGATATCGAGGGCGCGAAGGTCGAGCTCCGCGAGGGCCACGCCCTCTTCGTGCCGGCCGGCGCCGAGCACCGGTTCAGCGGCTACGAGCACCTGAGCCTGCTCGTCATTTTCGAGCACACACCCGCACGCGGGTCGTGAGCCTGTCGGAGCACGAGCTCCGTCTGATTGACGCGTACTGGCGCGCTGCGAACTATCTGTCGGTCGGACAGATCTACCTGCTCGACAACCCGCTCGTGCGCGAGCCCCTTCGGCCCGAGCACGTCAAGCCTCGGCTCCTTGGGCACTTCGGCACGACACCGGGGCTCAATCTCGTCTACGCCCACCTGAACCGCGCGATCCGCGCGCGTGACCTGAGCGCGATGTACGTCACGGGACCCGGGCACGGCGGTCCAGGCCTTGTCGCGAACGCGTATCTCGAGGGGACGTACAGCGAGGTCTACTCGGCGATCGGCAACGACGAGGACGGCCTCCGCAAGCTGTTCCGCCAGTTCTCGTTCCCCGGCGGAATCCCGAGTCACGTTGCGCCCGAGACTCCGGGCTCGATCCACGAGGGCGGCGAGCTCGGCTACGCACTTGCGCACGCATTCGGCGCGGCGTTCGACAACCCCGACCTGCTCGTCGCGTGCGTGATCGGCGACGGCGAGGCCGAGACCGGTCCGCTGGCCGCCAGCTGGCACTCNNAACGGCTACAAGATCGCAAACCCGACCGTGCTCGCACGCATCCCCGAGGCCGAGCTCGTTGCACTGCTCGAGGGCTACGGCTGGCGGCCGCTGATCGTCACCGGGGACGAGCCCGCCCTCGTCCATGAAGCGTTCGCGGCAGCGCTCGACGAGGCGCTCGATGTGATCGCGCAGGCGCAACATGCAGCCCGCACCGATGGCTCGACTCTACGACCGCAGTGGCCGATGATCGTGCTGC
>PLZU01000056.1 GCA_003152275.1 Actinomycetota bacterium
AGCGCACGTCGGCAGGATCGTCGGGTGGCCATCTCATGTTTCTACTGGCTGTTTCGACAGCTCCTCGGATTGGCGGTGTTGCTTCCGATCAGACGCCGCGAACGAGGTCGAGATACTCGTCTTGCGTCACGAGCTCGCGGTGCTCCGTCGGCAGGTGGGCCGGCCAAACTGCCGCCCAGCCGATCGGATGTTCCTGGCCGCACTGGGCCGGATGCTTCCTCGTAACCGTTGGGGCAGCGTGTTCGTGCAGCCGAAGACGATTCGTGGTTGGCACCGCTCGCTGCTCGCCAGGCGTTGGACGTATCCGCATCGGCGGCCCGGCAGGCCCGCAACCGGCGCTGGTGTCCGTGCGCTGATCGTGCGGCTGNNCACTGTCTGGTCGATCCTGCAACAGTCCGGGATCGAGCCCGCACCGCGACGATCGTCCGAGACCTGGCGGGAGTTCCTGCGAGCCCAGGCCAGCGGGATCGTCGCCTGCGACTTCTTCACCGTCGACACCGTGCTGTTCCGGCGCCTGTACGCACTCGTCTTTATCGAGCTCGCGACCCGGCAGGTGTATCTCGCGGGCATCACCATGAACCCGACCGGTGAGTGGGCGACCCAGCAGGCACGGAACATCGTCGAGACGTTCGTCGACCGGGCGGAACCGATCCGCTTCTTGATCCACGACCGCGACAGCAAGTTCACGGCGGCGTTCGACGAGGTGTTCCGCTCCGACGACATCCGGACAATCCACACACCCGTACGGGCACCCCGCGCGAACGCGTTCATCGAACGGTGGATCGGCACGTACGCCGCGAGTGCCTCGACCGGATCCTGATCGTCAACCGCCGCCACCTCGAACGAGTCCTCCCGGCCTACATCCGCCACTACCACGAACATCGCCCCCACCGCTCCCTCCACCAGCGACCACCAATCGAAGAACCGCCACCAGGCTCAGACACCGTTGTCGTTGTCGACCGTGTTCAGCGCCGAGACGTGCTCGGAGCGCTCATCCACGAATACAAGATCGCGGCGTGATCAAGGACGAATCCGGTTTCCGGCACCCTCAGGCTCGCCAAGGCATTCGACATCATGCTCGACGCGCTGGCGACCTCGGTCGCCGCGCAGCGCCAGCTCGTCGCGGACGCGTCGCACGAGCCTAGAGGTTAGCGATCGGTTGTGCCTTCGCTTTTCGATGCGCGGCGTAGCTCGTACCATCGATCGAGTATGCACCGGTTGATCGTTCGCATGGGAGCACGAGGAGCCGGGCTGCTCGCCACCTGCTTCCTGTCGGGAGCCGCCCTGTGCGCGCTCGTCGGGCAAGACGTGTTTTTGCACCCGGCGCGCGCGATCGTTGGCTATAGCCCCTCCTCCGACTTCCAGATCATGACGTGGTCGCTCGAGTGGTGGCCGTGGGCGATCCGGCATGGCGCTGACCCGCTGCACACGAGCCTGCTTTGGGGCCCGCATGGGTTTTCGACGCTTTGGATGACGACGATTCCCGTGCCGGCTCTGCTCGGGCTGCCGCTAACGCTGACTGTCGGGCCGCTCGCGGCCTACAACGTCCTGATGTTCGCTGCGGTCGTGCTGGCGGCGGGGGCGGCGTACTTGCTCTGTCACGAGCTGACCGGCAAAGTCGCAGCCTCGACACTCGGCGGCCTGCTGTTCGGACTGTCGCCGTACATGCTGGGGCACACGCTCTCGCAGCACCTCGATCTGACGATGGTGTTCCCGCTGCCGCTGATGGTGCTGCTCGGCATCCGCTTCACGCGTCGCAAGACGAGTGCCCGCAGGTTCGTCGCGGGCTTTGCGGTGCTGCTTCTCGTCGTGCTCGGCTCGTCGTTCGAGCTGTTCGTCGACCTGGCGCTCGTCGTTGCCGTGGTAGGGCTCGCCGCGAGCGCGATCGCCCGTGCGCAGCGGAGGGCACTCCTTCGCGTTGGAAGGCTCGTCGCGTTCGCATACGCCGTCTGCGTCCCGGTGCTCGTCCCGATCGCGGTCCTCGGGCTCTCAGCGGTGCACGCGCCTGTACGGAGTGCGCCGGCGAACTACGCCGTCGACCTGCTCAACGTTGTCGTCCCGACGCCGACGCTGCTTGCTGGGCGCTTCCATTGGGTGCAGGCGATCACGCAGCACTTCGTCGGGAACATCGGCGAGCGCGACGGCTATCTCGGGCTGCCGCTCTTCGCCGTGATCCTGCTGGGCTTACGTTCCGAGTGGCGGCGCGGTGCGTGGCTTGCGGGCGTACTGGTCGGGGTGGCGCTCACCTTTTCCCTTGGCGCGACCCTTGACGTCGGCGGCCGCTCGCTAGGCGGTCTTCCTTTCGCGATCGGTCGGCTACCTGTCCTGGGGGACACGCTGCTGCCCGCGCGAATGTCCGTGTTCGTGGCGCTTGGCGCGTCGTGCCTCTGCGCGCTCTGGTTCGCGCGCCCGCGGCCCGCGGCCCTGCAGCTCGCGGCCGGTGTGCTCGTCGTCGCGTCGATGCTGCCGAACTTCTCTCCCGCGCATAGGCTCGCTCGCGCGTGGGCGCTGACGACCAAATTTGCCTGGTCGACCGCGCACGCTCCAGCCGATGTCGTTCGGAACCTGGTCGTCGGCCGCGGCTCGAACGTGCTCGTGCTTCCGACCGGAGACCGTACCGCGGCGAGCTACTGGCAGGTGCGGTCTGGCATGCGTTTCACGCTCGCGGTGCCGGCGACGCCCTTTGCACCGCCCGTAGTGGCCGCCGACCCGACTGTCGCGCGTCTCGTCGGCAATGTGCTTCCGCAGCTCGATGGGGACGCGCTTGGCGCGGCGCGGCTGCGCTCGTACCTGCTCGCGAACCGCGTCACGACGGTCGTCGTGACGCGCGCAGGCGTTCGCCGTTGGGCGAGGCTCGTGCGGAAGGCGACCACCGGATCGTCCGTGATCGTGAACGGAGCGCTCGTGTTCCGCTTCCCCTCCACGCTGAAGCCGCTCTCCGCCGATGGCGAGCATGTCGCCGCACGGCCCGCGCTGGGCGCTCCCCCGACCCTGCTGGCGTGGCTGCACTACGACGGGACACGGGCTCACCTTCGGGTGCGGCTCGGCGGGTCGCGGATCGTCACGCTCTCCTCGCCGCTCGCCGACGCGGAGGCACCGTCGGCGTCGGTCGACCGCGCCGGTCGCGCGGCCGTCACGTTCACGGAGTGGCGCGGTCACGAGCTTCTCCTGCGAGTGGCGACCCACACGCGCGCCGGCTGGAGGATCGCCACCCTCGACCAGAGCACACAGCCGATCTGGTCGCAACGCACCGCGATCGAACCAAGCGGCACGGTGCTCGCCGGCTGGATCGACGAAGCCGGCGCGTCGCGGAACCTGCGGACAGCCATCCTTCCGCCCGGCGGCCGCTGGCAGAACCCGGTCACACTCGACAGCGGCCAGGGACTCAGCTCGGTAGCGCTCGGCACAACCGGCGCGGGCGTCGGCATCGCGGCATGGCACGACTCGTTGGCGAGCGAGGCGCGCGTCCAGGCATCGCTCTACACGAACGGGTCATGGCGTCCAACCGTCACGCTCGCGAGCACGTTGGACTGGCTCGACACCGTCGCTGTCGTCCAACATGGTCGCGCCGTCAGGTGGCGCTTCTGGAACGGGCGTCGCGGAACATTCTTTCGGGCGGCCTTGCACGGGCTGGCATGGGGCAGGCCTCAGCTCGCGCGACATCAGAACCGACAGATCAATGGCCGGACGTTCACAAGCAGTCGCTGACGGCTGTTGCGGTCGACGAGGTCGGGCGGTCGGTGGCGGAGCTGACGGTTGGCTTGGCACGCGAGTTGGTCGAGTGCCTAAGCGACGTTGGTTGATAATTCAGTACATGATGCGAAGCCGGAGCCGAGCGAGATCGTGGGCTGTCACGCTGGCCGTCGCGGCTGCAGTTGCAGCCTCTTGCTTCGGAGGGGCCTTCTTCCTGCAGGCCGCCCTACTTCTACGACCAGCTCGAGGGAGTGCTGCGGCGCTGCGTGCCGCGATGTGGTTCAACCGTCATCGCCTTGTTGAGAGTTCGATCCAGATCAACCGGCACAAAACCCGCGGGCGCTGCGCGAACAGCTGGTTCCACGTTCCCGGCCGCCGACTCGCACCTGGCACCGTGTTTCGCCTCGCGGATGGATTCACCCTCCTCGTAGTGCCACCACACCGGGTTGAAACGACTGGTGGTACCGGCAGCGACCAAGCCATCTCGCCACTCGTAGATCTCGAGCTGGGCGGTTGCTCACAGCTGCTCGCCCGGTTTCTTCTGGCCGATGCGCAGAACAGACGAATCCTCGGATTGCGCCGGGAGATCTCCCGCGGCTCAGTCGTCTTGGCGCTGACAGTTCCGATCGACGCGACGCGACTCACGCTCTATCTCGACCCTAAGAACTATCGTCCCGTGTCCCTAGTAGCGGTCACTAGCCGAGGGTTTCGAGGAATGAGCCAGATCCACTTCGCACGGCTAACGACAAATGTGCTTCGAATACTTGAGCGGAGCCTTCCTACGGCAGGCCGGCTCAGGCTCGCGATGCATGCGAAGTCAACGTCAACCGCGACGCTAACCGTATTCGACGTAGTCGAACTTGAGGGGCCCGCTCACAGTTAATGCGGCGGTGGCGTTGCTGCCAGCCACGCCAGCAGGGAAACCGTTCCGGCGTGTGTCCGGAGTAATCCGTCGGGGACGGGAACGCCGCTCCAGCTACGGAGGTACAGGCCCGTTGTGGCGTCCCGAGCCATGGAGACTGCGCGGACCGCATTGCTATAGACGAGGTCGTACAGTTGTCGGTTGCCGTCGTAGCGGTAAAGGTCGAGGAGGAACCGGAGATACAGGCCATCCGCTGTCGTCGACCAGTCGGGTTCACTCGGGAAGGCTTGTACGGATGCCTGCCCTAGCTGTTCAGCGTTCTGGCAGTACTGGACCGTGGACGTGGCTTTGCAGAGTTCGAGATCGGCGCCGATCATCATCCCTTGGACGTAGTCCATGACCGTGTTGTCCGTGTCGCTTCGGGCGTAGAGGTGCGCTGCACTGTTCCACGAGTGCGCGTCCGCCCAGTCGAGAAGTTTCTTCACCTGTTTCAGGTACGCCGGGTTGCGGGTTGCGCTGTAGATGACGGCACCGATGAACGCGGCAGCAGCAAGAGGCTCAGCGGTCTTGTGGCCGTGTGATGTGTCCCACCAGATGCCGCCACCATGACTGTCCCAACCAGTCCGGACGATAAAAGTGAATGCGCGCGCGGCATCGTCGAGGTACCGGCGATCGCCGGTCGCCCGAAAGGCATCGATGAATGCGAGGCCCCACCAGCCGTTGTCGTCGAAATAGGTGTGCACATTGCGACTGTGCGTGCCGATGTAATACGCGTACCCACCGACAGGTTTCAGGGTTGGATTCCAGTACCGTTCGGCCGAGCTTGCGAACACGCGAACTGCGGCCCGGTTTGACGCTGAGGGTTGCGCAAGCGCAACCGCATCGACCGCCTCGAACAGCGGAAACGCGCTCCAGAGATACGCAAGTGGCGCGGTCGGTCTCCACGATTTGTCGAGCCGATCGTCGTACCAGCCGAGCCGCGCATTCCACCAGTTGCTGTGGGCTGCGACAATCCCCTGCTTTGCCAAAGCAAGGAAGTATTGCGGCTGCACCTGCCCAGCTTGCGCCGATGTCGTCCGAACCGGTAGTGCAAACACGAGGAAGAGCGCAAGCCAGCTGGCGACCACGGTGCGAATGCGAGCGGGGGAGGGCGCAAATCGCAAGCCGCGGCAGGATAGCCGCTCTGCAGACCCGCCGAGTCTCTCCTGTGTGAAAGATGAAGTCAGCGGTTGCGAGTGGCGGGCGCGGAGGCGGTGCTCGTTGTGAACGATGGAGGGGCCGACCCTGGAGCCGTGGCCCAAGTCGAGGGGCTTGCGCCGAGAGTGAAGTCGAGCGTGCCCCCGTCGGCAACTTGCGCGAGGGGAAGCCAACTGGCGTCGTAGCTGGCACCATTTAGCTTGAGGGCTTGGACGTAACGGTTGGTGGGTGTGGCGTGAGCTGCACGAACCTGCAGCGTCGCTCCGCTCGCAAGCGTGATCGTCGCTGAAGGAAAGAGAGGGCTGACGATGGCCACGCCTGAGACGCCCGGGATCACAGGGTAGAGGCCCAGCGCGTTCCAGACATACCAGGACGACATTGCGCCAAGGTCGTCGTTCCCTGGAAGCCCGCCGGGTTGCGGCGTGAACAGGGAGGTCAGTGCCCGGCGGACGACCTCTTCGCTGCGCCAGGGTGCGCCGAGCCAGAGGAACGCGTAGGGGGCGGAGAAACTCGGCTCGTTTCCGAGCCAGGCATACGGCGCCGTCGGGCCTGTGTTGAGTTGTGTGAAAAAACCATCCAACCTCTGGATGGTGCTGCTTGCCGGGCCGATTCCTGCGAGCAGTTCGCTCATGTCCTGAGGCACCATCAGCGTGTACTGCGAACCGTTGCCTTCGACGAAGCCGGTTGTCGAGGTCGGGTCGAAGCTGGATGGGAAACTGCCGTTCGCGAGTCGAGGCTCGATGAAGCCGGTCTGCGGGTTGAAGATCTGCTTCCAGTCGCCGGAGCGGGCAAGCAACGCCTGGTAGTCAGCTTGGTCACCGAGCGCGCTCGCGAGCTGGGAGATCGCGAAGTCGGCGATCGCGTATTCCAGTGTCGTCGAGGCAGCTCCGGGGACATAGCCGAGGCTGAGATAGGCAGCGAGGGCAGGCCGCTCGACGTAGCCGTTCGCGACCGTCGCGGGCGGAGTTTCGCCGGACTGGGGCACGCCGGCGCCGAGGAGCATCTCGCGGAGCGCGAGGCCAGCATCGAATCCGCGTGCACCGAATGCATATGCGTCGGCGATAATCGCGTCGCTTGGATCGCCGACCATCAGGCCTGTCTCGGCACTCGCAACTGGCCATCGAGGGAGCTGTCCTGCTTCCTCGCCGTCGGCGAGTAATGACTGGATCATGTCGCTCGTCTGTTTCGGTGCGAGTAGCGCGAGTAAGGGCATCTCAGAGCGGTAGATGTCCCAACCGGAAAAGTTTGTGTATCGCGTGTAGCCGCGGGCGACATGCACGCGTCCATCGCCCCCGATGTACTGGCCGTTCGCGTCGCTGAACACGTTCGGATACAACAGGGAGTGATAGAGGGCGGTATAGAACAGCTCGCGGTCAGCCTGCGAGCCTCCCGTCACGCGGATCCGCTGCAGCAGGTGGTCCCACTGCGCCCGCGCCCGCGCCCGCACTTTGGCGAAGCTCCAGCTGGTTGCTTCAACAGCAAGGTTCTCGCGCGCATTGGCAACACTGACGTAGGAGAGCCCAACCTTCACTCGCACCGGCACGGCTCTTGCCGTGTCAAAGCTGACGAATGCCCCCACATCCGCTCCGGCGCGTTCTCGTCCGCCGGTCACGATCCGGCTTCCCGACCAGGTGCCGAAGCGATCAAAGGGATGTTCGAACGCGAGCACGAAGTAGGCCGTGTAGGAGCCCGGCGGATGACCGCACGCTCCCGCGAATGCCGCGCTCGTTGCCGATCCCACCACCTCGTCCCGTCCCAGCACGTGGATCGTCGCCGCCTGGTGATTCGCGGTCGCCGACGGATTGATCAATAACGTCCCCTGAGCGACGGCGGTTGGGAAGCTGAACACGCCGAGACCGGTTCGAGTTGTCACACTTAGGGCGACCGAGATCCCGGAGCTGAGTCGCACCTGATAGGAACCTGGCTGTGCGACCTCGTCCCGATGTGAGAAGCTATCCATGAAAGCGACCGGATCACTGAAGGGGGACGACCTTGGCGCACGGGTCGTGGGCATCAGAGGCACGTCGCCAAAGTTTGTGCAACCAGCGCCACTCAAGCGTGTCACGCCGAAGCCACGCAGCCTCGACTCCGAGTATTGGTACCCGCCGGGACCTCCGCCGACCGTGACCGGGCTGAACTGAACCATCCCAAACGGCAGATCGGCGCCTGGGAACGTATGGCCGTTCCCGTCAGTCCCGATCATCGGATTGACCAGGGCGACCGGGTCAAGTTTCACCCCCGTCGCACCCGCTACCGACGCCATCGAGAGCGAAACGACCACCGAAGTCGCAAACCAACTTCGCACTCCAAGCCGCCGCACGTCGCTCAAGCCTAGCGGTGGCCCGGCGCGAGCAGTCCGCGCGGTGGCGATCATCTGGCTAGGGCTTAGACATGCTCGGAGACATGACGAGCAGAGTCAGCCTCCGAAATAGAGGGCTTAGACGCGGTCGTGGCGGGCGCGTTGCACCAAAGCACCGATCGTGAAGCATGCGCCGCTCAGCAGAACGAAGAACGCCGCGAGTCGATGCCCATTGTGGACGACAGCGACGGTAGCGATGCTGAGGGCAAGGAACCCGCCCGACGCGGCGTACCAGAAAGCGAGGAAGGTAGTGAGTTTCTTCCTCCACACCTGGCCTCGCTCGTTGTCCGGCTCGCCCATTACACGGTGTCGTGCTCAACGACTGTTGTTGTATCGGCGACTGGCGCGATCTGGTCGTCGTGGTGGTCGCCGGTCACGCTGTCTTTGAACTCACGCATGCCATGGCCGAGCGAGCGCGCTATCTCCGGCAGACGCTTCGGCCCAAAGATGAGCAGTGCGACAAGAGCGAGCATGATGATGTGAGTGGGCGCGAGCAGTCCAGGACCCATTTGCAAAATCCTCCCTTGGTTGGTTGGGATCGTACCGCGCCGCTTTCAGGCGGTCCGCGGCCTTGCTCGCCCGATCCAAGTGCGGGGCGAACGTAGGCGGTGAGCCCGTGCACTGGTCAGCTACGGCCGATGCGGCGTCTTCGCGAAAGGGCTTCGGAGTAATGCCCCCGACCGGAATCGAACCAGTGCACGCGGTTTAGGAAACCGCTGCTGCCGCGCCCGCTGCGTGTAGTCACGCCATCGGAAAGCGCGACTCCTGGTGGAAAGATGGGTGGAAAGAAACAGCGGCTGGAAGCGGCGTCGCGCGGCGCCGCGACTCTTCGTTCTCCTTTCTATTTCCTCGTCTAGCGTCACATCACCGACAGCGTCCGGCGTTCAGGCGCGTTCGACAAGTTGACGCCATCGCAGAAAGTGTGGGGTAGCAGACCTCATGTTGATGCAGGACGCCGGCGTAGCCGGTGGCACCGGGGAAGCGGCGGAGAACATCCGCCATGGCGACGCGGGAGGTTTCGGCGAGCAGAAGCCCGAGGCGGTAGCGGATTCCGACAAGCCACGCCGAGGGCCCGACTTGGTAACGGCGGCCGTCGCCGGATCGGTCGAGGTAGCCATGTTGACCAAGCGTGGTGGCGATCCGTGACACGGTGCTCTTGTCGAGACCGACACTCCTAGAGATCTCGGTCGCGCCGAGAGGGGCCGAGCCGTCGGCGAACAGGTTGAGGACGCGCAGCGCATGTGGGAGGAACGCTTGCGTGTTGTTTGCCCAGCTGGGCCAGCTGGCACACACAGGGCGCGAGCGTTGCGTATTTGCGCACTCCGGACGCTTACTGGGAAAAGCTGCGGAAAAGGCTGGCGCAACTGGGCGCAAGCGTCGACCGCCTCGATAGGGACGCCGACGAGGTTTGTTCGAAGGGGAACGTCTCTTCTGGGTTGAAGTCGATGTGACTTTGCTCCAGCGTTTGCCCGGATGCGCGGGCCGGTTGTACGGCGCGCGCCCAGGCAGGCGGGGGGTACGGTCTCGACGGGCCTTGTCGGTGATGCCGATTATGGGTAATGCCTGGCATCCGCCGCCGGCGGGGCCACTGCCGCGGCGCGAACTGACGCTGGTTGCGCTCCTCGCGGGAACGACGGCGTTGTTGCTGCTCGTCGCGGGTCCAGCCGCGGGTGATACGCCGGCCCATCTCTACCGGACGTTGCTCCTCCGCGATGGTGCTTTCGTCTGGGACAACCTCTGGTACGGCGGCCAGTACCCGTTTGCCTCCTACAGCCTGCTCTACTACCTGCCGGCGGCAGTTTTCGGGAACATCCCGCTCGCGCTGTTCGCGGTGCCGGTGACGGCCGTTCTCTTCGCCGCGATCTGTTATCAGGAGTGGGGCGCCATGGCGCGTTGGCCCGCGCGGGCGTTTGGGCTCCTCGCTGCAGCGCCGCTCTTCACGGGCCTCTACAGCTACTCCCTCGGCTTCATGACAGTGCTCGCGGCGCTGCGCTTCCTCCAGCGTGACCGGCTGGTCCTCACCGTCGTGTTCGCGACGCTCACGGCGGGCTTCAGCCCGCTCGCATTCGTGTTCCTCTGCCTCGTCCTCGTCGCCGTCTTGCTCGCGCGCCGGCGCGTCACGCGGCGCGCGCTCGTGCTTCTCGCGGCGCTGGCCGCGATCGCGGGCGTCCAGGCGCTGGTGCTCGTTCTGTTCCCGTCGAAAGGCGTGTACCCCTTCAACCACTGGGACCTGCTCGTCGTGGTCGGTGTCTGCGTCCTCGGCGTCCTCCTCTCGCGGCGCGCCGACGGGGGGCGCGTGTTCGTCGCCTTCTTCGTCGCTTGGGGCGTTGCCTGCATCCTTGCTTTCGTCGTACCGTCGTCGATCGGCGACAACATGACGCGCCTACGCGCTTTCGTCTTCCCGCTGATGCTGCTCGCTGCTATGCAGGCACGTTTCCGGCCGCGTGCGCTCGCGACCGTTGCGGTAGTCGCGGCCTTCGCTTACAACCTTGTCCCGTACCTGATGCTGATCCCGTATCGGCTCGACTCGCGGCCCGCGCACGCTGCGTTCTGGCGGCCGGCGCTCGGCTTCCTCGAGGCGCACAGGAACCCCGACTTCCGGATCGAGGTGGTACCGACGGCAGCGCACTGGGAGTCGTACTGGCTTCCGCGCGCCGGCTTCGCGCTCGCTCGCGGCTGGTACCGGCAGCTCGACCTCAGCCAGAACGCGGTGCTGTACCAGCAGCCGCTGCATGTGCAGGCCTACGCGGGCTGGCTGCACCGCATGGGCATCCGCTACGTGCTGCTCCCGCACACGACGCTCGACCCGGTCGGGGGCCCCGCCGAGGCGCGGCTGCTGCGTGAATCGTCGCTCGGCCTCCGCCAGGTGTTCACGACGCTGAACTGGACGATCTACGCAGTGCCGCGTCCAACCCCACTGCTCACGGGGGCGCGGGGTGCGGTCGTGACCACACTCACGCATGAGAGCATCGCCGGGCGTGTGGCACGCGCAGGCCCCTACCTGCTGCGGCTGCGATTCAGTCCCTACTGGACGGCGAAACCGTCCGGCACATGCGTGCGGCCCTCGCACGACGGTCTGACAGAAATCATCGTTCCGGAAGCGGGGCGCTTCTCGCTCTCGATGCCGAACCAGCTCGGGACGCTCGTCGACGTGGTCGCCGATGGCGGCTCGGACTGCCGCGCGACCCGGTGACGACGGGGAATCGACGGCCGATCGTCACGCACAAGCGGCTGGCCTTCGGTCTCGTCGCGCTGCTGGTGATCGGACTGTCGTTCGGCCTCGTTCTGCCGCGGCTCGCCCCCTACGGCCTCGTCTGGGACCAGCTGGGCCGCGTGTCGCCGGGCTGGGTAGCAGCCCTGCTCGGGGCGTTCGGTGCGAACATCGTCACGTTCACCTTTCCGTGGATGGTGGCGCTACCCGGCCTCGTGTTCCTCCGTGCCGTCGCGGTCACGCAGATCTCGACCGCGTTCACGCTCCTCGCGCCCGGCGGCGCGCCAGCTGGCATGGCGGTGTCGTACACGATCTTGCGCTCGAGCGGCTACACGACCGCCGACGTTAGTCGTGCAGTGGCGCTCACGGGCATCTGGAACCAGCTGTCGACCTTCGTTTTCCCCGTCGCCGGCTTCGCCCTCCTCGCCGCGGGCGGCACCGGCGACGGCACCGTCGCGGCGAGCGCACTGATCGGCGCAGCGCTGTTCGCCGGCGCAGGGCTCCTGCTTGCCGCCGCGGTAGCAAGCGAGCGGCTCACCCGGGCTGCGGCAGACCGTGCGGGAGCTACTTTCGCGCACGTAGCCGTTGTGTTCGGCAGGTCACCCCGTCGCCTGGACAGCGAAGCGGTGGTGGCCTTTCGACGCGACAGCCTGGAGCTGTTGCGGCACAGGTGGCATCTACTCACCGCGGCCACGCTCGCCAACCAGCTGACCGGCTACCTACTTCTCCAATTGGCTCTCCTGGCGGTCGGCGTCGGTACGGCGCAAGTCGGGATCGCTGAGGCCTTCACCGCCTGGTCAGTCGGACGGCTGCTCAGTTCGATCCCGATCACGCCGGCCGGCATTGGCTACACCGAAGTTGGCCTGACCGGCCTCCTGATCGCCTTCGGCGGGCCACGCCCGGAGGTTGTTGCGGCGGTGCTCTTCTACCGAGCCCTCTCAATCGTGCCCACCGTCGCCGTTGGCGGCGTTGCGGCTCTCGTACTGACGCTTCGCCGGCCTGTCGCGCGCATCTGAGCAGATTCTTGTCCGCGCGTTGACGGTTCGCACCGGACCCAAACGGCTCGCAGTTCCATGACGGTGGACTTCCGCGCGCTCCGCGGCGAACTGCACAAGTCACCACCCCGCAGCGTGTCGGACCGGGTGCGCGACGGGTGACAACGACCGATCAGACTCGAGTGAAAAGCTCCCTGGTTCTCCTCACGCTCCCAGCCGCCGGACCCGGGACGCGACGAGTGAACGGGTGAGCAGGTCGAGGCGCTCGACGAGACAACCGCAGTGCTACGCGGCGGTTGCGTAGCAGGCGGAGGCGCGCTTCGCCGACTCGGCCAGCTGCGCCCGCGCCTCGTTGATCACCGCGTTGTACTGCCGCAGCTCGTTCGAGGTCTCCCCGCGTTCTCTGAG
>PLZU01000020.1 GCA_003152275.1 Actinomycetota bacterium
TTTCCGCGTTCGGTGATCGAGTTTCAGCGCCGGTTCCCGGACGAGGAGGCGTGTCGCGCCTATCTGTTTGCTTCACGCTGGCCGGACGGGTTCGCCTGTCCAGGGTGCGGCGCGGACGAGGTCGGCCGCGAGCAGCGCCGCCATCTGTGGCAGTGCAAGTCCTGCGGCCGTCAGGTGTCGGTCACGGCCGGGACGGTGATGCACAAGACGCACCTGCCGCTGATGCTCTGGTTCTGGGCGGCGTATCTCGTCAGCACGCACGGGCCGGGCATCTCCGCGCTGCAGCTGCGCCGCCAATTAGGCATCTCTCGCTACGAGACCGCCTGGACGATGCTGCACAAGCTGCGGCGCGCGATGGTCGCCCCGGAGCGCGAGCCGCTAACGGGCGAGGTCGAGGTCGACGAAGGCTTCCTCGGCGGCCGCGACACAGACCTGCGCGGCGGCCGCCAGCGCGACGGCAAGCCGCTGGTCGGGGTCGCGGTCGAGGTGCGCGGCAACGGCTCGGGACGGCTGCGCCTGCAGCTGCTCGCCGACGCCTCCGCTGCTTCCCTCACGCCCTTCGTCAGCTCCAGTGTCGCGGCCGGCGCGATCGTCCACACCGACGGCTGGGCGGGCTACAGCCGGCTACCCGCCGCCGGCTTCGATCACCAGCCGCACAAACAGCGCGCTCGCTACCCCGATCGCGAGTGGGTGCTGCCACGCGCACATCGCGCGCTCTCCAACCTCAAGACCTGGCTGCAAGGCACCCACCACGGCGTCTCGCCCCAACACCTGCAGGTCTACCTCGACGAGTTCGTCTTCCGTCACAACCGCCGCCGCACCCCGCACGCCGGCTTCCAGACCCTGCTCGGGCTTGGAGCTGCCCACGAGCCCAGCACCTACCACGAGATCACCCGTCGCCAGAGACCGCCCGCGGAGCAAACCGGATAAGCATGAGTGGTGCTATCGGGGCTCCCCGAGGACGCGGCCACGGGCGGCGAGACGCCGCCGGGAAGCGGCCGAACTTGCGGCCGGGTGTACTAGTGCCCTGTCTAGGCCGTCGCGGCCACGACGAGCAGCTCGCACGGGCCGACAAAGCCGTCCGGCCCTTCGTATTGCTGCAGGGCTTCCTCGATCTCGGCCCAGACCGAGTCCCGCTCGCCAGGCTCTAGGCCGGCGAGCATCTGGTGGAGCGCGCCGAACGACTCGCGCTCGAGCCGGGCGCACTCCGCGGCATTCCGGAGGCGGAGCGGCGCCGGAACCCGGTGCACCTCGACGTCGTGGAACCCGGCCTCCTCGAGCAGGGCACCGATACCGGTCGCGCTGAAGGGGCCGGGAAGCCCTGCCGCGGGCGGCGGCAGCTCCGCTCGCGTGCGGATGATCCCGATCGGGACCGAGAAGAAGCCGTTGCGGTCGGGTTCCGAGAAGACGATCGCCCCAACGCGACCACCCGTCCGCAACGCGCGCCGCTGCTCGGCAAGAGCGCGCGGCTTGTCGGGGAAATACATGACCCCGAGCCGCGACACGACGGCGTCGAACGATCCTGCCTCCACGTCGATCCCTTCCGCATCGACGGCATACGTCGCGACGTTCGCGAGGCCCGCACGGCGCGCTTCCGCCGCGGCGAACTCGAGGATCGCCTCCGAGAAGTCCGTCGCGAGCACCGTCGCCCCGCGACGCGCGGCCGCCAGCGTCTGGCCGCCAGCGCCGGCTGCGACGTCGAGTACACGCGTTCCGTTCCCCACGCTCGTCAGGTCGAGCATTCGCTCGGTCGCCTCCCCGAGCCACTCCTCGAGCGTTGGGCCCCAGCGGTGCCACGCTTCCGCCGCGTCCTGCCATTGCTCGCGGGTCGTTTGCTTGTAGCGGCCCGGATCGAAGGTCGAGGTCGCCATCTCAGACCTCCTCGATCCAGCCGAGCAGGTCGTCGTGCGAGACCTTGTCGAGCAGCTCGGGGTGGTCGCTTCGCATGTGCTCGCGGGCGCCGTCGATTACCTCATCGTCGGTCGAGCCTTGGATCACTTTGCCGCATTCGCAGGTGATCTGCTTCGCCATCTGAGCCTCCTTCGGTAGGTGACCGTCTCGTTGTACGAGCTGCGGCTTGGGGCTATGTTGGCGCGAAGTTGGCGCAGATGAAAGTGCAGCTCTGCGGGGCGCTCGCAGTCGTGGCCGACGGCCGACGCATCGAGGGCGAGCTGCCTGGGCGGCAGGGCCGGCTGCTCTTCGCGTATCTCGCGCTGAACCGGCTGCGGCCGGTCGAGCAGTCGGAGCTCCTGGATGCGCTCTGGCCGGACGGGCGAGACGGTGGGCTCGCACCGCTTCTCTCGAAGCTGCGCCGAGTCGTGCCGCTCGAGGGCACGCGGCTCGGAGACGCGTGGATCGACGTGGAGGCCGCCGGCGACGCGCTGCACCGCGCCGAATCCGCGCTCGCACAGAACGAGCCGCACCGCGCCTGGGGGCCGTCGCAGGTCGCGCTCTTCACCTCGAGTCGCACGTTCCTCGCGGGCGAGGATGCGCCCTGGCTCGACGAGGAGCGGCGCCGGCTGGGCGAGCTGCACATTCGTGTGCTCGAGGCGTATGCCGGCTGCACGCTCGCGATCGGCGGCACCGAGTTGCGCGCCGCGGTGCGTGCCGGCCGCGAGCTCACACGGCTCGAGCCATATCGCGAATCGGGCTGGCGGATCCTGATGGCAGCACGCGTTGCGGAGGGCAACACGGCGGAAGCGCTGCAGACGTACGAGGAGCTGCGACTGCTCCTCCGTCAGGAGCTCGGCATCGCGCCGAGCGCGCCGACGCAGGAGCTGTACCGAACGTTGCTCGGCTGACTACTTGGACGGCTCCAGTTTTGCGAGAGCCTCGCGCGCGGCCTCTTGCTCGGCGGCTTTCTTCGAGCCTCCGTTGCCCACGCCGAACTGCTCGCCGTTGACAACCGCGGCGCAGGTGAAGTGCCTCTCGTGGGGCGGTCCCTCCGCTGACAGAACGACGTAGGAGACCTGCTTGCCGCTCCGCGCCAGCGCCTCCTGGAGCTCTGTCTTGTGGTCGACGTACGTCGTCAGCGCATACTCGATCCGGGACGCGAACGCGTTGATGATCGCCTCCTCGATCGCCGCGAACCCGTGCTCGAGGAATAGCGCTCCGAGCACCGCCTCGAGCAGCGCCGCGAGCACGTTGCGGTTCTTCGAGAGCCGTTCGATCTCCTCGGCCTGGAGGTCGCCGATGCCGTGCTTGCCGAGCCGTCGCCCGAGGTCGAGCTCGCGCGCGACGACGGCACAGCTCGCGCGAGACACGACGTGCGAGCGGATCTTCGCGAGCCGCCCCTCGGAGAACCCGGGATAGCGGTCGTAGAGCTCGTGCGCGATCGCGAGCTCGAGCACGCTGTCGCCGAGGAACTCGAGCCGCTCGTATGACTCGATTCGATCGCTGGCCCACGACGCGTGCGTGAACGCGGTGGCCGCCCGGTCGGGCGGCATCGCGTCTATCAGCGGCGCGAGCGTGTCGCTACTGGTGCGTCGAGACGTAGTCGACGGCCTGGCCGACAGTCGTGATCTTCTGGGCGTCCTCGTCCGAGATCTTGATCCCGAACTGGTCCTCGAGCTCCATGATCAGCTCGACGAGGTCGAGCGAGTCGGCGTCGAGGTCTTCCTGGAACGACGCCTCCTCCGTGATGTCCGCTTCCTCGATCCCGAGCTGCTCGGTCAGGACTTCCTTGACCCGCTCGAAAACTTCCTCGCGCGACGCTGCCATGTCACCTCATTGCGTTGGGGGCGATAAGCGCGCCGATCATACAACCTCGGTCCGCTAGGTCATCCAGTTGGAGCTTCTGAGGGCAGGCGTGCAGCGAGGCGTCCGACGACGTCGTGCTCGACCCCGCGGGCCGCGAGCCGGATGGCATTCGCGATCGCGGTGCGGGAGGAATTGCCGTGCGCGATCACGACAAGGCCGCGGAGACCGAGGAGGTAGGCCCCGCCGAAGGTGTCCGGATCGAGCCGGTGGCGGAGGCGGCGTGCCGCCGGCCGGATGAGCAGACCCCCGAGCTTGCCGGTGGCCGTCGCCGCGATCTCGGTCCGTAGCGCGCCGAACAGGCTGAGGATCGTGCCTTCCAGCAGCTTGAGCGTGACGTTTCCGGTGAAGCCGTCCGTCACGACGACATCTGAGGCTCCCTCGAGGATGTCTCGCCCCTCGGTGTTGCCCTTGAAGTTGAGATCGCTCGCCGCGAGGAGCTCGTGCGCCTCGAGCGTCAACTGATTGCCCTTCTCGGGCTCCTCACCGATCGAGAGTAGGCGCACCTCCGGGTTTTGGAGGTCGAGGATCTCCTCGGCGAAGACGGACCCCATCGCCGCGAACTGGAGGAGGTGCTCCGGTCGCGCGTCGGCATTCGCCCCGCAGTCGAGCAGCACCGACGTGCCGCGGCGCGCGGGGATCGGCACCGCGATCGCAGGGCGCAGCACGCCCGGAATGCGGCGCAGCTCGAGTAGGCCGGCAGCGAGCATGGCGCCGGTATTCCCCGCGGAGACGACGGCGTCCGCTTTGCCCTCCGCCACCGCGCGAACGGATTGGACGAGGGAGCTCCCCGGCTTCGCCCGCACGGCCTCCGCCGGCCTCTCGTCCATCTCGATCACGGACGTGGTCTCGTGGAGCTCGAGCCCGCGGGGATCGATCGACGGGTCGCCGAAGAGAATGGGCTCGATCCCGTCGGCGCGCGCCTCGAGCGCGCCCGCGACGATCTCGTCGGGGCCGCGGTCACTGCCCATCGCGTCGACCGCGATTCGAATCATGGCGCTATGGAGCGTCGATGCGGAGCGGTTCGACTTCGCGGCCGTTATAGGTGCCGCAGGTCAGGCAAAGGTGATGCGGCCGCTTCGGCTGCCCGCACTGGGGGCAGACGTTCACCACGGGCGCGCTGATCGCGTGCGTCGCGCGACGCTTGTCGCGACGCGACTTCGAGGTTTTACGTTTTGGGACCGCCATGACCGGCGGCCACTATAGCGGCTGCTGATAGACCATCGGCATGAAAACACGCACGCTTGGACACGAACTCGAGGTCTCGGAGCAGGGCCTCGGCTGCATGGGAATGTCGGCCTGGTACGGCGAGACGGATGAGGCCGAGTCGATCGCGACGATTCATCGAGCGCTCGAGCTCGGCATCTTCCTTCTCGACACCGCCGACATCTACGGCGCACGGCCCGGCGAGAACGAGACGCTCGTCGGCAAGGCGATCGCCGGACACCGCGACGACTTCGTGCTTGCCACGAAGTTCGGAAACGTCTTCGCGGAGGACGGCACCCGCACCGTCAACGGGAGGCCCGACTACGTTCACGCGGCAATCGAGAAATCGCTCGCGCGTCTGAACGTCGACTATGTCGACCTCTACTACCAGCATCGCGTCGACAAGACCGTTCCAATCGAAGAGACGGTCGGGGCTATGGCGGAGCTGGTCGCTGCCGGCAAGGTGCGCCACATCGGCCTCTCGGAGGCGTCACCGGAGACGATTCGGCGCGCGCACGCGACGCATCCGATCACCGCGCTACAGACGGAGTATTCGCTCTGGAGCCGTGACCCGGAGGACAACGAGGTGCTCGACACCGTGCGCGAGCTCGGCATCGGTTTCGTTGCCTACTCGCCGCTCGGGCGCGGCTTCCTCACAGGGGCCTTCTCGTCGCCGGACGACTTCGCCGACGACGACTTCCGCAAGTATCACCCGCGTTTTCAGGGCGCGAACTTCCAACGCAACCTCGATCTCGTCGAGCGGGTGCGGGAGCTCGCACGCGAGAAGGGCGTGACGCCCGCGCAGCTCGCGCTCGCGTGGGTGCTGTCGCGCGGCGACGAGGTCGTCCCGATTCCGGGGACGAAGCGCCGCTCCTATCTCGAGGAGAACGCCGGCGCGGGCGAGGTCGAGCTGACCGGCGACGATCTCGCGAAGATCGAAGAGGCGTTCCCGAAGGGCGCGACGGCCGGCGACCGCTACGCCGACATGTCGACGATCGACGGTTAGCTACAGCCTGTCGCGCAGCTTGTCGAGCGCAGCCCAGCGCGGGTCGCCGGAGGCCTCGTCGTGCGCATGCGGCTCGTCGTTCAGATCCTTGCCGCAGTCCGGGCAGAGGCCCGCGCAATCGGGGCTGTGGAGGATCTTCTCCGGTAGCTCGAGCGCCAACGCGTCGCGCGCCCACGCGGAGAGGTCGAGGGTGTCGTCCGCGATATACGGCGTCTCGAGCTCCTCGTCGCCGTCCGGATTGTTCGCTTGGTACTCGGTCGCCCGAATCGACAGCTCGATCGCGGTGTCGCGCAGGCAGCGGAAGCACGGTCCGTGGAGGTGCACGCGGTACGCGAGTTCGTAGACGGTTCCCGAGGTCGCCTTCGTGATCGTCAGCTTCGATGGCACCTCCGCCGGCACGGGTCGATACTCCTGCCCGCCGAGGACGAGCGGCTCGAGCTGCACGTCAACGTCGTCGCGGAACTGCTGTCCGCCTCGAAGCGTGACCTTGCGGAGGTTGAAGACGGTCACGCCTTCACCGTAGCGCTCTCGAGAGGAGGGTTAGGCAGCGACTCGGTACAGCTCACTGAGCCGCGGTGCCGAGCGGAACTCCGCGGTTCGCGCCTCCTGCTCTCTGATGTGGAACGGAAGCGACTCGGCTGTCGGCTCCGGCTGCTCGCGCGGATGGCGCGCGAACGCGAGGAGACCGACGGACGAAAGGATCACGAGGCCGGCGGCAATCTCGCGCCCGCCGACGTGCTCGCCGACGAACGCCCAGCCGAGGAGCACCGCGACCGCCGGGTTGACGTAGGCGTACGTCGAAAGGAGCCGCGTCGAGGCGTTCTTCAGCAGCCAGCCGTACGCCGTGAACGCGATGAGCGAGCCGAAGACGATGAGGAAGAGCACTGCTGCGAGCGACGCGTGCGAAACCGCCGAAAGGTGCACGTGTCCGAGCTCACCCCGGCCGATACCGACCACAGCGAGCATCGCGCCGGCGCAGAGCATCTGCATCGAAGCCGCAAGGAACGGCCGCCGCGGCAGCGCCGCCACCCGTGCATACGTCGAGCCCGCCGCCCAGGCGAAGGACGCACCGAGCAGCACCGCGACTCCGAGCGCATCGACGTGTCCGCTCGCGCCGACGAGCAGCCCCACGCCAACGAGGCCGATGACGAGGCCGGCAACACCGCCAAGCGGCAGCCGGACTCCGAAGCAGGCGCGGTCGAGCACCGCCATGAAGAGCGGGACGCTTGAAAGGATCAGCGCAGTCATCCCGGAGCTGACGCGCAACTCGGCCCAGGCGACGCCGCCGGTGTCGACGACGAGGAGCAGGCCGCCTACGATCGCTGCCGCGCGCCACTGGCGCGGGCCCGGCCGCTCGGCCGCCACCTCGCCACGACGGGAGGACCACCAGTAGAGGAGCGCGCCTGCGACGAGAAAGCGCACGGAGAGCATGAGAAACGGCGGCAGCGTCCGGTCGGCGACCGCGATCGCCAGGTACGTCGATCCCCAGACGACGTAGACGATTCCGAGAGCTGCAGCGAGTTTCATGCCTTCAGCGTGCCTAGAGCGACCGATTAGCACAAATCGAGTTATTATTCATTTTGATTATGGAGCGTGATAGATGGCTGGGGGTCGAACTGCGGCATCTCGCCGCTCTCGAGGCCGTCGGCCGCACGCGATCCTTTGGCGCCGCGGCCCGCGAGCTCGGCTACACCCAGTCCGCCGTCAGCCAGCAGATCGCGCAACTCGAGCGCAACGTCGGCCAGCGGCTCGTCGACCGCCCCGGCGGCCCCAGGCGCGTCGATCTGACCGACGCAGGCCGGCTGCTCCTACGGCACGCGGACGCGATCGTCGCTCAGCTCGACGCCGCTCAGGCAGACATGGCCGCGTTCGCCGAGGGCGCGGCCGGCCCCCTGCGCGTCGGGATCTTTCAGAGCGTCGGCGCCCGCATCCTCCCCGGCCTGCTCCGCCGCTTCAAGAAGGAGTGGCCGCGGGTGGACGTCAGCGTTCGCGAGGAGATCGACGCAGCGGACCTCCTGCGCTTGCTCGAGCACGGCGAGCTCGACCTCACCTTTGCCGACATGCCGCTGCCGGAAGGCCCCTTCGAAGCGGAAGAGGTTCTGCGCGACCCGTACGTGCTGCTCGTCCAGGCGGGCTCGGAGCTCGCCGAGCGCGAGAGCGCGCCGCCGCTCCGGGAGCTCAGCGGCATCCCCATCGTCACGTGGCGGCACGTCGGCCAGCCGGAGACCTACCTGCGCGGGCGCGTACCGGATCTCAACATCGTCTTCCGCAGCGACGACAACGGAACGCTCGTCGGCCTCGTCGCCGAGGGGCTCGGCGTCGCGGTCGTGCCGCAACTCGTCGTCAACCCGCGCAACCCGGCGTACCGTGCGCTCCCGTTCGGCAACCGCATCCCGCCGCGGCACCTCGCGATCGTGTGGCATCGCGATCGGTTCCGGTCGGCGGCGGCGGAGTCGTTCGTCGAGCTCGCGAAGAGCTTGACTACCGAACCGTCCAGCGGGTCGGCGGCCAGTACGTCGCGACGACGGGACCGATGAACGCACTGCGCGGAACCGTCCCCCACGTCCGCGAGTCGCACGAGCCGAGCCGGTTGTCGCCCATCATGAAGTACTGCTTCGGGCCGTCCCTCGGCCACGTCTTCGTCACCGAATCGCGGGAGTAGAACGAGAGATACGGCTCGTTCAGCTTCTTGCCGTCGACGTAGAAGACGCCCGAGCGCTCCGACACCTGCTCTCCGGGAAGCCCGATCACGCGCTTCAGGTAGGTACCGCCCTCCGTACAGAGCCTGCGAGCGCGGGCGGGCGCGTGGAAGACCGCGATCTCGTAGCGCTCCGGATTGCGGAACCGATAGATGATCTTCGCGACGAGCACGCGGTCGTTGAACGACGCGGTACAGCCGATGCCTGGTCTTGCGCAGAGGAGCGTCGGCTCCATGGACGAGGTCGGCACGCGGAACGGCTGTGCGATCTCGGTCTCGAAGATGAGGACGAAGAGTCCCGCCAGCGCAAGCGTCAGCACCCATTCGACGACTGTGCGGCGCATCGACCGCAGGGTAGCCGCGGCTACTCAGTAGCCGAGATCGTCGCCGGCACCGTCGCTGCCAGGGCCGATGCCGGCCCCGACGACGGTCTCCTGCGACCGCTCGTGCAGCCGCTCCCGGCCGCGGCGCACCGCGGTGAGGAAGCGGTCGAGATTGACCTCGAGTGACGCGAGCATCGAGTCGGCCCAGTCCTCCATCTCGAGGCGCGCCTCACGCGCTTCTCGGCGGGCCTCGTCGACGATGTCCTGCGCCTGTCGCTCGGCGATCTTGACGATCTCGGTCTGCGACGCTTCACGCACCGCCTGCTCACGCGCCTCGGCGAGCAGCCGGTCGACCTCCCGCTTCGCCTCCGCGAGCATCTCCTGGCGCTCCTTGACGATCCAGCGCGCCTGTTTGATCTCTTCGGGGATGGTCGCGCGCATCTGATCGAGGATGTCGTAGATCTCCTCGCGGTCGATGCGGACCTGGTCGGTGAGGGGGACGGCCTTCGCGTTGTGCACGAGGTCGTCGAGCTTGTCGATCAGAACGAGTACGTCCATAGCGTGGAAGTCTAGCTTCGGCGGTCGGCGGATCGGTCCTGCAAGCGGCTCAGTCCCCGGGATTCTCAGGCGTCCCGGGCCGCCCGGCCGGGAAGAGCTCCTTGAACCGCTTCGCGACGGGATCCGGAACGAGGCCGGAGATGTCGCCGCCGAACGTGGCGATCTCCTTGACGCCGCTCGACGAGACGAAGCTCACCGACGTGCTCGCCATCACGTAGACGGTCTCGACGTCGGGTGCGAGGTGCCGGTTCAGCTGGTTCATCTGGAACTCCCACTCGAAGTCCGAGATGACACGCAGCCCTTTCACGATCGCCTTCGCCTGCCACTTGTGCGCAAACTCGACGACAAGCTCTCGGAACACGTCGATCTCGACGTTGTCGAGCTTCCCCACCGCATAGCGCAAAAACGCGACCCGCTCGTCAATGGTGAACATCGGCTGCTTGTGCACTGGACTGCCAACGACGCCGACGACGACCCGGTCGAAGATGCCTGCGGCACGCGTGATCACGTCGACGTGACCGTTCGTCACCGGGTCGTACGAGCCGGGGCAGATCGCGGTGATCACTCGGCTGCTCCGTACACCGTGATCCGCGCCGAGCCGTATTTGCGACTCGTTCGCTGCGCGAGCGGCAGCTCGGGCTCGACCCGCGCGTCGGTCTCGACGACGACGACCCCGTCCACGGCGAGCACGGACGGGAGATAGCGCGCGAGTTTTGGCTGAATGTCGGCGTACATGTCGTAGGGCGGGTCGACCAGCACGAGATCGTACTTCCTGCCGGAACCTGCTTCCATCGCGAGGGCGGTGACGGCGTCCTGGCGGAGGACCGTGCCGGATAGGCGGAGCTTGTCGAGATTTCGCTCTATCGTGCGCACTGCGTCGCCGTCCCACTCGACGAAGACGGCCTTCGCCGCGCCGCGGGACAGCGCCTCGAGCCCCATCGCGCCCGAGCCGGCATACAGATCGAGCACGGCCGCTCCATCGACGGGCCCGAGGATGTTGAAGACGTTCTCGCGCACTCGATCCGAGGTCGGCCGGGTGTCGCGCCCGCGCGGCGCCTGAATCGTGTGCCCCCTGTGGGAGCCGGCGATGATCCGCATGGGCCAGAGACTAAGCCGCGTCGTGACAGGACGGGGCGACGCGTGTGCGCCGGAGGACCCGGCCGCCGGCGTCGAGCACGCAGAGCGTGCCCTCGTTGAGTGACGGTGTGAGCACGCGGTCGGCCAGGAACTGCACGTTGTACGAACCGACCGGGATCCTGGTCGTGTGCAGCAAGCGCGCGGTCGCCTCGTCATAGACGCGGAGCGTGCCTTCGTCGCCGCTCGTCACGAATGCGCGGCCGGCGAGGAACGTCACATGCTGTGGCGCCGCATCGGCGGCGAGGATCCGCCCGTGGGCGGAGATTCGCCGATCCTCGCCGGCGGTCACCCAGATACGGCCGCTCGGCGCGAAGCCGACGTCATGCGCGGCGAAGGGCGGCTTGACGTACTCGCGCAGCCGCGGCCGCGTCGAATCTTCGACGTCGACGACGGCGATCTGCGGCGACGCCGTGCCGAGCCCGACCCAGAGCGTGCGCCCGTCGGGCGAGATCGAGAGGTGGCGCGGCCACATCCGAAGCGGCAGGCGGGCGACGACCTCCCCGCGGCCGACATCGACGACCGCGAGGTCGATACGCCCGGAGTCGGTGACGAACGCGTAGCGCCCATCCCGCGATGCTGCGGTGTACCGCGGCTCCTCGAAGCTGTCGAGGACGTGGCGCACGGACAGACCGTCGAGCACGCTGACCGCACCCACGGCCGTGTGCGTGACGACGACGACGTCACCGACACGCTGGACGCTGCGCGGATCGGGGCGGGTGGGGATCCGGTGCAGCACGATGCCGTGGACCGTGTCGACGACTGCGACGTGCGCTTCAGTATCCGCCGTGACATACGCGAGCGGTACGCCCGCGCGCAGCGCGAACGGCGCCACCGCGGCGGCAAGCAGAAATCTCCGCCGATCCATACAGGCGATACGTCAGGCGAGCGCGCCGGGGTCCGTCTCGGCGAACAGCACATCCACGGCGTCCTGGAGCGGACCCGGCGCTGAGACGAGCTCGAGCGAGACCGTCCGGGCTCGTTCGAGCAGCTGCCGGTCGTTGCGGATGTGAGCGAAATGGAGGTCGGTCGCCCCGTGCTGGCGCGTCCCGAGCAGCTGGCCGCCGCCGCGCAGGTCGAGGTCGACCTCGGCGAGCTTAAAGCCGTCGGTGGTCGCGACGAGCGATTCGAGGCGCTGTTGCGCCGTTTCGGTCAGCTCCTCTTTCGTACGCGATACGAGCAGGCAGTAGGACTGCTCCGCTCCGCGCCCGACCCGGCCCCGGAGCTGGTGCAGCTGCGCGAGACCGAAGCGGTCCGCCTCCTGCACGATCATCACGGTCGCGTTCGAAACGTCGACGCCGACCTCGATCACCGTCGTCGCGACGAGCACGTCGAGCTCGCCGGCGTTGAAGTCGGCCATCACGGCGCGGCGCACATCCGGCTTCAGCCGGCCATGGAGGCAACCGACGCGGAAGTCGCGAAGCTCGGCGCGACGGAGCCGCTCCGCCTCGTCCTCCGCGGCACGAGCGAGCGTCGTCTCCGACGCTTCGACGAGCGGGCACACGACGTACGCCTGTCTTCCCTCGCGCAGCAGCCTCGTCAGCCGCTCGTATGCCTCGGAGGCGCGCCCTTCGTCGATCCAGCTCGTGATGATCGGCTTGCGGTCCGCCGGCGGTTTCGCGATCTCGGAGACCGCGAGATCGCCGTAGACCGTGAGTGCGAGCGTGCGCGGAATCGGTGTCGCGGTCATGTGCAGCACGTGCGGGGCACGGCCCTGGGTCAGTGCCTTGCGCTGCTCGACGCCGAACCGGTGCTGCTCGTCGACGACGGCGACCGCCAGATCGCGGAGCTCGACGCCTTCCTGAATCAGCGCGTGCGTGCCGACGACGACGTCCGCGCCTAGCGCCGCCGCGCGCGTCTTCTTCGGCGACGCGCTCGTGAGGAGCGCACAGGTGACGCCGAGCTCCGCGCAGATGCCTTCGATCGTCAAGAAGTGCTGCTCCGCGAGCGTCTCGGTGGGAGCCATCAGCGCACCCTGCCGACCGTGCTCGACCGCACGCAGCAACGCGTAGAGCGCGACGACCGTCTTGCCGGAGCCGACATCGCCCTGCAGTAATCGCTGCATGGGAATCGTGCGCTCGAGGTCGGCGTCGATCTCCCGCACCGCCTGCTCCTGGTACGGAGTGAGTGAGAACGGCAGCGTCTTGCGGTAACGCTCGATCAGCTCGCCAGGCGCGCCGAGTGACGGTGCGAGCGTGCGCTCACGTTCCGCCGCGCGTCGGGCGATGCCGATCTGGAGCAGGAGGAGCTCCTCGAACGCGAGCCTCTGCCGCCCGGTCTCGGCCTCGTGCTCGGACGCCGGATGGTGGATCACGAACAGCGCGTCGCGCTTCAGCGGCATCGCCTCGCGATCGCGCAGTTCGGCCGGTAGCGGGTCGAAGTAGTCGACCACGTGCCCGAGCGCGTGTGCGACGAGCGTGCGCAGCCGCTTCGGGGTGATCTCCTCGCTCGCGGGGTAGACGGGCGCGAAGTCAGCGGTCGCCTCGCCCTCGCCGACATCGTACGACTTGACGTCGAAGCCGTACTTGCCGGGCTTGCCGCGCAGCCGCACCCGCACGCCCGGCTTCAGCTGATCGGCGACCCACGGCTGGTTGAACCACGTTGCCGTGACCGGGACTGTCCCGTCAGAAACACGTGCAGTCACGAGCGTGCGCCGGCCGCGAAGCGGTCGCTTGGCGACGTTGAGAACCTCGCCGACGATCACGACCTCCTCCGTGCTGCCGCCGAGCGCGGCGATCGCGACCTCGTCGGCCGCCGACTCGTACCGGCGGGGACGATGCTCGAGCAGGTCGCGCACCGTGTCCAAACCGAGCTTCGCGAGCTTCCGCTTTAGCGTGATCCCGACGCCCGGCAGCGCGTCGAGCCCGAGGTCGAGACGCTCCGGTTGCGGGCGTCCGCGCGTGGCAGGCCAGGCCTGGGGTTGGTCCAGGCTGGCGAAGACCGTCTGTCGACGGGACGTGATCATCGTGCTCGGCGCCAGAGCGTGTCGCACCTTAGAGGCGGAGACGGACGTCAGGCGGCCAAGGCTGCCGGCGCGCGGGCGACGGTCGGCATTCTCGATACGAGCAACCGGTAGAACGTCAGCCAGAGCACCGGCCCGGCCGCGACGAGCGCGAGCAGCGGGCCGCCGAGACCTCGAAGGTCGGTGCCGACGAGGAGCGCGTGGCCGAGCGACAGCCCGAACGCGCCGAAGCTCGCGTAGTGGAGACGGCGCCAACCTCTCTGGCCGATCCACTTCCGCAGCCGGAAGGACGTCGCGAGCGCGAGGCTGAGCCAGCCGGCAACGACACCGGCTGCGACCGCGCCCGTCTTCCACGGCGCGGCGAACGGAACGAGGGTAGCTGCGAGACCGAAGTGGAGCACCGGGTCGAACAGGACCGCGCCCATGTGCAGTGCGATCATCGAGAGCCCCGTCCACGCGAGCGTCCGGTGCAGCCCGAGCAATGACTTCTGGCGCTTCGGACCGAGCAGGCGCGTGCTCATCGCGAGGCCGAGCCAGACCGAGAGCGTGAGCAGGCCGAAAGCGACGAGCCCTGCTGCCCGGGCGATGAGCCACGCGATCGGAAGCGTCGTCATCAGGCGGCCCTCACGAGCACGCGCGTTCGCGCGAGCGGCAACGCTCCCAGCCCGAACGGCTCGCCGACGTGAGGCACGACGAGCGCGGCGATCTGCGGGTTCGCCACGACGTGGGCGCGCGCGTCGGCCGGGCTCGAGATCGCGAGAGCGGTGGCGTGAGCCTCCGCCTCCGCAGCGTGCCCTGCGACGACCGTGACGGCGAGGGGGCCCGGCTTTGCCGGCTCGCCGGTCGCGGGGTCGATCAGGTGGTGGAGCGAGCGGCCCGGGCCGAAGCGCCGGACGTCGCGTCCGGAGGTCGCGACGCCACCTCCGGAGAGGAGCAGCCGGCCGGCGGTAGCGCCGGGCGACCGCGGGTCGAGCACGTCGATCCGCCATGGGCCGCCCTCCGGCGTCGAGCCCCAGAGGGCGAGATCGCCGCCGAGATCGACGAGCGCCCCCGGCAGGCTAGGCCACGCGTCCCGCATCGCCTCGAGCGCGCGTGCAGCCGCATAGCCCTTGCCGATGCCGCCGAGGTCGAGCGCGGCGCCCGCGTCGATGCGCGCCCGAACGCCGTGCTCGTCCACCTCGACGGCCGCTCCCGCACGCCAGCCATCAGTTTGTCGCGGCGGGCGCTCCTCGAGCAGCTCGAAGGAGCGGTCGTATCCCGCAGCGACGAGCGCCGGGAGAACTGTTGGATCGAAACGGCCGCGTGTCGCGACGCGCGCGTGGAGGGCAAGCCGAAGCGCCTCGACGAGGCGCACATCGACCGCGACCCAGGAGCCCGCGTCGCGGTTCAGCCGCGAGAGGTCGCTCGACGGATCGAACCGTGAGAGGGCAGCCTCGCACGCAGCAACCTCCGCGTGCGCGGCGGTAAGGGCCCGCCGCGCACGCCGCAGGTCGGCACCGCCTGCCGTGACGGCCGCGCTGCAGTCGGTGCCGACCGCACGGAACGCGATGCGCTCGAGGTGCGCGCTCATCGCGGCACTCCGGAGGTCTGGGTCGTCGCGTGCGACGCGCCGAGAGCAGCGGGCTGAACGACGACGAACTGACGCTTGCCGTTCGGCGTCTGGACGACGATCGTGCGCGCGGCAGCCTGAGGGGGCGGTGCCGGCGCCGGGCGATGCGACCAGGCAAGGACGGCGACGATCGCCAACATCGCCCAGACGGAGAGGACGACGGACCAGATGCGCTGCATCAGTCTCCCTCCCCTCGCGGCGCCTGCGGCTGGGCCGCCTGCACAATCGACGCCGGCAAAGCCTGCGAAGACTGCGCGGTGTGGGTGATGCCGAGAATCGCCGCGCCGCCGGTGAGCACGGTCGCGGCCAGCACGGCAGCGAGCGAAAGAGCGTTGCGACGAGTGTTCATGCGATTGCCTCCTGGTTTGGCGTGACGTCTCGTTTCTACGCCGCCGTGACCCAGGGGCGGGACAACTCGTGCCCAGGGATTGGTGCGCGAACGGAAAAGGTTTGGTAAGCCCGTCAGGCCCGCTGCAGGCGCACGACGGCGTCGAGCCCGCCGCCCGGCGCCTCGTCGAGCACGACCGTCGCGGAATCCGCCTCGGCGAGCTTGCGCACGATCGCGAGCCCTAGCCCCGAGCCGCCACCGCCGCTGCGCGCACGCCAGAAGCGATCGAACGCCCGCGCGCGATCCTCCGCCGTGAGACCCGGCCCCTGGTCGCGAACACGCACCTCGACGAGCTCGCCCTCTACCCTGGCGAACACCGTCACGGTCGAGCCTTCGGGCCCGGCCTCGAGAGCGTTCGCGACGAAGTTGTCGATGATCTGGGTCAGCCGCTCGGGTGCGGCGCGAGCGGTTGCAGCACCGTCCGTGTCGGCAACAAGGGCGATGCCGCGTTCTTGCGCCAGTGCATGCCAGGTTTCAACGCGTTCCACGACGACGCCGGCGACATCGATCGGGCCGGATGGCTCGGCGTCTGCGCGCGCAAGAGTAAGCAGCCCCTCGACCATTTCCGCCAGCCGGCCGACCTCGCGGAGCGCGGCCTCGAGGTCTCCCCGGCCAGGCTCGGGCACGCTGCGCTCGAGGTTCTCCAGACGAAGCTGCAACGCCGTCAGCGGAGTCCGCAGCTCGTGCGACGCATCGGCGACGAACTCCTCCTGAGAGCGCAGGAGCCGGCCGAGCCTCGACACCGTCTCGTTGAACACCGACGCGAGCGAGCGCACCTCGGCCGGACCGGCGTTCTCGGGGGCCCGCGTGTCGAGTTTCCCGGAGCCGACCTCCGCCGCTGCGTGCTCGAGCCGGCGCAGGGGCCGCGTGACGAAGCGCGCCGTGGCAAAGCCGAGCAGCGCCGCGCCCGTCGTCACGATCGCGGCGATCAATGCGAGGATCAACCAGAACCGCACGATTCGCGCGTCGACGGTGGAGGTCGGATAGGTGATCCGGACCGCGCCGTGGACGACGCCGCCGGACGCGATCGGGACGGCAACGTAGAGCAAGCTCTCCTTCAACGTCTTCGAATAGCGGATGCCCGACGCGACGCCGCCGCGGAGAGCGGCCGCGATCTCGGGACGCGACGCGAAGCTCTCGGTTCCCACGACCCTCGAACTCGTGTCAATGCGGGCGAACCCGCGGCCGTCGACGATCACGACGCGGCCGCCGGTCGAGCCCGCGTATCCGTACACCCTGCTCGCGATCGGCCGGAGCTGGACGACGGCGCCCGACCGGATCGCGTCCTCCGCGAGCGACGCGATCGCGACGGCGTCGTGCTCCACCTTCGCCGTAATGTCCCGGCGCTCGGTGCGCTGGTTCTGAATCCCGAGCGGCACCTCGAGCGCCACCAGCACGAAGAGCGTGATGCCGAGGTAGCCGAGGAGCAGACGCCGCGTCACGCCACGTGGAGACGGAAGCCGACGCCGCGCACCGTCTCGATCAAACCGGGATCACCGAGCTTGCGCCGCAACGATGCGACGTGCACGTCGATCGTCTTCGAGGAGCCGTACCAGGTCGTCTCCCACACCTCCTCGAGCAGCCGCCGGCGGCTGATCGCGGCTCCAGCGTCGCTTGCGAGCGCGGTGAGCAGGTCGAATTCCTTCGGAGTCAGTTCGAGCTCGCGTCCGGCGAGCTGAGCCCGCCGCGCGCGTGCGTCGACGACGAGAGCGCCAACGTGCAGCGGCCCTTCGTCCTGCGGACGTGCAGACGTACGCCGCATGACGGCGCGGATTCGCGCGATCAACTCGCGCACGCCGAACGGCTTCACGACGTAATCGTCGGCTCCGAGCTCGAGGCCGACGACGCGGTCGCTCTCCTCCCCGCGCGCCGTAACGACGATGATCGGAACGGCGGAACGCTTGCGCAGCGCCCGGCAGACGTCGAGGCCGTCCATGTCCGGCAGCCGGAGGTCGAGCAATACGAGGTCGGGCCGGAGCGATTCGTCGAGCGCCGCAGCGCCGGTCGCTGCGCGGTCGACGTCGAATCCTTCGCGTTGCAGCCCAGCCACGAGCGGCTCGGCGATGGCGTCCTCATCCTCGACAACCAAGATGCGCATACCTCAAGTCTCGCCCACGATGGCCCCGCCAGCATCGGGTATTTACCGAACCTTTGCGATGCGCTTTCCAAACCCTGGCGTGACCTGCGCCCACCGCTAACCGCCGTCGTCCTACGGTCGAACCATCGACTCGGAGGACTGACATGAACAAGCTGCACATCACGATCGTCGCCGGCCTGCTCGCCGCCGCCGCCGTGCTCGGCACGTTCGCCGCAACGCACACGGTCTCGCTCGGAGCCGCCCATACGCGTGCGACCAACGGGAACGTGCTCGGCCGCGCGAAGCAGCTGAGTCGCTTCGAGGCGTCGCTGCGGCGAGCGCTCGCGAAGAAGCCACCGGCTCTCCCCACTGTCCCGAAGGCGTCCGTCGCGCAGCAACCCGGCGCGCTGTCAGCGCAGCCTCGAGTGATCTACCAGCGGCCACCTGCGATCGTCGTCGTCCGCCATACGCACCAGGGAGACGACGGGGCCGGCCGTGAAGCGTCGAATGGAGGTGGCGGCGGTGGGGACTAACCATGTCGGCCGTCTGTACTCGGTCGCTCTTGCGCTCGTCGTCTTCTTTCTCGCCTGGGCCGTTGTCGCAGCTCGACCGTGGTCGACCTCGGCGGCGGATCCGCGACTGAAGGTGCTCGCGGCCCGTGAGGCGCAACTGCGACGGGAGGCACAGCTCGTGAATCGTGTCGTCGCGCATCGGTGGACTGCGTACCGCGCCGCACTGCATGCACGCCAGGCGGAGATCGCAACCGCGAAGGCGCGCAGCTCGCAGCGCGCTGCGTCGTACGCCGTCGCACCCTCGGCAGGCGTACGCATCGTCACGCTGCCGCCCCTGACGATCACGAGGACGTCGTGATGGAGCGGCGCACGTTCCGCGCGATGGGAACCGAGATCGAGCTCCTAGTCGAGGCAGAAGGCGCGGACGACGCGCTCGACGCAGCGGAGCGCGAGTTCCACCGGCTCGAGTCGCTGCTCTCGCGCTTCCGCGACGACTCCGAGCTCTCGCAACTGAACCGCGACGGCTCGATCGACGCCGGTCCCGACCTGCTGCGCGTTGTCGAGCTAGCGCTCGCGGCGCGCGAGCGAACGGGCGGACGCTTCGACCCGACCGTGCACGACGCGGTCGTGGCCGCCGGCTACGACCGCACCTTCGAGTCAGTGCCTGCCGACGGCGCAGACGCCGGCGCACCGGTGCCGGCCGGCGGCGGGGTGCGCATCGACGGCAACCGCATCGAGCTCGAGGCGGGCGTCCGCATCGATCTCGGCGGCATCGGCAAGGGCTACGCAGCCGAACGTGCGGCCGAGCCGCTCGCCACGGCCGGGCCGTGTCTTGTCAACGCAGGTGGCGACATCGCGACGCGCGGCGGCAGCTGGCCCGTCGGCGTCGCGACGGGAGACGGCACGCTCACGCTCGAGCTTTTCGGCAGCGCGCTCGCGACCTCCGGCCGCGACCGGCGCACCTGGCAGCGCGGTGGCCGTGCGCTGCACCACCTGATCGATCCGAGCACGGGTGCATCGGCCGCTTCCGACGTCATCCGCATCACGGTTGTCGCGGCGGATGCGGTCGACGCAGAGGTGCTTGCGACGTCGCTCTTCCTCGCCGGGATGGACGATGCGGCCACGGAGGCCAACGCGGCTGGAGTTCCGGCCGTCATCGTCGGCGCAGACGGACGGACGCTGCTCGCCGGGGGCCTCGCGTGAAGACCGATCCGACCTTCTGGTTGCTCGCGCGCGCGAGCGGACTGACGGCATACGTGCTGTTGACGACGACCGCGCTCGCAGGCCTCGTGCTGAAGTCGCGCCCCTTCGGGCGAGCGGTGAAGGCTGCTGCACTGACCGACGTGCACCGCTTCCTGACGTTTCTCGCGCTCGGCGCGCTCGTGCTGCACGGTGTCGCGCTCACGCTCGATCGCACCGTGCACATGCCGCTGGCCGCCCTCGTCGTGCCGGGCGCCTCGACCTATCGGCCCATCCCGGTGGCCCTCGGCGTCCTCGCGTGCGAGCTCGCTGTGCTGATCGCGGTTTCGTTCTCCGTGCGCCGCCGGATTGGTTTCCGGAACTGGCGCCGCCTGCACTGGTTGACGTACGTCCTCTTCGTCTTCGCAACCGCTCACGGCATCGCGGCGGGCACCGACTCGTCGCAGCCCTGGGCTTTCGACCTCTACCTCGGGGCGGTGGGCGCCGTCGTCTTCGCCACGTCGTGGCGGGCGCTCAGCCGCCCCACGCGCACAACCCCCGTCCCCGTTCCTGAAAGGAGCATCTGATGTACCGCATCATCATCGACCGTTCGCTTTGCAGCGGCTTCGGCTCGTGCGCCGAGCTCGCGCCGGAGATCTTCGAGCTCGACGGCGAAGGTCTCGCGTCGGTCCGGGTCGGCACGAGCGACGACGCCGCCGTGCTCGACGCGGCTGCGGCGTGCCCCATGGCCGCCATCTCGGTGATCGAGGAGCAGGCGGCATGACACCCCGTGCCGTCGTGATCGTGGGCGCCGGCCTCGCCGGCGCCCGAGCAGCCGAGACCCTGAGGACCGAGGGCTACGACGGGCGACTCGTGCTGATCGGCGACGAGCCGGTGGCGCCGTACGAGCGGCCGGCCCTCTCGAAAGAGTTCCTGCTGGGCACGCGCGACGAGCGCTCGCTTCTGCTCCGCAAGGACTCCTACTGGGACGACCGCGGGATCGAGCTCCTGCTCGGCACCCGAGTCGAGAAGGTCGACCCGGTCGACCGCATCGCGCGCACGTACCGCGGAGTGGACGTGCCCTTCGACGAGCTCGTTCTCGCGACCGGCGCCCGCCCGCGGCGGCTGCCGCTCGATCTGCCTGCGGGCGTGCACGAGCTTCGGACGCTCGCCGACGCGCACGCGCTCCGAGACGAGCTCGTGCCCGGCTCGCACCTCGTCGTGATCGGCGGCGGCTTCGTCGGCGCAGAGGTGGCGTCCACGGCGCGCACACTGGGCGTGCACGTGACGATCGTCGAGGCCGCAAACGCACCCGTCGCACGCGTGCTCGGGGAGGAGGTCGGCCTCATGCTCGCTGCGCGCTGGCGGAAGCACGGTGTCGACGTGCGCCTCCGAACGGGCGTCGCGCACATCCGTTCGAGCGCCGACAGCCGCGTGAGCTCGATCCTGCTCACGAACGGCGTCGAGCTTCGCGCCGACGCGGTGCTCGTCGGCGTCGGCGTGACACCCGCCCAGGAGCTCCTGCCGAAGCGCCCGGCCCTGCACGTGCATCCCGCCGGAGACGTCGTCGGCCCCGGGCATTGGACGGCGGCTGCCTTCGACGGAGCGGCAGCGGCGCGCGCGATCCTCGGGCTTCCCGCCGCACTGCCTCAGCCCCCGTACGTCTGGTCGGATCAGTTCGGGCTTCGGCTCCAGGTGGTCGGCATGCCACAGCCGGACGACGCGCTCGAAATCGACGGCGAAGGCGACTCGTTCGCGATCCGGTATCTCGACGAGACCGGCTCGGTGCGGGCGGCTCTGCTCGCAAACCGTCCGGCGGAAGCCGGCGCGCTCCGGCGACACCTCGCTGAATCCGCGCTAGCGTTCGCGGCATGAGCATTTCGCGCGTTCTGCTCGCGGTTGTCGGGATCGGCGCGGCCGCTGCAGCCGCAATCCTGCTGAACCTCCTGCTGCTCGGCAATGCTGCGGCGCAGAACGATCCGGTCGGAAGGCTGACGCCGCGCGCGAACCTCCCTGCCGCGCCGCAATGGACGATCCGGCCGGCACACGGTCACGTCGAGCACGACGGCTCCGACGACTAGCGATCAGTCGTCGGCGAACCAGAAGCAGCCGACGGTTCCGGGGCCCGCGTGCGCGCCGATCACTGCGCCGAGCACCGTCTCCATCTCGATCGTCGCCTGCGGGCGCCGGTCGCGCACCATCTTCTCGATCTCTGCCATGCGCTCCGGTGCGTCCGCGTGTGCGATACCGACGCGCAGCCCCGGCTCGTCGCGGGTGTTCGTTTCGAGTGCGTCGATGAACTCCTGGAACGCCTTGCGGTTGCCGCGCACGCGCTTCACCGGCAGCACCTCACCCTCGCGGATCGACAGGATCGGCTTGACGTGCATCAGCTGCCCGGCGAACGCCTTCGCGCGCCCAATGCGGCCGCCGCGCGCGAGGAATTCGAGCGTGTCGACCGTGAACAGCAACCCGTGCTCGCGCAGGTATCGCTCGACGAGGCCGTTAACCTCCTCGTCTGTCGTGCCGCGCTCGAGCCGGCGCTGGATCGCGGTCGCGAGCATCGCTACAGCAACGGACGCACTCTCGGAGTCGATGGTCCGCACACGGCCGTCACCGAGCTCGGCGGCGGCGATGCCCGCGCTCTGAAACGTGCCGGAGAGATTCGCTGCGATGTGCACCGACAGGATCCGCTCGTAGGCGCCGAGCTCCTCGTAGGCAGCGAGGAAATCGGCGGGCGTCGGCTGCGACGTCGTCGGAAGCTCGGGCGAGGTACGCAGGCGCTCGTAGAACTCAGCGGCCGTGAGGTCGACACCGTCCTTGTAGCTGTCGGTGCCGAAGTTGACATAGAGCGGCACAACGCGCCAGTTCGGGTAGTGGGCCTGCGCGTCAGGGAGGTCTGCGGTCGAGTCGACGACGATCGCGGTGTTCTGCGCGGTGAGGTTCACCCGAGTCCGTTGGCCGCGCGCTTCACCGCGTCGACGATGTCATCGAGCTCCTGGTCTTTCGTCAGGCACGCCGTCGCGCCAGCCTCGTACAGGGCCTCGATCTCCCGCGAGTTCGCGGAGGCGGTGAGACAGACCACCGCGATCTCCGGATGCGCCGCCTTCACGGCGACCGTCGTCTGCACGCCGTCCATCATCGGCAGGCGGTAGTCCATCAGCACGACTTGCGGCTCGTGCTTGTCACACGCGGCGACCGCTTCGCTGCCGTCGCCGACGGATGCGACGATCTCGATGTCGGCGCGCATCCCCAGCAACAGCTCAAGCGCCTCGCGGAAGACCTGGTTGTCCTCGACGAGGAGGATCCGGATCGGCCTCCCCATGGCCGCCGACTCTACTCGGCGGACAGAAGCAGGTGGTAGTGCGGCTGGCCGCCCTCCTGGACGTCCACCTCGACGGCCGGGTGCGCCTCGGCGATCCGGTCGAGGAGACCATCGAGGTCGGCCCCGTCCCGGCCGACGAGGAGCGTGAGCAGCTCCCGAGGCTCGCTCAGCAGGCGTTCGACAACGGCGTAAGTGACGTCGGCGAAGTCGCTGCCGCCCGCCACGGGCTCGCCGTCGGTGAGGCCGAGCCAGTCGCCCTTCGTGATCGGGATGCCGTTCATCTGCACGTCGCGGGACGCGATCGTCACCTCGCCGGTCGCGACGGCGGCGACCGCTTCGCGCATCTCCTTCGCGTTCTCGGCGGCGGTGCGAGAGCCGTCGAAGGCGACCATCGCCGCGAGCCCCGCGGGAATCGACGTCGCCGGAACGACCTCCACCGTGCGGTCGGCGTTTGCGGCCGCGTGCTCGGCCGCGAGGACGATGTTCGAGTTGTTCGGAAGGATGATCGCCTCTTCGGCGTCGAGCGACTGCACCGCGCGCAGCAAATCCGCCGTCGACGGGTTCATTGTCTGGCCACCCTCGACGATCGAGATCGGGCCGACCTGCGCAGCAAGGCTCTCGAACAGTTGGCGGTTGCCGTCGCCCGCGACGACCGCGACGACGCCCGACTGCGCGGGCGGGGCATCCGGCACGAGGGAGAGCAGGCGCTCTTCGCGCTCGAGCGTTTGCTCGTGCATGTTCGCGATCTCGATCCGGTCGATCGTGCCGACGTCCGTCCCGATCGAAAGCGCGGCGCCGGGATCGTCGGTGTGCACATGCACCTTGATGGCACTCGGGTCGCCGACGACGAGCAGCGAGTCGCCGAGCTGCTCCAGCTTCTCTTCGAGTGCCTCCCGGTCGAGGTCCTGCCCTTCGATCAGGAACACGGTGCAATAGCGGAACTGCGACAGCTCCTGATGGATCGCGTCGTGGCTCAGGTGCTCCTCGATCGGCGGAGGCTCCGGGATCGGCTCACCGGTCACGGCCGAGGCGACCCCGCGCACGAGCTCGACAAGGCCTGCGCCGCCCGCGTCGACGACACCGGCGTCTTTCAGGACTTGCAGTTGGTCGGGCGTGCGCGCGAGTGCGTCCTCGCCGCGGCGCACCAGGTCGAGCAGCAGCTCTCCGAGCGGAGGCCGTCCCGGCGCGCGCGCTTCGGCCTCTTCGGCCAGCTCGCGGATCACCGACAGCATCGTCCCTTCCACGGGACGGCGTACCGCGCGGTAGGCCGCGTCGCTCGCGCCGCGCAGCGCGCGTGCGGTCGCGTCGGCGTCGATCGCGGGCGCATCGGTGTCGCCCAGCACGTCCGCGGCACCGCGGACGATCTGCGAGAAGATCACTCCCGAGTTGCCGCGGGCGCCCATCAGCGCGCCGCGTGCAACATCGCGCGCAAGGGAATGCCGGCTCGCGGCCGACGTGTGGTCGACCGCGTCGGCGACGGCGCGTACGGTCATCGTCAGATTCGTGCCGGTGTCGCCGTCGGGAACTGGATAGACATTCAGGTCGTCGATGCGCGCACGGTTCGCCTCGAGCGACGCGAGCGCTGCGTCGACGAGCCTCTCCACCGCCTCACGATCACCGTTCAGACCGGTCATCCGCTCCTCCGCACGTCCTCAATGTGCACCTCAACCGCCCGCACAGAAAGCCCCGTGAGCCGCTCGACCTCGTAGGTGACTCTATTGCGGATCGTGGATGCGACCTCGGCGAGATTCAAGCCGTATTCGACGACGACGTGGAGATCGATCGTGACGCCGTCCCCGTTGCCGCCGATCTCGATCCCTCGCGCGGCCCGGTCCGGCAGCCATTTCCGGCCGGCCATCCCGACCACGCCGTAGCACTCGCGGGCGGTCTCCCCAACGATGCGGGCGATCGCGTCGCTCGAGATCGTGATGCGCCCAAGCGGTGACGCGAGCGCGTGCCCTGCATCCACGAACGGTTTGACCTGCGCAGGCCCGTCAGGGTTGCGCGGGGGCTGCTAGATGGCCTTTTGGACCTTGCCGGCCTTGAGGCACTTCGTGCACACGTATGCACGCTGCGCCTTGCCCTTCAAGAAGACGCGAACCCGTTGGAGGTTCGGATCGAAGCGCCGCTTCGTGGCGACCATCGAATGGCTCCGGTGGTTACCGAAGCCGGGCTTCTTCCCACAGACTGCGCAGACCCTCGACATCGCGGCGGGATGGTAGCGGAAAGGCCTACTTCTTCTCGCCACCGCTACCCCGCGTATCGGGCAGCGTCATGTCAGGCCACCCCGGAGTGGGGGCGCTGGCTTGGGTTTGGCCATCATTGCCTCCATAAGACCACGAGCCACGCGGCTACCTCGAGCACGAGACGCAGGATACCGAGTTCGAAAGCCCACAAGAGTCGGCGGATCTTGCGTCGATTCTGCAGGTAGCGCCATTCGAGCTGCAACGCGAGCGCTCGAAAGAACTCGGCGGTCGAAGGCGCTCCGTCATGTTCGCCAAGAGCCTCGAGCATTGCGCGCGCGCTCTCGAACCGCTGCCTCGTACACGACTTGCGCCGTCTCTGCGTTGTCCATCCTGGCAATATGCCAGGAGGGTCGGACGCTACTTGGCCTGGGCGGTCGCGCGGAGCTGCGAGAAGAGATCCGCCATTTCGAGCGCCGTCCGCACGGCCTCGGCGCCCTTGTCCACGCGTGCTTCGGCCTGCTCGAGCGTGTCCACGGTGAGGACGCCGAACGAGACCGGGACGCCCGACTCGAGCGCTGCGAGCTGGAGCCCGGAAGCCGCCTCCCCCGCGATGTATTCGAAGTGAGCCGTCTCGCCGCGGATCACGCAGCCGAGGGCGACGATGCAGGAGTAGCGGCGCGTCTTCGCGAGCGCCATCGCGCCGAGCGGCAGCTCGAACGCGCCCGGCACGGCCATGACCGTGACCGTTTCCTTGGCGACCCCGGCCTGCTCGAGCTCGGTTAGAGCCGCCGCGAGCAGCCGGTTTACGATCTCGCCGTTGAACCGTGAGACGACGATGCCGACGCCGCGGCGCGTGTCCCGCGCCTCGCCCTCGAGCAGATCGATGTCGTCAGGGACGTCGAGCTCCCCCGCGGCATGCTGCCCGGCGCCGCGGAGGCGCAGCTCGTTGCCGGTGTCCTCCGCGTCGTCTGGCTCCCCGTCTGCCTCGTCTGGGTCGGCCTCTCCGGGGTCGGCCTCGTCAGGGTCGTCGAGGTCGTCGTCCTCTTCGGCCTCGTCGGCTTCGACTTCCTCAACCTCGTCTTCGACCGGCAGCCCTTCGCCCGGCCAGGTTTCGCGCTGGCTCATTCGCTCTCCGAGTCGAACTTCAGGCCCTGGTGGTGGAGCCTGTGCCCGAGCTTATCCCGCTTCGCCGCCAGGTACCGCCGGTTCTCGTCGTTCGGCGGCACCTCGATCGGCACCTGCTCGGTCACCTCGAGCCCGAAGGCGTGCAAGCCGGAGACTTTCTTCGGATTGTTCGTCAGCAGCCGGATCGTCGTCAGCCCGAGCTCGGCCAGGATCTGGTTGCCGATCCCCCACTCGCGCTCGTCGGCGGCGAAGCCGAGCGCGAGGTTCGCATCGACCGTATCGAGGCCCTCCTCCTGCAGCTCGTACGCCTTCAGCTTGTTGAGCAGGCCGATGCCGCGACCTTCCTGCGCCATATAGAGGAGCACACCGCACGGCTCGGCGGCGATGAGCGCGAGCGCCGCGTCGAGCTGCTCGCCGCAGTCGCAGCGCAGGGAATGGAACACGTCGCCGGTCAGGCATTCGGAGTGCACGCGAACGAGCACGTTCCGCGCACCGTCGACGTCACCGTGCACGAGCGCGACATGCTGCTTGCCGGTCAGCGTCTCCTTGAAGAGCACTGCCGTGAACTCTCCGTGTGCGATCGGCAAACGCACGGCGATCTCGCGCTCGACGAGCTGCTCGTGCCGGCGGCGGTACTCGATCAGGTCGGCGACCGTGACGAGCCTGAGGTCGTGCCGCGCGCAGAACTCGATCAGATCGGGAACGCGCGCCATCGTGCCGTCGTCTTTCATCACCTCGCAGATCACGCCGGCCGAGTTGAGGCCGGCAAGCCGTGCGAGATCGACGGACGCTTCGGTCTGTCCGGCGCGCTCGAGAACGCCGCCGCGCCGCGCACGCAACGGGAACACGTGCCCCGGCTCGACGAGATCCTCCCGCCCCTTCGACGGGTCGATCGCAACCTGGATCGTGCGCGCGCGGTCGTGCGCGGAAATACCGGTGCTGATCCCCTCGCGCGCTTCGATCGAGACCGTAAACGCCGTCCCGTACGGCGTCTCGTTGCGCTCGGTCATCTGGCGCAGCCCCAGCTCGTCGCAGCGATCGCCGGTGAGGCAGAGGCAGATGAGCCCGCGCCCCTCCTTCGCCATGAACGCGATCGCCTCGGGCGTCGCGAACTGCGCCGCGATCGTCAGGTCGCCCTCGTTCTCACGGTCCGCAGCGTCGACGACCACGACGAACTTCCCCGCGCGGATGTCCTCGATTGCCTCTTCGACAGTGGCGAACGCGGTCTCGACGACGGTCATCGTCCCATGGTAAGGCGCTCGACGTATTTCGCCAGGACGTCGACCTCGAGATTGACGGCAAGGCCGGGTTTCGCCGCTCCCAGAGTCGTTGCGGCGAGCGTGTGCGGCACCAGAGCCACCGCGAAGCCAGCGTCGTCGAGGGCGGCGATTGTGAGCGAGACGCCGTCGACCGCGATCGAGCCCTTTTCGACGCAGTAGCGCAGCACGTCCTGTGGCGCGTCGATCCAGACGGGTTCGGAGACGCTGCGCACGCGACCGACGCCGTCGACGTGCCCCTGGACCATGTGACCGCCGAGCGGCTCCCCCGCGCGGAGCGCCGGCTCGACGTTGACGCAATCGCCCGGGGCGAGCGTGCCGAGCGTCGTGCGGCCAAGCGTCTCGGCGACGACGTCGAACGCGAGCTGACCGCCGTCGTGGGCGACGACTGTCAGGCAGACGCCGTCGATCGCAACCGAGTCGCCGAGCTCCGCACTCGTTTGCGGGGCCTCGACGAGGAGGCGCGCACCGTCGAAGGAAACGACGCGTCCGAGCTCGCGAACGATGCCGGTGAACACAGGAACAGGCTACGGCACCTGGACGTATGCCTCGATCAGCACGTCTTCACCGATCCGCGTGGCGGTCAGGTGCGAGAGCTCGACCTGCTCCGCCAGATCGCCGATGAAGCGCGGTCCTTCGCCCGACAGCACCGGCGCGACGAAAACGAGCAGCTTGTCGACGAGATCTGCGCGAAGGAACGCGGTCGCAAGCGTCGGCCCACCTTCGAGTAGCAGCGACTGCACACCCTCGGCGGCGAGCGAGCGCAGCTCCTCCTCGAGCGGGCCGCTCCGGACCTCGAGCTCCGACGGGCCATGACCGAACGCGAGCCGTCGCGGCTGTTTCGCGGCGCCGACCTCGCGCGCGTCGAGCCGCGGGCTGTCGGCGCGCACCGTGCCCATCCCGACCGCGACCGCGTCGGAAGCCGCACGCAGCTCGTGCACGTGACGACGCGACTCCTCGCCTGACACCCAGCGACGCCCGGGCACGACGACGCGTCCGTCGAGCGACACCGCGACCTTGTACGTCACGAACGGCCGGCCGAGCGACTTCCACGTGCGCCACGCTTCGTTCTGGACGCGCGCAGCCCAGCTGTCGAGCATCTCAACCTCGACGCCGGCCTCACGCAGCCTCTCGACCCCGCCCGCCGCCTTCGGATTCGGATCGCGTGCGCCGACGACTACGCGCGCCACGCCGGCATCGATCAAGGCGTCCGTGCACGGTGGCGTGCGACCGCTGTGGTTGCACGGTTCGAGCGTCACGTACAGCCGTGCACCTCGCGCCCGCTCGCCCGCCTGCGCGAGCGCGATCGCCTCAGCGTGCTCGACGTTCGCGTACTCGTACCAGCCCTCGCCCACGACCTCGGCGCCGTGCACGAGCACGGCGCCGACAAGCGGGTGATCCTCGACCTTGCCGCGACCGCGCTCCGCAAGCGCAAGCGCGCGCTCGAACCAGTTCACGCCAGTGCTTGTACCAGCTGGCGGTACGCCCGCTGGGGATCTTCGCGAGCGAAGATCGCATTTCCGGCGACAATCAGCGTCGCTCCGGCTTCGTTCACCGACCGGACATTCTCCTCGTCGATGCCGCCGTCCACTTGGATGTGGATCGACTCCGGCAGCACCGCGCGCAGCGTCTCGATCCGCTTGAGCGCGTCCGGCATGAATGCCTGGCCCGAGTAGCCGGGATTGATGCTCATGCAGAGCACGATGTCGGCGTCACCAGCGACCTTCGCGACGTCTTCCGGATCTGTCTCGGGATTGAACGCGACGCCCGCCTGCAATCCGTGCTCGCGCGCGACCGCGATCGTCGCCGGCACGTCGTCGACGACCTCGTAATGGAACGTGACACTGTCGCCGCCGGCCTGCGCGATCTGGGGAAAGTACTTCGTCGGGTTGTCGACCATCAGGTGGCAGTCGAACGCCGCGCCGTCGAACGAGTGAACGAGCGGCGCGATCGATTGCAGCACGATCGGACCCATCGTGATCGGCTCGACGAAGTGTCCGTCACCGACGTCGAAGTGGAAGATGCGCGCGCCGGTGCGCAGCAGCACCTCGATCTGTTCGCCGAGGTGCGCGAAGTCGGCCGCATAGAGAGACGGCTCGATCTCCACCGTTCGGATCCAGCTCTCCCAGGCCACGCCGCGACTCTAGACGCGCAAGCGGCTGATGAAGAACCCGCTCGTGCCGTGGACGTGCGGCAACGTGAGCAGAAACTGGGGCAAGCGGGGGTGGGCATACCGGGGCCACTCGTCGCCCAGCGGCAGCACCTCGAGGCCGCTAGCCTCGACGACCGCCTCGTTCTCATCGGCATTGATCGTGCAGACGGAGTAGATGATCGTCCCGCCGGGCTTCACCCGCGCCGCCGCGGCGCGCAGGAGCGCGAGCTGGAGCTCCGGGAGCGGGGTCGCACGCCAGCGCAGATCGGGTCGCTGCCCGAGGACGCCGAGGCCGGAGCAGGGCGCGTCGACGAGGGCCCGGTCGAAGCCGTCGAGCTCGGGCGGCAGTTTCGTCCCATCGGCTTCGACGACCGTCACGTTCGTTGCGCCGAGCAGTGCGAGGTTCTCGCGCAGCTCGCTCGCGCGGTTTGAGTCGAGCTCGACCGCGGTGACCTCGCCGCGCAGCTGGCTCGTCTTGCCGCCCGGCGCCGAGCAGACGTCGAGTACCCGGTCGCCGTCCTGCGAGCCGACGACGAGACCGGCGAGTTGCGAGCCGCGGCTCTGCGGCCAGATCCGGCCCTCGGCAACGGCGAGGTCGTCCACCCGCTCGACGCGGAAGGCACCGGGAAGGTCGGTGGGCTCGGCGCCGAGCGGCGGCTCGCCGCGCACGATCCGAACGACCGTCTCGAGCGGCTCGTTCATCGCGCGCATGAGAGCGAGCGCGTCGTCGTGGCCGAGGTCGCGCTCGAAGGTCTCGGCGATCCAGTCGGGGTACGACTCCTTGAGCGCGCCGTCGGGTAGCGAGTCGAGCAGCGCGCGCATGCCCTCCGCGAGCCGCCGCATCACCGCGTTCGTGAACGGCACCGCGCGCTCGAGCCGCGCGCGGCGCACGAGCTCGACGGACTCGTTGGCAGCAGCGTGTGATGCGGTGTCCGTGTAGCCGAGTTGATACGCGCCCAGGCGCAATGCGGCGCGCACCGGTGGATCGAGCTTGCGAACCGGCCGCTTGCCGAGCGTGTCGATCGCGTGATCGAGTGTGCGCACGCGCTGCACTGCGCCGTAGGAGAGACGCTGCGCGAACGCGCGCTCACGCTCGTCGAGGTCGCGCGCAGCGGTGCGAAAGACGCGGTCGGCATACGCATCCTGCTCGAACACGCGCAGCAGCACCTCGTACGCGACGCGCCGCGCCGGCGAGACCACCATCAGCGTAGGCCGCGCCGGTACTCGGCGTAGGCCATGCGCCGCCCGCCCTCCGGCTGCACTTCGAGTAGCTCGAGCCCGCCGTCGTCGCCGACGTGAGCCTTCCAGACGATGAGCGGACGGCCGTCGATGACCGCGCGTGCCCCGATGTGCGGCGACAGCGCGCGGATGTGGTTCACGAGCTCGCGCGCGGGCTGCAAGAGATCGAGCTCGCGGTCGTCCGGCGTGATCTTCTCGGCGTAGGTAACGCCGTCAACGGGCTGCGACTCGAACTGCGGCTTGGCGATGACGCCGTCGAGCAGTCGCGCGGCGATCTCCGCCGAGCGGTCGAAGACGGCGCCGGCGTCGTCTTCCGGGTCGACGTCAAACGCCTCCTGCGCCGCGATCGGACCCGCATCGAGCTCAGCTGTCGTGCGGTGGATCGTGACGCCGGTGCGGGAGTCGCCGGCCATCAGTGCGCGTTCGACCGGTGCGGCGCCGCGCCAGCGCGGCAGCAGCGACGGGTGCACGTTCAGCCACAGCGCGCGCGAGAGCAGCCCCTCGGGGATTAGCAGGCCGTACGCGGCGACGACAACGGTGTCGGCCGGGATCTCCACGCTCTCGTCGAGCTTCGCGGGCTGTTGCACGGGAATGCCAAGCCGCGCCGCGACCTCCTTCGCAGGAGTCGGCTGCAGCGTACGGCCGCGGCCGCGCGGTTTGTCGGGGCGTGTGAGCACCAGCGCGACGTCGTGCTGCCGCGCGAGCCGCTCGAGCACGTCGGCGCCGAACGGCGCGGTGGCCGCGACGGCGATGCGGGGCACTAGCGCTCCGCCTGGTCATGCTGCCCGGTCTCTGGGGCGCGAGCGCCAAGCGATGGAAGGACGCAGGGCGCCTCGATAGCGGTTGCTATCGGGGCGACCGAGGACGCCCCAGCGCGTAGTGTGATCGCGTTCCAGAGGCGGGCAAGCATGGCCAGGTGGGGCGCTAGGTGAGGACGATGCGCGGGCGGAGCATGCCGAGCGCTTCCCGCCGCGCTTCCGGCGTCGTGCGGTCGATCATCAGCACGCCGTCGAGATGGTCGGTCTCGTGCTGGACGCAGCGTGAGGCGTAGTCGTCGAGCTCGTAGCGGACATCGCCCCCGTTCTCGTCCTTGCCGACGATCGTCACCTCGAGCGAGCGCTCGACCGGCACGCTGATGCCCTGGATCGACAAGCAGCCCTCGTCGGCGACGTCGGTCTCATCGCTGCGCTCGACGATCTCCGGATTGACGATGGCGGCGATCTCGTCCTCGTCCCGCTGGAACACGAATACGCGCCGGAGCACACCGACCTGCGTCGCCGCGAGGCCGATGCCGTTCGCCTCGACCATCAGGAGCTTCATGCGCTCGACGAGGCTCTGCAGCTCGTCGTCGAACTCTGCGACGGGCCGCGCCTCCATCTTCAGAGCGGCGTCCGGATACTGGCGGATTTGGGCGAGGGCGATCCGCCGGCGCGCCTCGCGCTCGGGATCGAGCTCCTCGTCGATCACCTGCCCTTCGATGTGGTCGCCGTGCTCGCCGTGGTCGCCGTGGTCGTCGGGCGCGTCCATGCAGTCGGCACACTACCCAGGCGATGGATCCGCGAGAAGCCAAGGCGATTATGAGCCAGGGCGCGATCCGCCCCGAGACTGCGCGTGACCGCGAGGAGCGGCGCCTGCTCGACGCGGAGCTCGCTGTGAGTCCGGTGAAGGGGAAGCCGCTCCCGCAGCGGCTGCGCAACTTTCGCCCGGGCGCGGACTCTGCAATCCGCGCGCTCGGCGGGCCGACGATGTGGATGCGCCGCCTGCGCACGATTGAAGAGGAGCTGGAGCGGCACGCAGCCGGGCTCGGCGAATGCTGGCTCGCGCTCGCGACGGAGACCGCCGACGCGGAGGCGTTCGCGCGCGAGTGGCGCGAGACGGCGCGCCGCTGGAGCTTCGCGCAGGTGAACGAGTTGATCGATCGGCACAACCGCAACTTCCCGGCGGAGGCGCGCCTGCCGATGGATCCGCGCACCCGCGATTTCGTGAAGATCAACGGCCGCTCGTATCTGCGGGAGCCGCTCGACGAGCAGTGGATCCTCGAGCGCTGGCCGGCCGATCTCAGTGCGGCCAGACGCGCAGCGTGATCCGGCTGCTGACGCCCGACGACGCGGAAGAGCTCGCCGGGCTGTACGCGACGAACCGCGAGTTCCTGACGCCGTTCGAGCCGGACCGTACCGACGAGTTCTTCACGACCGGCTTCCAGCGGCAGCGGATCGAGGCGGCCGGCGAGGATCAGTGGCGCTGGGCGATCGTCGACGGCGGCCGGATCGCGGGGACGGTCGTGCTGGCCGACGTGCTGCGCGGCGCGTTGCAGCTCGGGAACGTCGGCTATTGGGTCGACCGCGCCCACAACGGGCGCGGTCTCGCAACGGCCGCGGTGGCCGACGTCGTCGAGTTCGCGTTCGGTGAGGCCGGGCTGCATCGCCTCGAGGCCGGCACGCTTGTCGACAATCACGCGTCGCAGCGCGTGCTCGTGAAGAACGAGTTCGAGCGCTTCGGGCTGGCCCGCAAGCTCCTGAAGGTGAACGGCGAGTGGCGCGACCATGTCCTGTTTGAACGCGTCGCGGGCTGACCAGTCCCGGTGTCAGACACGACGGTTTCGTGTGCCTTCGGTGACGCGCTCCGCGCGCGAAAAAACGCTGTGCAGCGCGAAAGCCCGCTCTCGTCCGGCCCTGTCGCGAACCGAGCCGTCCTGGTGTCAGACACGAACAAGTCGTGACGAAGGCGTGACGAAGTCGTGACGATCTACAGGGCCTGCGGGTCCACGTCCACCACGACGGCGAGGCCGGCTCGGCGCATCGGTACCGCGGCCGCCGAGAGCAGCGCTGCGGCCCGCGTTGCGAAGGCGCGCGGCCGGTCGGTTTTGCCGACGAGCTGTGCGCGGTGGCGCCCGCGGAGCCGCAGCAGCGGGGCGGGCCCGAGCAACTCGGTGTCGCCGAGGCCGGCTTTCAGCTCCTCCAGGGCGCGCATCGCGTCGGCGAGCTCGGGGCCGGTGACGACGATGCGGACGAGGTGCTGGAACGGCGGATACCCGAGCGCGCGCCGGCGCTCGAGCTCGCCGTCGAGAAAGCCGCGAACGTCGTGCCGTGCGGCGTACGCCACGGCACGCGCGTCGGGCTGAAACGTCTGCACGATCACACGCCCTGGCGCATCGCGCCCGCTGCGGCCGGCGAGCTGCGTCAGCAGCTGGAACGTGCGCTCCTCGGCACGGAAGTCGGGCAAGCCAAGGCCCATGTCGGCGTCGACGACCGCCGCCAGCTCCACACCGGGGAAGTGGTGACCCTTCGCGACCATCTGCGTGCCGACGAGCACGGCCCGCTCCGCCCGCGCGAAGCGCTCGAGCGCATCACGCAGCTGCTCCGGCTTCTCGACGGCGTCAGCGTCGAGACGGATCACCTCGAGCTCGGGCACCTGCTTCGCGAGCTCGCGCTCGAGGCGCTGCGTGCCGGCTCCGATGCGCGCGAGCTCGGACGACCCGCACGCGGGGCAGGTCTCCCCCAGCACCTCCACGCGTCCGCAGTGATGGCAGCGCAACGAGTTGTCGCCGTGCAGCGTCAACGCGACGTCGCAGTTCGGGCAACGGCGCGTCGCGCCACAGGCGCGGCAGTGAATCGCAGGCGCGACCCCGCGCCGGTTCAGCAAGAGGATCGCCTTGCCGCCGCGCTCCGCGATCCCGCCGAGCTCCCGAAGGAGCGGCGCCGACAACGGGTAGCCCGCCTCGCGGCGCAGGTCGACGACCTTCACGGTCGGCAGCGACGTGGCGATGCGACCGCCGAGCTCGAGCCGCTCGAGCGCCTCCCACGATTCGGGCCGTGGCGTCGCGGAGCCAAAGATCGCGACGGCGCCTTCGAGCGACGCGCGCTTCGCCGCGACGGTGCGTGCGTCGTAGCGCGGATCAGACTCCTGCTTATATGACGAGTCGTGCTCCTCGTCGATGCAGATAACGCCGAGCGACGGCACCGGCGCGAACACCGCTGAGCGCGCGCCGACGACGACCGACGCTTCGCCCGACGCGATCCGTTCACGCTCGTCGCGCCGTTCCGCCTCGGTGAGCGCGGAGTGCACCACGGCGACGCGATCGCCGAAGCGCACGCGGAATCGGCCGAGCGTCTGCGGCGTCAACGCAATCTCCGGCACTAGCACGATCGCGCCGCGCCCGCGCGCGAGCGCGGCCTCGCAGGCGCGGATGTACACCTCGGTCTTGCCGCTTCCGGTGGCGCCGAAGAGGAGAACGTTGCCGCCGCCGCCGTCGAGCAGCTCATCGATGCGCGACAACGCGCGCTCTTGCGTCTCGGACAGGTGCTCCGGCGGCGCCTCCGCCGCGAGCGCGCCCACGGCGGCAGCATCGCTTCGCTCGCCGCGGCGTTTCGCGTTGTACGGCGCAACAAGCGCCAGCGCCCGTGCCGGCGTCGAGCCGTAGTAGTCGGCAAGCCAGAGCGCGAGATCGACGAGCGCCGCCGGCAGCGTCTCCGCCACGCGCTCGACGGCCGACGTCTTCACGCCCTCGGGGCGCGCGACATCAACTTCAGTGACGACACCGCGCCGACGCGCGTTGCCGAACTTCACCTCGACGACCGCGCCCTTCTCCGCGTCCTCCGGTACCTCGTAGGTGAACGGCCGCGCGACGGCGCGGGCGGTCACGAGCGGATAGACGGAGGCATAGCGGCTCACCGATCGAGCCTAGCCCGGACTATGGTCGGCGCATGTCTCAGTTCCATTTCACTCCGGACGACTACCTCGAACTGATGCACGAGGAAGTGCCGAGATACGCAGAGCTTCAGGACGAGACAGCGAGAGCCACCGAGGGCCAGGTGGAGACGATCCTCGAGCTAGGGACCGGGACGGGCGAGACGGCGCGGCGCGTGCTCGCGCTCCACCCAGGAGCCCGCCTCGTCGGCATCGATGAGAGCGCGAAGATGCTCGCTGCTGCGGACATCCCCGGGGCTGACCTGCGTGTCGGACGGATCGAGGACCCGCTGCCCGAAGGCCCATTCGACCTCGTGTTCTCCTGCCTCGCGGTGCACCATCTCGACGCTGACGGCAAGCGCGACCTCTTTCGGCGCGTCGCCGCGGTGACGCACACCTTCGTGCTCGCGGACGTGATCGTCCCCGAGGATCCTGCCGAAGCGGTCACCCCGCTGACGCCGGGCTTCGATCTGCCCGATCGCCTCGAGGACCTCACCGGCTGGCTCGAGCAAGCGGGCTTCCACGTCGAGCGGACGTGGGTGCGTGGCGATCTCGCCGTGCTCAGATGCCGGACGCGGTGACGACGAAGTCGGTCGCGAAGCCGAGCAGCACGCCGGCGAGCACAAGCCACATCACGAGCTTCGTGTGCCCGTACTTGCGGTTGACCGCGAAGAGCTCCTGCACGACGTAGAGGATCGAGCCCGCGGCGACGGTAAAGAAGATCACAGATACCGCCTGACTCGACCACGCCTGACCGAGCGCGGTGCCGAGAAAGGTCGGGCCGCCGCCGATCAGCCCGAGCGCACCGAGGAAGCCCCAGCTGGGCTTCGTCCCCTCGCCCGCCATCGGGCCACAGATGCCGAAGCCCTCGGTCGCGTTGTGGAGGCCGAAGCCGATGATCAGCGTGACGGCGAGGCTGATCTTGCTCGCGGCGGCGGCCTGGCCGATCGCGAGGCCCTCACCGAAGTTGTGGACACCGATGCCGACCGCGATCAGCAGCGCGAGCTGCTTGCCCGGGGTGAGCGAGTCGAGCCAGGTGCGGTGCGCGAACTCGTCGCTCGCGGCCGCTCCAGGACCGATGAACAACGTCGCGCGCCTGCCCGCCCTGGCCTTCATCCATTCGGAGTAGTAGACGAGCGCCATCAGGCCGAGCGTGAACCCGGCGACGCCGATCACGGCGAGCCAGGAGAAGCGGCCCCAGTGGCGCGCGTCGAGCGCTGCGGTGATCGGCTGGACCGCGCCCGTGAGGACGTCCCAGAGCAGGAAGAGGAGGATTCCGGTAGCGAGGGCGGAGAGGCCGGCGCGCGCGGCAGGGCCGAGGCGCATCCGGCCGATCGGCATGCCGAGGAAGATTGTCGCCCCGGCGATCGCACCGAGCAGGAGGATGTGACCTGTACTCACGGTGTAAGGGCAACCTTACAGACAGTGCGCGAGGCAAGATGGTGTGATGGCGCAAGGTCACTCCATTGACGAGTACCTGGAGACGATCTATTTCCTTGCGTTCCCGATCGGCGAATACACCCCGAAGGGCGCCGGCTCTCCCCCGCTCGCCTCGCGTGTTGCAGAGATGCTGCACGTCTCGCGCGCGTCGGCCGGCGAGATGCTGAAGCGTCTCGAAGCCGAAGGCCTGATCGAGCGCGGCGCGCACAAGGAGGCGCTCTTCACCGCGAGCGGCCGCGAGCGCGCAGAGCGCGTTGTCCGCAAGCACCGCATCATCGAGCGGCTGCTCACCGACTTCATGGGCTACACGGGGTACGAGGCGCACGAACGTGCGGACGAGCTCGGCGACACGTTCAGCGACGAGATGGTCGAGCGGATCGACGTGAAGCTCGGTCATCCCGAGCGCTGCCCGCACGGCTGGCCGGTGGATCCCGACGTCGAGCAGGAGGAGAACGCCGTGCTCGAGCCGCTCGCCGCGCTGAAGCCCGGTACGCGGGCGACGATCGTCCGGCTCGCCGAGCACGACGGGGAGCTCCTGCACTGGTTCTACGACCAGGGTCTTGTCCCGGGCCAGGAGATCGAGGTGCGCACCGCCGCGTCGGCCGCGGATCAGTTCACCGTCGGCCTCGACGGCGGCGAGCGAGCTGTCTCAGAGAAAGCCGCGGCCGGACTGTTCGTTCGGCCCGCTTAGCGCGCCAGCCCGCGCCTCGTGAGCTCTTCAGTCGCGTCGTCGACGCGATCGTCCGCCGTCTGCCCCTCGAGCCACGCGGCGAGCGCGGACATGCCGTCGGCAAGCTCGACCTCGGGCGTATAGCCGAGCGTCTCTTGCGCGAGCCCCACGTCAGCAAAGCAATGGCGGATGTCGCCCACGCGTGACTCGCCGGTGATCTTTGGCTCGAGCTCGCGGCCGACGACGGCGCCGAGCTGCGTTGCGAGGTCGCGCACGGTGACGCTGCGTCCGCTGCCGATGTTCACGGCGAGGCCGTCTGCGCCGTCTTCGTCCAGCGCGAGTGCAAACGCGCGCGCGACGTCGTGCACCGAGACGAAGTCGCGGCGCTGCAGCCCATCCTCGAAGATCCGCGGCGGCCGGTCGTTCAACAGGCACGACGCGAAGATCGCGAGCACGCCGGTGTACGGATTCGAGAGCGCCTGCCTCGGGCCGTACGTGTTGAAGAGGCGCAGCGCCACCGTCGGGATTCCGTACGCCGACCCGGCAACGAGGCACGCGCGCTCCTGGTCGTACTTCGTGAGCGCATAGATCGACGACAGGCCGGGCCGCTTGCGCTCCGGCGTCGGCATCGGCTCAAACCCCACGTAGTCCCAGTCGCGCGCTGCGAGCTGCTCGCGCGTGCGCTCCGGTGGCTCGACCTCGTGGCCTTCGCTGTCGGTGTAGAGCCCTTCGCCATAGATGCTCATGCTCGACGCGACGACGAGCTTGCGCACGGGCCGTTCCGCGAGCGCCTCGAGGAGCGCAGCGGTGCCGAGCGAGTTCACCGACGTGTACTCCGCCATCTCGTACATCGACTGCCCAACGCCGACCCGAGCCGCGAGATGCACGACGGCGTCGACACCGTCAAGCGCGCCACGCAGCGCGTCCGCGTCGCGCACGTCGCCGGTTACCAGCTCCACCTCGTCGCTCAGGTACGCGGGCCGCGCCGCGCCGCCGTGCACTTGCGGGATCAGCGAGTCGAGCGCCCGTACGCGCTGTCCGCGCGCGAGCAAGGCGTCGGCGAGATGCGAGCCGATGAAGCCCGCCCCGCCGGTGATGAGAACGGTCTCAGGCGTCGACGCCCGCCGGCTCGGCGAGCCCGGCCGCCGCGCGGAGCGCATCCACCTTGTCGGTGCGCTCCCACGTGAAGTCTGCGTCGTCACGGCCGAAGTGGCCGTAGGCGGCGGTCTTCGCGTAGATCGGCCGGCGCAAGTCGAGGTCGCGGAGAATCGCGCCGGGTCGCAGGTCGAAGTGCTCCCGCACAAGCTCCTCGATGCGCGCAACCGGAAGCGTCTCCGTGCCGAACGTCTCGACGAGCACCGACATCGGGTGCGCGACGCCGATCGCATACGCCACCTGGATCTGGCAGCGCGCCGCAAGCCCGGCCGCGACGAGGTTCTTCGCGACGTAACGCGCCGCGTACGCAGCCGAACGGTCGACCTTCGTCGGATCCTTGCCGGAAAACGCACCGCCGCCGTGTGGAGCGGCGCCGCCGTAGGTGTCGACGATGATCTTGCGTCCCGTCAGGCCGGTATCGCCCATCGGGCCGCCGATCACGAACTTGCCCGTCGGGTTGCAGTAGAAGAAATCCTTGTCGCTCTCGAGCCGCTTCGGGTCGTACAGATCCTTCGGGAGAATCGGCTCGAGCACGTGCGCGGCGAGGTCAGGCTTCAGCGTCCGATCGATGTCGAGCCCGTCGCGGTGCTGCGTCGAGATCAGCACGCGCTCGATCTCAACCGGCCGCCGGTGGCCGTGTGCGTCCTCCTCGTAGCGGATCGTCACCTGCGTCTTGCCGTCCGGGCGCAGATACGGCAGCACGTCGGTCTTGCGTACCACCGCCAGGCGCTTCGCGAGCCGGTGCGCGAGCATGATCGGCAGCGGCATTAGCTCTTCCGTCTCGTTCGACGCGTAGCCGAACATCATCCCCTGATCGCCCGCGCCGACCTGGTCGAGCGGATCCTGATCGCCATGCTGGACCTCGAACGACGCGTCGACGCCCTGCGCGATGTCGGGCGACTGCTCGTCGAGGGCGACAACCACGCCGCACGTGTCGGCATCGAAGCCGAACTTCGCGCGCGTGTACCCGATCTCACGGATACGCTCGCGCACGAGGCGCGGGATGTCGACGTACGTGGTCGTCGTGATCTCCCCGGCGACGACGACTAGGCCGGTCGTGATCAGCGTCTCGCAAGCGACGCGCCCCATGGGGTCGTCCGCGAGAACGGCATCGAGGACAGCGTCCGAGATCTGGTCCGCGATCTTGTCGGGATGGCCCTCGGTGACCGACTCAGAGGTGAACGTGAATGAGCGATTCGGCATGGGCGCCAGGCTAGCTGGTGACACCGAGGAAGGCGGTGAACGACGACTCCGCGTCGGTCGCCCCGCCGTACGCCATGAAGGTGCCGAGGCTCGGCAGTCCGGCTGGAAGCTTCACGCCTGCGAGCGACAGGAGCGGCAGCGCATCCTTCGCGTTTGCGTAGATGAACCCCGTCGTCTCGTCGCCCATTCCCGACTGCTGCTTCGCAGCGAGGAACGACGGATCGACGGAAAGCTTGGCACCGCCGGCGCGGAAATCGTCGAGTCCCTGCTGCGTCGTCGAAACGACGAACTGCCCGCCGATCGTCGTCCGGTAGAGCTTGAGGCCAGAGAACATGCTCGTCGACGGCAGCTCGGCGAGCAGGGCGTCGAGCGCCGACGACGCCGCGGCCGTGTCGGCGGGCTGTGTGACGAGCGTCACCTCCGGCATCGGCAGGGAAGGCCGGACGTAGATCGCCGTCTCGCCGCCGAGGAGCGTGTCGAGCTGCAGCGGTAGCGCCGCCGCGTTATTCGCGCCGAAGAGCTGGACGAGCGGCGCGGGGAGCTGCGACAGGTTCTCGAACATCCCCTGCGTCACCTGGAGGTCGATAGCCGCAAGCGCGCCGGACGGAATCTCGTCGATCAGCGCCGGGACGTACGCGCGGGGCGCTCCCGCCGCCGTCAGGCTGTTGGTGCGTGTGAACGCCTCGACCTTCAGGCCGTCGCTCGTGCTTTCGACAGCGGCAGAAACCCAACGGAGGTCCGTCGTGGCGATGTCGAGCGCGCCGGGAATCGACGCGATCAGCTGCTGCGCCTCCTGCGCGTTCGCGTACGCCCGCACAAGCGCGCCGCTCGGCAGCCGGTTCATCGCCTCGGCGAACAGCGTGTTGTCCGCGAGATGCGACGTCGCGTTCGCGACAGTGTCCAAGGCCCCGTCCGTCTTCGCAATCGCCGTCCAGCCGCCGATCACCCGCGTCTTCGCGCCGTGCTTCGTCGCGAGCGCCGTCAGCTTCGCGCCGTCCTCGGGCTGCGTAAATGCGACGACCGCCTTGCTCGGCAGCACCGCAACGTCGATCTCGTCGCCGAATGCCGGAGCGAGGCTCTGGAACTGCGTCATGAACTGCTTGCCGATGCCGTGCCACCGCGTGGAGCCGAGGTCGGTGCTCGCCGCCACGAACGCCACAGCGTTCGCAGGCGCGATCGCCGCCGCGCCGTCGAGCGAGCCGGGGCCGCTCGCACCCGCGCTGGCGCACCCTGCCGTCACGATTGCCGCCGCTGCCGCCACAACCGCCGCCGGGACCATCAAGCGGGACATGTCACTCCTCTGTCGGCTGCCGCCCCATCAGCCCGGAGACCAGACCGGTGAGGCTCTGCCCTGAGAGTACCGCGCAGACCCCCTCCGTTATGGGCAGTTCGACGTTAAGTCTTTGCGAGAGCCGGTGGAGGACGGGGGCCGTCGTCAGGCCCTCGACCGTCTGGCCGATTTCTGCCGCCGCCTCCTCCGGGCTACGCCCCTGCGCGATCAGCTCGCCGGCGTGGCGGTTGCGGCCGTGGCGGCTCCAGCAGGTGACGATCAGGTCGCCCATGCCGGCGAGCCCTGAGAACGTCTCCGGCCGCGCGCCTGCCGCCTCGCCCAGCCGCGCCATCTCGGCGAGGCCGCGGGTGATCAGGGACGCTTTCGCGTTGTCGCCAAGATCGAGGCCGTCGACAGCGCCCGCCGCGAGCGCGATCACGTTCTTCGCGGCGGCGCAGAGCTCGACGCCGATGACGTCCTGATTAACGTACGCGCGGAAAACGGACGAGTTGATCGCGTGCTGGAGCTGGCCGGCGAGGTAGCCGTCGTCCGATGCGATCACCGCTGCCGTCGGCAGGCCAACCGCGATCTCCTCCGCCATGTTCGGGCCGGAGAGCACCGCAACGGGGCGGTTCTGCACACACGTCGACAGGCGTTCACCTGTTCCCGGGTCGAGACCCTTCGTCAGGCTGAGCACCGGCGCGCTGCCCGGGAGCCCGGCAACGACGCCAGCGAACGCCTTACTCGGAACCGCGACGACGACGACATCGACGTCCGCGGGCGCGTCTCCCAGCGGCACCGCCTCGACGCCACGCAGGTCGACGCCAGGCAGCGAGCGCGGATTACGTCCCGTCTCGTTGATCGCGATTGCTTGCTCACGCGTGTGGCAGGCGAGCACGACGTCGTGCCCGCGCTCGCGCAGCACGTGCGTGAACGCTGTTCCCCACGAGCCGGCTCCCGCGACGAGGAACCTCACGTGCGGCGAACGAAGTCGATCGACACGGGAACGCCGTCGAGTGAGAACCGCTCCCGCAGCTCGTTCTCGACCCAGTAGGCGTAGTCGCGCGTGACGAGACCCTGATCGTTGACGAAGATACGGAAGCGCGGCGGCCGCTCGTGGATCTGCGCCGCGTACAGCATGTTCAGCCGCTTGCCGTTCTTGGAAGGCGGCTGCCGCCGCTCACGCAACTCACCGAGGGCGTTGTTGAGTTCGGGCGTCGGCACCTTGGAGATGTAGCGGTCAAAGAGCTCGGCGACCGCATCGAGCAGGCGGTCGAGGCCGCGGCCCGACTGCGCCGAAACGGCGATGAACGCAGGACGCTGGCGCAGCCGGCGCCGCAGTTGCGCGCGCACCTCCTCGATCTTCACCTCGCTGATGTCCCACTTCGAGAGGACGATTAGCGTCGCGCAGTCCGCTTTGCGTGCAATGTCAGCGACGGCGAGGTCCTGGTCGACGACGCCCTGCGCCGCGTCGATAAGCACGAGCGCGATGTCGGCGCGCTCCGCAGCCTCGAGCGCACGGAGCTCCGAGTAGTAGTCGATGCCCTGGCGATGGCGGCGCTTGCGGCGCAGGCCGGCGGTGTCGACGAGCACGAACGTGCGGTCGCCGCGCTGCAGCACGGTGTCGATCGCATCGCGCGTCGTGCCGGGGATCTCGGAGACGACGAGGCGCTCCTGGCCGAGCAGCTTGTTCACGAGACTCGACTTGCCGACGTTCGGACGGCCGAGAATCGCGACGCGGATCGCCTGCTCGGGCAGCTCCGGGCGCTCTTGGCCTCCGTGCGCGTCGAGGTAGTCGACGATCTCGTCGAGCAGGTCGCCGGTGCCGTGTCCGTGCAGGCCCGAGATCGGGATCGGATCGCCGAGCCCGAACTTGTGCAACTCGAGCGCAAGCGACTCCTGCTTCGGGTCGTCGATCTTGTTCGCGATCACGAGCACCGGCTTCTTCGACTCGCGGAGGATCTGCGCGACCTCTTCGTCGCCCGGCGTGATGCCGATCTTCGCGTCGAGCACGAAGAGGACGATGTCCGCCTGCGCGACCGCCTCGCGCGCCTGGTCGGCGATCGAGCGGGTGATCGGCGACGCGTCGGCGATGTCGACGCCGCCGGTGTCGATGAGGAGGAACCGCCGGTTGCGCCACTCGCAGACGAGCTCCTTGCGGTCGCGCGTGACGCCCGGCGTCTCGTGGACGACTGCGGCCCGCGAACCCGTCAGGCGGTTGATCAGCGTCGACTTCCCGACGTTCGGGAAGCCGACGATCGCAACGGTGCCGATGGTCTCCATCGGCCTATCCGCTTTTCGGCGGCACGGCGTTGCGCGGGCGGCCGGCGGCGTGGATTTCGCGCAGCCATTCCCAGAGGCGGCGGATCTCCTTGCCGATCTCCTCGGAGGCCTGGCGGTAGCCCTTCCCGCCGCGCGGGTAGCTGTCGAAGCGCAGCGGCTCGCTCCACGCGACCGACGCGGGGGCGAAGTTGCCGAGCTTCCAGTTCTGCGTGCCGTGGATGGCGCCGCACACGACTGGCACCCCCTCCTGCAACGCGACCATCGCCGCACCGGGCTGCACCTCGCCCGGAACGCCGCTCAGCTGCCGCGTGCCCTCGACGAACACGCCGAGCGCGTTTCCGTCACGCACGACCTCGCGCATGCGGCGCACGGCTTCCCGATCCGACTCGCCGCGGCGCACCCCGAACGAACCGAATGCGCGGATGAACTGGCCGAGCCCGGGAATCTCGTGCGCCTCGGACTTCGCGACGAAGTAGATATTGCGCGGGCACCCGACGCCGAAGCACGGGATGTCGATCCACGAGAAATGGTTCATCGCCAAGACGAGGCCGCCGTCCTGCGGGATGCGCTCTTTGCCGTAGATCCGAAGGCGTGCCGACAGCCCGCCGGGCCAGCCGATCAGATAGCGGCCGAACGGCCATATGACGTCGACCCGGTTCATGCCGCCGAGCGCGCGCGCACCAACTGCTCGATGCGCTCCACGACGTCTTCGACGCGAAGATCCGTCGTGTCGATCTTCTGCGCGTCCTCCGCAGGCTGCATGCGCTCTGCGTCCTTCTCGTCGCGGGCGCGCAGATCTGTTGCAAGTGCATCGGCGCCGATGCCTGGGCGGTCGGCCATCCGCCGCTTCGCCCGCTCGTTGCGGTTCGCAACGAGGTACACCTTTACCTCTGCACCCGGCGCGACCACGGTGCCGATGTCGCGACCCTCGATTACGACGTCGCCCTCGTTGCCGAGCAGCCGCTGCCGCTCCCGCATCACCTCGCGTACCGGCGTGTGCCGCGCGACGACCGGAACCATGCGATCGATGCGGGTGTCACGAATCGACGACGTGACGTCGGTGCCTGCGATCCAGACGCGCCCTTCTTTGTCGAAGGTCACCGGCTCCGTGCGGGCGAGCTCGGCAAGCGCCTCGCCACCGCCGAGATCGAGACCACGGCGCATCGCGAGCCAGGTGAGCGCCCGGTACATCGCGCCGGTGTCGAGGTAGCGGAAGCCGAGCCGCTCCGCGAGGGCGCGTGCCACCGTACTCTTGCCGGCGCCTGCCGGCCCATCGATCGCAACGATCATCGTTTCACCAGGGATTCGAGGAGCTGAAAAAACCCGGGGAAGCTTATAGCGACGGTGTCGGCGCCCACGATTTCCACGCCTTCCCGGGATGCGAGCCCAGCGACGGCGCCGAGCATCGCGATTCGATGGTCTCCGCGGGCGTCGATCCGGCCGCCCTTGAGGCGGGTCGGGACGCCGTTGATCTCCCACCCGTCCGGTCTCGACGTGACGTGCGCGCCGAAGGATCGCAGGCCGTCGGTGACCGCTTCGATGCGGTCGGTTTCCTTCACGCGCAGCTCCTGCGCGCCGCGGACGACGCTCTTGCCGCGCGCGTGCACGGCGAGGAGCGCGACGAGCGGCAGCTCATCTACGAGCAGCGGTACCTCGTTACCGTTCACCTCGACGGCGCCGAGTTCCGTGTACTGGATCTGCACGTCGCCGATCTGCTCGCGCCCCGCCTTGTGACGGTTGAAGATCGCGAGGTGCGCGCCCATGCGCTCGAGGACGTCGAGGAATCCAGTGCGGCGTGGGTTCAGGTTCACGTCGTGGATCGTGATGTCGCTGCCGGGTACGAGCGCGGCGGCAGCGAGGAACGGTGCGGCCGAGGAGATGTCGCCGGGGATGTCGATCTCGCCCAAATGCAGCGCGATGGCAGGCTCGATTGTTACGGACCTCGGCCGGCGCGTCACGTGAACGCCCGCGCTCTCGAGCATCAGCTCGGTGTGGTCGCGCGTCGGCACCGGCTCGACGACCGTCGTCGGCCCTTCGGCGTTGAGCCCGGCGAGCAGCACGGCGGATTTCACCTGCGCGCTCGCCATCGGCAACTCGTAGCTCACGCCGTGCAGCGCGCCGGAGCCCTCGACGATCACCGGAGCGTGCCCGTCGGTTGTCTCGATCGTCGCGCCCATCTGCCGCAGCGGCTCGGCGATGCGCTCCATCGGCCGCGTCGAGAGCGACTCGTCGCCCGTCAGCTCGAACCGGCCGCTCTGGCCGGCGAGCACGCCCATGACGAGACGCATCAGCGTGCCGGCGTTGCCGCAGTCGACCGTACCCGGGGGCAAGCCGCGCAGGCCGACGCCGTGGATGATCAGCTCGTCCTCGGCGACGTCCTCGACCTCGACGCCGAGCGTGCGCACCGCGTCGATCGTCGACTGCGTGTCACCAGAGCGGCCGAACCGGTGTACGTGCGTCTCGCCTTCGCCGAGCGCGCCGAGGAGCACGGAGCGATGCGAGATCGATTTGTCACCGGGCACTGCGACGTGCCCGACGAGCTGTACCGCAGGCTTGATCTTCACCCGATGGTGCGGCCCATGAGGGACGCGAGCGCGCGGATCTCCGCGGCGAATGCCGGGAAGTCGGCCGTCGGAATCTGCTGTGCCGCGTCGCAGAGCGCTTCCTCCGGGCGCGGATGCACTTCGACGATGATCCCGTCGGCCCCGGCGGCGACCGCGGCGCGCGCGAGCGGCAGCACGAGCTCGCGCCGGCCCGCCGGATGCGACGGATCGACGATCACCGGCAGATGCGTCTCCATCTTCAGCACCGGAATCGCGCCGATGTCGAGCGTGAAGCGAGTCGAAGTCTCGAACGTCTTGATGCCGCGCTCGCAAAGGATCACCTGGGAGTTGCCCTCCTTGACGATGTACTCCGCCGCCATCAGCAGGTCCTCGACGGTCGACGAGAGGCCGCGCTTCAGCAGCACCGGCTTTGGCGCGCGTCCTACCTCCGAGAGGAGCGAGAAGTTCGACATGTTGCGAGCGCCGATCTGGATCACGTCGGCCACCTCGACGACCGCCTCGACGTGCCGCGGATCCATTAGCTCGGTCACGAGCGGGAGGCCCGTCAGCTCGCGCGCCTCCATCAGGATCTCGAGCGCAACCTGGCCGAGCCCCTGGAACGCATACGGCGAGGTGCGTGGCTTGAACGCGCCGCCGCGGAGCATCGTCACGCCCTCGGCCGCGACCGCACGCGCCGTCTCGAGCGTCTGCTCCCGCGTCTCGACGGTGCACGGGCCCGCGATGAACCCGAAGTAGCCGTCGCCGATGCGCCGGCCGCGGACTTCGATCACCGTCGGATCCGGCGAGAGCTCGCGGCTCACGAGCTTGTACGGCTTGAGGATCGGCAGCACCTGCTCGACGCCCGCATAGCCCTCGAGCGGCAGCGCCGCCAGGAGCTCGCGCTCGCCGATCGCGCCGATCACCGTCGCCTCGCGGCCGGGCGTCACAAGCGCGGCGCAGCCGGCCTCCTCGAGGCGCGCGACCACGTCGTCCACCTGCTCGGGGGTCGCGGTCGCCCCCATCACGATCAGGAGCTCGGGTGCGCCTGTTACAGCCACTTCTCAAGCTTAGGCAGAATCAACGACCCATGGCCGCAACCGAACAGAAGCCGAGGATCTTCTCGGGTATCCAGCCCACCGGCCGAAAGACGCTCGGCAACTACAGCGGCGGCTTCCGGCAGTACGCGCAGACCCAGGAAACAGGCGACGGCTTCTTCTGCATCGTCGACCTACATTCGCTCAGCGTCGAGTACGACCCGGCGGAGCTGCGGCGCTCGACGCTCGACCTCGCGGCGCTCCTCTTTGCCACTGGGCTCGACGCCGAGCGCTCGACCGTCTTCTGCCAGAGCCACGTGACCGCCCACGCCGAGGCCGCGTGGCTGCTGTCGGCCGTGACGAGCTACGGCCAGTTGGGCCGCATGACGCAGTTCAAGGAGAAGGCAGCGGCACACGAGTTCGTCTCCGCGGCCCTCTTCACGTACCCCGTGCTGATGGCGGGCGACATCCTGCTCTACCAGACCGACTTCGTCCCGGTCGGCGACGACCAGCGCCAGCACCTCGAGCTCGCGCGCGATGTTGCTCAGCGCTTCAACCACCGCTACGGCGAGACGTTCCGCGTGCCCGAGGCGATCATCCCCGAGATCGGCGGACGGATCATGGATCTCCAGGAGCCGGCGGACAAGATGTCGACGACACTCTCGAGCGAGCAGGGCGCCGTCTACATCGCCGACCCGCCGGACGTGATCCGCAAGAAGTTCAAGACCGCGGTGACGGACTCCGAGCGCGAGATCCGCTACGCGCCCCGCGAGAAGCCCGGCGTGTCGAACCTGCTCGAGATCATGAGCGTTGCGACCGGCGAATCGATCAAGGCGCTCGAGCAGCGGTTCGTCGGGGCGGGCTACGGCGATCTGAAGGACGCCGTCGGTGAGTCTGTCGTCGAGCTCTTGTCGCCCATCCGCGAGCGCTTCGAGGCGCTCCGCGCTGATGAGCGGGAGCTGCAGCGACTGCTCTCGGTCGGCGCGGAGAAGGCACGGCGCGCGTCGGAGCCAACCCTCGACCTGATGTACGACCGCATGGGCTTCGCGACCTCCGAAGCGGGGCGCTTCTTCGGCGCTGCTCGGCCGCGCGGGCTCTAACCGCGACACGCCGCGTCGCCATTTCGTAACCTCGACGTCACCGCCTCGTCGCCCACCTGGCCAGCGGCTGCGGCGAGGCTCTCATGCAGTTAGACACTGCAATCGACAACACAAGGGGAGAGTCGATGAGAAGGAGAACAGTCCTCACACTGGCGGCCGTCGCCGCCGCAATCGCAGCGCTCGTTGGGGTTCAGATCGCGTCAGGACGCACAGAAGCGGCGGCTACCAAGCCGTCCGCCCAGGGTTGCGACCTCGGCACGAAGTCGAACGCGATCAAGCACGTCATCTATCTCCAGTTCGACAACACGCACTACAACCGCGACGCACCGAACGTCGCATCCGATCTCGAGCAGATGCCGCACCTGTTGAACTTCCTGCAGGGCAACGGCACGCTGTTCACGAACGACCACACGATCCTGATCTCGCACACGGCGGGCGGGATCCTGAGCTCGTTGACCGGTCTCTATCCGGACCGTCAGGGGCAGACGGTTTCGAACAGCTACGACTTCTACCCGGCGAGCAAGATCCCGGCGTTCACGAGCTCGTTCAAGTACTGGACGAACCCGGTCGATCCGACGGGCGACACGCTCCCGAACATGGTCACGGACGGCGGCAAGAACACGCCGGCGCCCTGGGTGCCCTTTACGCGGGCCGGCTGCGATGTCGGCGGCGTCGGCACGGCGAACATCGAGCTCGAGAACGCTTCGACCGCCCCTTCCGGCGACGTGACGCGCGTGTTCGGCGCCGGCTCGCCGGAGTGGAACGAGGCTGCGGCGAACCCGCAGCTCGGGCAGACCGACTTCGTCGGAATCGCGGTGCACTGCTCGCAGTCATCGACGAGCGTCTGCGCGGGGAACGCGGGCGCGAAGCCTGACCCGCTCCCGGACGAGCCGGGCGGCTACAACGGCTTCCAGGCGTTGTACGGCACGAAGTACGTCGATCCGGTGATCACGGGCGGTAACGCGTGCGTGAACGACACCGCTGGACAGCCGATCACGGATCCAGTCGGCTACTGCGGCTTCCCCGGCTTCGACGGGATGCTCGCGAAGAACACGCTCGGCTATGTCGAGCAGATGCAGGAAAACGGCGTGCCGGTGACCTACGGCTACATCTCGGACGCGCACGACCTGCATGCCCCGAACCAGACCACCGACGCGTACGTCAGCTCGGCGACGGGCCCCGGCGACGCGAACCATCTCGCGCAGCTGAAGGCCTACGACGACGCCTTCGCCGCGTTCTTCGACAACCTCAAGGCGCACGGCATCGACCAGCACAACACGCTGTTCGTCGTCACCGTCGACGAAGGCGATCACTTCGCCGGTGGTGTCGGCATGCCGCAGTCCGGCGGTCCGCTCGTCTACGACCACAGGACGTGCACAGCGCTCGCAACATGCCCGACAAACCAGATCGGCGAGGTGACCGCGAACATCAAGGGTCTCCTGCCGGCGGGCGAGCCGGGGTTCGACATCCACTTCGACGACGCACCGACCTTCTACGTCAACGGTCAGCCGACGCCGACCGATCCGACCGTGCGCAAGCTCGAGCGTGACGTCGGCGGCCTCACGTCGCTCGACCCATACGTCCGCGACTCGTCCGGCACCGTGCAGACGGTGCCGCTGACGACGGCCCTAGTCGACACGGTCGGGGAAAAGGCGCTGCACATGGTGAACGCGGATCCGAATCGCACACCGACGTTCACGATGTTCGGCAACCCCGACTTCTTCTTCCAGACCTCGAACCCGTGCACCGGTGTGACGGAGTGCGTGACCGGTGGCTTCGCGTGGAACCACGGGGACATCCAGCAGGAGATCGGGAACACCTGGGTCGGGATCGTCGGCCCGGGCGTCGACAACAACGGGATCGACTCGACGACGTGGACCGATCACACGAACGTCCGGCCGACGATGCTGTCACTGCTCGGCCTGAAGGACGATTACATCGACGACGGCCGCGTACTCGTCGAGGCGCTGGCGAAGAAGGCGACACCGGACGGGCTCACCGGCCCGACGGTGCGGCAACTCGGCGACGCCTACGAGCAGGTGAACGCGCCGTTCGGCGCGTTCTCTGCAGCAGTGCTGAAAGCGTCGACGAAGGCGCTCGAGAGTGCGGACGACGCGACGTACACGTCGATCGAGGGCTCGCTTGGGAGCCTGACAACGCAACGCGACGCGCTCGCAGCGCACATCCGCTCCGCACTGAACGGAGCGGCGTTCGACGGGCAGGCGATCAATCAATCGCAGGCGCAGAGCTGGATCGACCAAGCGAACCAGCTGATCACTCAGGCGAACGCTCTCTCCTGAGCCGTCTCACCTCGAAGGGCTCGAGCTTGCGCCATTGGCCGGGCTCGAGCCCTTCGAGGGTCAGGCCCGCGTAGCCGCTTCGGTGCAGCCGCCGGACCGGAAGGCCGACGGCCTCGAGCATCCGCTTCACCTGGTGGTTGCGTCCTTCGTGGATCGTCAGCTCGATCCGGTTGCGGCCGAGGAGCCTCGCCTTCGCGGGCGCCGTGGGGCCGTCGTCGAGCTCGATGCCGGTGCGCAGCTGCTTCAGCACCTCGTTGGTCAGCTCGCCGTCGACCTCGGCGACGTAGGTCTTCTCGACGCCGTACTTCGGGTGCGCGAGCGTATGCGCGAGCGCGCCGTCGTTCGTGAGCAGGAGCGCGCCGGTCGTGTCGACGTCGAGTCGCCCAACCGGGACGACGCGCGGGTTGGACGGGACGATGTCGACGACGGTGCGGCGGCCGTGCGGATCGCTCGCGGTCGTGACGTGGCCGACGGGCTTGTGCAGCAGGATGATCGCGAGCTGCTGGGCGGCGACCTCGCGGCCGTCGACCTCGACGCGGTCGGTCTTCTCGACGAAGGTGTTCAGCTGGCCAGGCTCGCCGTTGACCAGCACGCGGCCAGCCTTGATCAGGTCGTCGGATTTGCGGCGGGAGGCGATTCCGGCTCTCGCGAGATAGGCATTCAGTCGCACGGATGAGAAGATAGGGCGCGATGCCGCACTTCGTCTCGCTCATGCGCTGGACGTCGCAAGGCCGGATGGGCCTCCCCGCCTGGCGCGACCGGGTGGAGGAGGGCGAACGGACGATCGAGGAAGCGGGCGGGAAGCTCGTCGGCGTCTGGGTGACGCTCGGCCAGTACGACGTCATCGAGGTGTTCGAGGCCCCGGACGACGAGACGGCGCTCGAGATCATCACGAAGCTGGGCCGCCACGGCGCGGAGGAGACCGAGACCTTGCGCGCGTTCACGCGCGACGAGGCGGAAGAGATCATCCGGCGGCTCTAGGTACAAGCGGTGTCTGACACCCGGACCTGGCTAGCCTGGACCCGTGGCTCGACGGACTGCAATCGCCGACGGCGCGGCCCTGGTCGCGTTCGCGGTCGTCGGCGTGCTGACCCACGGATCGTCGGTCACGGCACTCGCCCGCGACCTGCTTGCGTTCCTCGGCTGCTGGTTCGCGGCCGCGTTTGTACTGCGGCTCTACGCGCGCCCAAGCTGGACGCGGTTGCTCGCAACGTGGTTGATCGGAATCACCGCCGCGGTGCTCATCCGAGCCGCGATCGTCGGGCACTGGGCGGGCGACTTCTACGGAGTCGCGCTCGGGTTCACGCTGCTCTTCGTGCTTGCCGCGCGCGAAGCTTCTAAGCGGAGCGTTTCTCTGCGACCTCGTTGAGCCGCTCGCGGATCTGCTCGGTCGACTCGCCGACGTCGTCGAGGCGCGGCAGTTGCGACAGGCTCTCGAGACCGAACACGCGCTCGAACAAGGGCGTCGTGCGGTACTTGATTGCGCCACCGGCGGCGGGATCGTCGCGACCCGACTCCGTGATCAGCCCGCGCTCCACGAGGTTCGCAACTGCAGAGTCGGCGGCGACCCCGCGAATGCGCGCGATGTCCGGGCGCGAGCACGGCCCGAGATACGCCACGATCGCAAGCGTCTCGAGCGATGCCTGCGAAAGGTTCCGCTGCGCCGGCTTCTCGAATAGGCGCGCGCACGCCTCCGCTGCCTCGCGCGCCGAGCGGAACGCCCAGCCGCCGGCGACGTGCTCGAGCACGATGCCGCTTCGGCCTTCGCTGTAGCGCTCGCGCACCAGACCAAGCGCGGCCTCGACCCGCTCTGTGTGGTCGTCCGCAGCCTCCGCGAGATCCTCGACGGACAACGGCGCCGACGCTACGACGAGGAGCGCCTCGATCGTGCGGGCGAGCTGGTCGAGCGGGTTGCTCGCGATCAGGCGGAGCGGACTGTCCATGAATCCTCTCTTTCGACGTCGTTTCGGGAAATCCTGATCGGCGCGAATGCCGCCGCCTGTTCGATCATGATCTCCCCGGAGCGGCGGAGATCCAAGAGCGCGAGGAAGGCGACCGCCTGCTCGATACGCGGGAGCGAGCCCACCTCCTGGTCGAAGTCGAAGCGCGACCGCCGTCGCAGCACGGCGCGGAACCGCTCGACGAACTGCGTCACTGGCGGGAACCGCAACGCCATGTGAGCAAGCGACACTTGCGGCGGCTCGACGGCGAGCATGCGGATGACCTGTGCAAGCTTCTCCGGCTCTTGCGGCGCGAGCGGCGTCTCGACTCTCGGAGCGAGCGGTGCGGGCCCGACGCGGAAGAACCGGTCGCCCTCGGCTTCGAGCCGCTCCCGCAGCCAGCCGGCCGCATCCTTCATTCGCCGGTACTCGGCGAGCCGGCGCGCAAGCTCCTCGGCCGCGGCCTCCGGCTCGAGCTCCGCAAGCTCCGCCGCCTCTTCCGGGAAGAGACCGCGCGCCTTCAGCTCGAGCAGCGCGGAGATGAGCACGAGAAACTCACCGCATGCCTCGAGATCGAGCTCGTCGCGCTGGAGCAGGCGTTCGAGGAACGCGAGCACGATCCCGGCCACGTCGAGCTCGCGCAGATCCAGCTCATCCTTCAGGACGAGGGTCAGCAGGAGGTCGAACGGGCCTTCGAACGCGTCGAGATCGAGCTCGAGCTCCCGGACGATCACTGGTGGTCCTCCTGGTGACAGAGGCACGCCGCTCGGTCGCGAGCGCCAAGCGGTGCAAGGACGCAGGGAGTCCCGATAGCGGCGACTATCGGGGCGACCGAGGACGCGGCAACGCGCCGTGCGATCGCGGGCGAGCGGCCTGCATCTGTCGCCGGGAGGGCCACCGGTATCAACTTAGCGGCGTTACCGGACGCGGCCTCGCGGGACGGCCATCCGCGGCCCCTTGGGCACCGAACGCGGTGTCGTCTTCGGCACATCGGCCTTCGGCGTGCGCAGGAACTGCCACCAGATGAAGAAGGCGAGGCTCGCGACGAAGCAAACGAGCGCGACCCAGAAGTTGAGGCGCTGGCCCAGGAAGTGACTCGACGGGTCGATCCGCAGCGTCTCCTCGTACATGCGGAACGCCGTGTAGACGACGACGTAGAGCGAGAAGAGCGCGGGCCGGCGGAGCTTGAAGCGGCGGTCAATCCAGAGCAGCAGCAGCACGCCGAAGATGTCCCACAAGAACTCGTAGAGGAAGGTCGGGTGGTAAAGGTCTGCGGCGCTCTTGCCGTGGATCTCGAGCGCCCAGGGGAGCGTCGTGTGCTTGCCGTAGAGCTCCTGGTTCCACCAGTTGCCCCAGCGGCCGATCCCCTGTGCAAGCAGCAGGCCCGGCGCGACCGCGTCCATCATCAGCCGCACACTGTTGCCGGAGCGGCGTACGACCCAGGCGCCGGCGAGCACGCCGAGCGGGATCGCGCCCCAGATCCCGAGGCCGCCCGACCACACCGCGAAGGGCCCGTACCAGTGCGCGTGGATCGCCGAGTCCTGGTTCCAGCTCGTGATGTCGTGGTAGAGGCGCGCGCCGATGATCCCGGCGATCACGCCCCAGATCGACATGCGGTAGATGAGATCCCAGTCGCCGCCCCAGCGCACCCACCGCGTACCGGTCAGCCAAATGCACCCGGCGATCGCGAGCAGCAGCATCACGCCGTACATGTGGATCGTCAGCGGACCGACGTGGAAGACGCCGGTCGGAGGCGAAGGGATCGACGCGAGAACGGCGCTCACCGGCGCCATTCTGCCGTGTCCGGCCGAGCCTTAGTGCTTAGAGGAGGATCTGCGCCGCGAGCTCTGGCGGGCAGCCGCGCTCGAGCAGGTCGATCGCCGTGTGGAGATCGACGTCCAGCCGCGCCGCGAGGTCCAGCGCAGCGGCCGGGTCGTACCCGGCGCGCATGAGCTCTTCGGAGCGCCAGCGCTCGACGCGCTCCAGCTCTGTCTCGACAATTTCTTCGACCGCAGTCATGTTCGTCTCCCAGGTTAGTGCTCAACACATTCTTCGGGAAACACGCGGCGTCGGTTCACCCCTGTTTAGGGGGTATCTCGTAGCGACCCGGCCAGTTCAAGCGCGCCCTGTTTCGTGAGGCCTGGCGCCTCGAGCCGGTAGGTCGTGCCATTTCCCTGCCAAATCAGGGTGTTTCCGGCCAGCCGGGCGGGCTCGCGGGGGAAGAAGAAGATGTGGGGATTGCCGGCGAGCCAGAGACCGGAGAACTCACCTCGGACCTGCACGAAGACGGCGTCGGTCTGGCCGCCGGCGAGCTTCTTGAAGAAGACGCCGCTGCCGCGCACCTCGCTCAGGAGCACCGGCTTGCCGCCGTAGCCGAAGACGAGCGAGACGACGTCGCCGCTTCGGTGCAGCGTCGGCGGCGGGTCGAGCTTCGGGAGTAGGAGCGAGTTCACGTAGCCACGCGCGTCAGCGAGGGTCGTCGGCGCGCCGAGCCGCGAGCCGAGTGGCCGCTCCTCGGCGCCCGGCAGCGTGGCGACGAACTGGATCTTGTCGGCGCCGATGTCGAAGAAGCGGAGGATCGCGCCGCGAGACTGCGGCACGGCGAGCGCAGCGGCGATCGCCGCGAGCGCGATCGCCGCAACAAGCGGCCACCGCCGTCGCGGTCGTGCGAGCGCGAGCGGGAGCGGGAGCTGCGGCGTCGCGGGCCACTCGATCGGCAGTGCGCGGAGCTCACGTTCGAGGTCCATACGCCTCCTTCAGCCGGTCGAGCGCGCGCGCCGTGCGCGACTTGACGGTGCCGCGCGCAATGTCGAGCACCGCGGCGGTCTCTTCCTCGGAGAGGTCGAGCAGGTAGCGACAGGCGAGCACTTCGCGCGCTTCGACCGGCAGTTCCTCGAGCGCTGCCAACAGCTGCTCGCGCTGCGCAGCGTCGAGCACGGCGTCCTCGGGGGAGGGGGCCGCCTCCCCCGAGACCGATGCCGCCCGCAGCGTGAGCCGGTCGCGCCGGCCGGCGGAGCGGCGGCGGTTGCGGGCCTCGTTTGCGGCGATCCGGAGGAGCCAGGGGCGCAGCGGCTCGCCCGCGCGGAAGCGGCCGAGTGCGCGCCAGGCCTTGACGAGCGCGTCCTGGACCGCGTCCTCGGCGTCGGCAGCGTTGCGGGTGATGACGTAAGCCACTCTGAATGCGATCTCCTCGTGTGGGCGGACGAGCTCCTCGTAGGCGCGCGGATCCCCGCGCTGCGCTCGCAGCACGAGCTCCCGCTCGTCTGGTGGACGGCCCTCCACGCTGCAACTACACCGCGATTGGCGCAGGAGTTCCAGCCGGGACTACGGTTTCGGGATGGCGAAGCTCGTCGGGATCAACCACGTCGCGCTCGAGGTGGGCGACATCGATGAGGCGCTCGCGTGGTACGGACAGTTCTTCGAGCTCGAGCTGCGCGGCCGGGCCGGTGCTGCTATGGCGTTTGTCGACCTGGGCGACCAGTTCATCGCGCTGGCACGCGGTCGCACGCAGCCGCCCGACGCAGAGCGGCATTTCGGGCTCGTCGTCGACGACAAAAACGAGGTGCGCGCCGCGCTCGAGGGCGCGGGCGTTGCAGTGACGCGCGCGCCGAACTGCTCGTTCCGCGACCCGTGGGGGAACCACGTGCAGATCGTCGACTACCGCGACGTGCAGTTCACGAAGGCGCCAGAGGTCTTGCGCGCAATGGGCTTGGCGCTCGAGAAGTCAGCGCAGGCGCTCGCCGAGCTGCGGGAGAGGGGCGTCTACTAGACGGACGCGGCTGCGCGCTTCGCACGCGACGTCGTCGTCTGCCGCTTCTGAGCGCTGAGCTCGACCTTGCGGAGCCGAATGCTCAACGGCGTCACCTCGACGCACTCGTCTTCGCGGATCAACTCGAGCGACTGTTCGAGCGAGAGCGGCCGCGGCGGGATCAGCCGGACGGTCTCGTCCGAGCTCGCCGCCCGCATGTTCGTCAGCTTCTTCTCCTTCGTCGCGTTCACGTCGAGATCGTCGGCGCGCGCGTTCTCGCCGACGATCATNNCCGACGATCATCCCCTCGTAGACCTCGACCCCGGGCCCGACGAAGAGCGAGCCGCGCTCCTGCAGATTGAGGATTGCGAACGCCGTCGTGGGGCCGCGCCGATCGGCGACGAGTGCGCCGGTGGGCCGCGTGCCGAGCTCGCCGTGCCACGGCTCCCAGCCCTCGAAGACGTGGTGGAGGATGCCGGTGCCGCGCGTCTCGGTGAGGAACTNNTCCGTGCGGAAGCCGATCAGCCCGCGCGCCGGGACGAGGTACTCCATGCGCGCCCAGCCGGTGCCGTGATTCACCATCTGCTGCAGGCTGCCCTTGCGGAGCGCGAGCATTTGCGTGACGACACCGATGTAGTCCTCGGGCACGTCGATCGAGACGCGTTCGACGGGCTCGTGCTTCTTGCCGTCGATCTCACGCGTGAGCACTTCGGGCTTGCCGACGGTGAGCTCGAAGCCTTCGCGGCGCATCAGCTCGACGAGCACCGCGAGCTGCAGCTCGCCGCGGCCCTGCACCTCCCACGCATCCGGGCGCAGTGTCGGGTTGACGCGCAGGCTGACGTTGCCGACGAGCTCCTGGTCGAGGCGCTGCTTCACCATCGACGCGGTGAGCCGGTTGCCCTCGGTGCCGGCGAGCGGCGACGTGTTGATGCCGATCGTGATCGAGAGCGACGGCTCGTCGACGGTCGAGACCGGCAGCGGGCGCGGGTCGTCCGGGTCGGCGATCGTCTCGCCGATCGTCACCTCGGGCAGGCCGGCGATCGCGACGATCTCCCCCGGTCCGGCGCTCTCGGCCGGAACGCGGTCGAGCGCCTCCGTGATGTAGAGCTCGGTGACGCGCGCGTTCTCGATCGTGCCGCCGGAGCGGCACCACGCGATCTGCTGGCCCTTCGTCAGGGTGCCGTGGTAGATGCGGCAGAGCGCGAGCCTGCCGACGTACGGCGACGCGTCGAGGTTCGTGACGAGCGCCTGCAGCGGATGCTCGGGGTCGTACGCGGGTGCGGGAACGGTCGCGAGCAGCGTGTCCACGAGCGGCTTGAGGTCTGAGGCGAGCTCATCGGGCTTGAGACCGGCCTCTCCCGCGCGCGCGTTCGCGTAGACGATCGGAAAGTCGATCTGCGACTCGTCGGCGTCGAGGTCGAGAAAGAGCTCGTAGACCTCGTTGACGACTTCCTCCGGGCGCGCATCGTCGCGGTCGATCTTGTTGACGACGAGCACGACGGGCAGCCGCGCCTGCAGCGCCTTGCGCAGGACGAAGCGCGTCTGCGGCAGCGGCCCCTCGCTCGCGTCGACAAGTAGAAGGACACCGTCGACCATCGTGAGGCCGCGTTCGACCTCGCCGCCGAAGTCCGCATGGCCGGGCGTATCGATGATGTTGAGCTTGACGTCGCCGACGCGGACGGAGGTGTTCTTGGCGAGGATCGTGATCCCCTTCTCGCGTTCGAGATCGGTCGAGTCCATGACGCGCTCGTTGACGTCCTGGTTCTCGCGGAAGGATCCGGCCTGCCAGAGGAGCGCATCGACGAGCGTCGTCTTGCCGTGATCGACGTNNCGATGATCGCGACGTTGCGCAGGTCTTCGCGGGTGGCAGTGAGGTGCGAGCGGGTCACGACCGCCCACGGTAGCGGGCGCTACAGCACGTTCCGAGCTGGCGGCGGCGCGAGTCCGGGGACGGGTGCGGCTTACTTCACCGTCGTGGTGAAGCTATGGCTGACGGACCGCCCTTGCAAGGAGACCGTGACCACCGCGTGAAGCACCTTGTGCTTGAGCTTCTTGGGCACCTTGAACGCGCAGATTGCGCTTGAGCCCTTGCCGCTCCCGCCCGAGACGAAGGCGCGGCTCACGAGTGCCAGCTTGGTCGTGCCCACTGTCGCGCGGCACACGATCGTCCCTTCGGAGCCGACCGTTCCACTGGTGTCCGACCGGCCGACGAGGGCGACGCTCCACGTCCCGCCCGCCTTCACCGCGGATGAATGAAAAGCAACGACCGAGAGCTGCAGCACCGGCTGCAGCGCGTAATGCCAAGTGCCGCTCCCGGACGGGGCATCGTCGAAATGCCCGGCGCTGAGATCGCCTTCTCCGCTCACGACGAAGAAGTCGAACGCCGCCGGATCGCCGATCTCCGACCGGTTGACCGACGCGGTCAAGCTGAGGTTGTCCGCTCCGATGGCAACGGATGCGGTGGAAGAGCTCGGGGCCTCCGCCCAGTCGGTCCCGCTCCACTTCAGGAGGTCGAACGAGTGACTCGCGTGGTCATCGAAGAAGAAGTAATCGGCACCAGCTGCGTTCGGGTCGCCGGTAGCCGGGTTCTGATCGGTGTCGAGGTAGAACGCGAACGAGTTCGTGTCGCCGTACGCCGTTGCGAAGGTGACGTCGAAGGTGTACTGACCCTGGTCGTCGTTACTCACGTCGACGGACGTGATGTCTGCAGCGGTTCCTGCGTCCCCGGGCGGGTCGGTGAACCTCTGCGGTGCCGAGTTCGCTGCCTGCGCGCCAGGCGCAAGCACGAGGAGCATCGCCGCGACTGCTGCGAGTGTGATCAGGCGAAGCATGGCCAGCCTCCCGATCCGGTATGAGATGTCAGCAGCTGATTTGTACTTCTGGCAGCGCCGTGGCGCAAGGGTTCAGCCGACGGCAGCTTCGCCGAGCAAGGCCTTCACTTCGGCGAAGAAATCAGGCACCGGCTTCACGCGGTAGTCCGGCCCGAGCTCGAGCAGCTTCGAGCCCATCGACGTCACGAGGTCGACGAACACCGGCGCTTCGCCGGGGAAGTCCTTGACGAGCGAGGCGAGCTCGCGCACAACACCTGCGGGCGCGATGCGCGCGTCAACCTTCAACCGCACTTCCTTACGCTCGGGCGTCGCTTCGAACGCGGTCACCTCGAGCGCGACGAGCTTCGTCTCGCCCTGCTGCTTGTGGTCGATGCGCCCCTTTACGATCACGACGCGGTCTAGCAGCAGCAGATCGCGCGCATGCTGGTACACGGAGTTGAACGCGACGACCTCGCACGGGCCGGTGACGTCCTCGAGCGTGGCGAACACCATCGGCTCGCCCTTCTTCGTCGTCAGTTGCTTGAGCGACGAGATGATGCCGCCGACCGTGACGACCTCGCCGTCGCGCCGGCGCTCGAGCTCGTTCAGTGTGCAGTCGGTCTTGCGGCGGAGCTGATCGCGGATCGCGGTCAGCGGATGCTCGGAGACGTAGAGGCCGAGCGTCTCTTTTTCGAGCTTGAGCAGGTCATTCTTGTCGAACTCGTCGCCCGCGGGGATCGCCGGATGGTGACTCGGCGCGGCATCGCCGGATGGCTCGCCGAGGTCGAAGATCGAGCCCTGGCCGAGCATTTTGTCGGACTGCTGCTTCTGCCCCCACGCGAGCGCCTGCTCGACGCAGTCGAGCATTCCGCGGCGCGGCGCGCCGGTCGAGTCGAGCCCGCCGCACTTGACGAGCGACTCGAGCGCACGCTTGTTCACGACCTGCGGGTCGACGCGCTCCGTGAAGTCCCAGATCGACGCGAACGTTCCGCCCTCCTCGCGCGCGCGCACGATCGCACGGCACGCAGACTCGCCGACGTTCTTCACCGCGTTCAGGCCGAAGCGGATCTTCCCCTCGACGACCGCGAAGTCGATCATCGACGTGTTCACGTCGGGCGGCAGCACGTCGATCGCAAGGTCGTGGCACGCGTTGACGTAGAACGGCACCTTGTCCTTCGTGTTCATGACGGACGAGATGAGCGCCGCCATGTACTCCTTGGGATGGTGCGCTCGCAGCCACGCAGTGCGGTACGCGATGAGCGCGTAACAGGCGGCGTGCGACTTGTTGAACGAGTAGTCCTGCGCCTGCTCCATGTCGGCCCAGAGCGCGTTGGCGGTGGCGGTCGAGAGCCCGCTTGCCGCCGCGCCTTCGAGGAACTTCCCCTTCAGCGAAGCCATGAGGGAGTGAATCTTCTTCCCGATCGCCTTGCGGAGGTCGTCTGCTTCCGCGGGCGAGAAGCCGGCGAGCTTCTTCGCGATCTCCATGTACTGCTCTTGGTAGATGCAGATGCCGTAGCTGTTCGAGGTGATCTCTTTCAGCCGCGGGTCGGCGTACGAGACGGGCTCCTGGCCGTTCTTGCGCCGCGCGTACGCCGGGATGTACTGCATCGGGCCTGGGCGGTAGAGCGCGACGAGCGCGATCAGGTCTTCGAACACCGTCGGCTTGACCAGCTTGAGCGCATCGCGCATACCCGAGCTCTCGAACTGGAAGACGCCGGTCGCCTCGCCGCGCGCGAGCATCGCGTAGGTCTGCTTGTCGTCGAGCGGGATCGCGCCGATGTCGAGCGAGCCGATGAGCGCGCACGCCTTGTCGATCACGTCGAGGTTGCGGAGGCCGAGGAAGTCGACCTTCAGCAGGCCGATCGCCTCGACGTCGCCGCCGGAGAACTGCGTCACGAGCTCCTGGTCTGCGCCTTTCTGCTGCAGCGGCACAGTGTTCATCAGCGGCTCGGCGCCGATCACGACGGCGGCGGCGTGGATCCCGTCCTGGCGCGTGAGCCCCTCGAGCGGGCGCGCAAGATCGACGATCTCCCGCGCGACCGGGTCGGCGTCGTAGGCCTCGCGGAGGTCGGAACCGGGCTTGAGGCACTCCTCGAGCAGCTGGCCCGGCCCTTCGGGGATCAGTTTCGCGATCTTGTCGACGACGCCGTAGGGAACCTCGAGCACGCGCCCGGCGTCGCGAACGGCGGCGCGCGCGGCCATCGTCCCGAAGGTGATGATCTGCGCCACGCGGTCGCGTCCGTACTTCTCTGCGACGTAATTGATGACGCGCTCGCGGCCGTCGACGGCGAAGTCGATGTCGGCGTCGGGCAACTGCTTCCGCCCCGGGTTGAGGAAGCGCTCGAACAGGAGGTCGTAGCGAATCGGGTCGACGTCGGTGATCTCGAGGCAGTAGGCGACGAGTGAACCGGCGGTCGAGCCGCGGCCGGGGCCGACGCTGATTCCGTTGCGCTTCGCGAAGGTGACGAAGTCCCAGACGATCAGGAAGTAGTCGGTGAAGCCCATCTCGTGGATGGTCTTCAGCTCGAACTGCAGCCGTTCGCGCAGCTCGGGCGTGAGCTTGTCGTAGCGGCGGCCGAGGCCTTTCTCGCAGAGCTCGACGAGGTAGTCGAACGCGTCGCGGCCGTCGGGCACGGGGAAGTGCGGCAGCATGATGCGGCCGAGCTCGATCTCGACGTTGCAGCGCTCGGCAATCTCGAGTGTGCGGCGGAGCGATTCTTCCTGCCCCGGGAAGTCGGCGAGCATCTCCTGCTGGGTCTTGAAGTAGAAGTGATCGGTGTCGAATTTCCAGTGGTTCGGGTTCTTGAGCGAGTCGCCCGACTGGATGCAGAGGAGCGCCTCGTGTGCGCGCGCGTCCTCGTGTCTGAGGTAGTGCACGTCGCCGGTGACGACGGTCGGTAGGCCGCGCTTCTCGGCGAGCTGCGCGAGCAGCGGGTTGATGCGCTGCTGCACGTCGAGGTGCGCGTTCTGCATCTCGACGTAGACCGAGTCCTTGCTGAAGATCGTCGTGAGGCGGTCGAGCTCGCGTTCGGCGTCGTCGGCTCTCCCCTCCTCGAGCGCCTTGCAGACACGCCCCGAGAGGCAGCCGGACAAGGCAACGAGCCCGGCGCTGTGCTGGTCGAGCAGCTCCCAGTCGACGCGGGGCTTGTAGTAGTAGCCCTCGAGGTAGCCGAGGCTCGAGAGCTTGATCAGGTTCGAGTAGCCCTCGTTCGTCTCGGCGAGGAGCGTGAGATGTGCGTAGCCCTTCTGCTGGGCCTTGCGGTCGTCGGCGACGTAGACCTCGCAGCCGATGAGCGGCTTGACGCCCTGCTTTTTCGCCTCTTTGACGAGGGTGATCGTGCCGGCGAGCGAGCCGTGGTCGGTGAGCCCGACGGCGGGCATCTCGAACTCGGCTGCGCGCGCGGCGAGCTCGGGAATGCGGCACGCCCCATCGAGGATCGAGAACTCGGAGTGGACGTGCAGATGGACGAAATCGGGCGCAGCGGGCACGGGAAAGCCACTCTACAAGGGGCTCCGGGGGACCCCTTTCGCGGCTCAGCCGGCGGGCATTTTCACGACTTGCTGGATCATCCCGCCGTCGATGATGTAGCTCGAGCCGGTCACGTAGGAGGCCTCGTCGGAGCAGAGGAAGGAGACGAGGGCGGCCACTTCCTCGGGTTTTCCGGGCCTTCCGAGCGGCACCTCGGGGTTGAGCGTCTCGGCGTCCGCCTCGTTGCGAGGTGTTGCGATCACGCCGGGCGCAACCGAGTTGACGCGAATGTCGAACTCGGCGAGCTCGAGCGCAAGACCTTTGCTGAGCATGCCGAGCGCGGCCTTCGCGGCGGCGTAGATCGAGAGGTTCGGGCGCGGAATGTGCTCGTGCACGGAGGTGATGTTGACGATCGAGCCGCCCGTGCCCTGGTCGCGCATGCGCGTCGCGGCGGCTTGCGCGAGCAGGAAGCTCGCGCGCACGTCGACGTCGAAGGTGAGGTCGAAGTCGGCGGCGGTGAGGTCGAAGAACGGCTTGGCGGTCGAAAGGCCCGCGTTGTTCACGAGCACGTCGATGCGGCCGAGCTTCGCTACGACCTCTGCGACCAGTTGTTCGGGAACCTTCGGATCGGTCAGGTCGCCGTACACCCACGCGATCTGGCCGTGCAGCTCGTCGAGCGGGCCTTCGAGCTCCGGCGTTTCGCCCGCGGTCGCATAGCCGAGCGCGAACCCGTCGGCGAGCAGGCGCGTTGCGATCGCCAGGCCGATGCCCGTGTTCGCGCCGGTGACGAGTGCGACTTTGCCGTTCACCCCGAATAGTCTTACCTCGTGCGCGCGCTCCTCGCCCAGCTGGCGTCGGTGCCAGGGCAGACACAGGCGAACGCCGAGCGAGTGGTCGCGGCGCTCGCCGCGCACCCGGAGGTCGAGATCGCCGTCTTCCCCGAGCTCTTCCTTGGCGGCTACGACCTAGCGCTGGTGCCGCAGGCGGCGCTCCCGCCCGATTGTCCCGAGTTCCGTGCGATCGCCGACGCCGCGGCAGCCGCGTCCACCGCTGTCGTCGTCGGCTTCGCTGAGCGAACCGAGGATGGCAAGCTCTTCAACTCCGTCGCGTGCATCGACCGCGACGGCTGGCTCGCGGGCGTCTACCGGAAGACGCGGCTCTTCGGCGCGGAGCCGGACGTGTTCCGGCCGGGCGAGGAGCTTGAGGTCGTCCGCCTGGCCGGCCTCGACGTCGGCCCGTTGATCTGCTTCGACATCGAGTTCCACGAGCCGGCGTGTGAGCTCGCGGCCGCGGGCGCGCAACTGCTCGTCACAGCCTCCGCGAACATGGCCCCGTTCGGGCCCGACCACGAGCTCGCAACCCGGGAGCGGGCGATCGAGAATCGCCTGCCGCACCTGTACACGAACGGCGTCGGCACGATCGGCGGCTTTCGGCTCGTCGGCGGCAGCCGCTCCGTGGACGCTTTCGGCGCTGTGCTCGCCGAAGCGGGCCCCGACGAAGAGATCCTGCTTGTAGTGCCGGTCGCTCAGGGTTGATAATCGGCGCGTCGCCGTAAGCCCATCGCCCCGGAGGTCGGTCTTGTCTGACACTGGAAGCTCGAAGCTGTTCGTCCGCCAGTCCTCGGGACTGGTTCGGAACGTGAGCGTGACCAACGCGCTCTTCTTCAACGTCGCAGCTTTCGTCGGCGTAGGGCTGACGCTCTACCCGATCTTCTACTCGCTCGGTTTCGTGCCGGTCTGGAAGTGGGGCGGCATCTCGAACTACGCATGGGCGGCGATCGTCGCCGGGATCTTCTGCACGATCCTCGCGCTCATCTTCGCGTCGCTGACGTCGGTCATGCCCCGCTCCGGCGGCGACTACGTGTTCACGAGCCGCATCGTCCACCCGTTCGTCGGCTGGCTCGAGTCGTGGTCGCTCGTGATCGCGTCGATTCTGATCATCGCCTTCGAGGTTCCGCTCGTGCTGCGCAACCTGCAGATCACCGCGCGCATCATCGGCATCGGCGCCGGCGGCCACTTCTTCAAGAATGCGAACAGCTGGTTCACGGACTCGACCGGGGGGATCACCGGCAGTCCCGGCTTCATCGCCTCGCTCGTCGTCCTCGCCGTGATCGGCGCCGTCTGCGTGCTGCCGACGCGGACGTTCCACCGCGTCGTGACGGGGCTCGCCGGCTTTGGCGTCGCCGGGTTCATCGCAATGTTCATCTTCGGTCTCGCTGCGACGAGCCGCTCCGCCTTCGAGCACAACCTGCCGCAGTACACGGGCGGCGTGACGGCCGCGAAGATCGCCGCGTCGGGCAAAGCCGACTTCCTTGTCGGGACGAGCCACCACTTCTTGAGCGATCTCTTCTCGACGACGGTGTTCCCGTTCGTCCTCTCGATCCTCCTGTTCCAGTTCATCGGCTTCCAGTACTCCGCGTACATCGCGGGCGAAGTGCGTGGAAACGTGCGCCGCGGCGTCATGATCGCGCTGCTCGGCGCGCTCACCATCGGCGTGCTCGCGAACTCGCTGTACGTCGACGCGATCTCGAACCATCTCGGCTTCGGGACGAACGTCAGCTGGGGCGCGAGCTACTGGGGCTTCAACTCACACCTATCGGCGCTGCCGATGGGCCAACCGAACTCGATGCCGCTCCTTGCAGCGGTTGCGAATCACGGGTTGTGGCCGATCTGGATGCTGATCTCGCTCGCAGGAACGGTCTTCCCGTTCCTGCTCTGCCCCGTGTACATCAACTTCATCAGCCGCATGCAGCTCGCCTGGAGTCTCGACCGCCAGGTTCCGGAATGGTTCGGCCGCGTCAACGAGCGGTTGCGGACGCCGCTGAACGCGATCCTCGCGACGCTCGGGCTCACCGCGGTGTTCCTCTTCTTCCAGAGCTACAACGCGCTGCCGCACTTCCTTGCGACGACGGGGAACAAGCTGAACCTCGCCGGTACGGCGTGGTTCGCGATCGTCATGGCGCTCCTCACCTGGACGCTGCCAGGCGTGAACGCCTTGCTCGTTCGCTTCCGGCGGCCGGATCTCGTCCGGAATGCGCCCTTCTCGAAGGCGTTGCCGTGGCTCGGCCTCGCCTGGCTCGTGTTCCCGGTCTGGATCTACATCTTCGCCGTGATCAAGCCGATCGAGAAGAGCCTGCAGAGCGCCGGGAAGCTCCACTACCTCGAGACGAACGGCATTCTCGACGCGGGGGTCTTCTTCGCGATCGGGCTCGTCATCTACATCGTCATGTCGATGCGCTCCCGTGCGGCGGGCGTCGACACGAAGATGCTCTTTACCGAGCTACCGCCGGACTGATCACGACTCGGCTCTACATCGCAAGTGATTTCCACGCGGCCGAGGCGGCGTGGCGAAAGTTCCTGAACGCGGTCAAGCTCAACGCGTACAAAGCCGACGTCGCGCTCGTCGCCGGCGACTTCACCGGCAAAGCGATCGTGCCGATCGTCAACCGCGACGGACGCTACGAAGCCGAGCTGTTCGGTGTCCATCGCACCGCGCGCGGCGACGAAGAGCTCGCACGACTCGAGCGCGACATTGCCGACGTCGGCTACTACTCGTTCGTCACGACCGGCGGCGACGTCGACATGGACGCGCTGCTCCACCGGCTGATGAACGACCGCGTCGAGGCGTGGATGCGGCTCGCGACCGAACGGCTCGCCGACTCGGAGGTCCCGCTCTATCTGATCCCCGGCAACGACGACGACTTCGGGATCGACGAGATCCTCAACCGTGACGAGTTCCGGCCGGTGAACGTCGACGGGAAGGTGATCGACATGCCGGGCGGCCTCCAGCTCCTGGCCTACGGCTGGTCGAACCCGACGCCGTGGCTGACGCCGCGCGAGGTGCCGGAGGAGGAGCTGTTTGCGCGGCTCGACGAGCTCGCGGAGCAGGTGCGCGACCCGCGGCGGGCCGTCTTCATGATCCACGTGCCGCCGCACGACTCGGGCCTCGACACGGCGCCGATCCTCGACGAGAACCTGCGCCCGACGGTTTCCGCCGGCGACGTGCTGCGCGGCCCGGTCGGCTCGACGGCGGTGCGGCGGCTGATCGAGGAGCGCCAGCCGTTGCTCTCGATCCACGGGCACATCCACGAGTCGGCGGGCGAGCGGAAGATCGGCGAGACGCTGTCCCTGAACCCGGGAAGCGAGGCGAACCACGGCATCTTGCGCGGCTACCTTGTCGACATCGGCGACGAAGGGATCGAGCTGGTGCAGCGTGTCGAGGGCTGAAGAGGCCGCTCCGCTTTCGGACATCATCGCCGAGGCTGCGCGCCTGCTCGAAGCGGTGCAGTCAGACGGTCTGCCGATCCGGCTGATCGGCGGGCTCGCCGTGTATTTCCATTCCGAGGAGATCCCTGCTCCGCTTCGGCGGTCGTACGACGACATCGACATCGCGACGGCGAAAGGCGCGAGCCGGAGCACGGGTGAGTTGTTCTCGAAGCTCGGCTACGAGCCGGCGAAAGAATTCAACGCACTCCACGGCAGCCGCCGGTTGCTTTTTTTCGACCGGCACAACGAGCGGAAGATCGACGTATTCGTGGGCAGCTTCGAGATGTGCCACACGATCCCGATCACGGGACGGATGGAGCTCGACGACCGGACGATCCCGCTGGCGGAGCTCTTGCTGACCAAGCTCCAGGTCGTGGAGTTGACCGAGAAGGATCTGCGCGACATCGTCACGCTCCTGCACCGGCACGAAGTCGGCGGCCATGACGATGACGCGATCAACAGCGACTTCGTCGCGAGTTTGACCGCCGACGACTGGGGGCTGTGGCGCACGGTCAAGCTGAACGTCGAGCGTCTGCGGGAGCAGATCGGCTCGCTCTCGCTCGACGTCGATACCCGGAGTCGGGTGCTCGAGCGGGCGGAGGCGATCTGGGAGCGCATCGAGCGCGAGCCGAAGTCGAAGAAGTGGCGGATGCGCGATCGCGTCGGCGATCGCAGGCGTTGGTACGAGGTTCCCGACGAGGTCAAACGCTGACGGGATTCTGCTACGACGAGCGTTGCCTGCTCCATGACAACGGCTCGATGCTCGTCGACAGTCGCGTTCGCGGCTGGCTCGATGTCCCCCACGCGGAGCGCCCTGAGCGACTGACGCGCACCTACCAGCTGTTCGAGCGCGCGGGTGTCCTCGACGTTCTCACGCGCGTGCCGGCGCGTGAAGCGAGAGTCGCCGAGCTTGAGCTCGCGCACACGGCAAGCCACATCGAGGCGGTGCGAGCGGCCTCGGCGCGCGGCGGCTTGGAGTGGGCCGGGCCCGAGGCGCGCACGTCGGCGGGGACGTGGACGGCGGCCCGGCTCGCGGTCGGCGGGCTCTTGGAAGCAGTCGACCACGTCGTCGCGGCTGAGCTCGACAACGCGTTCGTGTGCTGCCGGCCGCCGGGCCACCATGCGTCGGCGGATCAGGCGATGGGCTTCTGCTTGTTCAATGCGGTCGCGGTAGCGGCGCGGTACCTGCAGGGCCGCGTCGCGATCGTCGACTGGGACGTCCACCACGGCAACGGGACGCAGGAGATCTTCTATGCAGATCCGTCGGTGTTGTTCGTGTCGCTGCACCAGGACGATCTCTATCCGAAGGGTTTCGGCACGCTCGAGCAACGTGGCGCCGGCTCGACGGTGAACGTGCCGCTGCCGGCAGGCACGGGCGACGACGGCTACCGGTACGCATTCGAGCAAGTCGTCGCGCCGGCGCTGCGGCGATTCCGTCCCGACTTCATCCTGGTGTCTGCCGGACAAGACGCGGCGGCGAGCGATACGCACGGGCGCATGAGCGTGACGACAGAGGGTTTTCGCGCAATGGCGAGCGAGACGAAACTGCTCGCTGAAGAACTGTGCGGTGGCCGCGTCGTCGTATTCCTCGAGGGCGGCTACAGCCTCGACCATCTCCCGCTGTGCAATCTCGCAATCGTGGAGGCGCTGGCCGGGCTCACACCCTCGTGGGAGCGCGACCCGCTCGAGCTCGATGTGCCGACGGTACTCGGCGAGGCTGCGAAACAGGCGGTCGACGCCGCTGTCCTCGCTGCGGGGCTTTAGCGCTTCGTCAAGAACCCGAGTTCGTACAGCCGGCGGATGGTCGGAAGCACCTCGGCTCCGTCATCGAGTGCAGCACGGAGCGGCCGCTCCGGATCGAGAGCGAAGAGCGTCGGTAACGCACTCGCGTCCACGCGCGCGACGAGCCCAACACCTTCGTCCAGCAGCATGTTCACGTCGGTGAGCTCGTAGTCGTCGCGGTAGACTAGTCTCTGCTCGAGGCGGTGGTCAGGGATGAGCGCAAAATGCGCGGCAAGCACTTCGTTGTCGTCCCCGAGGGGAGCATCGACGGCTGCGAACAGTCGAAGCAGGTGGTCACCCGCAGCCCCCGTAGCCGGCTGTTGGAGGTCGTAGCCGCGGTGCCAGTTCTCACCCGCACGCCGGCGCAGCAAGACGGCCCCGAATCCGATCCCCGCGATGCCCGCACGCTCGTAGGAGTCGAGCCAGCGCTCCATCGTTGCGACATACGCATCCGGGTCGTCGCGCATCGCCTCGTTCCAGCGCGCGGCGTAGTGGAACGGATCGACGGGCTTTTGCGCGAGCAGTAGCGCGTCGCAGCCCGTGTCCGCGACCCATTCCTCGAGCGGCTGCCAGGTCTCGCCGGCGTTGTGGCAGATCCAGTTGCACATGATCGTCGCGTAGCCGCCCTCGCGGAGATGCGCAGCTGCGCCGCGCACGAGGTCGCGCGAGACCGTGTCGCCGGCGAGACCGCTGTCGCGGTAGAGGTACTGGCTATCGGGCGAGATCACGTACGGCGGGTTGACGACGATCAGGTCGAACTGCTCGCCCGCAACCGGCTCGAACCAGCTGCCATCGCGCAGGTCGAGCTCCACCCCGTTCAAGCGTGCATTGAGCGCCGCGTAGCGGAGCGCGCGGGAGTTCACGTCGGTCGCAACGACAGACCGCGCGTGCCGCGCTGCGAGGAGCGCCTGCATGCCGGAGCCCGTTCCGAGGTCGAGCGCGCGGTCGACAGGCCGGCGGACGGTGAACGTCGCGGCTGTTCGCGCGGAGTTGTTCAGGCCGGCGACGTGGTCCGGGTGATGCTCGGTGTTCTCTCCGTCGTGCGCAAGCAGCAGCCCTGTGTAGGGCGTGAGGCGCAGCAGTGCGCGGACGACGTCGCCATCTCGCTCGACGAAGCCGGCCGCCTCGAGCTCTGCGGCGTCGACCGGAAGCGCATCGCTGCGCACAGGCTCGCCGAGCAAGAAGAGCTGTACGAGGACGGCGCGAGGGTCGGTGGCGGCTAGACGCCGGACGTGCAGCGAGGCCGCCTCCTGATTCGGAGCGGTGCCGAACGCCGCTGCGATCGAGGCCTCGTCGAGCCCTGCGGTCTCGAGCCTGCGCCTCAGCTCCTCCACCTGGCCATCCTCGCCTCTGGACGCGTTCGGGGGAAGGTGGTATGACGGTCGTAGTCCAACCAGTGGGGAGGGACGGATGGGAAAGAAGACGCGAGTCGCCAAGGCGAGCCTCGCCGCCGCGTTTGTCGCGGCAGGTGGCGCAGCGGCGACGCAAGCGCGGGCGGACGTGGCGGGGTCGGACCCGACGGCCGTCGAGAACGTGGATGGTGTCGTCTCGTCGTACTTCGGGCAGCTCGGTCTGCGCGACGACTTCCAGCAGTTCCTGAAGCTGCGGGGCTTCGAGAGCTTCCAGAAGGTTTATAAGGTCTCGACGTCCGAAGCAACCGATCTCGTGATCGTCTTCTCGAACGAGAAGGACATCTCGCCGCCGCCCGGATTTACGGTCGGCGACGGCTGAGGACCCGGCTTCTAGACGTGTTGTGTAGAGCGGAGAGGCCCGCGCGTGCGGGTCTCTCCGCTCGCGTTCAGGACGCGCTCGCGCGACGCTGCCAGCGCTCGTCCCAGCCTTCTCGCGTCAGTCCGGAAATCACGGCTCGCCTGAGCAGTCGCCCGTCGCGGCTGCGTCCGAGCAAGTGCACCCGCAGCGACCGGTCGCCGAGCGGCAGCTCCAGGGTCGTCTCGGTGGCGGGAACGCTGAGCGTGTCGCGTACCGCATAGTCGCGGCGGGCGTCCGGCCGTTCGCTGATCCGCACCTCCCACTGCGCGACGCCGGCTGCTGCGTCCCAGGAGAGGACGAAGGTCTCCCCTTGTGTTTGCCGGCGCACGTCCATGTTGCCGGTGAGCGTCGGGCGCGCGCGCAGCGCCTTGCGGAGTGGCGCTGCGGCGGCCGGCGGCGCCGGTTGACGCGTGAGCGCGCCGCGAGCTCGGTAGACGGAGAGCACCCGCTCGAGTTGCTTCAGCGCCTTACGCTCCCCGGGTGCGCCTCCAGAGTGGCGCCGTGTGGCCGAACGGATGCGCTCCTCGAGCACCTTCGCATCCGGGCCGCGCCCGCCGGCGATCGCGCCGCGAGCTTCGTTGATGATCGCGGCGTACTCGCGAGTCAATGCGTCAGGAGCAGCCGCCATGCCAAGCGCATCGTAGGTGTCGCGCGGGGTTTGGGGTTAGACACCGCGCAGCGGTGTCTAACCCCGCTTCTCTTACCTAGCGGATCGAAACCTGCACAAGCCGCCGAGTCGAAACGCCGGCGAGCAGGTTGTCACCCGGCTTGCGTGCCCGGACGAAGATCACGAGCGCGCCGTTACGAAGCGGCATGCTCGCGGTCGGACTCATGGTGATGGTGGCCCAGCCGGTGCTGTCGGTTACGACCTCGGGGCTGTTGCGCGTCCAGCCGTACGGAAGGCCGAGCGCGTAGACGAGCGCGCCCTGGATCGAGAACCCGCGCGTGTCGGAGACGTGGAAGCGGGCGACGACGGGTGCGCGCGTGGTGAGGACCGTCGGCGCGAACTTGACGTTGTCGATGATCAGCCGGTTGGGCAGCGAGACCTGCGAGATCGAGATCGCGTGGCCGCTGCCGCTCGTGGCGGGCGCGACGATGCCGGTCTCCTGCGAAGTCGCGAGCGTCGAGCCCTTGCTGTTCGCCGCGGTGACGTTGACGCGCACCACGTTGGCGACGTCAGCCGCGGTGGCTGTGTAGGTCGTATTGGTGGCGCCGACGATGTTCGCGCAGTTGCCGCCGGTGGCGTCACAGCGCTGCCACTGGTAGGTGAACGTGATCGGGTTTGTCCCGCTCCAGCCGCCCATGTTGACGGTGAGCACACTGTTTTCCTTCGGCGTGCCGGAGATGGTGGGAGCCGAGGTGTTCTTCGGAGCCTGCCCGGTCGCCTGCACAGTGTTGGTCACGCGCGAGCTAGCGGTGCCCGAGCCCGAGCTGTTGGTGGCGGTCACGTCGACGCGCAAGCGGTGGTTAACGTCCGCGGTCGTCAAGGTGTACTGCTTGCTGGTAGCGCCGCTGATCGGCGCGCAGCTGCCGCCGGCATTGTCGCAGCGCTCCCACGCGTACGCGAAGCTCGTGGGCGAGCCCGTCCACGAACCGTGCGAGCCGGTCAGCAGCGAGCCGTCCTTCGCAGAGCCGCTGATCGACGGAAGCGACGTATTTGACGGCACGGCCTGGCCGACCGCCGATCCGATGCCGACGAGCACGCTCGCGGCGACAGCCAGTGCCCCAGCGAGCACGGCGATTCTCTTCGTCCAACTCATGGTTTTCCTCCCTTAGTGGTGTTCTGAAGGAGGTATTCCCGCACTGCGCAAGCCGAACATCAGCGCCACGTAAAAACTTGGCACGGTAAGGGGCTTGTAAGCCCGACCGTTACGTCGACCGCTGCTGCACGTAGAGGGCGACATCCTGGAGCATGAGCGGGACGCCTTCTAGCGTCGCTGCTGCGGCTTCGTAGATCTTGTAAACCGCAACGTGCGCGTAGTCGTGCTGGAGGTCGCCCCGCGACTCATACGCGTCTTTGAGCCTGGCGTGAGTGCCGGCGTCAACTAGGCCGTTCTCTTTGAGCTTCTTCAGAGCCTCGGTTGACTTCGGCTCCCGATTCGCGGGCGTCCAGCCCTCGAGCTCGCACAGCTCCTGCGCGATCGTGACGGCGCCGTTGATCGCGTTCTCGTAGCCCGCTTGCACTCCGTACGCGAGCAGGCGCTGGTCCTCGTTGTCCGATGTCCACGCTTGTTCGAACAGAGAGAAGTCGAAGTCAGTCCCAAACTTTGAGCAGGCGTGCTGAAGCGTGCTCAAGTGCTTCTTTGTGTCGACCAATCTGTCTTTGATCACCATCTCGAGCAAACCTTTGCGGTTGTTCACGCCTCAACCGCCTCATCGAGCTCGAACGCCGCAGCGAACGCCTCGTCGACTTTCTTGCGTTGAAGCTCCGCGTCGCGTTCAACGCGTGAACGATTTCGCTTCATTTCGGGCCAGTCGCTATCTCGGTCGATCAGTACACGGCCATCGCGCAGGACTTCTGCGAGCAGCGACGGCGAACGCTGTGCTTCAGCAACGGTCACCGCATGAAGGCTCTTACCTACCTTCATTTCAAGTCGCCGCTCGATCTCACGCACGCGAGTACCCGTCTTTGCGCTGATCAGGAGATCGATGTCGCTGGAGTGGCCGGCGCCGCCGCGCGCTCGCGAACCAAAGAGCACTGCGAGCCGTAAGGAGGGCTCTGTCCGTAGAGCTGCGCGTAGCTCGGCCAGCAGCGGCCATGCGGAGGTGAGGTACACCCTCTCGGACAAGGGAACATCCAACGTCCGCGGCGACGGACGTTCGCCATGGATAAGGCCCTCGGCGAGAGCCCGCCGGAGCGTCCGGTCGGTCGTCGAGAGTTCGACTGCGAGCTGAGGAAGCAGAGTCTTGACGCTCTAACCGTAGCCGCTGGTGTGTCCGTTAGCAAGCGCCCGTGCGTCCGTTATATTTCAACAGTCTCAGTTCAACTCCGCGCCGAGCGTCTCCGTCAGGCCGAGAGTCGCCTCTCGCCACACCTGATCGTCCGCGGCTGCCGGGAGCGGCCCCCGCGCCACCGCTGCCAGCTCGCCGGAGAGCGTCGGGACTGAACCGACCCCGAGTTGCGCAAGGTTCTCGAGCCACGAGCGCACAGCGCGACGTCGCTCATCTGTCGCGAGCACGGCGGCCACGTCGCCGCGATCGGGATCCGCCGCCACGGTTGCGAGGGCCGAACGAAGAGCGGCGGGAGAGACCGCGGCGACCCGTCCAGCGATCCGCGCAACGCGCTGCGCGGCCGGTCGTCGTTTGCTCTCAGGGGTCGACGCAAGGCGCTCTTCGACACAGAGAAGGCAATGGAAGGGATAGAGGCCGCCCTGCGCGAGCTCGAAAGCGCCCTGGCTGTATGACCGCCCGCGCGAGCAAACTGCCACGTGGACCGGCAGCAAGGTCGGCTTCCGCCGCGGCACGCAAACGGGCGACAAATGCGTGCCGCGCGGCGGCCTCCGCCAGCGCGCGTTCAATGTCCTCGGGGAGCCCTTCCCCCCACAGCGTGTCGAGGGCCGGTTCGACGGCGCGCTCGTCCTCGCTCCACACGAGCGCCACATCGATCAATGGCCCGAGCACCTCTCGGTCCTGGTCAGTCCACTCGAGTGCGACGTAGAACGTCAGCTCGCGGGCCGCGGTCTCAGTTAATTCACCGCGCGGGCGCGCAGGAGGGCCGGCCGCGCTCTCGATCAGCACGTCCTCCGCCCGGCCCGCTCGACGAGCGCGATCCTGCGCCGCTCGGGGATCGCCGCTGACCTCCAGTTGCGCAAGCTGGGGCAAATGGAGGTCACTCAACAAACGTTATGACGCAACAAGAGGGCACTCTCGGGCCACAGAAACACGACTAACCGAACCGAGCGGGAGTGCTATCGCCGTCGTAAGGCGGGATCGGCGAGCGCGGGAGGCGTCCAGCCGGCGTCGGCGTGGCTGAAGTTCGTCCCCGGCTGCACGATGGCGTCGATCCGGTCGAGGAGCGCATCGTCGAGGGCTAAGTCGACGGAGCCGAGTTGGCTCTCCAGCTGCTCCATGGTGCGCGGACCGATGATCGCAGCCGTGATCGCCGGATGGTTGACCACGAACGCAAGAGCGAGATGAATGAGAGATACGCCGATCTCTTCTGCGAGCACTGCGAGCGCGTCCGCAGCTTCGAGCTTCCGCTGGTTTCCCGGGAGCGATAGGTCAAAACGCGCGGGGATCCGTTGTGCGCGCGAGCTAGTGGGCGGCTCCTGCCCCTTGCGCCATTTGCCGCTCAGCCAGCCGCCGGCGAGCGGACTCCAGGCGATCACCCCCATCCGATGCTGCTGACACACCGGCAGAACTTCTGCCTCGACTCCGCGGACGAGCATCGAGTACGGCGGCTGCTCGCAGACGAACCGCTCACGGCCCCGCTTATCGGCGGCATGCTGTGCCGCAACGATCTCACTCGGCGGATAGGTCGAGGAACCGACGTATCGCACTTTCCCCGCGCGAACGAGATCGGTCAAGGCGCCTAGCGTCTCGTCATGGTCGGTGTCCGGATCCCAGCGGTGGATCTGGTAGAGATCGATCCAGTCTGTCTTGAGACGGCGCAGGCTCGCGTCGCATTCCGCGACGATCCACCGCCGCGAGTTGCCGCGCTGGTTCGGATCGTCGCCCATCGTGCCGTGCACCTTGGTTGCGAGCACGACGTGCTCGCGTCGCCCCTGCTGAAGCGCCTTGCCGACGATCTCCTCCGACTCGCCGCGCGCGTAGACGTCGGCCGTGTCGATGAAGTTGATGCCCGAGTCGAGGGCGCGGTGGATGATGCGCACCGATTCGTCGTGGTCGGAGTTGCCCCAGGCGCCGAACATCATCGCCCCGAGGCAGAGCGGGCTCACCTTCACACCGGTGCTGCCGAGCGTCCTGTACTCCATCGGCGGCACCCTACTCGCCGAGCACTGAAGTGGACTCCGAAGACCCGCTTTCGCTTCATTCAAGTTTGCGCGTGGGTCACCTCCAGTTAGAACAACTGGGGTCCACCTGACACGGGGCGATATGCTTTGAGCTTCATCGTCTCGAGGCAAAGGGGGAGCCAACGTGACGAAAGCCTGGATGCGGGGCGCCGGTTCCGTTGGACTCGTCGCGGCGCTCGTCGTCGTGGGCACCGCGAGCGCGAAGTCGCCGAAGCCCAAGCCGAAGCCGGCGAACCCGGCCGTCGTCGTCACCGACAAGGGCGCCGTTCGCGGCCTGATCGGCTCCGGCATGCGAAGCTTCAAGGGCATCCCGTACGCCGCGCCGCCCGTCGGCAACCTGCGCTGGAAGGCGCCGCAGCCGGCTACTGCGTGGAAGGGCATCAAGGCGGCGACGGGCTTCCGGTCCAACTGTCCTCAGCCAGCCGGCTTCTTCGGCAGGCTGAGCGACGACGAGAACTGCCTCTTCCTCAACGTCTACACCCCGGCCTCGGCCGCCAAGGCGGGATCGAAGCTACCGGTGATGTTCTGGATCCACGGCGGCGCTCTCATCTCCGGCGAGAGCGACGACTACAACCCGGTTGCGCTCGTCACGCGGGGTGTGATCGTCGTCACGATCAACTACCGGCTCGGTCTGCTCGGCTTCCTGGCGCACCCCGCGCTCGCTGCCGAGTCGCCGACGCACTCGTCCGGCAACTACGGGTTGATGGACCAGCAGGCCGCGCTCGCGTGGGTGAAGCGGAACATCGCCCGCTTCGGCGGCAATCCCGCGAACGTGACGATCTTCGGCGAGTCCGCCGGCGGTCTGAGCGTGCGCTCGCAGCTCATCTCACCGCTCGCGAAGGGCCTTTTCCAGAAGGCGATCATCGAGAGCGGCGCCTATTCGGAGACGCTGCCGACCGAGGCGCAGGCCGAGGCTGCGGGCCAGGCGACGGCGACGAAGCTCGGGTGCAGCGACCAGTCGGCGACCTGCCTGAGAAACGTGCCGGTCTCGACGCTCGTCGCGAACAACGCGACGCTCAGCCAGCTCCCGAACATCGACGGCAAGGTGCTGACCACCGACTACGCGACCGCCTTCAAGAGCGGCGCGTTCAACCGCGTGCCGGTGCTCTCGGGCTCCAACCACGACGAGTGGCGGCTGTTCGTCGAGCTGCTCAGCGACCTCTCCGGCAGTCCGGTGACCGCATCGAACTACGAGTCGCAGATCCAGTCGCAGTTCGGCGTGCCCGCCTCGCTCGCGTCGGTGATCGCCCAGCAGTATCCGCTCAGCGCCTACGCGGATCCCGCATACGCGCTCGGGGCGGCCGGCACCGATGTCGTCTTCGCGTGCAACGCGCGGATGGACGTGCGGAACCTGTCGCAGTTCGTGGCGACGTACCAGTACGAGTTCAATGACGAGGCGGCGCCGAACATCTACCTGCCTGCGCTCGGGTACTCGCTCGGCGCCTATCATTCGTCAGAGATCCAGTACTTGTTCCCGCCGCCGGTTCCGCGGCTCGACCCGACGCAGAATCAGCTGGCGCTGGACATGCAGAAGTACTGGACGCAGTTCGCGAAGAAGGGCGACCCGAACGGCGGCGGGCTGCCGACGTGGCCGAAGTACACGGCTGCGACGGATCAGGCGATGTCGCTGGTCGAGCCTGCACCGACTACCGAGACGACGTTCGCCACCGATCACAAGTGCGCCTTCTGGGCGCCGATCATCGGCGGGTAGCGCACGAAAGGCAGGCTCATCCGCCCGGGCTCGAGCCGAGCTCGGGCGGATGGCCCAGCGCACCCAGCTCCGCGATCTGGTCGGAGCCCTCGGCGTCCAGAACAGGCTCTCCCCGCCGCGCCAGAGGCTCTCGTCTTGAGCAGTAGGAAAGCTCCGCAAATCGGGGCTTTTCTGTTGGCGCGAGTTTGCATTGTCTCCAGGATGCTCAGGTATGGAGCATTTTATGGAGCATTCAGATTTCGAGTTGGTTTTTTGATTCGTCGTCGTTGCCGACAACGGGCCGTTGCACGTCACTCGACGGGAGCCGGTGTCACGCCGGTGGCGAGAAGCTCGTAGGACCGCAGTCGTGCTGGATGATCGTGGATCGCGGCGGCCACGATCAGCTCGTCTGCCTGCGTCTCGTTGACAAACTCGGTCAGAACCGCGCGTACGGTCTGCGGCGAGCCGACGAACGAGCGGTTGAGCATGCGGGAGACCTCCGCTTTCTCCTCGGGCGACCAGTACGACTCGATGTCGTCGATCGGCGGCGGTAGTTGTCCGCGCCGCCCGCGGAGAACGTTGGTGAACGCCTGCTGCGCGGAGGTGAACAGCCGGCGCGCCTCGCTGTCGTCGTCGGCGACGATCACGTTCGCGGCGACCATCGCGTACGGCTCGTCGAGCTGATCCGAGGGCTGGAACCGGTCGCGGTAAATCGCGAGGGCGGGGATCAGCGCGTCGGGGGCGAAGTGCGACGCGAACGCGTACGGAAGCCCGAGCGCCGCCGCGAGCTGTGCGCCATAGAGGCTCGAGCCGAGGATCCAGAGCGGCACATGCGATCCCGTGCCGGGTATCGCCCGTACCAACTCGCCCGACCGCGCGTCACCGAGGAATGCCTGCAACTCGAGCACGTCCTGGGGAAAGGTGTCCGACCCCGGATGCTGGTCGCGTCTGAGCGCGAGCATCGTCAGCTGGTCGGTGCCGGGGGCGCGACCAAGACCGAGATCGATCCGGCCCGGATGGAGTTCCGCCAGTGTCCCGAACTGCTCAGCGATCACAAGCGGCGCGTGGTTGGGAAGCATCACCCCGCCCGCCCCGACCCGAATCGCTCCAGTACCGGCCGCGACATGCGCGATCACAACAGCGGTAGCGGCGCTCGCGATACCCGTCGAGTTGTGATGCTCCGCCAACCAAAAACGCTTGTACCCCCAGGTCTCGGCGTGCTGCGCAAGGTCGAGCGAGTTCGCCAGCGCACCGGCGACCGCGCCGCCCTCAACAATCGGCGCCAAATCAAGGATCGAGAGGGACGGTATCGGCGGGGCAGTCAACCGCACCGACGATACGCGCAGGCTCCCCGCCAAGCGCGAGCTACAACTACCCCACCCTCGTCCGGTCGCCACCGTCGAGCGTGAGAACGCTCACCTGCGCACAGTTCGGGAATGAAGCCTGAGCATCGTGCGTCTACCGCCTCGCGAACATCTGGCAGTCGATGGAAGCGAATCCGGTCGCCGGTGCCATCCATGCGACTGTCACGCGACTCTTCCCGGCGGATCCGCCCCGCTTCATCGAGACTCCGTACGGCTACCACGAGACCGACCGCATCCGCGCCGACATGGCCGACGCGGGCTGGGACGACGTACAGCTGGAAACCGTTCGCGTTCAGGGTCTTGGCCCGTCGGCTGCTGAGTTCGCCGCCGGTTTCGCATTGGGCTCTCCACTCGCACACGAGCTTGCAGAGCGCGACGCCGACCTCGATGCGGTCATACGCGCACTCACCGATGCTCTGGGACCCCACGGCGGCGATCAGCCCTTCAAACCAACACTTGCTGCAACGGTGATCAGCGCCACCCGCTAAGCCCGCACCATTCGCCTAAGAAGACGCTACCACTGCCCTCTGTCGGACCCCGTGCCGCTGGCATCTCTACCGCCTGGCGAGAACGACTACGACGAGCGCGACGATCAACACGATGAACAGAAACTTGGAAAGGAAGATGCCTCCCCCGACTGCGATCAGCAGGAGTACAAGCACCAGCAACCAGATCATTTCTCAACCTCCCAGGATTGACGCGGTTGTCTAACGCTCGACGCTGCGGTCGCTGACGGCGTTCGTGTCACGTTCCGCCGAAACCGCGTTCTGCGAGGCGGCAAGCTTCTGGACTTCGAGCGCTATTTCGCGAAGGGCTCTCTCAAGTCCCTCGCACCGTGTGACAAGCTTTCCGATTGCAGCCTGCGGCCCCGTTGTCGACAGAAGCCGACTCTTATGAGACCTGATCACCGCATCAACACGCCCACACAGCGTTTCGTCCAGGGTTTCCATACTCCGCCTCCCCGTGGTAGTGGACGACTAACCACGAACCTACCCAGGGTCGCCGCGCATCAATCTTGGGGCTGATTCGCGCTTAGTGGTTTAACCCGTGCAGGCTCTCGCTGCGGGAGCCCCGCTACCCCGCTATCCCGCAGTCCGCGCTCGAACGCCTGCTCGTTCGCTGGCCCGAGCGCCCTCTCGCCTCCGCAGTGCGTCCCGCTATCACACAGCAGACCGGCGCGGCTGCGAGCATAAGCTCGTGGGGGGTTCGCCGCAGAGCGGGAAGCCTCGCGTGGCAAAGCGCCCGGGTCGCCCGAGGTGGATGCGCGAAGCGGGACGCGGGCTGCTGCTGATCGTCACGGCTGTCTCGCTCTATCTGCTGCTTCCGAGCCTCATCTCCGTCTTCTCCTCCTGGCGGTCGCTCGCGCATCTCAACTGGTACTGGGCAGGGCTCGCGCTGCTGGCCGAGATCGCGAGCTTCGTCTCACTCTGGAAGCTCGACCGGGTCGCGCTGCGGACCACGAACTGGTTCGCGGTCGCGTGCGCGCAGCTGAGCGGGAATGCGTTCGGCCGGATCGTGCCCGGCGGAGGCGCCACGGCGAGCGCGTTCGCGGTCGGGATGCTGGGCCGCGCCGGCATCGAGGTCGGACGGGCGGCGGCGGCGCTCGCAGCATCGACCGCGCTCCAGATCGCCACGACGCTCGCGCTGCCGCTGCTCGCACTGCCCGCAATCATCGGCGGGGCTCGCGTCAGCCCGAGCCTGGTCACTTCCGCCTACCTCGGCATAGCCATGCTGCTGCTACTACTCGCGGCGGGAGGCCTCGCCTTCGCAGCCGACCGGCCGCTCGCGCTCATCGGCCGCGGGATCCAGAGGGCCGTGAACCGGACCGTCCGCCGCCGCTTGAAGATCGCCGGGCTGCCGCAGAGGCTGCTCGCCGAGCGGGACTTCATCCGCACGACCATCGGCGAGCGCTGGGCGGCCGCGGTCTTCTCTGCGGCAGGGAACATCGGCTTCGACTACATCGCGCTGCTCTGCGCGCTCCGGGCGGTCGGCGCACAGCCGCGACCCTCGCTCGTCCTGCTCGCCTACACCGCGGCGGCGCTCCTCGCCCTGATCCCGCTCACGCCGGGCGGGCTCGGCTTCGTCGAGGCAGGGCTCGTCGGCATGCTCACCCTCGCCGGCGTCAACCCGGGCGACGCCCTCGTCGCGACACTCGTCTACCGGCTCGTCTCCTTCTGGTTCCCGATCCCGGTCGGTGGCGGCGCCTACGCCCTCTTCCGACGCCGCTACCCGTAACGGCGAACCGGAGTCAATCGGCCGCCGGGCTGGCTGACTCTGTCCTTATTACGAGGGCACTACGCGCCTGCAGCAACGCGAGCCGTACGCGGCCGCGTTCGATGTGACGCGGTCGCGTCGGTTGGTGGCCCACACGATGACTGGCGCAACCAGCGTCACACTAGGACAACTGGTGTCTTCGCCGCGTTTTGCAGGTGCTACCTGAGCGGCGGAAAGATCACGGAAAGAACCCGAGTTGAGCGCAGCCGTAACCTCCAGTTGGGCCAACGTGCGTCCCTGACCCGGCTGGCGTGTCTCAACGCTTCGCGGAAAGGAGGCAGAAGCGACCGATGTCTCCATCAACTCAGCGTGATCACGCGTCCCGTCAGAAACGTGATCCAAGTCTCAGCGACTTGGTCTGCGATCACGGAACTGCACAGAAACGTGATCGAGTGAGCGCAATGTCGCGCTGGCGCGCACCGCTCTCCTCGTTGCGGGCTTCGCCGTGTCGTCGCTACGGGGTCGACTCAGGTACCAACCCGCAAGTGTGCCCCTGAGCGACCTTCCTGTTTAGCGCCACTACGCTCCTAAGAAGGCGAGGCGCTTTCGCCTCGCGGACGCGGGCCTGCCTCAGCCAACCGTGCTCATTCCGGTTGCCTAAGCCTTGTCGCCGCTGTCGGCCGGGGCGCGAGCTGGCCAGTCGAGTGGCAGTCCACCGCGGGTTCCTGAAGTTTGTGCGAGTCGCAAAGAGTCGAGCGAGACTTGCGTTATAGACTTGGCGGGCTGTCGACGCAGAGGATTCGCAGCGTCTTACGCGGGCTCGCGTTTCTGAATCGGTGCGGCCTCTCGGCGGAGTAGTAGGCGGCGTCGCCTGCGCGCAGTCGTCGGGGTTCACTTCCTTCGAGCTCGAGTTCGAGCTCACCCGTGAGCACGATGATGAATTCGTCGCCGGGGTGGCGTCCGTGCTCTGCGAGTCTTGCGCCGGGTTCGAACTCCACCAGCATGGGCATCATCGACCGGTTACTGTCCGGGGTGAGCAGGAAGAAGTCGATGCCTTCGGACTCCGAGTGCAGCTGGCGTCGCTCTTGCGGCCGCACGATCTCGGCGTCGGCCGGGGGTGTTGCTGGAACAAGGTCGGAGATCGAGATGCCGTAGCAGTGGATGAGCCGTGTTAGCCGCCCGATGGTGATGTCGCTCCGGCCGTTTTCCACAAGAGAGAGAAACGAACGGGAGATGTCGGTGGCTGCGGCAACCTGACCGAGCGACAGGCCGTGCGCGCGACGCGCTTCTCGGAGCAGCCGTCCGAGCTTCAATGGTTCGGCAGCGACCTCAGTCAAGGGTGCCCAATCCCATCAGCATGTCGCCCTTCGCTCGTGCGAGGACGGTCATGACTCCGAGGATGGCGGCGTCCTCGTCGCAAATGACGGTCGAGAGCGGGTTGCCAAAGAAGTCGCGCATCTCGCCGACAGGTTGGCCTTTGGTAAGGACGTCACCCTTCTTGACTGCTGGATACCACAGTCCGTCTACAGGGGCGGCGATGCCAGTGAATCGGTGGAGAAGCATCGGACGCTCGTGCTCGATCGTCGGCGTCCCAGATGCGATCTTCAGGTGCTGGAGGACGTTACGGAGACCTTTGAGGTGAACGTTGACGCTCGCTTCATCGAGTTCGCCGTGACTGCCTGATTCGGCGAGGGCGGCGGGAATGCCGATACCGCTTGCGATCTGGCAGATGGTGCCGTTGGCCCGAACCGGTTCGGCGGGTGCGGCGCGGCGGACGAAGAATGGCATGTCGAGGGCGAGGGCAAGAGCCTCGGTGGCAGAATCGTGGGTCGGGTCGCCGTTCAGGTTAATTTGGCTGTAGTCGACGAGCTCCTCCTCGATGTCGCCGCCATGCACGTCGACGATGAAGTCGGCATCTGCAAGCACGCTTTCCCAGGCCAGGTGCACCATCCGCTCGGTGTATGAGCCCTCGGCGGAGCCGGGGAACGCCCGAGCCGGATTCTCGCCGTCGATCGGATTCACGTGAGCCGCGAAGCCATAGAACGCTGGCACATTCAGACAGGGGATTGCGACCATCCGTCCCGACGCAAGGTTGTCGCCAGCCCAGGCGATGATCCGGCGGACGGCTTCGATGCCCGCATACTCGGCTCCGTGTACGCCACCGACGATGGCGACCGTGGGGCCATCGGTCGCGCCGCGGACCGTCGCGACAGGTACGGAGATCGTTGCTCCGTCCGGCGCTTGCGCTTCGAGGTAGCGCGTCTCGGTTTGTGCAGCCTTCACGCAGGTACTCCTTTCGACGTGGACAGAACCGGTCTACTTTCGTCCTGCCAGACGATGTTCCCAGCGATGGCCGTGAAGACTGGCCGAAGCTGAGCCCACCTCTCCACGGGTAGCCGGAGTGGATCGGTTGGCCAGCAGACGAAGTCGGCGGGGGCGCCGACGTCGAGCGTCCCCAGGTGTGGGCGGCGAACGTAGCCGCCGGCGTACTTGGTGAATAGAGCGATTGCCTCTTTGGGTGTGAGCGCCTGGTCGATGCCGAGGCGTGCGCCGAGGCGGCTCGTCCGGTTGACTGCTACCGCGGCGCCGCGGAGCGGCTCGCACGGGAGAACATCGGAACCGCCAGCGACTTCGACGCCGCGGTCAATCATCAGCCGGTACCGGTTTGCGGCGTGTGCGAGATCGCCCCAGGCATCGAGCATTTCCCGCTCGAATACATAGGCGAGCATTGGCTGGACGGAGACGCCGACGCCGAGCGCAGCGCAGTCGTCGATCGTCCGGTCCGACATCAGGAAGCCGTGAGCGAGCGTGACCTGGTTGCGCTCGAACACCGACGTGCCGCCACACTTCTTGACCGCTTCTACGACAGCGTCGGCGGCAGAGCGCCCCATGACGTGGAAGCAGATCGGCCAGCTGCGCTCAGCGCAGAACCGGAGGGCAGATGTCAGCTGATCTGAGGTGTACCGCTGCGTGGGCGGTGCTGGCTGAGGCTCGCCTTCTCCCATCCACGCGTTCTCGAACTCACCATCAAGGAGGAGCTTCAGTCCCCAGCCATGCACGCCGTTCTGACTGATATTTCGTGGCCGCGCGTGAGTGAGTCGCTCGATCTCGGCTTCAAAGGCGCGTCGGTGATCGAGGCGGTCCATGAGGTAAACCCGCTGCAGCACACGTGCTTCCTCGCGAGCCCGTGTGTACAGCTCCCAGGTGGCATCGAACGCGGCCGGGAGGCCGGGGTCGACGATCGTTGTGATGCCGAGTGCCAGCAGCTGACGTGAGGCACGCTGGAGCGTCCCAAGTTGATCATGCGGCGCGGGCAGTTGCTCCTGGAGTGTGCGGGCGAGCGGCGAGTGGAGTTGGCCGAGCTTAGGATTCCATCCATCTGCACCGCTGAGCATCTGATCGAGCGTCGCGGCTGCGAGCGAATTCAATGCCGCGGCTTCCGGGCCGCGATAGAGATAGACCGGGTGGTCGGGTGCGGCCTCGTCGAGTTCGGCACGGGTCGGAAGTCGGTCTTCGCGGAGGCGATGCTCGTCCCAGGCATTGTCGTCTCCGAAGGACTGGATCCAGTCTCCCGTCTCAGCATCGTGGGCAGCCTGGCCGACGAGCGTCAGCACGTCGTCGAGCGACGTCGCGTCGCCGAGTTGCAGCATCTGCAGCTCCGCGGCGATCTTCTCGAAATGCATGTGCGTGTCGCAGAAGCCCGGGAGGATCGCTCCTCCGTCGGCAATGATCCGAATCGCATCGGGTCCGACCTTCGACTCGACCGCAGCGAGTTGGCCTGTGGCGGCTACGACTCCGTCGGCGACCGCGATCGCCTCGACTGTCTCCGGATGCTCTCCGAAGGTGTGGATTGGGGCGCCTGTTACGACGACGTCCCCGCTCATCTTCTGACCGGCCCCGTTCACGTCTGCGCGGACGCCCCGGCAAGCCCTCCGAGGAGGGCTTTCTCCATGCTGACGATCGGCTTGCCAACAACGGTTTCGAAGCGGAAGTACTTGTCGAGGCGGAGCTTCCCGGTTTCCTCGGTTCGGAAGAAGTTGAGGAGGTCGTAGACGATGCCGGGCTCGGGGATTTCCCAGAGGCTGTAGAAGTTCCAGAGTCGGCTGCCAGGCTGGCCGACCATGCTCAACTCGTCATCGACGGTCGCGATCAGGCGGCAGCCCATATCTTCCCATTTCTTATGGATCTCGATCCACTCGCGGAAGACCTGGTTCTTCTCCGACTGGTCTGCAAGCGACCAGCCGTCCTGAAATGCGCCGCGCACGATCAGCCGCCACGGCCACGGTCGCTTCGTCTCTGTCATCTCCTCTTCCTCGCTTTCGGGTCGCTAGTTGATCGTTCCGAGGCCGATTAGCATCGATCCGCGCGGACGTGGCGGAATGGTGATCACGCCGAGGATTGCGGCGTCCTCGTCTGAGTCGACGATGGCCAACTTCTCGCCGAAGAGATCCTGCATCTCGCCGACCGGCTGGCCTTTCTGCACAATCTCGCCCTTGGTCACATAGGGCTTCCAGAAGCCGTCGACAGGTGCCGCGATACCGGTGAAACGACGAAGCTCGAGCGGGCTGGGGTTCTCGCGTGTTGGCTCGCCGTCGTACATCCCTAGGTGGTGGAGGGCGTTGCGGAGCCCTCGAAAGTGGATCGCGACGATCCGCTCGTCGAGCATCCCGTGGCTGCCTGCCTCGCTGAGAACAGCAGGAATCCCATTCGCGGATGCCATGTCGTAGAGGCCGCCAGATGCATCGCGTTGCTCCGGTTCCGGGCGTTTCAGGAACATCGGCATGTCGAGTGCGCGCGCGAGGGCTTCTCCCGCTTCGTCGACTGCGGTGTTACCGGTGAGGTTGACTTGCGAGTACTCGACAAGCTCTTCCTCCAGATCGCCCCCATGGACATCGACGACAAAGTCCGCCTTCTGCACGAGCGCGTTCCACACCAGGTCTGTCAGCCGTTCGCTATGGCTGCCGCCGGCGTCTCCGGGAAACGATCGTCCAAGGTCGTGTCCGTCGACCGGGTTGATGTGTGCGGCGAGCCCGAAGAACGCCGGCAGGTTGAGACACGGGACGGTGATGAGCGTCCCGCGCAGTCGCTCGGGGACAACCCACTGAAAGAGACGCTTCGTCGCCTCGATGCCCACGTACTCGGAACCGTGTACGCCTGCGACGACGAGCAACGTTGGGCCGTCGCTGGCGCCCGTTGCCGTCGCCACCGGGACACGGATCTCCTCGTCTTTCGGTGTTGAGGCGGTGAGGTAGCGCGTCTCTTTGGCTGCTGCCATCACGGCTCCTTTCAGGATGTTTGAGGGTCGAGTGCGTCGCGAAGGCCGTCGCCGATGAAGTTGATCGCGAGCAGCGTCACGGAGATCGCGAGCGCGGGAAAGAGGATCAAGTGCGGCGACGTGCGGATGTATTCGTAGCCTTCGGTGAGAAGGCGGCCCCAGCTCGGCGTCGGCGGCTGCGCGCCGAGGCCGAGAAACGCGAGGAACGCCTCGGCAAAGATCGCCTGGGAAACGCCGAAGGTTGCTTGCACGGCAATCGGGCCGAGGGTATTTGGCATGACGTGGCGGACCATCACCCGGCGGTCGGAGGCCCCGAGTGCATAGGCGGCCTGCACGTACTCCTGGTTCATCACCTGTAGGACCTGGCCGCGTTCGAGCCTTGCGATCGAAGGCCACATCGATAGGCCGAGCGCGAGGATCACGACCTGCACGCTCGCACCGAGCACTGCCAAAAGGAGCAAGGCGAAGAGCAACGAAGGCAGGGCGAGCATGATGTCCGTCGCGCGCATGAGGATCGTCTCCCGCCAGCCGCGGTAGTAGCCCGCGATCGCGCCGACGGACATCCCGATCGCCACCGCAATGAGCTGGCTACCGATGCCAACGGCGAGCGAGATGCGGGTGCCGTAGGCCACTCGCGCCCAGAGGTCGCGGCCCAGGCTGTCTGTCCCCATCAGATGAGCACCGCTCGGCGGCAGCAACGGTAGGTTCGCCATCGCCGTTGGAGACGCCCCTGTGATCAGCGGGGCAAAGACGGCAACTGCGACGACGCCTGCGAACACAATGAGCGAGACGAGCGCGAGGCGGTTCGCACGCAAGCGCCGCCAGGCATTCCGTGCCGGCGACCGCCGCACTTCCGACACGCTTCTGTCGGAGAACTCGGCGTCGGCAGGAGCCGTAACCGTCCCCTCCTCGCTAAGCAAGCCGAATCCTTGGATCAATCCAGCCGTAGCTGAGGTCGACGAGGAAGTTGGCGATGAAGATCGTTGTCGCGTAGAACATGATGAACCCGAGCGTCATCGTGTAGTCGGCGCCGAGGATGCTGTCGACCATGTAGTGGCCAATACCTGGGATCCCGAAGATGTTCTCGATGATCAGGCTCCCAGTGATCACCTCGGCAGCGAGAAGCGCCACCAATGTGGTGAGCGGAATCAGGGCGTTCCGGAACGCGTGTCGCATCAGCGCAGCGAAGGGCGATAGACCCTTGGCATACGCGGTCCGCATGTAGTCACGATTCAGGGCCTCGAGCATCGACGCCCGCGTCATGCGGGCAACCAGTCCCGCCCAGGGAAGCCCGAGCGCTATCGCGGGCAGTGGAACATCGCTGAGCGTGCCCCAGCCACCGAGTGGCAAGAGGTGCAGCGACAACCCGAAAACGAGAATAAGGACGAGCGCAAAAACGAAATTGGGTATCGCGTAGCCCGCTGTTGCCGTGAACATCACAAGGTGGTCGAGCCAGCTGTTGCGGCGTGCCGCCGAGATGATCCCCGCGGGGATACCGACGCAAAGAGAGACGGCGAGGGCTGCCGCGCCAAGCTCGGCGGAGGTGGGGAAACGGCCCTTGATCACCGCGCTGACGCTCAGTCCGCGGTTGACCATCGACTGCCCGAGGTCGCCGTGTAGTACCTGCCAGATGTAGAGGATGTACTGCTCGAACAGCGGCTTGTCGAGGTGGTAGACGTGGAGCAGGTTTTCGGTCGCCTGTCGTGAGCGGATCGCGCCGGTGTCGAAGGGCCCGCCGGGTATCGCGTGCACGAGCACGAAGGCGATGAAGGAGACCCCGATCCAGATCGGAATCAGTGCGAGGATCCGTCTGATGATGTAGGCAGCCACTCGTCGCCTCCGTCCGGCACGGGGCCGCGCTCCCGATCGGCGCGGCCCCGCTACTCGCTTCTCACTTAGTCAGAGAAACGCCGATCCACTTCTTCGTGTAAAGCGGCGATTCGCCGAAGCCGTGCACGTACGGCTTCACGAGCCAGGTCGTGTTTGGGTAGTACAGGACGATGTCGACCGCCTGGTTGTAGCGGAGCTTCTCGGAAGCGGCATAGAGAGCGGCCCGTTTCGCCTGATTTGCGCTTGCGTTGGCGCTATTCACCAGTGCGTCGTACTTCGGATTCGAGTAGTTCTCGAAGTTGTAACCGGCGCCAGTGATCCCGAGGTACGTGGTTTGCTCCTGCGCGTCGGGATAGTCAAGCCCGAAGGAGTACGCGTAGAAGACGGGCCGCTGCGAGGCGTTGCCCATCATCGCGTTGAAGCCATTTGCCGGCATCGGTTTGAGACCGATCGTGACTCCGAGGTTTTGCTGCAGCTGGTTTTGGATGAACTCGAATGCCTGCTCGTACTCACCCGTACCGAGCGTGTAGTAGAGATCAACGGCCGGAAAGCCTTGCCCGTTCGGGTAACCGGCCTGGGAGAGCAGCTGCTTGGCCAGGGCCGGATCGTAGGAGTACGGCTTCTGTGTGCCAGCGATGCTTCCCGGCAGTCCCGGCGGAAGCCATCCCGATCCGGGCGTTGCCTGCCCAGCCGCGGCGACGTTGATCAGCGCGGTGCGATCGATCGCGTGATTGAACGCCTGCCGGACCTTCAGATTATTGAACGGCGGCTTGTCGTAGCCCATCCCGAGCCACACCGTTCGCAGGAGTGGTTTCGAGTGGAACTGCGCCTTCAGCGTCGAGTTGGAGTTCACGACTTGGATCGCGGCAGCGTCCAGATTGACGACCGCGTCGAAGTCTCCTGACTGGTAGCGCGCGACGGCAGCAGCCGAAGACGGAAGCACCGTTACCTGGACGCCGCGGAGCTTCGGCTTACCACCGAAGTAGTTCGGATTCGCGGTGAACGTAAACTGCGTATCACCGACCGCCTTCGACAAAGGGAAGGGGCCCGTGCCCGCGTTGTTGCCAGGAACCGCCCAGTTCTTCGGGTTCTTGGCGACTACCTTTGGATCGACCACCCACGCCGGCCAGCGGCTGACAAGCGACGGGAAGTAGCCTGCCGGATGCGTCAACGTGACGCGCAGCGTGTACTTGCCGATCGCCTTTACTCCGCTCGCGGTTTTAGCCTTGCCCTTAGTCACGGCATCCGCGCCAGCGATGTCAGTGAGGAAGAAACTATCCGGGCTCGCCGTCGCGGGCGCAAGCGCCCGATTGAACTCATCGACGAAATCCTGCGCCACCACTGGGTCGCCGTTCTGGAAGCGAACGTTCTGCCGCAACGTGAACGTGTAGACCTTGCCGCCGCCGCTCACCTTCCAGCTGGACGCGACTGCAGGCACGACCTTCATCTGGTTGTTGACGTCAACGAGGCCGTCGAATGCGTTCTGCGCGAGCTCGATCGAGCGGTTGTCTGAGAGAACAGCCGGATCGAACGAGTCCGGAGGCTGAGTAACCACGATCCGAAGAACGCCCGACGCGGCCGCCTTACTGTGATGCGCAACAGAAGCGACTGCCGCCGTTGACATCAGCAGTCCAAGAAGCGCGAGTCCCACGATCACCCGAGGAAGTCGGCGCCGGGAATTCGAGCGGGTGAGATGCATACGCACACCCTTTCCTGCAGCAAAGGACAGGACACGACTCGCCGACGCACGCGCATCAGCGCTCCGCCGGTCTGAGCTGTTCAACGTCATGAACAGGATGTTGAATATACTGTCGGGCGAGATGGGACGCAAGGCCAGTTCGGACCCAACCGGCCGGCGTTGCAGCGTCATCGGTGGCGGGGTAGTCGGGCTCTCCGTTGCTCTCCACTTACTCGAATCCGGAGTTGACGCAACCGTCTTCGAGCGGGCCGGAGTCGGCGCTGGAGCGTCTGGCGTGCAGCCGGGAGGGGTTCGCCAGCAGTGGGGAACACGCGCCAACTGCCTGATGGCACGTGAATCGTCCGCCTTCTATAGCGATTTCCCGAGCCGGTACGAGACGGTCGCTCGCGCACGGCTCGAGCGCTGTGGCTATGTCTTCCTCGCGACCGAGGATCGCTCGTTAACGCAGTTCCAGAAGAACCTGGTCGTGCAGCACGAAGCAGGAGTCCCGTCGCAACTGCTGGAGCCCGACGAGGCCGCAGCGTTGATCCCATCGCTCAACACCGACCTGGTCGTCGGAGCCGCGTACTGCGCCGAAGACGGGTACTTCGACCGGCCGCAGGCGGTCGTTGAGGCCTTCGCCGAGATCGTCGCGCGCCAGGGAGGCCGGATCGAGATAACAGGCGTCCGCCGCATCAGCCGCAACGGAAGCAGCTGGACACTCAACCTCGAAGACGGCACCTCATACAACACAGACGCCGTCGTCGTCGCCGCCGGCAGCGACTCGGTTTCACTCCTCTCGCCACTGGGGCACGACCTACCCATCGTTCAGGAAGCGCGCTACCTGTTCTACAGCGAGCACATCCAGGAGCGCCTAATCGAGCCGCTCGCGATCGCCGTCGATCTCGGGTTTGCAGCAAAACACCTCGCCGACGGGCGAGTGCTCGCCAGCGACCTTCACGCGGCTGGTGAACCGGACATCGACCAGGGTCATTGGCGTCGACGAATCCGCGATGTAGTGGTCGACCTGCTCCCGGTCCTCGAGTACGTACCGTTGCCGATCATCGCCCCGGGCTACTACGACATGACACCTGACGGCAGGCCGATCGTCGACATGCTGGACGACGGTCTCTGGGTCGCAGCCGGGTTCAGTGGCCACGGCTTCATGGTCGCCCCAGTCGTCGGCGCAATGATCGCAAAAGCGTTCCGAGGCGAGGAGTGTCCGCCGTGGACCGAATCCGTTAGCGCCTCCCGGTTTGCGGCGCCCATCAGCGAAACCGAGGCGCAAGTCATTTGATGCCGTGGCGTCAGTCGGGAGCAAGCGCATCGAGCTCGACCTCAACAAGCGCGCCCGGCGGAATCAAGCCACCGACGTAATACGTCGTGTTCGCAGGTGGCACATCCGCAAACGTCTCCTTATGCGCACGTACAACCTCACGCCAGTCACACTCGGGAGCAAGAAGGAGCCGAGTCCGCACAACGTCAGGGACGTCTGCACCGAGCTCACGGACGGCAGCGATCGCCCGATCGAGCACCAGCCGCGTCTGCGCGTACGCGTCACCCGCATGCTGAATAACCCCACGCTCGAGCGCTGCCGTGGCGCTAACGGCAATCACGCGCCCGTTCCGAACAGCGCGCGAGTAGCCAGCCTCCCCGCCGAATCCTCCAACATCAGGTAGGCGCTCGACCATGCCGCCATCTTATGAGAGCCGAAGTGACCCTTTCAGCGCCGCCTGCGAGCCAAAAGCCAACGGATGCATTGGCGCAGATCCTAGTCGTCGACCGTCTGCCGAACTACCTTGGGAGATACGGCCCTTACCACCCGGTGATCGACGAGGCGCGCGACAACAAGCACCTTAGGAACTTCCGGGAGTGGGTCGTCGGCGTAGCTCCGGAGACCGACGTGCGGGAAGTCGACGAGATGAAGGCCGAGGTACAGGCTGGGATCCAGAAGAGCCAGGACCGCCTGTTTCTCAAGTATCTGGATCCGAAGACCTACTACGTGAGCATTGGTAAGACAGTGATCGGCGGACTTGTAGATCTTGCAGCCTCGCCAGCGTCGATGCTCACGTCAATCGTGGGTGACTTACGGCAGAAGCGCGAGTCAAGCCAACTGCGGTGGCAAGGCTTTCTTGTCGCGTTTGGGGCGGCTGCGCGCAAGGACACGAATTAGGGCCTCGATCACGCTCTCCCACAGAAATGTGATCCTGCTCTCATCCGACCTCCGGGTTGCGAGCCGCCTGTAGCCGGATCAAAGCGTTTAGCCGCCACTGATCGTTTACCAGCTTGTGGAAGTGGGTTCGGCATCCAAGCCGCGATCCTGCTGAGAGTCGTTGTAGCCATTGCGTTTCGATCGACGCTGGGATGTTCGTTGGCGCGCCTTTCGCTCCAACTGGGTCGAAGCCCCGATTACCAGAGTCTCCGCCGCTCCACTCATCTTCTAAAACTAGCGAGTGTCAGTTCCAGACTCGAAGCGGACGGTGACGGTGCCGCGCCCGAGCGTCACCTTGTC
>PLZU01000057.1 GCA_003152275.1 Actinomycetota bacterium
ACGACGAGCATGAGCACCAAGGAGCTTCAGCAGGCCGCACGCGACCATCTTTGGCTGCACTTCACGCGCATGGCGGGGCACGACCCGCCGATCATCGTCCGCGGCGAGGGCTGCTACCTCGAGGACATTGAGGGCCGGCGCTACCTCGACGCGCTCGCCGGCCTCTTTGCCGTTCAGGTCGGCTATTCGTACGGCGAGGAGATGGGCCAGGCGGCGCTCGAGCAGATGCGCGAGCTGCCGTTCTACACCAACTGGTCGTATGCGCACCCGCGCGCGATCGAGCTGGCACAGGAAGTGGCGTCGCTCGCTCCGGGAAACTTGAACCGCGTCTTCTTCGTCTCAGGCGGCTCCGAGGCGGTCGAGTCTGCCTGGAAGCTCGCGCGCCAGTTCCATTCGGCACGCGGCGAGCGCCGCTGGAAGGCCGTGGCGCGGCGCACCGCATACCACGGCACGACGATGGGCGCGCTTTCGATCAACGGCATCCCCGCGCTCCGGGCGCCGTTCGAGCCGCTCGTGCCCGACACGATCCACGTGCGGAACACGAACCGCTACCACCGCCCGCCCGACGAGACGGAAGAGGAGTTCACGGCCTTCCTGCTGGAGGATCTCGATTCGTCCATCGAGCAGGCTGGTCCCGAGACCGTGGCGATGGTGATCATGGAGCCGGTGCAGAACGCCGGTGGCTCCTTCACGCCGCCGCAAGGCTATTGGCGTGGCGTGCGCGAGATCTGCGACCGCTACGGGATCCTGCTTTGCGCCGACGAGGTGATCACCGGCTTCGGCCGCATCGGTGAGTGGTTCGGCTCGGTGAAGTACGACATCAAGCCGGACATGATCACGTCGGCGAAAGGGCTTTCGTCCGCGTACGCGTCGATCGGCTGTGTGATCGCGGCCGATCACGTCATCGAGCCGTTCATGAACGAGTCTGCGATGTACGCGCACGGCATCACGTTCGGCGGGCATCCGGTGCAGTGCGCGATCGCGCTGAAGAACATCGAGATCATGAAGCGAGAGCGGATCGTCGAGAACGTGCGCGACAACGGCGACGCATTCCGCGCAACGCTCGAGCAGCTGCTCGACCTGCCGATCGTCGGCGACATCCGCGGGACGGGCTACTTCTACGCGATCGAGCTGGTGAAGAACAAAGAGACGCGTGAGACGTTCACGCCCGATGAATGTGAGACACTCCTCCGCGGCTTCCTCTCGCCGCAGCTGTTCGAGAGGGGTCTCATCTGCAGGTCGGACGACCGTGGCGATCCGGTCGTCCAGATTTCACCTCCGTTGATCGCAACGCAACACGAGTTCGACCAAATCACCGGAACCCTCGGGGAGGTGCTGAGCGAAGCATGGCAACGAATGCAATAGCAATGGAAGAGACGACAGCGTTCGCGCTGGCGGAGAAAGCCAAGCTCATCAAGTCGCTGCGCCGGTTGGACATGGTGGGCTTCACAATCTGCGCCTTTGTCGGACTCGACACGCTCGGCTCGGTGGCGAAGAACGGCCCCCAGGGCTTCCTCTGGCTCGTCGTATTGGCGGTGATCTTCGTTGCGCCCTACATGCTCCTGATGTCGGAGGTCGGGTCAGCGTTCACCGAAGAAGGGGGCCCGTACGAGTGGACGAAGATGGCCTTCGGCCGCCTCCACGGCGGCATCGCCGCAATCCTCTACTGGGTCACCAACCCGCTCTGGGTCGGCGGCTCGCTCGCGTTCATCGCCACGGACGCATGGAGGGCCAACATCTTCAAGATCGGTACCGCCACAGTCGGCGACTACATCTTCAAACTGCTCTTCATTTGGATCTCGATCGGCGTCGCGATCATCTCGTTGCGCCACGGTAAGTGGATTCCGAACTTCGGCGCCATCCTGAGGGTCATCGTGCTCGGCTTCTTCTCGCTCACGGTGATCATCTACGGGATCAAGCACGGCGTCGCGGGCTTCCAGACCTCGCAGATCAGCCCGACGCGCGCCATCTTCTTCGGGCTCGTGCCGCTGCTCCTCTTCAACTACGTCGGCTTCGAGTTGCAGAACGGCGCGGCGGAGGAGATGGAGAACCCGCAGAAGGATGTGCCCCTTTCCGTGCTCCGCAGCGGCATCGCGGGCGTGCTGATGTACGTGATCCCGATCTTCTGCATCTTGCTCGTGCTGCCCGCGAAGCAGGTGACGGGGATCGGGGGCTTCATCGACGCCGTCACATTGACGTTCCATGGCGTCTACGGGGGCGCCGCACATGCACTGCTCGTCGTGATGACGCTGTGCTTCGTCGGAGCACTCGTCACCTCAGGCGCTGTGTGGATGATCGGCTCCGACCGCATCCAAGCTGTCGCGTCGTACGATGGCGCGTTCATCCCGTTCTTCGGCGTCTTCAACAAGCGGCTCGGGACGCCGGTGCGCGTGAACGTTCTTTCGGGCATCACGGCGTCCGTGTTCTCGATCGTCGCGATCTACCTGCTCAAGAACGCGAGCACCGCGTCTGCGTTCACGGTCGTGCTCGACATTGCGATCTCGACGACGCTGCTTTCCTATCTATGGATCTTCCCGGCGGTGCTGAAGCTGCGCTACTCGCACCCTGACGTGCCGAGACCGTACGTGCACCCGTGGGGGATGGCCGGCATCTGGGCGTCCACGGTCCTCGTGACGGGCTGGATCCTGCTGGGCTCGTGGGTCGCGGTGTTCCCGGACACGCTCGAGCGTCTGTTCCACGTCGGCTACGGGTTCAAGGGCTCGTGGGGCGTGGGCCAGGGCCAGTTCGAGGCGCTGACGCTCGGCACGCTCGGTGTCATCGTCGGGATCGGGCTGATCGGGTACTGGTTGGGCCGCGACGTGCGCGCGCAGCACGCCACGGTCCCGATCGGCGCGGTGATTCCTCCCTCGCCCCTCTAGGCGCAAAAGCTGCGGCGGTGTGTGAGCGGACGCGGCTCCGCTCACACACCCGCCGCGGGAAATAGGCTTCGCGCGTGGACATAACGCTGTGTGACGTCGGACCGCGCGACGGGCTGCAGAACGAGTCGGAGGCGTTTGAGCCGGCGATGCGCGCCGAGCTCGTGAACCGGCTCGCCGCAGCAGGACTGCCGCGTGTCGAGGCGGTCAGCTTTGTCCGCGACGACCGCGTGCCGCAGATGGCGGGCGCGGAGGACGTGGTCGCGGGGATCGAGCGGCGCGACGGTGTCGAGTATTCCGGGCTCGTGCTGAACGAGCGTGGGTGGGAGCGGTTCGCGCCGAGCCGGCTCGACCGTGTGAACGTCACCTTCGCCGCGACGGAGTCGTTCAATCGCGAGAACGGGAATGCGTCGCTCGAGGAGGCGGTTGCGCGGGTCGAGGCGATCCTTGCTCGGGCCGGCGCCGTGCCGGCGACGGTGACGATTTCCGTCTGCTTCGGCTGCCCGTTCGAGGGGCGCGTCGATCCGGGCGTCGTCGCCGAGTTAGCCGGGCGCTTCGCCGGCCGCGCAGAGGTCGTGCTCGCAGACACGATCGGCGTCGCGACGCCGTCGACCGTGCGGGCGCTCGTCGCGCAGACCGGGGCGCAGGGCTTCCATGGGCACAACACGCGCAACACCGGCTACGCAAACTGCCTCGCGGCGCTCGAGGCGGGCGCGCGCGTGCTCGACGCGTCGATCGGCGGGCTCGGCGGCTGCCCGTACGCCCCGCGCGCTACCGGCAACGTCGCGACCGAGGACGTCGTCTATCTCCTCGAGGGCGAGGGGATCCGCACGGGCGTCGACCTCGACGGACTGATCGCGATCTCGCAGTGGCTCGAGAGCCTGCTCGGCCGGAAGCTCGAGGGCTATGTCTATCGCGCCGGCAACTGGCCGTGACGAAGGCCTGACGGAGCCGTAACCCTGGACTGTCCAGGGTCTACCGAAACGTCAGGAAAGCTGCTGTGGATGTCGCCAGATGACGGCCGGCTTCCCGCCTGCTTGGATCGTGTCCGTCGGAGCGGCGTCGAGCTTCTCCGCGACGCGGATCGAGCGACATTGTCTGGATGGATCAGCGAGATCAGCGAGGCAACACCCTGCTCGTATGCCCACGCTCGTGCGGCTTGCGCCGCCTCGGTCGCATAGCCGCGACCCCAGTGCGCCTGCGCGAGCGACCAGCCGAGCTCGACTTGGCCGCGCTCGCCCGACTCCGAGAGCGTCGACGTCTCCCACGTAGTCGTATCCCACACGAGCAAGCCAATCCGGCCGATCATCACGCCGTCCTCGCGACGATCGACAGCGAAGAAGCCCAGGCCGTCCGCCTCCCACCGACCGAGCCAGCGCTCGATCGCCGCTTGCGCGTCAGCCGGCTTGTCCGTCGGCTCGTCGATGAACTCCATCGCGACCGGATCGGAGAAGTACTCGAGCACTCTGTCGACGTCGTCGAGCCGCGGCTTGCGCAGCACGAGCCGCTCGGTTTCAAGCAAGCGGCATCATGATCGAGCGCTCGAACTCGATCACGACCTCGTCGCGCTGGTTCAGGCCGCGGGTGCGGACGGTCACGATGCCCTGGCCGCGGCGCGACTTCGACTCCCGCTTCTCGAGGATCTCCGTCTCCGCGCGCAGCGTGTCGCCGGCGAACACCGGCGCCGGCAGCTGCACCTCGCGCCAGCCGAGATTCACTCCTCGCTCGGAGACGTCGACGACCGTGAGGCCCGTCACGAGGGCAAGCGTGAACGTCGAGTCGACGAGCGGGCGCTTCCACTCGGTCGACGCTGCGTACTCTGCGTCGAAGTGGATCGGGTTCGTGTTCAGCGTCAGGAGTGTGAACCAGACGTTGTCGGCCTCGAGCACCGTTCGCCCGAAGCGGCTGCGGTAGATCGCGCCGACCTCTAACTCGTCGTAGCTCACGTCAGGAATGATCTCACCAACGTGAACCGCCTCGCCCACGAAACGAGCCCGTACCTCCTCCAGCACGCCGCCAATCCGGTCGACTGGTACCCGTGGGGTGACGAGGCGTTCGCCAAAGCTCACGCCGAGGACAAGCCGGTTCTGCTCTCGGTGGGCTACAGCGCATGCCACTGGTGCCACGTGATGGAGCGCGAGTCGTTCGAGGACGCCGAAACCGCGAAGCTCATGAACGAGCTTTATGTGAGCGTCAAGGTCGACCGGGAAGAGCGTCCGGATGTCGACGCGGTCTACATGGATGCCGTCGTCGCGCTCAGCGGTCACGGCGGCTGGCCAATGACGGTGTTTCTCACGCCCGGCGGGGAGCCGTTCTTCGGCGGCACGTACTACCCGCCGGAGCCCCGGCACGGGATGCCGGCGTTCAGGCAGGTGCTCGTCGCGATTGCGGAGGCTTATCGGATCCAGCGCGAGGACGTCGCGAAGCAGGCGGACGCGCTCGTTGACGCGCTCCGGCGCACCGCGCAACTTCAACCGTCGAGCGAGCCGCTGAACGAGGAGCTCCTAAGCGAGGCAGTGCGTGTGCTGCGCGCGCAGTTCGACGAGCGCTGGGGCGGCTTCGGTCGCGCACCGAAGTTTCCGCCCGCGTCGACGATCGAGTTCCTGCTCCGCGCTGGCGCGCTCGATCTGGCGCGAGGCACGCTCGACGGCATGGCGGCCGGCGGCATGTACGACCTCGTCGGCGGCGGTTTCCACCGCTACTCCGTCGACGAGCAATGGCTCGTGCCGCACTTCGAGAAGATGCTTTACGACAACGCGCTGCTCATCCCTGCGTACTTGCACGGGTGGCTCGTGACCGGGGATGACCGCTACCGGCGCGTTGTCGAACAGACGGTCGAGTACACCCTGCGAGAGCTCCAGCTCGAAGGTGGCGGTTTCGCATCTGCGCAGGACGCCGACACGGACGGCGTCGAAGGCCTGACCTTTACGTGGACGCCGGACGAGATCGACCGCGACGAGCTCCTACTTCCGTTCGAGCACGGCCAGTACATCCTGCGCGGCGAGCTTTCAGATGACGAGCGCGCGCGCCTTCTGGCGACGAGGAAGCAACGGCCGCAGCCGCTCCGCGACGACAAGGCGATCGCCGCCTGGAACGGCCTGATGCTCGCGGCGCTCGCAGAAGCAGGGCGGAGGCTCGAGCGCGACGACTGGCTCGACGCCGCACGCGAGCTCGCGGAGTTCCTGCTCGGTCCGCTCGCCGACGGCGATCGGCTGCACCGAACATGGCGGGGCGGTGTTGCAAAAGGGACGGGCTACCTCGAGGACTACGCGAACGTCGCGCACGGCCTCTACGAGCTCCACGTGGCGACCGGCGATGCGCGGTGGCTGCACGAGTCGTACCGGCTCGCGCACCTCGCGATCGATCTCTTCGCCGACGAGGAGAACGGCGGCTTCTTCCTCGCTCCCGCCGACGGCGAAGCGCTCGTCGCGCGACAGAAGGACCTCGACGACAATCCGACGCCGTCGGGCAACTCGATGCTCGCCTTCGTCCTGATTCGACTCGCGCGCATCTGGGGCGACGACGAGCTCGAGCAACGCGCCGTCGGCGTGCTGCGTCTGATGCGGGACGTGATCCCGCGCGCGCCGCAAGGCTTCGGCTGGGCGCTGTGCGCGCTCGACCTCCACCTCTCGCCGCCGCGTGAGCTCGCCATTGTCGGCGATCCGCAGAGCGACGTGGCCCGTGCGGCGCTTCGTGGGTTCGATCCGAACGCGGTCGTCGCATTCGGCCCCATGGACGGCGTGCCGCTGCTCGAGGGTAAAACGCTCATCGACGGGAAAACAGCCGTTTACGTCTGTGAGCGCTTCGCCTGCCAGGCACCGGTCACGGATCCGGCCCTCTTTGCCGATAGATGACCGATGCGGGTCTCCCTCTTCGCAGCGGCCGTCGTGCTGGCTGCGCTCTGCGCGACCGCTGCACACGCCACGCTGCGGCCGCTCCGGCCGAGTGACGCGCGGCTCCTCGCCCGTCCTGCGACCTATGAGGAGCAGATTGCGGAGCAGGTCGCAGCGCGGCTCACCGGCCTGCACCCGCAGGTTCGCTGCGGACCGCTTGGCGTCCCGACCGGCTACGGCATTCTCGGCATCACGCTCTTCATTGGTACGCGTCCTGCCGGCTACTTCCTCATGCTCCCGCAGCTCTGCACCGAGCTCGCCGCCTTCCACGCCGCGCCGGCGAGCTTCGACCCACGCTCCTGCACCGACAGCGCGTGCCTGATCAAGGACTCCGACACGGCGATGGCGCTCGCGACCGTCTCGCACGAGTCGTACCACCTGCTCGGCTATCGCAACGAGGCCAAGGTCGAGTGCTACGGCATGCAGTCGATCTGGTTCGTTGCCTCGAAGCTCGGTGCCTCGCTCGCCGAGTCGCAGGCGATCGCCTCGTTCTATGCGACGCAGATGTACCCGCAGCGGCGCACCAAGACCCCGGCGTACTGGTCGGCGGAATGCCGTAACGGCGGTACGCTCGACCTGCGTCCGTCGCTCGCGCGCTGGCCGAGCTAAACCACGAACGTCTCGGGCCGCTCGGCACCCGCCGCGAACCGCTCCGCGGAGAACGGCGACAGGTCGAGCGTCGGCTCCCGGCCGACAACGAGCTCCGCCAGGTGCTCGCCGACCGCGGGCGCTTGCTGAAAGCCGTGCCCCGAGAACCCGGTCGCGTACAGGAACCGTGAGACCTCTCGCGCTTCACCGACGAGCGCGTTCCAGTCCGGGCTGACGTCGTACCAGCCCCACCAGGAGCTCTGCACGGGTAGGTCCGCGAGCACGGGCAAGCGGCGCGCAGCGGCGACGGCGACGTCTTCGAGCGCCCGTTCGCGCCCGCCGAACGCGAGCCCCGGACCTTCGCGGTGGAAGTAGAAGCCGGTAGAGAAATCGATCGTCAGCGGTACCCGCTCCGGGAGGCCGCCGTCCTCCGGTGTGAACCACATCGACCGCGCCTCGCCCTCAACAGGGAGCGGGACACCAGCGAGCGCACCAACGTCGCGCGACCACACGCCCGCGCAACAGACGACCGTGTCGGTGTCGATTCGCCCCGCTGAGGTCTCGACGCCGACGATGCGATCTTGCTGCACGCGAATCCCCGTCGCGGCGCAGCCCTGAAGGATCGTCGCGTCCGATTCGCGCGCGTAGTGCTGCACGACCGCCTCCGGCGTCGCATAACCGTCGCGCTCGCAGTACGTCGCTGCGAGCAGATCGCCTATCTCGAGTTGCGGCACGATCTCCGCCGCCTGCGCCGGCGTCAGCTCGCGCGACTGCACGCCGAGCGACTGCTGCAGTGCGAGCGCGGCGCGGAATGTCGCGACGTCCTCCAACCGGTCGAGCAAGAAGAGGTAGCCGTGCTGCCGGAACGAGATCTCTTCGCCGAAGCTCTCGAACTCGTCGAGCGAACGCAACGCGATGCGGATATTCAGCTCATCCGCGAACTGCGCGCGAATGCCGCCTGCCGCCTTGCTCGTCGAGCCGGAACCGAGCGCATCGCGTTCGAGTAACACGACGTCCTGCACGCCGAGCCTGCGCAGGTGGTAGGCGGTGGCGGCGCCGAGGGCGCCGCCACCGATCACGACAACGTCCGCCGTCCTACCTGACGTGGTTATAGATCTTGCCGAACGGCGCCCACTGCCCGGCCGCGCCGCCGCCCCACTTGATGAAGACGAGCTGCTCGCTCGGGAAGTTGTCCGTCGCCGACGTCTGCAGCTTCATCCCCGGATACGAGAAGGGATCGGCAACGTTGAGGCTCTTGAGCGCCTTCATCAAGCCGGCCCGCGTCGGATTCTTACCGGCCTTCTTGAGCGCGTAGGTCATGGTCCACGCGGCGCCCAACCCGTAGACGACGTTCGAGTCGTTCAGGTCGAGGGCGGACGCGTACTTCGAGATGATCGCGGTCGCGAGCTTTGCTCCCGCCGTGTTTTTGTCCGTCGTGGTGACGAGGTTGAGGTAGTTGGTCGAGAGCACGCCGTCGACGTTCCCACCGTTCGCTGCCGCGATCTTAAGAAAGACCGGGTTGGCCGAGACGTTGTTGATGATCGTCGCGTTGGGCGTCCAACCGACCTTCGTCGCGGTCACGAGTGCCCCGATCGTCTGAGTCGGCAGAGCGAACACGACGAACACATTCGCTCCGGACGCCTTCAGTGCCAGGACTTGCTGGACGACGCTCGTCGAGCTCGCGTCGTACGACTGCGCGCTGACGATGTTGCTCTTCTTCGCTCCGAGGCCGACACGGAGACCCGCGTAGTAGTTCTTGCCGTACGCATCGTTCTGGTACAGCACGCCGATCTTGGCCGTCGGCATGTTCGCGTCGAGATACTGGCCGTAGATCTTGGCCTCGCCCGGGTAGTCCGGCTGGTAGCCGATCGTCCACGGGTACGCCTTGTGGCTGAAGCCCCAGTACGAATCGCCCGTCGCGACCAGCACCTGCGGCACCTTGTGGGTGTTCAGGTACGACCAGATGCTCAGGTTCGGCGCGGTGCCGAGGCTGCCGAAGATTGCGAACACTTTGTCCTGCTCGACGAGCTGCTGCGTCAGCGGCACCGTCTTCGACGGGTCGTAGCCGTCGTCGAGGACTTTGAAGTCGATCTTCCGGCCGTTGACGCCGCCGTGATCGTTGACGTAGGCGAAGTACGCACTCTCCGCCGCAGGAATCGTCTTGTAGAGCGACGCCGGCCCGGTGAGCGGGAACGTGCCGCCGATCGTGATCGTCGAAGCGCTGACACCAGGCGTTGCCCGGTGGGCGCCGAAAGCGGCTGTGACCGCGATGCCGGCGACGATTGCGGCCCCGGCGAGGACCGCCAGGACCCTCCTGTTCATACCCATCCGAACCCTCCTACGCATGGTTGAGCCCCGGTTTCGAGACGAAAGGCAGGGGTGTCGATTATGACGTCTTCGGATCCGATTTGATAGTGGTTTTGACTCTCGGTTCAAAGCGTCGAAGGAAGCCGGCGAAGCCGTTCGGCAGCAGAAGCATGATCAGGACCACGATGAGTCCGAAGACGACGTCCTGGCCGTGCGCAGAACCGATCAGCGGAACGTCCGGGGCTACGGAGGGCAGGAGGCCGATGAAGACGGCTCCGACGATGACCCCCCACAGCGAGCCGAGCCCGGCCACCGCCGCCCCGATCAGGATCTCGAGCGAGAGCAGCACGCCAAACTCGCCCGGTTGCGCATAGCCGTTCGTGACGAGCACGAGCAGAGAGCCGGCGACGCCGGCGAACGCCGCGGAGACGCCGAAGGCGAGCGTCTTGTAGATCGGCAACGAGACCCCCGACGACACAGCTGCGAGCTCACTGTCGCGGACGGCGCGGAAGGCGCGCCCGATCCGTCCGCGCAGCAGAAGCCAGGCGGCGGCGAACGCAAGTGCCGAACAGCTCCAGCCGACGACGTAGAGCCAGAGGTGGGACTTCGTCTGCGCGGCGTGGATGCCGTTGCTGCCTCCGAGGAACTTCGAGAACTTGAGCGGAAACTGCGGCACCGAGACGGCGAGTGCGAACGTCGCGAGCGCGAGATACACACCGGACAGACGAAGAGCCGGAACGCCGACGATCAACCCGCAGACGAACGAGATCCCGAGCGATGCAGGCAGCGTCGCGAGGAGATTCCAGTGCTGGTCAGCCGAGAGCAGCACGGTCGTATAGCCGCCGATCGCCATGAACGCACCGTGCCCGATCGAGATCTGGCCGGTGTAGCCAGTGAGGATGTTGAGGCCGAGGATCGCGATGAAGTAGATAGCGACGTACGTCGCGAGCCCTTGGTGATAGCCGCTGATCAGAAACGGCAGGGCGACAAGCACGGCGACCACAACGCCGATCGGAACGAGTTTCATACGCGTCGCACCTGCCTTCGCCCGAAGAGCCCGTTCGGCTTGACGAGGAGCACGAGCAGCAGCACGGCGAACGCCATCGGGAGGCGTAGCTCCGGCGTTGCGAAGCCGATGTACTGGCCAATGAGATTGAGGAAGACGCCGATGAAGAGGCCGCCGATCACGGCTCCGGCGGGGCTCTCGAGCCCGCCGAGCACTGCGGCTGCGAACGCGTAGAGCAGGATCGCTTGCATCATCGTCGGCTGCAGGAACTGCGTCGGCTCCGTCATCAGCCCGGACACCGCACCAAGTACGGCGGCGAGCCCCCAGCCGAGCGCGAGCATCCGGTTGACGCGGACGCCGACGAGCGAGGCTGCTGCCGGGCGAAGCGCGGCGGCGCGCATCGCGAGGCCGAGCTTCGTGAACTGGAAGAGCAGCCACAGCAGGATTACCGAGAAGATCGTCACGATGAGCGTGCCGAGGTCCTGACGCGAGAACGCGACGCTGCCCGCGTGATAGACGGCGTTCCCAAACGGCGCGGGCATGAACTTCAGATCGGCGCCCCATTTCCAGGTGACGAGCCCGTCGATGAGGATGAAGAGACCGACCGTGATGATGACGACCGCGATCACGGAATGCTGGACAGGTCGGATGACGACGACCTGGATGACGACCCCGAGTGCGAACGCGATCACCAGCGTCAGGAAGAACGCAAGCCAGTACGACACGCCCCACAACGTGAGCTGGTACGCGATGTACGTCGTCGCCATCGCGAGCTCGCCCTGGGCGAAGTTGATCACCTCCGTCGCGCGGTAGATCAACACGAGCGCGAGCGCGAGGCTGCCGAAGATCGCTCCCTGCGCGAGGCCGGCGACCGTCTGCTGCGCGAAGATGCTGCTCGAGAGGCTGCCAATCACGAGGAAGATCGCACCGGCGAGCAACAGCAGCAGAACCGGAACCGAGAGGCCCGTGCTGACTGCGGTCTTTCGCTTGGCGAGACCGAGCATCAGTACCCCAGGTAGCTCCGGCGGACGGACTCGTGTTGCTGCAGTTCTGCGCTCGGCCCAGCAAGCGCCACGCGGCCGACCTCCAGCACGTACGCGGTCTGCGCGAGCTGCAGCGCGATGTGCGCGTTCTGCTCGACCACGAGCACGGTCAGGCCTTCGTTCTCGTTCAGCTCCTTGACGATCCGGAAGATCTCGGTCACGAGCAGCGGCGCGAGACCGAGCGACGGCTCGTCGAGAAGCATGAGGCGTGAGCGTTGCATGAATGCGCGCGCGAGTGCGAGCATTTGCTGCTCGCCGCCGCTGAGCGTGCCGGCCTGCTGGTTGCGCCGTTCCTCGAGCCACGGGAAATACGTCTGGATGCGAGCGAAGTCGTCCTTCAGGGGCCCGCGCCGCGTGTAGCCGCCGAGGCGCAGGTTGTCCCACACCGTGAGCTCCGCGAAGGTACCGCGACCCTCCGGCACGTGCGCGATGCCGAGGCGCGCGACACCGTCCGGGCCGGCGCGCCCGAGCCGCTTGCCGGCGAACCGCAGCTGGCCGTCTCGCCGCACGGTGCCGGAGATCGCACGCAGCGTCGTCGTCTTGCCGGCGCCGTTCGCCCCGAGCACGGCCGCGATCTGTCCCTCGTCGACCGCGAGCGATACGCCGTGGAGCGCCTGTACAGGGCCATACCGTGCCGTGACGTCCTCGAGCTCGAGAAGCGCTGCCACTATGTCGTCCGCTCCAGCGTCGGCCAAGCCGGTGCTTCCGCTCCTTGAGATGCTCCGTCGAGCCTACGCATCTACGAGGCTTCCTCGAGTTCCCCACCGAGGTAGGCCTCGATGACCTTCGGGTCGCGCTGGATCTCGGCCGGTGGACCGCTCGCGATCGTGCGGCCAAAGTTGAGGACGTGGACGTGGTCGGAGACGCGCATGACGAGGTTCATGTGGTGCTCGACGAGTAGCACCGTCAACTTCAGGTCGTCGCGTAGCGTGCGGATGAACGTTGCGAGCTCGTCGACCTCACCGTGGTTGAGGCCGCCTGCGGGCTCGTCGAGCAGGAGCAGGCGCGGCTTGGAAACGAGTGCGCGCGCGAGCTCGACGCGCTTGAGCGTGCCGAACGGCAGGCCCGCGGCAGGCCGCCGCGCGACATCACCGATTCCGACGTAATCGAGCGTCTTCTGCGCCTTCGCGCGAACACTCCGCTCAGACTCGAAGCGTGAGACCGTGTGCGCGCCCACGAGCACGTTCTCGAGCACGGTCATCGTCGGGAAGAGCTCGACGTTCTGGAACGTGCGTGCGATGCCGAGCTTCACGATGCGGCTCGGCGGAGCGTGCAGCAGTGACTTGCCTTCGAAGACGACGTCGCCGGCATCGAGGCGGTAGAGCCGCGTGATCACGTTGAAGGCCGTCGTCTTGCCGGCGCCGTTTGGGCCGATCAAGCCGAAAATCGAGCCTTCCTCGGCCTCGAGCGAGACGTCGTCCAGCGCCACGATTCCGCCGAATCGCAGGGAGGCATTTTGAAGAGAGAGGAAACTCATGCCCGGTGCGGCGAGACTCTACGGATTCCCGCCGCGTGCGTCGAGGTACTCCTGCCAGAGCTGCTCCATTGTCGTCTGGCGTGCACCTCGCACGTGCGCCGGGTCGTACGGCACGTACCCGACGGCGCGAACGATGAACGAGCCCTCGCGATCGACGTCGAGGATGTTGATGCAGGCTGGCGCCTGCTCGAACGCTCCAAGAAAGATCCGCTCGCTGGTCAGGGCCCGGCTGAGGATCGCGCGGTTGACGGCGCCGTGCAGCACGAGCAGCGCGACGTCCCAGCTCTCGTCCGCGAGCAGCGCGTCGAGCGCTGGGACCACCCGGTCGAGCAGCTCGCCGATCGTCTCGCCACCGAGGAAGCGGGTGTCGAGCGGGACGACCCCGCGGAACGCAGCCGTCATCATCTCCTGTACCACCTCGGGCGCGACACCGCGGAGCTCGCCACTTTCGATTTCCCGCAGCGCCGGGTTCTCTTCGAGCTTGCCGTCGGGCACAACGGCCAGCGCCGTCTCGAGCGTGCGCGGCAGGCCGCTCGTAATGATGCGATCGAAGGTCACCTCACGCAATGCCGTGGCGGCCGCCGACGCTTGCATCCGTCCTGCCTTGGTCAACAACACGTCGTGCGGGTGCTCGCCGCGGAAGTAGCGCACCTGCGCGTGGCGCATCAGGTAGATGCGACGTCGCGCGGGCGCGGGCACGTTCACTGCGCGCGCAGCGACTGTCCGCCGGCGGCCTGCATGCCCGCAACCATCCCGGCGGGCGCCGCGCCGTCGGGGAAGCGCTCGAGCAACTCTCCGAGGAGCGCGTCGGCGTTCCACTTGTCGTCGGAGATAAAGAGCTCACCGGACGTCCAGCCTTGCAGCGCGTTGATCGCGCCGCCCCAGACGTGGAAGACCTGCCCCGTGATGTTCTGCGCCTTGTCCGCGCACAGCGCGACAACGAGCGGCGACATGTTCGACGGATCGAGCGGATCGAAGCCTTCCGGTGGGGCGCCCATGTCGAAGGTGTCCTCGGTCATGCGCGTGCGCGCGTTCGGCGCGAGGCAGTTGACCGTGACGCCGTAGCGCTGGAGCTCCTGCGCGACGATGATGGTGAAGCCTGCGATGCCGGCCTTCGCTGCGCCGTAGTTCGCCTGGCCCATGTTGCCGAAGACGCCCGACGGGCTCGACGTGTTGATCACGCGGCCCTTCACCTCGGCCCCCGCCTTCGAGCGCTCACGCCAGTACGCGGCGGCGTGACGGGTCGGCGCGAAGTGACCCTTGAGGTGAACGGCGATGACCGAGTCCCACTCCTGCTCGGTCATGTTTACGATCATGCGGTCGCGGAGGATCCCCGCGTTGTTGACGAGGATGTCGAGCCGGCCGAAGTCGTCGATCGCCTGTCTGACCATTCGCTCCGCACCGTCGAAGTCGGCGACGTTCTCCCCGTTTGCGGTGGCCTCTCCGCCGGCTGCCGCGATCTCCTCGACGACCCGCTGTGCAGGGGCCTTGTCGGCGCCTTCGCCGGACAGCGCCCCGCCGAGGTCGTTGACCACGACCCTTGCGCCGGCCCCGGCAAGCGCGAGGGCATGCGCGCGGCCGATACCACGGCCGGCACCTGTGACGATTGCAACCTTCCCCTCGAGTGATGCCATGTGCGAGACAATACGCGTCCGTGGACTTCGCGCTCACCGAGGAGCAGCAGCTGATCCGGGAAACCGCCCGCGCGTTCTGCGATCGCGAGATCGTGCCGCACGCGCGCGAATGGGATCGCTCGGAGCGGATGGATCGCGGGATCGTCGCGAAGCTCGCCGAGATCGGTTTCCTCGGCTGTGCATTGCCGGAGGAGCACGGCGGCATGGGGCTCGACACCGTGTCGTACTGCCTTGTGATGGAGGAGCTTGGCCGCGCCGACTCATCGGTCCGCGGGATCGTGTCGGTGAACAACGGCCTGGCCGGCAAGACGATCGCGAAGTGGGGGACGGCGGAGCAGCAGGCGGAATGGCTCCCGAAGCTGTGCACCGGCGAGGCGCTCGGCTGTTATGGGTTGACGGAGCCGGGCAGCGGCTCCGATCCGGCGTCGCTCGTCACGCGTGCGCGCCGTGACGGCGACTCGTGGGTGATCGACGGCTCGAAGATCTTCATCACGCTTGGCTCGTGGGCAGGCGTCGCTCTCGTGTTCGCGCGGAGTGGGAGCGAGGGCGCACGCGGCATCACGTGCTTCCTCGTTCCGAGCTCGGCCGAGGGCTTCTCGGCGGTGAAGATCGACGGCAAGCTCGGCCTGCGCGCGCAGGACACTGCGGAGATCTGGCTCGACGGCGTGCGCGTCCCGGATTCGGCTCGGCTCGGCGACGAGGGCGCCGGCTTCAAGGTGGCGATGTCCGCTCTGGACAACGGTCGCATCTCCCTGGCCGCCGGCTCGGTTGGCATCGCGCAGGGGTGTGTCGATGCGTCCGTCGCCTACGCGGCGGAGCGTCGGCAGTTCGGGAAACCGATCGCCGCGTTCCAGCTCGTGCAGGAGCTGATCGCCGACATGGCCGTCGAGACCGAGGCTGCGCGCCTGCTGGCGTGGCGCGCCGCGTATCTCGCGGATTCAGGCCAGCCGTACACGCTGGCGGCGTCGCAGGCGAAGTACTACGCGAGCGAGGTGGCAGTGCGAGCCGCGAACGCCGCAGTGCAGGTGCACGGCGGCTACGGCTACGTCGACGAGTTTCCGGTTCAGAAGTATCTCCGCGACGCACGCGTCTCGACGCTCTACGAAGGCACGAGCCAGATCCAGAAGCTGCTGATCGGACGCGCGCTGACGGGCGAGAGCGCGTTCATCTGACCGGCAGCAAAAGGTCGATCTCGTCCCGCCGACGGTAATGCTCGATCGACGGTCGTGACGGGTCGGGCGTCGAGGCGGCGACGAGCAGTTCGTACGTGGGTCCGATCAGGCCGTACACCTCCGGAGGCTCTCCCCAAAGCCTCGTGCGTGCATAGGTTCCGCCCGGGAGCGTCCAGGGCTCGAGCCGGAGCGCCTCTGCGTCGTCGCCGGCCGTGCGTTCGACGCACACGCGGTACTCGACGCCGGGCGTGAACGCGCCATAGAACCTGCGACCGCGGAGGCTGCCGATCGCGCTCTCGAGCCGCTCCCAGGCAGCCGGAAACTCCGCCACATCGTCCGCGCAGGTCACGGTCAGCACCTCGACGTCGCGACGCTCAACTCGGTCGATCCTCATCAGCGGTACTTCTCGAGGAAGCTCGGCGACGCGATCACGAGCCGCGCCTCCACATCCGCCCTCACGCGCTCCAGCGTCCCCGGCGGCACGTCGCCGTCGCGGATGGCGCGGGCAAGCTCGCGCAGCTCGGCATCGTCGCCGACCGGAAGCGCCGCGAGCTCGCGGTAGACGATCCCGAGCGCGTTCATCGCGACGAGCATCCGGAAGCGCAGCCGGTGGTCGGTCAGCGTCGGCAGGATCTCGGCGCCGAGGAACTCCTGAATCGCCTCGGTCAGCTCCTGTGCGGTCGGGCGTTCAGTCACGCGGCCGCCTTCTCGAGCAACTGGCAGATCTCGTACTCGACCTCCGCGCCGAGCCGTCCGAGCGTCGCGAGCTCAACACTTCGGTCTTGCCCGGTCAAGTGCCGTTGCATCTGGGTGAGGCAGCCGATCGCCCAGCCGACATTCCCTGCGAGCTCCCAGTAATCGAGCTCGTACGGCTGCACGGCGAAGCCGGTCAGCTCGTTGTAGCGCTCGAGGTACGGCTCGACCGGGCCCACACCGCCGAGCCGCTTCTCGGGCACGCCGAACCGCCAGGCTCGGACGAGCGAGAACGCCAGGTCGCGTACCGGATCGTCGAGATGCGCGAACTCCCAGTCGAGCACGCCGACGAGGCCTTCCTCGCCGACGACGAGGTTGCCTATCCGGTAGTCGCCGTGCACGACGACCGGGTCGCGCCGCGGCGGCCGGTTCTCTCGCAGCCACCAGAGCCCGAGCTCGATCGCCGGATGCGGCTCGCCGACCTCGTCGAGCTCTCCGATCATCTGCTCCAATCTCGACTCGGGCAGGAACGAGACACGCTCAGCCGGGATCGCATGGATCTTCGCGAGCTCCTCTGCCATCTGCACGGGTAGCGCAGCGCGCGCCCCAGCGAGCTCCTCCTTCTGCACGATCCGCCGCCCGATCGTGTCGCCCTCGAGCCGCTCCATCACGAAGGCCTCTCGCCCTGAGAGCTCGGGGATGTAGCCGTACGGGCGAGGCGCCTTCACGCCTGCCTCGTAGGCCGCCTCGAGTACGGCGAACTCCTCCTCGAGCGAGAGCGTGTGCTTGTGGATCACGCCGCCCGCGGCGCGCCGCACGAGCAGCCGCAGGCCGTCCGCGTCGACGGCCCACGCCTCCTTCGAGGCGCCGCCCGCGAGCAGGACGGGCTCGGAGATCTCGACCTCGCGGCCGAGCACCGCCGAGAGGGCAGGTTGGAGCGCCTCGCGCATCTCTGCGATCATGGCTGCAGATGGCTACCGCTGTCATCTCTGACCTGATCGCCGATCGCCGCGAGCGCGTGCGCTCCTTCATGGAGGAGCACATCTACCCGAACGAGCCGACGCTCTTTCGCGAGGACGAGGTGGGCGACGCGCTCATCCGCGAGCTGCGGCAGAAGGCGAAGAGCGCAGACCTGTGGGCGCCGCACCTGCCGCCCGAGGCAGGCGGATCGGGCAGCGGCTTCCTCGAGTACGCGTACCTGAACGAGGAGATCGGCCGCAGCTTCATCGCGCAGCTGATCTTCGGCTGCCAGGCGCCGGACGCAGGCAACGGCGAGATCCTCCACCTGTACGGGACGCCCGAGCAGAGGCAGCGATTCCTCGAGCCGCTCGTCGCCGGTGAGACGCGCTCCTTCTTCGGCATGACCGAGCCTGAGGTCGCCGGCTCCGACCCGACGCTGCTCCGCGGCCGCGCCGAGCGCGACAGTGACGAGTGGGTGATCAACGCACACAAGTGGTTCTCGTCCGGTGCGGATGGGGCGGCCTTTGGCGTCGTGATGGTCGTCACCGATCCCGACGCCGAGCCGCACAGGCGCGCGTCGATGATCCTTGTCCCGACCGACACGCCGGGCTACGAGCTCGTGCGGAAGGTCCCGGTGATGGGACACGAGGGTCGCGGCTGGGCCACTCACTGCGAGACGCGCTTCACCGACGTGCGCGTCCCGGTCGAGAACGTGCTCGGCGAGCCCGGCGACGGCTTCCGCATCGCGCAGAAGCGACTTGGCCCGGGCCGCATCCACCACGTGATGCGCTGGCTCGGTCAGATGCAGCGTGCGTTCGAGATGATGTGCTCGTACTCGCTCGAGCGGAGGGCGTTCGGCGAGGCGCTCGCAGAAAAGCAGACGATCCAGAACTGGATCGCCGAGTCGGCGGCCGACATCCAGGCGTGCCGGCTGATGACGCTGCAGGCGGCGCATCGGCTCGACGAGGGTGATGAGGCGCGCGTCGAGGTGTCGCTGATCAAGTTCTTCGCCGCGCGCGTGCTGAACGAGGTGATCGACCGCGCCCTGCAGGTGCACGGGGGGCTCGGGATGACCGACGACACGCCGCTCGCCGTGATGTACCGAATGGCGCGCGGCGCGCGGATCTACGACGGCGCAGACGAGGTGCACAAGATGGTGGTCGCGCGCCGGATCCTCCGCGCGTTCGAGGACGGGGGCACCTGGCGCTTCACGTAACCCTTGTCGGTCAGCGCGTGCGGCTCGAGCCGCTCGCGTCTCGCCACGAGGACACGCTCTGGGAGATCGCGCAGGACGAGCGCGTCTGGACGCTGATGCGCGTCCGCGGCAATGAGAGCCGCCAGCGTTTCCATGAGTGGTTCGAGTCGGTCGAGCTCGGCTTCGTCACTTTTCTCGACGGCAAGCCGGTCGGGCACTCGAGCTATCTCAACATGCGACCCCACGACCGCGTGCTCGAGATCGGCAACACCTGGCTGACGCCTTCGGCGTGGGGGACGGGCGCGAACACCGAGACGAAGTACCTGCTCATGAAGCATGCGTTCGAGGACGAGGCGTATCTCCGTGTCGAGTTCAAGACGGACGCGACGAACGCTCGCGCCCGTGCGGCGCTCGCGACCCTGCCGGCGGAGTTCGAGGGCGTCTTCCGCAAGCACATGCTCGTTCGCGGCGGCGAGCGGCGCGACTCCGCGTGGTACGCGGTCATCGACGACGACTGGCCGCGTGTGAAAGGGAACCTGCTGCGGAGACTCAGTCTCGCCGGATGATTTGCGTGCAGCGCGACGACGCGAGCAACGTGCCCTCCGCGTCGTAGAGCTCGGCGGAGCAGAATGCGACGCGCCGGTTGCGCTGGGCCACGCGGCCCTCGGCGCGGAGCGTGCCAGGCCGCGAGGAGCGCATGAACTCGACCCGCAGGTCGGCGGTGAGGAAGCTCTCTCCCTCGTCGAGCACCGACCAGCACGCGCCGCCCATCGCGGTGTCGAGGAGCGTCGTCACCATCCCGCCGTGCACGATCGGGCCGGAATCGGCCTGGAAGCAGTACTCCGGCGTCGCGTCCCACTCGATCACCGACCGGCCGTCGCCCTGCTCGATGCCGCGGTAGCCAAGGGTCAGCCAGATGTGCGGCGAGGGCAAGTAGGAGCCCCAGCCACCGGTGCGGCGACGACTCAACGCGGTCCAGGGATATTCGGGAACCGGAACTGCAGCACGCGGTTCGGCTGCACGATCCAGGCGCCCCCCGTCTCCAGGTCGTTCAACGCCCGCATTGCGGCCTCCGCGACGAACGACGGCTCCATCAGCGGCACGTCGATCGCGGCGCGGTGCTCGTCGGGGACGATCGGCGTGTCGGTGAAGCCGGGACAGAGCGCGTTGATGCGGATCCCGCGGGCGGCGAGCTGCGGCGCGCAGCTGCGCACGAAGCCGACGACCGCGTGCTTCGTGAGCGCATAGATCGGGTCCAGTGGCGTTGAGGTGAGTCCCGCCAGGGACGCGGTGGCGACGATCGAGCCGCCGTTCGGCATCAGGCGAGCCGCCAGCTCGCGCACGCCGAAGACGACGCCGTCGATGTTTGCCCGCATCGCTCGCTCGTACTGTTCGTCGGTAAGCGAGGCCATGTCGCCTTCGCCGGTCAGTACGCCTGCGTTCAGGAACGCCGCGTCGTACGAGCCTTCGAGCGCGCGCCAGGCCGCCGAGTCTCCGACGTCGAACTCCGGCAGATCGAGTGCGGTCACCTCCGCATCGCCGAGCGCTTCTGCGAACGCGCGGCCCAGGCCGCCGCGTCCGCCCGTGATCAGCACCTTCACGGCAGCAACACCACCTTGCCGACGCTCTGCCGCGACTCGACGAGCGCGTGCGCCTGCTCGATCTCCTCGAGCGGGAGCTCGGCTCCGACGAGCGGCTTCAACGCGCCCGTGTGCCACAACCCGAGCAGCTCGCCGACCGCTTCGCCGACGAGCTCCGGATCGAGGCGCAGCAGGCGGCCGAGATAGAAGCCCGCGAGGCCGACGTTGCGCCCGACGAGACGCGCCGGCTCGATCTGCGGCCAGGCGCCGGCGGCGGAGCCGATCGCGATCACCGTCCCGAGCGGTCGCAGCCGCGCAAACGACGACGCGAAGAGGTCGCCGCCGACCGGATCGAGGACGACGTCGGCGCCGATGTCCTCCGGCAGCTCGTCGTAGACGAATGCTTCCTCCGCTCCCAGCGAGCGACATACATCAAGCTTCTCGGCAGAGCCGACCGCGGCGATCACGCGCGCTCCGAGCGTTCGCGCAACCTGGATCGCCGCCGAGCCGACCCCGCCCGCGGCGGCGTACACGAGGACGACCGACCCCGGTCGTACGCGCGCCTGCCGCGTCAAGGGGATGTGCGCCGTCAGAAACGTCAAGAGGAACGAGGCGCCCTCCGCGAACGACGCGTGGTCGGGCAGCGGCACGACTTGCGCGCGATCGACGGCGACCTTCTCTGCGTATCCGCCCGCGCCAGACGTGATCGCCATCACGCGCGTTCCGTCCTCGAGCTCGCCCGCGATCTCGGAGCCCAGAATGGCGGGCAGTTCGGGCATCTGCGGATACCGCCCACGGCGAACCAGCACGTCTGCGAAGTTGATGCCCGCCGCGCGCACGCGTACGAGCACCTTGCCGTCCACCACCGGCTCAGGCACGTCACGGATCTCGAACGGCCCGTCGACCTCGTCCAGCAGCGCGGCTCTCACGGCGTTGTTTGTGCAGGCTCCTGCGCGAACTGCTCGCGCAGCGCCATCTTCCTGAACTTGCCGACGCTCGTCTTCGGGATCTCGTCGACGAACTCGAACCGCTCGGGCAGCCACCACTTCGCGAAGTTCGGCGCGAGGAAGTCGCGCAGCTCGTCCGCCGACGCCGACGCGCCTTCTTTCAGCACGACCGCAGCCAGCGGCCGCTCGTCCCATTTCGGATCGGGGATCGCGATCACCGCCGCCTCGGCAACCGACGGATGCGCCATCAGCGCGTTCTCGAGCTCGACCGACGAGATCCACTCGCCGCCGGNNTCGCCGCCGGACTTGATCACGTCCTTCGAACGGTCCTTGATCTGGATGTAGCCGCGCGGATGGATGGAGACGATGTCGCCGGTCCTGAACCAGCCGTCGGCCGTCCACCGGTCCGCCTGCTCGGGCGTGTTGTAGTACGACGACGCGACCCACGGCCCGCGCACTTCGAGCTCGCCCATCGCCTCGCCGTCCCAGGGGATCTCCTCGTCGCCGACGCGCGCGCGCACCTCGACGAGCGGCAGCGGCAGGCCGGCCATCGCCTTCAGGTCGAGCTGCGTCTCTTCGTCCACGTCCGCCAGGTCGTGCGGGAGAGCAGCGGTCGACGCGACCGGCGAGGTCTCGGTCATGCCCCAGCCCTGCACGATCGTGAGCCCGTGGCGCTGCCCGAACGCCTCGATCATCGAGCGCGGTACGGCCGAGCCGCCGACGAGCATGCCCTTCATGTGGGAGAGGTCCCACTTGCCGGGGTTCGCATCGAGCAGGTTCAGGATGCCGAGCCAGATCGTCGGCACGCCCGCAGACCACGTCACCTTCTCCTGGACGAAATCGTCGAGCAGGCTCTCCGCGTCGAGGTGCGGACCCGGGTAGACGAGCTTTGAGCCCGCGAGCGACGCCAGGTACGGATAGCCCCAAGCGTTCGCGTGGAACATCGGCACCACCGGCAGCATCGTGTCGTTGACCGACATGCCGAGGCCGAGCGGATTGTTGGCGCTCACACCGAGCGCATGCAAGACCGTGCTGCGGTGCGAGTAGACGACGCCCTTCGGCAAGCCGGTCGTGCCGCTCGTGTAGCACATCGCTGCGGCCTCGTTCTCGTCGAGGTCGGGCTCGACCCAGTCGTCGGCGGATGCGCCGGCCAGCAGCTCCTCGTACGAGTCCTCGACGACGAACACGTGCTCGATCTGCGTGCGCTCGCGGAACTGCTCGAGCACCGGCAGAAGCGACCGGTCGACGATCACCGCCTTGTTCCCCGCGTGGTTCGCGATGTAGGCGAGGTCGTTCGGGTGCAGACGCAGGTTCAGCGTGTGCAGCACGAACCCGCCGCAGGGGATGCCGAAATAGGCCTCGTGGTGCTGGTAGTGGTTCCAGCAGAGTGTTGCGACGCGATCGCCACGCTCGAGCCCGAGTTGCTTCAGCGCGACTCCGAGCTGCTTGGAGCGCCGCATCGTGTCGCCGTACGTGGTGCGGTGGAAGCTCTTGTCGGGGAGGCGCGTGACGATCTCACCGCGCGCGAAGTACGTTTCCGCACGCTTGAGGATGTGCGGCAACGTGAGCTGGAAGTCCATCATCTGCCCGTCCACGGAGCCTCCTCCTTGGTCAGACTTGAACGGTGACGCCGAGCACCGCGTCGGCGACTTCGCCGCGGAGCTCGGACGGCCGGGAGCCGAGGCCCTCGAGCCACAACGCGCGCTTGTAGAAGCGGTGCAGCGGGTGCTCCCAGGTGAAGCCCGTGCCGCCGTGCACCTGGATCGAGCGCTCGCACGCGGCGACTGCAGCCTCGGCCGCGAACGCTTTCGCGGCGGCCGCGGCGACCGGCGCCTGCTCGTCGTTCTCGGCGACACACCAGGCCGCCCAGTAGACGAGCGAGCGGGCAAGCTCGACGTCGGCGTACGTGTTTGCGAGCTGGTGCGAAACCGCCTGGTAGACGCCGATCGGCTTGCCAAACTGCTTGCGCGTCGTTGCATGCTCAATGCCGAGCTCGAGCACGCGCTGTGCGATACCGACTGCTTCGGCGGCCATCGCGGTGCGGGCGCGCGGGATGTCGCGGCCGCCGGGCAGCGGCGTGCCGTTCGTGCGTTCCAGGCGGCCGACCGGGCGGGATGGATCGACGGTCGGCAGCTCCTCGCCGCGCGCGTCCTGCGCCGAACCGTCCATGTCGACAACCTTGTCGACGGAGCCGAGCCACGGAGTCAGTCCGTTCACTTCGGCCGACCACTTCACCCTGCCTGCTGCGACCGCGGCGCGATCCGCGGGACCGAGCGCCGCGAGCGCGAACCCGACGGTGGCGAGATACGGACCGGGGTAGAGCGCGTAGCCGAGCTCCTCGAGCAGGATCACCTCCTCGACGAAGCCGAGCCCGACGCCGCCGTCCTCCTCTGCGACCGATACGCCGAGCCAGCCGAGCTCCGCAAGCTCGGCCCAGCGATAGTCCTGCACACCATCCCAGTCCCGCTCGAGCGGGTAGCGCTCGGAGAGCCACGCGCGCGCTTGGCGCTTCAGCTCGACTTGCTCGTCGGTAAACGCGAAATCCATCAGCGGCTTTTCGGGAGGCCGAGCACGCGCTCGGCGACGATGTTGCGAAGCACTTCGGAGGTGCCGGCTTCGATCGTGTTGCCGCGGCTGCGCAGCTGCTGGTGGTGCCACCAGCCGTCGTCGAGGATCCCTTCCGGCCCGAGCAGCTCCCGCCCGAGTTTCGTCAGGCGTTGGTTCTGCTCCGACCAGCGCAGCTTGATCGCCGAGCCCTCAGGGCCGGGAATGCCGGTGCGCTGCAACGTGCCGAGCGCGCGGTAGTTCGTATAGCGCAGCGCCTGCAGCTCGATCCACTCGGTTGCGATCCGCTCGCGCGTGCCTTGGTCGCCGTTGACGCGCTCACGGGCGACGCCGATCAGCTTGTCGACACTCGCCTCGAGTGCAGCGGTGAGCGCGAAGCCGAGGGTGCCGCGCTCGTGCAGAAGCGTCGTCATCGCGACCTGCCAGCCCTGGCCCTCGTCGCCGAGCCGGTTCGACACGGGCACTTCGACGTCGTTGAAGAAGATCTCGTTGAACTCCGCCTCGCCGGTGATCTGGCGCAACGGCCGCACCTCGACGCCGGGCGCGTGCATATCGACGATGAGGTAGGTGAGGTTCTGATATCTCGGTGCGTCCGGGTCGCTCTGCGTGACGATGATGCAGAAGTCGGCGATGTGCGCGAACGACGACCACACCTTCTGGCCGTTCACGACGTAGACGTCGCCGCGACGTTCGGCACGTGTGCGCGCGGCCGCGAGGTCGGAACCCGCGTCCGGTTCGGAGAACCCCTGGCACCAGATCTCCTCGGCCGAGAGGATCTTCGCGAGGTGCGCCTGCTTCTGCTCCTCCGTCCCGTGCGCCATGATCGTGGGGCCTGCCATGCCGAGGCCGATCACGCCGACGTGCGCCGGCGCCTGGGCGCGGGCCATCTCCTCGTAGAAGATCGCCTGGAAGCTGTACGGAGCTCCGGCGCCGCCGTACTCCTTCGGCCACGTGAGGCCGGCGTAGCCGCCCTCGTAGAGGAGCCTGCTCCACTCGCGGCCGAACGCCTCCCCGAACCGCTCCGCCCCGCCGCGCCCGCCGCGGCGCTTCTCGGGGAGGTTCGTGTCGAGCCAGGTGCGCAGTTCGGCCCGAAATGCGGCTTCCTCCGGTGTGTCGCGAAGATCCATACTGCGAGATTAGCCCGGAGCGGGCGCCGATGCGAGGCTGGGCGCCCGCACGATCTCTCGCTCGCGCACCGGCAGGAGGGTGACGACGGCCACGGTGAGCGCGACGCCGATCCATTGCGTCCAGCGCAGGTTGCTGTTGAAGACGTAGATGCCGACGACGGCGGCAGTGACCGGGAACGCAAGCTCGCCGAGCGCGGCGATGAGGGCGGGCGTGCGCCGGAGGCCGTAGTAGTAGAGGCCGAGCGCGAGGAAGCCGGTGACCAGGGCAAGGAGCGCGATGAAGAGGCTGTCGTGCAAGCTCGCGAGCGCCTTGTCGCCCACGATCGGCAGCGCTGCGGCACTCGCGATCAGGCCGAAGGCGAAGCGCACCGTGGACACCTGTTGGAACTCGAGCCGCCGGCTGAGATAGCGGCCGAGCACGGTGCCCATGCCCCAGAGCGCCGCGGCGCCGAGCGACTCGACGATCGGCGTCAGGCCCTGCGCGTGCGGTGCAAGCGGATGTACGAGTGCGATCAGCCAGATGCCGGCGAGTGCCGGCAGCAGGAACCACGCGAAGCGCGGCCGGGGTTGCTCACCGAGCACGAGCCACGCGCCCGCGACGGCGACGAGTGGCTGCGCCTTCTGCAGGACGAGCACGGTGATGAAGTCGCCATGGAAGAGCGCCTGCGTGAAGAGAATCGTTGCGATCGCCGACGCGCCGGCGCCGACCACGATGCCGGCCGCGACGTAGCGGGGGCCCGCGCTCCAAAGCGCCCGCAGGGAGACGACGAGCAGCGGCAGGGTCAGCGCGACGAGGACGACGTGCTCGCCGAAGACGATCGTCGTCGGGCTGGTCGAGTTCGAGAGCGGCTTGCGGATCAAGCCGTCGAGCCCCCACATCGCCGCGGCGATGCTCACGAGGACGACTCCGGGGACGGTGCTCAGGCGCCGCATCTCAGTCGAGCGTACCGGCGTCATAGCGCAGCAGGTCGCCCAGCGTCTCGCGCCGCCGGATCACCCGCGCCTCGCCGTTGCGCACGAGCACGACCGCGGGCCGCGGCACACCGTTGTAGTTCGAGCCCATCGCAAGTGTGTACGCACCCGTTGCGGGAACCGCGAGCAGGTCGTCTCGTTTCGGATGCGGCAGCTCGGCCGCCTCGATCAGCACGTCACCGGTCTCGCAGTGCTTGCCCGCGACGCGGAAGACGCCGTCGGCTAGCTCGTCGGCGCGGTTCGCGAGCAGCGCTTCGTAGCGGGCGTCGTACAGCTGGGGGCGCGGATTGTCCGACATGCCTCCGTCGATCGCGACGAAGCTCACGCCACCGCTCTGCTTCACGACGCCGATGCGGTAGAGCGTCACGCCGGCGCGGCCGACGAGCGAACGGCCGGGCTCGAGCACGAGCTGCACCGAGTCCGGCCAGCGCTCGCGCAGCAGCGAAACGAGCGGGCGGACGAAATCTGCGATCTCCGGAACGTCAGAGTCGCGCGTGTAGCGGATGCCGAGCCCGCCGCCGATGTCGAGCACCTGCGGCGTCCAGCCGAGCTCTGCGCGTGCCCGTTCGCAAAATCCGGCGAGTCGCTCGACTGCGAGCAAGCTCTCGTCGACGCGCGCGAGCTGCGAGCCGACGTGGAAGTGCACGCCCGCGACGTCGATTCCGAGCGTGCGCGCCTCGTCGACGACACGCAGCGCACCGTCCGCGGACAGCCCGAACTTCGACTCGTCGTGCGCCGTCTGGATCGAGCGGTGCGTGACGGCCTCGACGCCCGGCGTCAGCCGCACGAGCGCGCGCCGCACCCCGGCACTTGTGGCCCGCGCCGGCTCATCCTCCGCGTCGAGCACGACGGTCGAGCCCGCCTCTGCGGCCGCGCGCAGCTCTTCGTCCGACTTGTTGTTGCCGTGGAACAGGATGCGCTCGCCCGGGATGCCGGCCTCCTGCGCGAACGCGAGCTCGCCGAGCGTCGACACGTCGGCGCCGACGCCTTCCTCCGCGAGCACCCGGAGCAGCGCGACGTTCGCGAACGCCTTCGTCCCGTAGATGATCAGCGCGTCCGGGGCAGCCTCGCGGTACGCGCGGGCCTGGGCGCGGATCGTCTCCTCGCAGTAGACGAGGAGTGGCGTTCCGTACTCGGCCGAAAGCCGGCTCGCGGCCACGCCGCCGAGGTGGAGCTCACCCGCGTCGATGCGGGCGGAATCGGGAAAAAGCCGAAGCACAGGTTGCTAGTATCAAAGTCCCGATGCAGGAGTTGCTTATCTAGAGCAGGGAGCACACGCGGCACCGCCGCGGCAGCCTCCCACGGCCTCTCTCCCGAGAGGCTTTTTCGTCTTTATGGACCGATACGACGCCCACACGACCGAAGCGAAATGGCAGCGCGTCTGGGAGGACGAGCGGGCCTTCCATGTGCCGAATCCGGAGCCCGGGGCCGACCGCTCGCGCAAGAAGTACGTGCTCGAGATGCTGCCCTACCCGTCCGGAACGCTGCACATGGGCCACGTCCTCGTCCACACGATCGGCGACGTGCTCGCCCGCTTCCATCGCCGAACCGGCAAGCTCGTGCTGCATCCGATCGGATTCGACTCGTTTGGCTTGCCGGCGGAGAACGAAGCGATCCGCAGGGGCGGGCATCCGCGCGACACCGTCGAGCGGAACATCACGCACATCACGCGCGAGATGAAGCGGATGGGTTGGACGTTCGACTGGGATCGCGTGCTGGCGGCGCACACGCCCGAGTACTACCGCTGGACCCAGTGGCTCTTCCTGCGCCTGTACGACGCCGGTCTCGCATACCGGAAACCGGCGCCCGTGAAGTGGTGCCCGCAGGACCAGGTCGTGCTCGCGAACGAGCAGGTGCACGACGGACGGTGCGAGTACTGCGGCTCTGAGGTCGTCTCAAAGAATCTCGAGCAGTGGTTCTTCAAGCAGACGGCGTACGCGCAGGAGCTGCTGGACGACCTGGACGGGCTCGACTGGCCCGAGCGGATCAAGACGATGCAGCGCAACTGGATCGGCCGTTCGGAAGGTGCGGAGATCCTCTTCCGGATTGACGAGCTCGACGTGGACATTCCCGTCTTCACAACGCGCCCCGACACGCTGTTCGGGTCGACGTTCTTCGTCCTCGCGCCGGAGCATCCCCTGGTCGCGCAGCTGATCGACCGTTCGTCCAACGCGGACGAGCTTGGCGACTACGTACGCCGCGCGGGCGCGAAACGGGGTGAGGAGCGTGCTGCTGCCGAAGAGAAGACCGGTGTCTTTACTGGCTTCTTTGCGACGAACCCGGTGAACGAGGCGCGCATCCCGATCTGGGTCGCCGACTACGTGCTGATGGACTACGGCACCGGTGCGATCATGGCGGTCCCCGCGCACGATGAGCGCGATCGCGAGTTCGCCGAGCGGTACGACCTACCCATCGTGACCGTGATCGACGACGGTGAAAAGCTCGTCGACTCGGCTCAGTTCAGCTCGCTCCCGGCCGAGGAGGCGAAGCGCGCGATCGTCGACTCGCTCGAGCAGCGTGGGCGCGGAAAGCAGGCGATCTCGTACCGCCTCCGCGACTGGAGCTTCTCGCGTCAGCGCTACTGGGGCAGCCCGATCCCGATCGTCTACTGCGAGCAGTGCGGCGAGGTCCCGGTCCCGGATGAGCAGTTGCCCGTCGAGCTGCCCGATCTCGAGGACTATCGGCCCAGAGGGATCGCGCCGCTCGCCGGCGCCGACGAATGGGTGCGGACGACATGTCCCCGCTGCGGGGGCGAGGGACGGCGCGAGGTCGAGACGATGGACACCTTCGTCGACTCGTCCTGGTACTTCCTGCGCTACTGCGACGCGCACAACGACCAGGCGCCGTTCGACAAGGAGATCGCCGACTGGTGGTGCCCGGTCGACCAGTACATCGGCGGTGTCGACCACACGACGATGCACTTGATCTACGCGCGCTTCTTCATGAAGGCCCTGAACGACCTTGGACTCGTCGGCTTCCGCGAACCGTTTCAAGGCTTCTTCACGAACGGCTGGGTCAAGCTTGGCGGGACAAAGATGTCGAAGTCGAAGGGCAACGTCATCAGCCCTGATGAGTTGATCTCGACCTACGGCGCCGATTCGCTGCGGCTGTACACCCTCTTCATGGGGCCTGCGGACGGGGACATGGAGTGGACCGACGAAGGGCTTGAAGGCATGGCGCGGTTCGTGCGTCGCCTCTACCGTCTGGTCGGCGAGGTCGCCGAACGGCCCCATACCGGAGACGAGCCCGCGAACGAGCTGTTGCGCAAGTCGCACGAGACGATCGCACGGGTGACGGACGATCTCGGGCGCCGGCTGTCGTTCAACACCGCGATCGCCGCTGTGATGGAGCTCGTGAACGAGCTCTCGCGCGCGGGTGCTGCGGATCCCGCCGCGCGCTTCGCGGCCGAGACCGCCGTTTCGGTGATCCAGCCGTATGCGCCGCACGTGGCGGAGGAGTTGTGGGAGCACCTCGGACATTCGCGCCTCTGGGAAGAGCCGTGGCCCGTCGCCGACGAATCGCAGCTGCAGCGCGAGACGTTTGAGCTCGTCGTGCAGGTGAACGGGAGGGTGCGCGACCGCTTCGAGGTCGGCATCGACCTGCCGGAAGAGGAGCTCGTCGCGCTTGCGACAGCGTCGCCCAGGGTGCAGGCGCATATCGAGGGCGCGACGGTGCGCAAGACGATTGTCGTTCCGCACAAGCTCGTCAATTTCGTAACCGGTTAACAGAGGCTGCACGAAGTCGTGACGCTTTTTGCGTCACGCTTCTCGTGTGGATCTGCACACGCTCACGCCTGCGCAGCGACGGCTGCTCGCCGCGGTCGTTCTGCTCGGCGCGCTGCTCGTGCTCGGTGTCCCGCGGCTCCTGCATCGCGGGGGCGGACACGTTGCCATCCCGCTGCTACGAGCACCGCGGTCTGCACCTGTGTCTCGCTCCTCGACACTCGTGGTCGACGTTGCCGGCGCGGTGCGGCGGCCGGGGCTCCACTCGCTCGCGCCGGGAACGCGGATTGCGGATGCTGTTGCCGCCGCGGGCGGCGCGACCGCGAAGGCCGACATCAGCGCGGTCAACCTGGCGGCGCCGCTCGCCGACGGCGAGCAGATCGTCGTGCCCGCCCGCGGTGTGGGCGCGACGGGAGCGTCGAACGACGGCGCACCCTCGCCGACGGCGCCGCTCGACCTCAACAGCGCATCGCTCGAGCAGCTCGACGGGCTTCCGGGGATTGGGCCGACGACGGCGCAGAAGATCCTGGACTACCGCCTGGCGCACGGTTCGTTCCATTCCGTAGCCGAGCTCGACGCGGTGCCGGGAATCGGCCAGGGGCGGCTCGAGCAGCTTAAGGGGCTCGTAATTCCGTGATGCGCAGGTCGTACGTGCTCGCGGGCGCGCTCGCCGGCGGTCTCGCCGCACCGACGGCGCTGCGGTTCGCCCTCGAGCCGGCGCTGCTCGTTGCGGCGTTTGTGGTGCTGTGGCCGCGCGCCGGTCTTGCGCTCCTGCTCGCACTCGCCGGCTGGTGGTGGGGCAGCGAGCGACTCCAGTCGCTCGACCGCAGTGCGCTCGCGTCGCAGATCGGGACGGCGGGGAGCGCGCTCGTCGACCTGAAAGAGCCGCCGCGCCGTGGGCGTTACACCGTGCGCGTCCGCGCGGTCGTCGTGCGGTGGTCCGGTGCGCCCGTGCGCGAGCCCGTGCTGCTCGAGCTACCGGCCGCCCGCGCTCCGCCGCCACAGGGCGCACGGTTGCGCGTGCTCGGCACGTTGCGCGCACCGGCCGACTTCGAGCGCACGTGGCTGCGCCGTCACGGCGTGCACGTCGTGCTGCGCGCCTCCACCGTGCGGGTCGTCCGGCTCCGCGGCGGGCTCGCCGACCGGCTGCACGCGTGGCTCGCGCGCGCCTCGACGCCCGGTCTGACGGGAGAGCGCCGCGCGGTCCTGCAAGGGGTCGTGCTCGGCGAAGACGACGGGCTCTCGGACACGCTCCGCCAGCGCTTCCGCGCGTCCGGCCTCTACCACCTGCTCGCGGTCAGCGGCGGTAACGTGATCGTTGTCGCGAGCGGCACGATCGCGCTCGCCCTGCTCCTCGGCATCTCGCGCATCGCCGCCGAGGTCGCCGGGCTCGGGTCGATCGGAGCGTACGTGCTTGCGGTCGGGCCGCAGCCGTCGGTGATCCGCGCGGGAATCGTCGGTGCACTCGGCTCGCTCGCCTGGCTAACCGGTCGCGAACGCGACCGGTGGTACGCGCTGCTCGTAGCAGCGATCGCGCTCCTTGCGTGGAATCCGTACACGGTGCTCGACCCGGGTTTTCAGCTCTCGTTTGCGGCGGTGCTCTCGATCTTCCTGCTCGCACCGCGCTTTCTGCGGGCGCTCGAGGGCTATCCGGTGCCGCGGCCGCTTGCGCAATGCATCGCGATCTCGACTGCGTGCGGCCTCGCGACCGCTCCGATCTCGTGGCTGCACTTTCACGCGATCCCGCTGCTGACCGTGCCCGCGAACGCAGCCGCCGCCCCGGTCGTCACGCCGCTCCTGGCGCTCGCCCTGCTGGCCGCCATCCTGCCGCCCGCAGGGCCGCTCCTCGCGCAACTGAACGGGTGGTGCGCGGCCTATCTCGCCGGCTGCGCGCGGTTCTTCGGTGGGCTGCCGGGTGCGCAAGTGCGGTCGCCCGCGGCCGTCGCCGGGCTCGCGTCGGGCGTGCTCCTCGCCGCCGCTTATGCTTGGCGGCGTGGCCAACGAGCTGAAGCCCGTCTACCTTCTGCACGGCAGCGACCGGCCGAAGATCGCCCGCGCGGTGCGGAGATTGCGTGAGCGCCTCGGCGACGACTCGACCGAGCACCTCACCGCGCGCGAGTCGTCGGGCGTCGACGCAGTGGCAGCGTGCAACTCGCTCGGGCTCTTCGTCGACGAGGGGCGCCTCGTGATCGTCGACGCGGCGGAGCGCTGGAAGGCGGCAGACGTGAAAGAGGTCGTCGCCTATCTCGCCGCTCCGGCGCCGGCCACCGTTCTTGCGCTCGTCGCCGAGGAGATCAAGTCCGACGCCGCGCTCGCGAAGGCCGTCGCGAAAGCGGGCCAGGTGCTGCATTACGACGTCACGAAGCGAAAGCTTCCCGACTGGGTCGCGGAGCAGTTCGCGCGTGCGGGAGCAAAAGCGGATGCCGACGCGTGTCGTGCGCTCATTGACATGGTCGGCGACGATCTCGACGAGTTGACGAGCGAGATCGAGAAGCTCGCAACGTGGGCGGGCGGAGACACGATCACGCTGCGCGACGTCGAGCGAATGACGGCTGGTCGCGCGGAGACCGCGATCTTCGCGCTGACCGACGCATGGGGCCGCCGTGATGTCGGAGCGGTGCTGCGCTCGGCGGAGGAGATCATGGAGCGTTCGCACCGCCCGCGCTCGAGCGAGCTGATGCGGATCATCGCGTCGCTCGTGAGCCACGTCGGCCGTGTGCGCCGTTGTCAGAAGCTTGCGGAAGAGGGCGTCCGCGCGAAGGACGCGGCGCCGCGGCTGAAGATGCATCCGTTCGTCGCGGAGAAGGCATTCGCCCAGGCGGGGAACTTCTCCGCGGAGGAGCTCGGCGACGCGCTCGTCCGTTTGGCGGAGCTCGATGCTGCAGCGAAGGGGGGCTCACGGCTCCCTGCCGACCTTGAGCTCGAGCGGGCGCTCGTCGACGTGACGCGCGGCCGCGCCGCGTAACGGAGAAACGCCTTACTACTAGGAGCGTTTGCCCGCGGCGAGGCGGGCGGCCTGCGCCTTGCGGCGCGCGGCGGTGTTCTTGTGGAGCGAGCCCTTCGCCGCGGCCCGGTCGAGCCAGCGGACGAGCTCCGTGTGCTGCTTGCCGACTGCGTCCGCGTCGCCGCCCTCGGCCGCCGTTTCGAGGCGCCGCATCAGCGTCTTCGCCGTCGAGCGCCAGCGCAGGTTCTCGACCCGCTGCCTGGCGGCCGAGCGAACGCGCTTTTTTTGCTGTCTGATGTTCGGCATAGGCGTGAAAACGCCCGCTTCTGCGGGCCGCAAGATGGTAGCAGGCGGCAGGAGAGGCGTGCGCGGGCGGGAACTTGCGCCCATGGCCGACAAGCGGGGCGCGGGCGACCGCCGCACGGACGATGACCGCCGGTCGGGCGTTGAGCGGCGTGGGCCTGAGGACAGCCCACCGTCCGAAGGCGAACGCCGGAGCGGCAAGGATCGCCGCACCGCCAAGGATCGCCGCAGCGGCAAAGATCGCCGCTCCGACGGCTGACGTACGCTCCGTGCCGTGAGCGACGCCGACCGGGAGCGCGAGCTGCGCCGGCTCGAGCGCGACCGCCTGCGTCGTGAGCGCGGCGGCCCGACCTACTTCGAGCCCGAGACGCGGGCCGGCGTCGGCCCGGACGATCCGACGGTGAACCTCCGCCCGGGAGAGCTCGCGCAGGACACGGCCGCCGGCGAAGAGCCGCCTCGCCGCAGGCTCGCCGTCTCCACCGCAATCTTTGCAGCGGCGACCGGGCTGTCCCGCGTGCTCGGTCTCGTGCGCGAAGTGATCGCGTCGTACTACTTCGGCGCTGCCGGGAAGATCAACGCGTTCACCGTCGCGTTCCAGTTGCCGAACCTCGTGCGCGCGCTCGTCGCCGACGCGGCACTCTCGTCGGCGTTCGTTCCCGTCTTCGTCGACCTGATGAGAAAGGACCCGAAGCGCGCATGGCGCGTGGCGTCGAGCCTCTTCTGGCTGATGCTGCTCGGGCTGACGGCGCTTAGTGCGTTGTTCATCCTCGTCGCACCGTGGGTGATCGGCGCCTTCGGCAACCCGGGCCACGACCGCGCGCTCGCGGTGGGCCTGTCGCGCATCCTCTTCCCGATCGTCGCGTTGCTCGGCGCCAGCGGGATCATCGTCGGCATTCTCAACAGTTACGACCACTTCACGGTGCCGGCGATCTCACCGGTGTTCTGGAACGTCGCCATCATCGTCGGGCTCGCGATCGGCGTCCCACAGGCCCACACGATGAACACGAAGCTCTACGTGTACGCCGTCTCGATCCTGATCGCGACGGTTATCCAGGTGTTTCTCCCGTTGCCGTGGCTGCGCGGCTACGACGGACACCTGCGGCTCGTGATCGACTGGCGCGACCCTGCCGTAAAAGAGGTCTTCAAGAACATGGTTCCGGTCACACTCGGGCTGGGCTTGATCAACATCAACGCCGTCATCGACACGTTCTTCGCGTCGCGGCTGATCAATCCGGATCTTGCGCCCACGGCGATCCAGAAGGCGTTCCTCATCTACATGCTTCCGCAAGGGATGTTCTCGGTCGCGATCGCGACGGTGCTCTTCCCGACGCTGTCGAGGTATGCGTTGGAAGCCCGCGAAAGCGACGACTTCACCGGCTTCCGCGATACGGTCAGTTCCGGGCTGCGCCAGATTGCATTTCTGCTCGTGCCGGCGGCGGTCGTGAGCGCGGTGCTCGCGGAGCCGATCGTGCGACTGCTCTTCCAGCGCGGCCATTTCCTTCCCAACCAAACGCCGGTCGTCGCGAGTTGCCTCGCCGCGTTCAGTGCCGGCCTCGTGTTCAACGGCGCAATGCTGATGCTCAACCGGGCGTTCTTCAGTCTCCGTTCGAACTGGATTCCGACGTGGATCGCGCTCGGCAATTTGTTCCTGAACGCAGTGCTCGACTTCGCGTTCTACCGGGTCGGAACCTGGGGCATTCCGCTCGCGACGGCGATCTGCAACATCGCCGGCACGTGGGCGCTGCTCGTCGTGCTGCGCCGCCGCATCCGTCGCTTCGACGGCCGCGCGATCGCCTCGACGACCATCAAGGTCGTCGTGGCATCGGCCGTCGTTGGCGTCGTCGCGTGGACGATCTGGCACCCGCTGGACTCAGCGCTAGGGCGATCGTTCCCGGCGCAACTCGTCTCGCTCGGCTGCGGCTTGAGCGTCTCGATCCTCGTCTATCTTCTTTGCTGCCGGCTGCTGAAGGTGCGTGAATTGGACGCCCTGCTCTCCTTGCGGGCACGTCTAAGCCGGACATGAGATAATCGCCGCGTGTTGCGACGCCGTCGTCTACCGGATGCGATCGCCGAGGCTGCGGTCGTCCTCGTCGCGCTCTTCCTCGCGTTCGCCGCCGGCTTTGCGGGCTGGGCGGTTGGGCACTCGACTCGTCACACGCAGACGGTCACCGTTGCGGCTTCCGGAGCCACCTCCACTTCGTCGACGCCGATCGATCCCCATGTTGCTGCGGGCGCACATGACTTCTCCGTGTTCGCGTGCGCGCAATGCCATGGCGACCGGGGAGTCGGCGGGGTTGATCCAGCCGTTCCGGCACTGACGACCATCGCGAATGCGCTGACGCCCGCGCGGCTTCGTCACATCATCGACCACGGGCTTGGCGAGTCGAAGAACCCGACGAAGCCGTATATGCCGGTCTGGGGCGAGGTGATCTCGACGCAACAGGTGTCGGATCTCATCTCCTACTTGCGCGCGGGTCTGCCTGCCGTGCCGACGGCCGAGCCGCCGGCGATTCCGCAGGGGCAGGGGCTCGCGGTCGAAGGCGCGACGCTCTACGTCCGCTACGGCTGCATCAACTGCCACGGGCCGAACGGGCTCGGCGGGGTACCCAACCCACAGTCACCCGATAAGACGATCCCCGTCCTGTCCGGGGCCGCCTTCCGCAAGCAGTTCAACACCGACGCAAAGGTCATCGCGGTGATTCGCTCCGGCAGCGTGATCGGCCGCGCGCCGATCGTGAGCATGCCGCACTGGGGTGGGATCATCCCCGACCAGCAACTGTTGGCGCTCGCGACATATCTGAAGACGCTCAAGTAACGCGGCTCGCTGGAATCGCCCGTTAGGAGTACGATGGGTGCCGACTCGGCTACTTCCCGGGAGCAGCCAGAGGTCATTGGAGGAGGCACCGATGGGCGCCGACGAAGTAACGAGGCGCATGCTGGCAACGTACGAGGCCGGTGACATGGTCACGATGTGCGCGTGGTGCCGGCGGGTCGAGATCGATGGCGAGTGGCTCCTGGCCCCGCGAGCGGCGCTCACGGCAATCGACGCGCAATTCACGCTGTCGCATTCGATCTGCCCAGACTGTGCCGCCGGCGGTCGCGAGGCGCCCCGTGAACCTGTAGCCGACTCTCGCCAGCGGTCTTAGGTCGTAAGCGTCCCGTCGACGATCGACTGGGCCGTGTCGACGAGCTTGCCTTTCGTGCCGCGTGCGTGGTCGCGGATCATCTGGAACGCGCGTTCTTCGTCGATCGCATGGCGCTCCATCAGGATTCCCTTTGCCCGCTCCGTGAGTGTCCGTCGCTTGAACGCTCCTTCGAGGTCGCGGAACTCGGCGAAGCGCCGGAGGACGATCTCGATTGAGCTCTGCCATTCCTGCGGGTCGCCGTCGGTGATGTAGGCAAAGATGCCGCGCTTCGCCGCCTCGATCACAAATTCAGGATCCGGCTCGTGCAGAAGCGCAACAACCGGGCAGGCGGCTTCGTGGACGATCTGCTCGATCAGTTCCAGCGCATGCTGTGAGCTCTCGCCGAGACCGACGAACGCCACATCGGGCTGCTCGCGCGAGGTTACCGGGCCGACCTCGGTGACCTCGATCTGAGGAGCGATCACGTCGTGCCCGAGGCCGCTGATCACCTCGGCCACTACGAGCAAGCGGTCTTGGCGCTCGTTCGCAACGAGCACGCGGAGACGTTTTACCTCCGGGGCGTCAGTGGTCGAATCCAACGCACCCTAAGAATACAGCGGGGCCCTCGAGTACGTCTACCGGTGGCGAGTACCATCGCCGCGGAAGCCCATGGACCAGAGCAAAATCCGCAATTTCTCGATCATCGCCCACATCG
>PLZU01000062.1 GCA_003152275.1 Actinomycetota bacterium
GTGCTCGGCGATGTGTTCTCGGACAACTACGGGCTGTTCTTCGGGGGTGCGCTCCCGTCGGTGTCGATCGCGGACGCGTTCTACCTGACCTTCTATATCCCCTTGATCGCGGGACTGCTGCTGCTGATTCGGGAGCGCCGCGGTGGCCAGGATCGAGAAAGCCTGGTCGATTCGCTGGTGATCACTGTCGCAGCAGCAGCGTTTTCCTGGACGTTCCTGATGGCCCCCAACGCCGATCAGGCGTCGAGCTTGCCGACGAAGCTGGTCGCGCTCGCCTACCCGCTGATGGACGTGCTCGTGCTCGGCGTACTCGTGCGTCTCCTGGTCGCGAGCGGCCCTCGTGCGATCGGCTTCGCGCTGCTTATCCTGGGCTTCGGCGCGCAACTCGTCGCCGACTCGATCTACGGCTGGCAGCTGCTCCACGGCGGCTATGTGAAGGGCTCACCGGTCGACATCGGCTGGGCGATCTTCTACGCGCTGCTGGGCGCCAGCGCGCTGCATCCGTCCACCCGGGCGAACTTCGAGCGCCAGGCCGCGCAGACGTTTCGACTCACCGGCAGGCGCATCGGCATCCTTGGTGCGGCAGCCCTCACGGTCCCGGCGCTCATGCTCACACGTGCAGTTGTGGCGAAGAGTCTCGACGTCGGGGTTTTGGCTGTTGCGTCGGCGGCGTTGTTCGTGTTGGTCCTGATGCGTATGGCCGGCCTCATGCACCGCCATGCCGAAGCCGTCCAACGCGAGGCGGACCGCACGGCCGAGCTTGCCTCCGCTGAGCAGAGCGCGAAGGCCAAGGACCAGTTCGTATCGCAGGTCTCGCACGAGTTGCGGACGCCGCTCACATCGATCCGTGGCTTCCTCGCGATCCTGCTCGATGACGACGCCCACGCGGTGAGCGGCGCCGACCGAGACGAATACCTGGCGGTCATCGATCGCAACGCGGGGCGGCTGCTCCGTCTCGTTGAGGATCTCCTCTTCGTGGCACAGATGGACGAGGGCAAGTTCGTGCTCGACAAGACCGACTTCGACCTGGTCGAGGTCCTGGCCGAAGCCGTCGAGGCCGCCCGACCGCACGCCGACAAGCGCCAAGTCGAACTCCGGGATCAAAGCGAAACGAAGCTCCGGCTTCTTGGCGATCGCGACCGGGTCGCCCAGGTGATCGACAACCTGCTCTCGAACGCACTCAAGTTCACACCCGAAGGTGGAGAGGTCACCGTCGAGATTGCGCGTACGAACGGCAATGCCCGGCTCGTGGTCGCAGACACCGGGGTCGGCATGCGCCCCGACGAGATCGGCCAACTGTTCCAGCGCTTCTACCGAACCGACGCCGCGACCGCACAGGCGGTGCAAGGCAGCGGCCTCGGCCTTTCGATCTGCAAAGCGATCGTCGAAGCGCATGGAGGAGCGATCACTGCCGACAGCCGAATCGGGCTCGGCACCACGCTGACCATCGAGCTTCCCACCGGGCAGTAGCCGGCGAACCGCCCCGGTAACGAGCGCTGTCTCGACCCCGCCCTATCGTGGGAGGTGAACCTGCCGTGCGCCCGTGTTCCGGAATGACGCCTGAGCGAGTTCGCTCGTCGTTGTAGTGCTGATCCGTGGCTTGCTCAGCCGACCTTCTTCAGCGGATGGGTCGTGAGCACGACATGCCGACCGAGGCATCCTTCGCGAACGGTTGCTAGGCGGAGCAGCCCGGCCCGGAGCGACCACCGGTACGTGGCGGCGCCCAGCGCTCCGGTACACGCTGCGGGGCCGGTTTCGTGACCGAAGCTGATCGTGGTCGTCGTCTCCGTATCGCGCCCACGGATGAGCACCGTGCCGTTGCGCTCGATCGTGTAGCGACCGTTCGATAGCAGAGCAATCTGCCAGGCGCCGTCGAGCTGATCGGTCGTGGCGTTCCTGATCACGGTCGTGAACGTTCCGTGCAGCGGAGGGCCGGCGGCGGCGGCCGCCGAGACCGCGACGAGCAGAGCCACCCCCGTGGCAAGCACTAGACGAAGCATCAACGCAACACCCCTAGCCTGTTGGAATGGACGGGAAGGGTGCACCTTGCTCGAAAAGCCCCTCGAGGGCAAGGAGACCGAAACGAGGAAAGGCCGCGGTCAGTCATTCGCCACTCGCATGCGCGAGTGATGCGAATGTCTCCTGATGGGAGAGCGGCGCAGACAGAATGAGCCTGTGCCGAAGGCGAAGCTGAACCCAGCGGAGGAACTTCTCAGCAGCCGGTTCGCGAACCATTCCCAGGGACGGGTTGCTCGCGGCGGGCGTTTGCTCTTGACGAGCGAGCGGCTCCTTTTTCACCCGCACCTTTTCGACCGTCTGCTTGGCGGACGAGACCTCGATCTACAACGTGCGGACGTCGTCGACGTCGATGTCGCCCCGCGCACGGGAGGTCGCTTCGATGGAGGTCGTCGCCATCGCCTCCGCATAAGACTTCGTGACGGCTCTGTCGAACTCTTCGTCGTGAACGACGTGAAGGACGTCGTGGAGGAGCTATCCACGCGACTTCCGGGCAAGTGAGAGTTGCCTGAGCGAGGGTTCAGCAATGTCCCCTGAGCGTGAGGGGACGAAAGTCCTGACCGGCCCGACCGCTTGAATGGCCCCGTGATCCAGCAGCCGTATGACTGCGCTCCGACCCGGCTGCGGCTCTACCAGGCGTTCATTGCGTTCTGCGCATGCGGGTTGGTCGGAGGGATCAGCGCCGGAGCCGCGAGCGGTGCGACTCGCTACGCTCTCGTGTCTGTCACGGTCGCGGTGGCGGCTTTGTCCGTTCACCGAGCGTTCAGGCTTGAGTTGTCCGCTTCGCGCGACGGGGTGAAGATCAGAAATTTCTGGCGCTCGTTCGAGCTGGGCTGGAACGAGATCACCGACGTCGGCGTGGGGCTTAAGGCAATGGGCGTCGTGCCGCAGTCAGCTTTCGTCTTTCGCGTCTCCGAGCGAGAGTTCTGCGCACAAGCGACTCCCTCGAAGCGAAGCGATCGCGAGGCGGCGTTCAACGCGCTACGAGCACTCGCACCGCCAGCGGTCACCTTTCATCCGCCGACGGGATAGATGGCGCTCGTCTGCGCCAGCGTGCGCGAATGACGCCCGACTAACGTCCCTAATCGGGCATCGGCGGGTACGCAGGATCGTCCGGCCGCGCCACCGCTGCATTTGGTATCACGACGATGTCGTAGAGGTCGGTGCCGACCCCGCTATTGGCTCCAGCACGGCGAGCAGTCTCAACTGCGATTCCTGCGGCTTGTCCAACGTCGTCGGCTCGTACCCAGAACGAGAGACCAATCACAGGGCGACCCGCGATGCCGGTGCCCTGATCGGCGGCGATCTCTCCCGGCCGCGTTGCTGCTTCATCCGACGCGGTCAGCTCACGCTGCAGGGCGTCATGAGCTTCCGTGACACGGGCACCCTCTCGATCTGGAGCAAACAGATCGACGCGTACACGCCAGAGTTCCGACCCGTCACCCACCCATCGCATGGAGGGATAGTTCCAGACCGCATCGCCGAGGTGGCGACTAGGCAACCGCCTGGGCCAGTTCGTAAATGCCCCCTGAGAACGCTACGGCCAGACGGGATACGGAGTGCCCGAACCGTCAGTGCGTTCCGTTAGCTGAACTTCGCCCGCCGAGTAGATCGTGTCCTCCGTTGCGCCGAGCCGAACGAGGACTCGCGGAGCGCGAGCGTTACCCCAAGCGACCGCGTCATGCAGATCGTCCCACCCTGGTCCTTGCTCAAGCATCTCGGGCGGTTCGCCCCGATCCCAATATCCCGTGAACCGTGGTTTGTTCCAGGGCGGATAGCTCCTAGCGATGTAGACGATCCCGAGGCGTTCCAACGCTTAGAAGTCTTTCATGGGATCAAACCGACGCCTGCGCCAGTGAGTGCGGGAATGACGCCAGAGCGTTCTGAGCGGCGCAGATCCCTTCCGCTCAGGGCTCGTCGACCGCGAGCGACGACGACAGGTCGAGGTACGCATCGACCTGCGCCAGCAGTTCGCTTCTGGTGCGCCAGTTGTGCGTGATTGCTCCCCGAGCTGCGGGGCGCCGCAGTCAAGGCTTGTCGGCTTAGCCGTCCTCGGAGAAGATGCTGTCGTGGAGGAAGGGATCCGGTACGCGCGCAGCGCGGGCGTCGCGATCGCGTACCAGGTTGTCGGTGCGGGCGAGGCTGACCTTGTATATGTCCCCGATTACGTGTCGAACCTCGTGTACGGGTGGGAACAGCCGTACTGGCGCGCCTTTTACGAGCGGCTCGCCCGTTCGTTTCGGTTGATCTTGTTCGATAAGCGCGGGACAGGGCTTTCTGATCATGGAGCCCATTTCGCGTCTTTGGAGACCCGAATGGAGGACTTACGCGCTGTGCTCGACGCCGTCGGCTCTTCGAGTTCTGTCCTTTTGGGCTCGCATGAGGGATGTGCGATGGCGACGTTGTATGCGGCGACGTACCCAGAGCGGACGCGGGCATTGGTGTTGTTCCATCCGACGGCGGTGGGCGATGGAACAGACAGTCGTGAGGCGCAGCGGGGATTGAGCGAGCTGCGGGAGCATTGGGGGACGCAAGCGTGGTGCGACGAGATGCTTCGAGAGGGCAGCCCGACGCTGTACGCGAACGAGGAAGATCGGCGCTGGTTCGCCAACTGGTTACGTGTTGGTGCCAGCCCGTCGGTTGCCTACGCGCTCAACCGGGCCTACGCCGAGACCGACCTCATCGACGTGCTGCCGGCCGTCAGGGCTCCGACGCTCGTCCTGTATCGGCGAGGGTCCTTCGGCGAGGAGGAGGCTGCGCTCGACATTGCGGGGCGGATCCCGGCCGCCCGCGCGATGCGTGTCTCCGGCGAGGATCACTTCGCCATCTTCCTCTCCCTCGACATTGCTGAGGAGATCGAACGCTTCGTCGCCGGTGAGCAAGCGCCCACGGTCCCCGAGAGCGTCTTGACAACTGTGATGTTCACCGATCTTGTCGGATCAACCGAGCGCGCGAGCTCGCTCGGCGACCATGGATGGCGCGACCTTCTCAGCGAGCACCACGCACTCATCCGTCGTGAACTCGCGCGCTTTCGGGGTGAGGAGCGCGATACTGCGGGGGACGGTTTCTTCGCGACGTTTGACGGACCCGCGCGTGCAATCCGCGCCGGCCAAGCGATCGTCACAGGCATGGAAAGACTCGGCCTCGACCTGCGCGTCGGCATACACGTCGGTGAGTGCGAGATGCATGACGGTAAACCAGCCGGGATCGCCGTCAGTATCGGCGCGCGCGTCGCGGCAGCCGCGCAACCAGGCGAAGTCCTCGTCACCGGTACCGTCCGCGATCTCGTCGCCGGCGCAGGACTCGACTTCGAGGAGCGAGGCGAGCACGAGCTGAAAGGTGTGCCGGGTACCTGGAAGCTCTACGCCATCACCGCGAACGGCTCGACCTAGGTCTCGCCACGCGAATCCGCTCTAGACTGCGCCATCCCTCAGGTTGCAAGCTCCGCTCACGAATGTGAGCGCAGAACATTGGCTTGAGCCAGCGTCCTCTCGCTTGATCCATCGCGGGCCCTGAGAATCGCGTACTACGCGAGACCGAGGTCGTGCGCAAGCGCGACCTTCAGCGCCAGCAGTCCTTGCGACGCGCCCACCCGCCGGCACGAGCCTCCGGAGTATGAGCCGGGCGCCTCTCGGCGCCCGGCAGTTCATTTCAGTTCAAGGAGCGAAGGCCTTTTCTCGGCCGGGTCGGCGGTCCGGTTAGCACCTGTGCCCGTGATCCGCCCGTCAGAGTGCTTTCAACCCGACGGCGTTCGCTCGTCCTCGTCGATCTAACCATTCAACGCGGATGGCAGCGCACCTGGTTACGGCTCAATCGTTGCAAGGTCGGCTTCGATCAGGTTCCGATCGTCTTCGTCGACGATTTTCGCCGCCGCCTCGCGGCCGAGCTCGACGTGGCGGCGGGCCTCGTCGACGTCTCCCGCGACCGAGTGCGCGCGGGCGAGCGCCTCGTAGGCGGCGGGCAGATCGAACTCCTCCATCTCCGCCGGCGAGGCCTCGACGATCTCGAGGCAGCGGCGCGCGTGGTGTAGGGCCGGTTCCGTGCGGCCGAGGACCGCGTACACGCGCGAGCACTGCCACTCACCACGCGCGCGGTTCGCCGCCGTGCCGACCTGATGCCAGTGGTACGACGATGCGTGTGCGCAGTGCACCATCTCGTCGTCGTCCTCGCGCGTGCGGTCCTGCTTCTCCATCAGCGTCCACGCCTTGTTGAAGCAGTCGGCGGCGAGACGCCGTTGCGCCTCCCGGTCGAGCGCTTCGGCATGCGTTCCCATCACCGGCTCCTTCCCGTCGATCAGCGGTTGCAGCCCCTGGAGGACGATGTTCAGCTCGGCCGAGCGCATCGCCGTGCGCCGCTGGTGGTCGAGCAGCACGCGCCGCACCGCTGCGGGATCGTCCGTCGCGACGAGCGTCGCCACGTCGTCGAGCGAGAGCTCGAGCCGGCGCAACAGGCGGATCGCCTCAGCCCGGCCGATCTGGGCCGACGAGTACGAGCGGTAGCCCGTCTCCGGATCGACGGCCGCCGGCCGCAGTAGCCCGAGCTCGTCGTAGTGCCGCAACGCCTTGACCGTGAGCCCGGTCAGGCGTGCGAAGCGGCCGATCGACATCAGCTGTGTCGTCTCCTGGGACTCCATCCGTTTCAGGATGGTCCCTCCCGCTACGGGAGAGTCAAGAATCGTCCGAGCTCTCCGACTCTGCGCGGCTCTGAATCTCCGAGACCACGGCCGCATCGGCGAGTGTCGTCGTGTCGCCGAGCGGTCGATTCTCGGCGACGTCGCGCAGAAGCCGGCGCATGATCTTGCCGCTCCTCGTCTTCGGCAGCTCCGGCGTGAAGACGATGTTCGCGGGCTTGGCAATTGCGCCGATCTTCTTCGCGACGTGGTCGCGCAGCTCGGCGAGCTTGGCTGTCGACGGCTCCGCGCTCCCTTTCAGCGTCACGTACGCGACGATCGCTTCACCGGTGGTCGCGTCCTTGCGCGAGCAGACCGCAGCCTCTGCGACGTCGGGGTGGTCGACGAGCGCCGACTCGACCTCTATCGTCGAGATGCGATGCCCTGAGATGTTCATTACGTCGTCGACGCGGCCGAGCAGCCAGAAGTCGCCGTCCTGGTCGATGCGCGCACCGTCACCGGCGAGGTAGACGTTGTCGTACTTCGACCAGTACGTCTCCCTGTAGCGCGCGTCGTCGCCGAAGATGCCGCGCAGCATCGCCGGCCACGGGCGCTTCAACACGAGATACCCGCCGCCACCCGGTCCGACCTCGTTGCCGCGCTCGTCGAAGACGCCGGCGTCGACGCCCGGGAACGGCTTCGTCGCCGAGCCCGGCTTCGTCGTCGTCACGCCCGGCAGCGGCGTGATCAGGATCATTCCGGTCTCGGTCTGCCACCACGTGTCGACGATCGGCGTGCGATCGCCGCCGATGTGCTCGCGATACCAGATCCACGCCTCGGGGTTGATCGGCTCGCCGACCGAGCCGAGCAGGCGCAGCGATGAGAGGTCGTGCTGCTGCGCGTACTCCGGCCCCCACTTCATGTGCGCTCGAATAGCCGTCGGCGCCGTGTAGAGGATCGTCACTCCATACCGCTCGATGATCGACCACCAGCGATCTTTGCCCGGATAGTCGGGCGTTCCTTCGTACAGCACCGACGTCGCACCGTTGCACAGCGGTCCATAGACGATGTAGCTGTGGCCCGTGATCCAGCCGACGTCGGCCGCGCACCAGAAGACGTCCTGCTCGGGCTTGATGTCGAAGATGTAGCGGTGCGTGCTCGACACGCCGACGAGGTAGCCGCCCGTCGTGTGGGCGATCCCCTTCGGCTTCGCGGTCGTACCGCTCGTGTACATCAGGAAGAGCAGGTCCTCGGCATCCATCGGCTCCGGCGGGCACGAGGCCGGATCGTCGGAACCGCGGACGTCGTGGTACCAGTGGTCGCGGCCCTCGGTCATCGGAACCTCGTTGCCGGTGCGCCGCACGACCAGGCACTTCTTGATGCCGGGCGAGTCCTTCATCGCCTCGTCGGCGATCTTCTTCAACGCGACCGTCGTTCCGCGACGCCATGCCTCATCCTGCGTGATCACCACCTCGCAGCCCATGTCGTTGACGCGGCCGGAGAGGGAGTCCGCCGAGAACCCGCCGAACACGACCGTGTGCGGCGCGCCGAGGCGCGTGCACGCGAGCATCGCGATCGGGAGCTCAGGGATCATGCCCATGTAGATCGCAACGGCGGTGCCCTTCTTCACGCCGAGCTCCTTGAGCGCGTTCGCGAAGGCGACCACCTCCTTCTGCAGATCCGCATAGGTGATCTCGCGGCGGTCCCCCTCCGGCTCGCCTTCCCAGTGGTAGGCGACACGGGTGCCGAGGCCGGCCTCGACGTGGCGGTCGACGCAGTTGTACGAGACGTTCAGCTTCCCGCCGAGATACCACTTGGCATACGGGAGCTCCCATTCGTAGAGCTTCGTGAACGGCTCGAACCACGAGACCCGCTCGGTGCCCTCGCGGGCCCAGAACGCTTCGAAGTCTTCTTCGTAGATCGACGGCTGAGCATTCGCCTGTGCAGCGAACTCCGCCGACGGCGGATACCGCCGCTCTTCGAGGAAGAGCGTGTCGATGTTCTGACCTGTTGTTGCCACGAGCCGGCCTCCTCTCGAGTGAGCGTTAGGACGTGATGATCGGCTTGCCCACGGGGAACACGACCTTGCCTGCGACGCCGTTGATCACGCCGGCAGCGGAGGCGTACCAGGCGACGGCAGCCGTGAGGATGCCGAGCCAGCCGCCGAAGTGCAGCCACCACTGCGTCCCACCGTGGGAGAGGTTGAAGTAGGCGATCGCAAGCACGATCTCTGTGACCTGCAGCGTGAGGAACACGAGGAAGACCGCCTTGTTCACCCGCATGCTCCCGATCAGCATGTACAGGTTGAAGATGGCGAACGCGACGAGGAACCAGGCAAGCGAGCTCGTCAAGTCGCCGCCGGCGAAGCCGCCCACGAACTTCGTTGTCTCCGCAAGCACCACGAAGATGCCGAGAGACATCCAGAAGGCACCGTACGTCGAGAACGCCGTGGCGCCGAAGACGTTGCGGTTACGGAACTCCCACATGCCGGCAAGAAGCTGTGCGGTTCCGCCGTAGAAAAGTGCCGGACCGACCCAGATCAGGTCGGGGATGAACGACGCGTTGTGCCCGCTCAGCAGAAACGTCGTGAGCGCGAACCCGGCGAGGCCCAACGGTGCAGGGTCGGCGGCGGGTGTCGCCTCCACGACCTGAACATTGGCAGCTGCCATGTATTCCCTCCTCTCGCCCGCGGCTTCGTCGGCGCGGGCGGTTGATCGGAACCCGATGTAACCACCTAACGAGTCTCTACCCTGCGAAACCCCGATTGCAAGAGCTAAGGCTCGAGGTCGTACGGGTATTGCGTCAAGTTCTCCGCGCCGCCCGCGGTGACGAGCACGAGGTCCTCGAGCCGGACGCCACCGTAGCCCTGCCGGTAGCAGCCCGGTTCGACGGTGATGACATCGCCCGCCATGAGCGGCCGCT
>PLZU01000047.1 GCA_003152275.1 Actinomycetota bacterium
CGCCGCCGCCGGAGCCGCCGCCGCCGCCGGAGCCGCCGCCGCTAGAGCCGCCGCCGGAGCTGCCGGAGCTGCCGGAGCTGCCGCGCAGCTTGGCGAAGCAGGCTTGCATCGCCGCGAACTGCGCGGCGGTCGGCCGTGGGATGTTGCGCTGGATCTGGAAGGTCTGGCCGCCGGTCTTCAGCTTGGCGACGATCTTCGGGACGATGCCCTGCTGATGCTCGGCGAGAAGCGTCAATCCGGAGGTCACCTGCGCGACGTTCGCGAGCGCGGCGACTTGTTTCGCGGCCGTCTGCTGGAACGTCAGCTGCGTGCCGGGCAGGAAGAAGTCGTGGACGAAGTGCGTGCCCGGCTTACCGAGCTTCGAGAGGTCGGTGAGCACCGATTGGTTCGCCGCGATCAGGTCGCCGCCGCCGCGCCCGCCGCCGAACCCTGTCTGGTTCTGTTGCGGCGAGAGCGTCACGGTCAGATCCGTGCCGATGCCCCCAAGCGGATCGAGCGTCTTCTTTTGCGCGCGGTCGAGTCCCGTCGACAGGCTCGCGATCGCGATCACGAGTGCGACCCCGAGCCCCAGCCCGAGGAGTGTGACGATCGTTCGCCCGCGCCTTCTCAACAATTCGTTTCGCAGGTACCGGAGGTAGAACACGACTTGAGGAAACCAGCCCACGCTAAGAACAGCGTGAGAACCCTCCCGCCGTCGCCCAGTCCCCACGAGGGTCGGCGCCTTTTCGCAGCAGAATCACGGTCAACGGCTCTTGATCCCAGTTCGAGAAAGACGCGAGGGGCGCGAGCACGACGCGCGGCGCCGACGGTCGCCGGCGCAGCGCGTGTCTGTGACTGCTGTCGTTTTAGTCGGCACCGTCCGCCCTACATGTTCGGACAGTTGCCCTTGCTGTGAGACGGGGTCGTCGACGAGCCAGTGCTTGGCGTCGTCGTGCCGGAGTTGGTGGAGCTCGAGCTTGCGGCGTTCGCAATTGCCGCCCCGCCGCCGGCCATGATCCCCACCGTCCCGAGCGTCACGAGAGCGATACGGAGTCGGTTCATGGCGTTCACCCTCCTTTCGCGTTTCGGCCTTGGTCGAAGCAAAGACGCCGCGCTTAAGAGGGGCCTGAGGCGACCTTAAGAGTTGTTCGGGAGCCCCGCGCGCGGCGGGGCTCCCGAACGACTTGAAGCTCGTTGCTACTTGCCGTGGCCGTGGCCGTTATTGCCGTTGCTGCCGTTATTGCCATGGCCGTCGCCGTTGTTGTTGTTGCCGCCCTGGTTTCCGTTTCCGTTCTTGTCCGACTTGCCGTGCTTATCCGGCGTCGACGAATCGTCGCTGCCGTTCTTACCGTGGTTCGGTACGACTGCAGGACACGCACCCACGGTGTCGCCCTTCTTCAGATGGGCGGCGACCGCCGGGGCGCCGACGGTGATCGTCACTGCGGGATGCTTCTTCGAGTGCGTGTGATGGCAGAGCGTCACCTTCTGCCCGTACTGGTGTGAGCCGGGGCCGTACTGATACTCCGACGCACTGCTCGAATTGCTCGAAAGCCCGGCACCCGCCACGGCCGCGAATGCGGCAAGCACGGCAGCGGTAGCCGTGCCTGCGCTCGCGAGGCGGATGGTGCGCGGACTCGGTCGTTTGCCGTTCACGCTGTGATTCCCCCGATCCTGGGCTTGGCTTCAGCTTCAGTGGTAGAGATGCCTTAGAGCCGGAAAACCTGCGCTCGGATCAGTCATCGGCTTTTGGGGTGTGAGGGTTGAGCGCGGCAAGCTCTGGACTGAGGGGATTCAGGCGGTGTGCCTCGGCCAGGGCGCGGCGCCGGGCAGAGCCCGTCTCCGTTAGCCCGAGGTCGAGCCAGAGCGACCAGTCAGAGCGGTCGTGGGCGATCGAGCCCAGGAAGGTGCGACGTGCGCCGTCGAGGTTCCCGGAGGCGAGCTCCGCCTCACCGAGCAGCTGAGCACCGGCGGTCGACCACGGTAGCCAGGTCTCGGCGCGGCGTGCCTCAACGGCGGCCGCCCGCTCGTCGTCCTTCGCAGCTGCTCGATCGCTCTGCGTGAGCGCTCCGGTTCCGATCTGCGCCGCGAACACGAACGCGGCGAGTGGAGCCGCGAGAGCGACCGCCGCGACGCGCACGCGGCGACTCAGCCGACGCGGGTCGCCGTTGGGCCTGGCCGCCGCCACGAGCGCGGCGCCGCACGCCAGCGCCGCAAGTGTCACCACCGGCAATTGCCAGTCCCAGTCGAGCGCAGCAGCACCAAGAAACGCGACGTAGGCGCCCGCGACGGCTGCCACAAGCGGACGCGCCCGTGCTCGCACCGCCGCGACGAGCGGCACGGCGAGCGCGACGAGCAAGAGCGCGAGGCCAATCGGACCGAGGTCGGCGAGCGTTTCGAGATAGAGGTTGTGCGCGTTCAACGCTCCGAACGCGTTGGGGCGGTAGCGCAACCAGTAGCGGCGGAACTCGTTCGCTCCGCCGCCGAGCACGGGATGATCGCGCACCTCGTGCCAGGCGACTCGCCAGTAGGCGCTCCGGTTGTCGCTCGCCAGGCGCACGAAACGGCTTCCAAGGTGTCCGCCGGTCGCGGCGCTGTCGGACTTGAACGAGTCGGTCGCGCGGGCGACAAACGTCGCCGGATTGCCGATGCGCACGAGCGCGAGAACGAGCAGCGCCGCAGCTCCGACCGCGAGGAGGCTGAGGTAGGCGCGACGAAACCGCGCCGAAACGGCAACCTGACGCGTAAGCGATGCGACCAAAGCCGCTTGAAGCAACGCGAGGCAGCCGAGCTCGATCGCAAGTCGGTGGCCGTCGTGCGCCGCTGCGGAGCGCGGGAATCCCACCGCGGTCAGCGGGGCGGAGCGCGACGCAAGCCACACGCCGATGAGCGGCAACGGCAGCGTTGTGATCAGGACGACGGAGAACCGCAGCCGCCGCGGATCGAGTGCGGCGGCGACCGCCAGCCCGAGCACGAGCGCTCCCGCAGCACCGCGTCCGAACGTGAAGTAGAGCGTCGGCAGCAGCAGTACGAGGGACGCGCCGGCGGCGACTCTCAGCGCCCGCGACTCGTCGGTGGCAACCAGCCCGAGCGCGACGATCGCCGCCACCGCCACCAGCAACCCGAGCGCGTTCGAGTAGCCGATCGGGCCGGCGAGCAGGTAGCCGCCGGCGGTTGGATCGTAGGATCCGACCCAGTCGGGAAAGAGCCGTTGTATGAGCGCCCACGCCGCCACGACGACCGACGCGGACAGCACGCCGATCGCCATCGTCTGCACGCGCCGGGGAGCGACGATGAGGAACGCTGCCGCCGCGGCGAGATAGAGCAGGTCGAGCTGCGCCCCCTCCACGGCGGCTCCCGCCGACGGAGCCCAGAGCGCCGAGAGGGCCGTCCAGGCCGTGAGCCCTGCCACCGCCGCAAGGAGGACGACGTCGAGTCGTCGGAGCACCAGACGCTCCCCGACCACCGCGGCGCCCGCCGCCAGGAGCAGGAAGACGAGCGTCGGCCAGCCCCACGAGTCAGGGAAGTACCCGCCGTTCACTGCCGCAGTCCAACCGACCGCCGCGAACGCGATTGCGCCGGGAAGAAGGCGCGACGGCGTGGTCACAGGCGTCCGTCTCATGCGAGGTTTGACACAGTACGACGGCCACACGCATCCAGGGGAGAGGAGCACCATGAGGAGAATCGCCATAGCGCTCATCGCGGTGTGCGCATGCGCCATCGCCGGGTCGGCGTCCGCGTCGGGCTGGACCTCGAGCGTGCCGTTCGCGAACGTGGTCGCGAGCACGCCCACCATCGGCGCCAGCTACCCGAGCGACGCCACGGGCGCGCCGCACCCCGGGGCCTGCGGGCCGGGAAGCTTCAACTCGAACCACTCGGAGTCGTGGCTTGCCGTGCAGCCGGGTACCGAGAATATCGTCGGCACGTCCAAGTTCTTCTTCGGGCCGTGGTCGACGTTCTACAACTTCGATCTCGGCTCGTACACGATCCCGAACGGGACACCGGCGGGAGACAACCAAGTGCAGGGCTACGACTGCGTCTCGACCCGGACGCAGGCGATGCCGCCGAGCTGGACGAACAACACCGATCCCAACGTTGCGTGGGATCTCGAGGGGCGCGTGTACCAGACGACGCTCCCGTTCAACGCCTACTGGACGAACCTCCATCCCAACAGCGCCATCGATCTGTCGTACAGCGACGACATGGGGCGCCACTGGGTCAAGGGCAATGGCGGCAACGATCTCGAGCAGTCGCCGAACTCCTCGTCGTTGCAGCTGGGTCACGTCGAGGACAAGGAGTGGGTCGCAGTCAACGACGACCCGCTCAGCCCGTATCGCGATCACGTCTACGCAATGTGGTCGGTGTTCAACAACAACACGACGAAGATCCGGATCGCCGTCTCACGTGACCGCGGCCAGACGTTCTCAAAGGCGGTCACGATCACAGCGCCGTCGCAGACGGGGCCCTCGAACACGTACATCTACCCGTCCGTTGACGCCGCGGGCGCCGTGTACATCGCGTTTGTGTCGTTCCCACTGAACAAGAACAAAGCGCCGACAACGATCTATGTCAGCCGTTCCACGGACGACGGCCAGACGTTCAGGCTGTTCCTCGCCGCGGTGAAGAACGTGGGCGTGCTGTCGGCGACCGACCTGCCGAACACGATATTCCGCGACGGGATCACAGAGAGCTTCTCCGCAAGCCCGACGTATCCCGGCCATCTCTACTTGTCGTACGAGGACTGGGACGGCACACAGATGGACGTGAAGTTCACCCAATCCACCGACGGCGGCCTCACGTGGTCGATCCCGGTGGTCGTGAACGACGCGGCGAACTCGTCGACGACCGACCAGTTCCAACCTGCGGTCGCTGCGGGCCCGAACGGTGCGGTTGCGGTCGCGTTCTACGACCGGCGGCAGGCGTGCCCGAATGACAAGAGCGTCTTCAAGGGCGACGCCGGACGGACGAACTTCTGCATCGACACCTCGCTGCAGCCATACAAGGACTCGGGCACCGGCGCGGCACCCGTGGGCGGCAACGTCCGCATCTCGCAGTTCAGCTGGGATCCCGACCAGCCGCAGCAGCATGTCGGTGGGATCGGCCAATACCCGTGCGCCGCCGTCGAGGATCCCTGCACGACTGACGGGTTCATCGGCGACTATTTCGGCCTCGCCGTCTCTACCGGGAACATCTATGCGTTGATGATCTCGACCCACTACCCCTCCACAGTCCGCGCCGACGAGGGTGGCCCCGTCTACTACCAGCAGCAGGTGCTGGCAACGGTGCCGCGTATCGACTTCGGCACCGGCTACTGATCCGGACCTCGCGGGGCGGGCGTGCGGGAGCGCCCGCCCCGCGCTGCCGGCCGGTAGATGAGACGATGTCTGCGGCATGGAAGGTGACCTCACCGTGCGACCGGGCCTCCAGCCCCCCTGGTGGCTGGACGAAGCGGACGGGCTCGACGACGGCGGCAGCGCGCCGCCGCTCGAGGGCGACGCCGCTGCCGACGTCTGCATCGTCGGCGGTGGGTTCACCGGCCTCTGGACGGCGCTCGCGCTTCGGGCACGTGAGCCTGCGGCGCGGGTGGTGCTCCTCGAGGCCGAACGCTGCGGCGCGGGCCCGAGCGGTCGCAACGGCGGATTCCTGCACGGTTACTGGGCGAGCGTCGCGGAAACGCGTGGCATGTTCGGCGCGGCCGGCGCAGTGGCTCTCGCGCGTGCCGGCGAGAAGATCATCCCCGCGGTTCGCGCGCTCGGCGCCGATGTGTGGCTGCGCGAGGGTGGGATGCTGATGGTGTCGACCGCTCCGACGCAGGATCGTGCGATCGACAAGGCGGTCACCGCCGCGGAGCAGCTCGGCGCCTCCGAGCAGGCCGTTCCGCTCGACCGGGAGCAGTTGGCCGAGCGCATCAGCTCATCGGTTTTCCGCCGTGGTGTCTTCTGGCCCGAAGGCGCGACCGTCCAGCCCGCGCGGCTCGTGTCCGCGCTTCGCCGAGCGGTTGCCGACGCTGGTATCGCGCTGCACGAAGGCACTCGCGCGACCGGCATCTCGTCCGGCGTCGTGACGACGGCGCGGGGTCGCGTTCGCGCGGATGCGATCGTCGTCGCCGTCAATGCCGCGGCTACAGGTTGGCGCCCGGTGCGGCGTCACGTCACGAACTTTGGTTCGTACGTCGTGCTCACGGAGCCGGTGCCGGAGCTCCTCGCGGAGATCGGCTGGACCGGCGGCGAGGCGATCGTGGACGGTCGGATGTTCCTCCACTACTTCCGCACGACGCAGGACGGCCGGGTGCTCATGGGGAGCGGAACCGGCCCGATCGGCTTCGGCGGCCGGGTCGACGCCCGGTTCACGACGGACGCCGCGACCGCCGCGCGCGCGGAGCGAGGCCTGCGCAGACTGCTGCCGGGGCTCTCGTCTGCGCGGATCGAACGCGCGTGGGGAGGCCCGATCGACGTGTCGGCCGACCATCTGCCGTTCTTCGGCACGGTCGCCGGCACGAGCATCCATTACGGGCTCGGCTATTCCGGTCACGGCGTCGGGCCGAGCTGGCTCGGAGGCCAGATCCTCGCCTCGCTCGCGACCGGGCGGGACGACGAGTGGACGCAGCTTCCGCTCGCCACCCGTCGCGTTCCGACACTCCCGCCGGAGCCGTTGAAGCGTCTGGGTGGCGGACTCGTCCGCGCAGCGATCATCGCGCGCGAAGAAGCCGAGGAGGAAGGCCGGCGTGCGGGGCTCGGCGTGCGCGCCGTCGCGGCGATTCCCCGCGTTCTTCGCATGCAGATCGGGACCCGCTAGCGATGGTCGCCAAAAACTCGACCGTCGCGATTGCTCTGGAAGGAATCGGCAAGCGCTTCGGCGGCGTCGATGCGGTGCACGACGTCACGCTCGCAATCGGCGACGGCGAGTTCTTCTCGCTGCTCGGGCCGAGCGGTTGTGGCAAGACGACGACTCTGCGGATGATCGCGGGCTTCGTCTCACCCGATACCGGTCGGATCCTCCTCCACGGAGAAGACACCACGTCGATCTCGCCGAATCGGCGGCCGGTCAACATGGTCTTTCAGCAGTACGCCCTTTTTCCGCACATGACGATCTACGACAACGTCGCGTTCGGGCTCAAGATGAAACGCGTGCCGCGTGGCGAGCATGCAGAGCGCGTGCACGAGATGCTTCGAGTGGTAGCGCTCGAAGGTCTCGAGCGCCGGCACACGCGCCAGCTCTCCGGCGGGCAGCAGCAGCGCGTCGCGCTTGCACGCGCGCTCGTGAACCGGCCCGCCGCGCTGCTCCTCGATGAGCCGCTCGGCGCGCTCGACGTCAAGCTCCGCAAGCAGATGCAGCTCGAACTGAAGCGCATCCAGACGGAGCTCGGAACGACCTTCGTCTACGTCACGCACGACCAGGAGGAGGCGCTAGCGATGTCCGACCGCATCGCCGTCATGAACGGCGGCCGTGTCGAGCAGGTGGGGACGCCACGCGAGATCTATGAGCATCCGCAGACACCGTTCGTGGCGGACTTCATCGGCTCGCTCAACGCGCTCGAGCTGACGGTCGGGGAGCTCGTCGGCGGATTCGCGGTGATGCGGCTTGGCGAGGGCGAGCGAGTCGTCGTCCCGGTCGGCCCCGCTGCCCGCGTCGGCGATGCGATTCGGGTCGCAGTGCGCCCGGAGCGCGTGCGGATCGACACACCGGACGCGCTGCCGCCGAACGGTGGCTCACGGTTGGAAGGAGCGATCGCCGAGGTGGTCTATCTCGGGATGTACACGCAGTTCCACGTCGAGACGCGTGCCGGCCGGATTGTCTGCCACCGCCTTGCCGACGAGTCGCTCGCGGCGATGATCCCGGGCGCGCGCGTTGCCGTGGCGTGGGACCCCGAGCACGCTTCCCTGCTTTAAGAAACGTCCAGTGCGCCGAGTCGCCGCTCGGCAATTCGGCGCCCGACCTCTGCGCCGATGACGACGATGAGCGAAGCGGTCATCACGACGACGGCGACGGCGATCACTTCGGGCAGGCGGCTCGAGAAGCGAAGCGCTCCGTGGAGGAAGATCGGGAACGTGATTCTTGTTCCGACGACGAACGACGCGACGGCGTACTCGTCGAACGAGGTTGTCAGCGCGATCAGGAACGCGTGGGGTGCAAAAACTCGGTCGGCGCGCGTGCGAGTGGCCTCGAGGCTCGCGGACGGACCGTCTGGGTAGCCTCGCGCCGCCGACGACGGCGACGTCGGCCTCGATCCAGCCTGCGAGCGGCTCCTCGGCCGCCTCCGGCGGCGCGTCGACCGTCCACCACGGCTCGGTTGACCCGCGCAGCCCCGAGTCGTAGGGTCGCTTCATCCCCGTGAACTTACAGTTCAGATGACTGAAGTTGCAATGGAGACGTCTGCGGAGAACGGCCGCGTCGACATCGGCGAGCGGCTGCGGGCGATCCGCCTCCTGCGCCGGCGGACGTTGAAGGACGTCGCCGGCGCGGCGGACGTCAGCGAGAGCTTCCTGAGCCAGCTCGAGCGGGGCTGCACGAGCGCCAGCGTCGCGACGCTGCAGCGCATCGCAGGAGCGCTCGGCATCGAGGTCTCCGACCTGTTTGCGACGAACGGCCTCCCGCGGCCGACGGTCCTCCGCCGCGAGGCGCGGGAGCCGGTCGTCTGGGGGCATCTCGGGCGGAAGGCCCTGCTCACGCCGAAGCCGTTCCACTCGCTCGAGGTCGTCGCCGCCGAGTTCGACGCCGGCGGCTCGACGGGGGACGAGCCGTACACGCACGGCGACTCGGAGGAGGTGCTGCTCGTCGTTGCGGGACGGGTGCACGTGCAGCTCGGAACCGACGTCTACGAGCTTCGCGCCGGCGACAGCGTCCACTACCGCAGCTCGACACCGCATCGCGTCAGCAACCCCGGCGATGAGCCGGCCGAAGTCGTGTTCGTGATCAGTCCACCTAGCTACTGAGGCGACGAAAGGAGTCGACGATGGGAACAGAGGGCGAGTTGTTCGAACGGCGGGTCACCCGGAGGAGAGCGCTCCAGATCGCGGCTGCGGCCGGCGGAACGGTGCTGCTGGCGGGCCGGGCGTCGGCCGCCGATGCTGCGCGGCTGCACATGGGCGCCGAGACGGGTGCGCTACAGGTGCTCGACTGGGCGGGCTACGGCAACGACGGCGGCCAGGCGATGTTCGCGCAGTACGTGAAGCAGCACCCGCATAACAAGCCGCAGTTCACGTACATGACGAACGAGTCCGACGCGCTCGCGAAGATCCACGCCGGGCTGAAGCCGGATCTGTTCCGCCCCTACGTCGGTTGGGTCGAGTACTTCGCGACGAGCGGGCTCGTGCAGCCGTGGGATACGAGCCTCATCCCGAACTTCAAGCACCTGAACCCGTTCATGGTCAAGGCCGGTCAGTACGGCGGCAAGCAGTACGGCATTCCGGACGACTGGGGCTTCGACGCGATCCTCTATCGCAGCGACAAGGTGAAGCCCAAGTCGAACTCGTGGGGCCTGCTGTACGACGAGCGGTACAAGGGCAAGATCGCATGGTACGACGATCCGGTCGAGAACCTGACGATCGCCGGCCTCCTGTTCGGCTTCAAGGATCCGTGGAACCAGACGGACGCCGAGCTCGCGCAGTCGCAGAAGTTCCTCATCTCGAAGAAGCACCTCGTCCGCACGATCTGGGCGTCGGAGACCGACCTCGACCAGCAGTTCGCCTCCGGCGACATCTGGATCGCGCTCGCGTGGCCCAACGACTGGGTGCAGATGCGGGCGAAGAAGTTCCCTGTCATCTACATGCACCCGTCCGTCGGGAAGCAGAAGCCGATCGCCTGGGTCGGGATGTTCATGCTCCTGCAGGGAACGCCGCGGCCGCACCTCGCGCACGCGTACGTCAACGCGTGGAGCTCGGCGAAGTCGGCGAAGTGGCTCGAGGACAACTACGGGTACGGGCACGCGAACACGCTCGCCCGGCCGTCGTCGAGCGATCTCCTCCGGGCGCTGCAGTTGACGAATCCCCGCGCGGTGACGCTGCCCAACGCGTATCTCGATCGCAACGTCCCGCGGCGGGCGCTGTACGCGAAGCTCTGGGAAGAGGTGAAGGCCGCCTGAGCGCAGAGACGGCGAGGGGACGCATCCGCGTCCCCTCGCGGCGCTCCCTGATCACGCCGGGGCTGCTTGCCCTGCCGGTCGGCTGGCTGCTTGTCTTCTTCCTGGTCCCGATCGGCTTCGTCGCGGCGTACAGCTTCAATGTGCTCGCGCTCTTCAGCGGGCCGCACGGCTTCACGCTCTCCGCCTGGCACGACTTCTTCCACAGCAGCATCTACTTGGGGCTGTTCTGGAAGTCGGTGAAGATGTCGCTGATCGTCTCGGCGCTCGTCGTCCTCGCCGCCTATCCGCTCGCGTACTACCTGGCGCTCAGCGGCACGAAGCGGAAGTACGTCCTGCTCCTCGTGCTCATCGCGCCGTTCCTGACGAGCTACCTGCTGCGGGTGCTCGCGTGGAAAGTGATCCTCGGTGACGAGGGCGTCATCAACTCGTTCCTCTTCTGGACAGGCTTACGCTCGTCCGGGCATCCGATCTCCGCGCTGCTCTATAGCCGCTTCGCCGTGATGCTCGTGCTCGGCTACGTGTGGCTGCCGTTCGTCGCGCTACCGATCTTCGTCTCGCTGGAGTCGCTCGACACGCGGCTGCTCGAAGCGGCGAGCGACCTCGGCGCAAGTCGCCTGCAGGCGTTCAGGCGGATCACACTGCCGCTGAGTTTTCCGGGCGTGGTGGCGGCGTTCCTCTTCGTGTTCATCCCGACGGTCGGCGAGTTCATCACGCCGTCGCTCGTCGGCGGGACGAGCGGATACATGTATGGCAACCAGATCGTCGATCTCTTCGGCACTGGGTTCCCCGACTGGGAGACGGGGTCGGTGCTCGCGCTGTTCCTGCTCGGCGTGATCGCCGCGCTCACGGCGGTGTTCTCGCGCTTTCTGCAGGTGCGGGGGGCAACCGGCTGATGGACGCGGCGCTGTCGAGGAACGGCCGCTGGGCGATGCGCACGTTCTTCGCGCTCGTCGTGGTCTTCCTCTACGCGCCGATCGTCATCCTTCTCATCTTCTCGTTCAACAACTCGCAGGTGCCGTCGTTCCCTCTCAGCGGCTTCACGCTCCACTGGTACCACCAGTTCCTCGAAAACGGCAGCCTCCGTGGCGCGCTCGAGACGAGCGCGATCATCGCCGCTGTCTCGAGCGTCGGCGCCGTCGTCCTCGGGATCCTCGCGTCGATCGCGCTCGCCCGCCGCCGGTTCCGCGGCAAGGCGATCGCGTCGGCGTTCCTCCTCAGCCCGCTCGTCATCCCGTTCGTCGTCTTCGGCGTCTCGCTGCTCTTGCTCTTCCATTCGATCGGAATCCAGCCGTCGATGTTCACTGTGATGATCGGGCACGTCGTCATCAGCCTCCCGTACGCGATCCTCGTGCTCGTGCCGCGGCTCGAGCAGATCGACTCCTCGCTCGAGGAGGCCGCGTACGACCTCGGTGCGAGTTCCCTGCAGACGTTCCGGCGCATCACCTTCCCGCTGATCCTCCCGGCGATCGCCTCGGCGTTCCTGATTGCGTTCACGACCTCGTTCGACGAGTACGCCGTCGCGTCGTTCGTCGTCGGGACGCGCGTCACGTTTCCGATCTACCTCTATTCGGCGCTCCGGTTCCCAGACCAGCTGCCGCAGGTGATCGCGGTCGCAGTGGTCGTGCTGACCGTGTCGCTCGTGGTGGTCGTCGCCGCAGAGCTCGGCCGGCGCTCCGCCGAGCGCCGGCTCGCCCTCTAGGCATTACGCCGGAACGGGCTCGGCGAGCGTGTACGACTGGTCAGCGTCCCACGCGACCGAGACCGGCGCGCCGGTTGTCAGCGCGGGCGCACGAATACAGCCTTGCCGCGTGAAACCGAGTTTGCGCACCCCACACGTTCGCGCAGAGGTCATCGGGGCTTAGCGAACACGCGTACGTTGCCACTTTGGTTGCCACCCGTCGATTTCGATCTTCGCTTCAACCGCCTAAAGTGCCGGAATGCGGGAGCTTCTCCGATGGGCCGGGCAGGTTTCGAACCTGCGACCTTGGGATTAAANNCCCCTGCTCTACCAGCTGAGCTACCGGCCCCGCCGTCGAGTGTACGTTCCCATGCCCCGAGCAGCTGCTCGATATTGCGGCGCTGAGCGTCGCTGAACTCGAACCGCGCGACGAGCCGCCGCGCCTCGCCGGGGTCGTTGTTTTCGACTGCAGCCTCCAGGTGCTCGCGCAGCGGCGTCGGCTGCTGAAGCTGTCGTCGCAGCCAGCGGAGCAGGCTCACTTGCGCGGCTTCCACATGGGCGGTGACGGGCTCGAACCGCCGACCCTCTGCGTGTAAAGCAGATGCTCTACCAGCTGAGCTAACCGCCCGGAACGTGGTACACGGTACACATGGCGTACCCGACCCCGTCAAAACGCGCGGCGGTGCTCGCGCGAATCCGGGGGATCTGCCTTGCGCTTCCGGAGACGAGCGAGCGCCCGAGCCACGGCGCACCCAGCTTTTTCGTGCGCGAGAAAAAGTGCTTCCTCATGCTGCTCGACAACCATCACGACGACGGGCGCTTCGCGATCTGGTGCGCCGCGCCGCCAGGCAACCAGGAGCTCCTGGTTGGAGCGAACGCCGACCGCTTCTTCCGGCCTCCGTACGTCGGGCATCGCGGTTGGCTCGGCGTCTCCATGAACGACGGCGTCGACTGGGACGAGCTCGAGGGGATCGTCGAGGACGCGTTCGCGTCCGTGGCACCGAAGAGTCTGCTGCCCTCCTAAGAAGCGAACGCGCCCAAAAGGCAGCCCTTGGCGGGGGATAGGCGCTACGGCGAATCGAGGATCGGCCGGATCCGGTGCCCTGCCGATTCTGACGGTATGAATCTGCGGCAAAACGTACGCAAACAGGAACGCCGCGCCGAGCTGCTCATCCCGCTCGTTCTCGCTGTCCTCGCCGTGCCGGTCGGGCTGCTCATCTATCACCTCGATCAGCGGGCCGATGCGCTGCGGCAAGCCGACCACCTCGTACGCACCCTCGACGTCGACGCGGCGAATATTCGCGCGCTCGAGTGGAAGGCACGCGCGTTGAAGGGACCGACGCGGAGCGTTCTCGCGGAGGCGAACCGGGCGAACCTTACGCTCCGCGACCACGTCGACGCACTTGCTCGAAACGGCGGCGCCCCGACCGTCGTGCGGCCGGCTCGCGCCTACCAAGCTGCATACGAGCAGCTGCTTCGCACCGCGCCCACGGGTGGCCTCCAGACGCTTCAGCGTGCATATGCGACCACCGTCGTTCCCGCGCAGCTCCGGCTCGAGCGCTCGCTCGCGACCGAAACCGTGGGGATCGAGCGGTCGAGCGAGCGGGCCCAGAACCGGGCGATGGTCGGCACCCTCGTCGGGCTCCTCACGGGAGCTGCGCTCGTCCTCCTCCTCGCGCTTCGAGTGAACCGCTTCCGCGCTGCGCAGAACGTCATGCTTGCCGAGGCAGAGCGACAGATGCGCCATGCGGAGCGGCTCTATCGAACGCTTGTCGAGCGCCTGCCGGGATTCACCTACATCAGTTCGCTCGACGACGCCGGCGCGGACTTCGTCAGCCCTCAAGTCGAGTCGATCCTCGGCTACGGGCCGGACGAGTGGAGGCAGGATCCGGAGATCTTCCTCAAGCTCATCCATCCTGACGATCGTGAGCGGGCCGCCGAGGAAGGCCGGGTCCTCCGCCAAGGCACCGGCGTCCAGACATTCGAGTACCGGATGGTTGCGCGTGACGGACGCGTGCTGTGGGTGCAGGACGACGCTGTCGTCGTCTGCGATGAAGCCGGGCGGCCGTCGCACGTACAAGGCTTCGTGCGCGACGTCACGCAGCTCAAGCTCGCCCGCGAACAGCACAAAGCCCTGCTCGAGCAGGAGCGCGCCGCAAACGATCGGTTGCGTCAGCTCGACACGATGAAGGATGAGTTCGTCGCGCTTGTCTCCCACGAGCTCCGGACACCGCTGACGTCGATCGTCGGGTACGTAGAGCTCCTGCTCGAGCGTGAAAGCGGCGAGATCTCGGATGAGCAGGAGCGGTATCTGCAGGTCATCGCTCGAAACTCGCACCGGCTCCAGCGGCTCGTCGGCGACCTGCTCTTCATCGCGCGCTACCACGCCGGCAAGTTCGAGATCGAGCGTGTGCCGATCGATGTCAGCGCGTTGGGCCGCGACTGTGTCGACGCTGCGTTACCAACCGCGCAAGCAGCCGGCGTGGAGCTCGTCTGCGCGGCCAAGGAGCCGATCGTCATGAGCGGCGACCAGATGCGGATCGCCCAGCTGCTCGACAACCTCGTCTCGAATGCGCTGAAGTTCACCCCGCCGGGCGGCCGCGTCGAGCTGAGAGCGAGCGAGGAACGTGGCGGGATCGTGATCGAAGTAGCGGACACGGGTACCGGCATCCCGAAGGAACTGCAGGAGCATCTGTTCGAGCGCTTCTTCCGGACGCCCGAAGCGACGAGGCAGGCGATCCAGGGCACGGGTCTCGGTCTGGTGATCAGCCGGGCCATCGTCGAGGCGCACGGTGGCAAGATCGGCGTTGAGAGCGGGGAAGGGGTCGGCACGACGTTCCGCGTCACCTTCCCGCGAGCCGCCGCGCAGCTCGGCCTTGCGGCCTAGGCAATCAGTGCCCCCAACGGGATTCGAACCCGTGCGACGGCCTTGAAAGGGCCGCGACCTGGACCGCTAGTCGATGGGGGCCGACGAGAGCCAGGCTACAGATACATGGGGTTAAGAGACAGCCGCCAAAAAACCGGCCCGAACGTGGTCCAACTCGCGCTGTCAAGCCGTTTTCACGCCGACGTCGGCGCCTCTTAGGCGTTGGGCGCAGGGCCAGCTCGGCTACGTCTAGCGCGCGCCGCAGCTGCCACAGTTCGGGCCTCGAGCGAACCCGTTAGACGCAGGGGTCGATTCCTTTCTGTTCGTGGGTGTTGGTGTCCTCGTTGCCGGCGGCGTCGCGGGCGCGGACGACGAAGTAGGCGTCGCCGTGGGAGGGCAGTCCGGGTGTGCGGAAGCTGGTGGCGCCTGGTGGGGTTGTCCAGGTTGGGCGCGCGAAGTCCTCGCCGCCCGACGTGTTTGCGAAGTAGATGTCGTAGACGATCTGGGCGACGGGTGTGACCTTGTCGCTGGCGGCTTGCCAGCTGAGCGTGTACGGCGTCGTCTCGCCGGGTCGTTGCGGGCCGGGCGTGCATGCGAAGGCGTGTGCGATGCCGGCGAACGTGGGTGGAACGTGGTCGCCCTCGGCCGGAGCGGCGCGCACCGTCAGCGAGAAACGAGCCACGGTCCCGACGAGGCGCACGTAGGTCGGACACGCCGTCCCGGGTGGGCAGACAGCGCTCTGTAGCTCGACTACCTTGCCGTGGTAGATACCGGCACACCAGTTCCCGCCGAGACTCTTCGGGTCGAGTCGGACGCGCACGCGCTGGCTGCGGCGCGCGTCGGGGACAGGCATGCTGATCTGCGCGACACAGCCCGGGCCAGCCGACACGTGCGTTGCCGTGAGCAGGTCGCGCAGGCGGATCGAGCCGATCACACCGGTGCGCGCTGGAGTTATGAACGAGACGACGAAGGTCGTCGCCGGCCCGCCGAACGCGGGCACCACTTCGACGGGCACCCCACGCTGTCCGGCGAGACCGGACTGGGGCAGCAACAGCGTCGCAAGAAGCGCCGCCATACCGGGAGGCAGCAATCGGGACGAAGCGTGACCCACGGAGCACACGGTACCCCCGAAGGGCTGAGCGCCTCCCCGCGCAAGCCCGCATTAGCCGAGCTCTGTTGAGCGCCGCAAGCAACACAAGAACCAGCTTGGAATGGCCGAGTTGGACCACGTTCCAACTTGGCCGATTCAAACCATTTCCTGTTTGCTGCGGTGCTCTACGGTGGCTCGGCCTGACTCGCTCGGCCGGGGATGCTTACCCGGGGTAGATGCCCTTCTGCACCGCTTCCACGTGCAGGATGAGCGGCCCGGCTTGTGAGCATGCGCGGAACGGGAATGGGATCAGCTTCGACGCGGTTTGGCCTGGCGGATACACGCGCAGACCCGCAGCGGTCACCGGGCTGCAGGTGGACGGCGGGTAGACGCCCGCGTCGGTGATCTTCAGCACCACGGTTGCGAGGGTGCCTGCCATGTTCGCGGTGGTGCCGCTGGCGAGCGTGACCACGACCGGGGTGTGGGCGTTGTTGCGCGACGCCGCGCTGCCGAGCCGTTGGCCAGCGAGGTTAACCGCGGAGACCCCGGGATAGCCGCGCAGGGTGCACGCATGCCCGGACACGTTGGTGAACTCGAGGTTGTAGTAAGTGCCGCCCGCAGAGCCGTTGCCCTTGGTGTCCAACCAGACGACAAGCCCGGATGTCTTGCAGCTCGGCGTGCCGGCCGCGGCAGCTGCTCCCGCGGAGGCTGTAGCGACGAGTGCGGTCACCGGTACGAGCGCTGCTGCGCAGACCATCGCAGCTGCGCCGCGCAGTCGCCGGGAGGAGAAAGCTGGAAGATGCATGGCGCGCCCCTTTTCAGAACTTCGGTTTGCGTCCGAGCAGCCGCGCGAGGTTGATGTCATAGCCCCAGCCGTACGCCTTCGGCGTGAACAGTCGAGGGTCATCCAGGTTCCACCAGCGCGACTTCACGCGCTCAAGGGTCGGACGGCGCCAGTCGTAGGGGACACCGAGGAACCTGCCCGCTCGCGGCTGCTTCGTCATCGTTCGCCGGTCATGGCTGCCATGGCTCAGTATCGTCCACGCGGCGTCGATCTGCAGGTTCCCGAGCAGCGTCCCATAGGCCTCGAGGCTTCTGGGCAGTTCGTCCTGCAGAACTGGGGCGCGCTCGGCGATCGCGTCTCACACTGGACATTGCGGGACGCCGAGCTGGTCCGCGTCGGCCCCTAACGGCGGCGGCTACTTCCGGACGACGACGCCGACTTCCCAGCAGAGCCAGCCGAGTGGCGGAACGAGCCTGCGTCGCCAACGCCGCCGGCTACGAAATCACTGTCGAGCTCAACCGGCAAGAACCCCGAGCCGAACCGCATCCGATCCCACACGCTTCGCCCTCATCGCCCCGTATGAGCCAGACCCGCGCGCATGGATGCGCCTTGGTTGGCGCAACATCTACGACCCCAGGGGCAGCAGCTATCAGATCAGTGCTACCTCAATAGCCGACCGCGGTGGTTATGCGCTCAGCCCGGTCATGGTCGCCGTCAAGACCTATCGCGACGTCATTGCCGCCTACCGCTGCAACCCCGAGCCGAAAAGTCTCGGACTCGACGGGCACCCCTGCCGCCGCCACACGGTGGGTGCGCTCACCCGGCGACCTGTGCATGCACTCTCGGTCACCCACATCGGCAAAGAAGCGAACCTGCTCGAAGAAATCGCGGCCGGCCTCATCACCGCCGAGGCAGACACACTCAACGAGTACGGCCTACGCGCCATACACCAACCGCGCGAGATGCGACATTGTGAAGGCTGTCCGGCCACGCTCGTCGGCAAGCAACACCGTTGGTGCCCGTCCTGCCGCGCCGACCATCGACTCAGGCTCCGTGTCACCCGCCGAGGATTGATCTCAGCGACCGCGTGCGACAAGTAACCGGATCCTGCAAGTCGCCGCGCTCGACGAGGCGCAGTATCTTTCGGGAGTGCCGCCGAACTTTCGACGCTTTCTGCCGCTGATCCTGGTTGCGGTCTTCCTGCTGGTTCTCCTTCCGAACCTGTTGAAGAAGACCAGCTCAGGTCCGAACGCGAGCACGAGGGCAACTCAGACGATCAACGCGATGAACCTGATCGACAAGAGCGAGCAGACCTACAAGATGGCGCATGGCTCCTACACGTCTCACCTCGCCGACCTACTCGCGGTCAGCCACGGGCTGGCGAGCGACCTCGTGATCGGCCTAGCCGTCCAGCTCGACGTCGGCTCTGGCGGCCAGAGCTTCTACGCACGGGTCGCGAGCGACGTCCTGAGCCTCGTCCGCGGCCGCAGCGGCAAGCAACGGATCGCCAGCAGCTGCCTCGTTCTGAAGAGCGGTTCCGGCGTGAACTGCCCATAGACAAGCAACAAGTCCACCGAAGCCGCGATCCGCGCCAAGATCAATGGTCCTGCGTCGGCTCGACTACCAGCCACCGGCAGGAGGCGGCATCCAAATCGACCGACCTACTGCACACACGAGCGTTCCGCGGCCCGGCCTACCGTGAGCGAAGAGCAACGGGCTGAAGCCTCGGGAGGCGCCCTGATGCGTGTGGTGGCTCAGGTGTCGACAGCGGTTGCGCGCTGACGGGAGGGGCGTGCTTCGAGCCGCTCGAGGTAGGCGTTGATGTTGGGCAGCTCGTCGGTAAGTCCGGCGGTCTTGGCGGAGATCAGTACCGCCCCGCAGACGAGATCGGCGACGCTAAAGCGCTCGCCGACCAGGCACTCGTGCCCGTCCAGGGCTTGTTCGACCGCCGCGGCGGCAGCCTGGAAACGCTCGACCCCGGCCTGCGCGCGGGCCGGGTCGTCTTCGCGATGCCGACGGGCCTCGGTGATCGCGGGCTCCAGTTCGGTCATCGCGAACACCGTCCACTGGTAGACAAGTCCGCGCTCGTGCGTCGCGATCGGCCAGTTCAACTTCGCGTCCGGATACAGATCGGCGAGCTGCAAGCAGAGCGCCGCCGACTCGAACAGAAACCCCTGCTCGTCTTCGAGGCACCGGTACTCGTCCCAGCGGGTGACGGCGCCGATGCTCGTCCGTCTGGCGCTCCTCTCCCTTCATCAACGTCAAGTCGTAGGGCTGGCCGATCTCCTCCAGCAACCACAACACACGAGTCGAACGGCTTGGCGCGACGTGGTAGAGACGCATCGAGCGATCCTAGTCGTTGAGCTCGGTCGCCGACCTGGGCTTTACTCCGAAAGCTGTGACGTAGACCTGTGCCGGGTCGGTAGCGTTGGCTTCGGATGGGCTCGATCTCGGTGACGATGTTCAGCGACGCGGCCTGCCGCTGGGCCTCACCACAGATGCTGAATCGCCAGGCGTAATCGGTCCGGCTGAATTGGCCAGGACGCCAGCCCACGCGCTCGCTCCTCACCGGCTTTGACTAGGCGGCCACTCGTGTCGCTGGTCGTGCTGGCGTTGCTGTTTGCGGGCGGCGGCACGGCGGTCGCGGTGTTGCTGCCGTGGCTGCCGACAGCGGCGGCGTTGCAGGCGAGCGAGATCGACCCGGTGTTCTGGATGGTGATCGGGATCGCGATCTTCATCTTCGCGATTGTGGCGGCCGTGATCGTCTACTCGGTGTTCGCCTTCCGCGTGCCGCCCGACGACGACAGCGACGGCCCGCCCGTGCACGGGCACGTAGCGCTCGAGATCGTCTGGACGGCGATCCCGACAGCGCTGGTGATCGCGATCGGGATCTACAGCGCGATCGTGATTCAACGCCTCGACCAACTCCCCAAACACCACCTGACCGTTGATGTAACCGCGCAGCAGTTCGCCTGGACGTTCAAGTACCCGGCCGCCGGCGGAGCCACCTCCGGAGAGCTGCGCCTACCGCTCGACGAGGCGACCCTGCTCCGGATGACCTCGCTCGATGTCATCCACGCCTTCTTTGTAGCCCAGTTCCGCGAAAACGAGGACGTCGTGCCCGGTATGACGACAACGCTGATCGTCACCCCGACCCGGCTGGGCAGCTACCCGGTGATCTGCAACGAGCTCTGCGGCCTCGGCCACGCGCTGATGCGCGCCGAGGCGATCGTGATGCCAGACAAAGCCTTCGCCGCCTGGGAGAAGAGCCAGAGCAAGGCGACCGCCTCGCCGAGCCCGAGCGTCGCCGGCGCCGCCGTCTTCAAGAACAACGGCTGCGGCGCCTGCCACACGCTGGCCGCCACGGGCGCCACCGGCAAGATCGGACCCGCCCTGGACAAGCTGCCGAAATGGGCGGCGGAGGCGAAGCAGCCGCTCGCGGCGTTCATCCGCACCTCGATCGTCTCCCCGAACGCCTACATCCAGCCCGGATATCCGAAGAACGTGATGCCCAAGACCTTCGCCGCGCTGCCCAAGACGCAGCTCGACGCGCTCGTCCAGTACCTGATCAGCTCGAGCAAGAAGGGATGAGACCGAGACCAAGGAGCTATTCGACCGCGCGTATGGCCACATCCGGCAGTACGACTGATCCGCGCTGTCGTCTTCAGACTCGGCGTGGTCCTCAGGTCGACCTGCAATTCCTCTGGGAACACGGCGTCCTCGCGGTCGGATAGGAGCACTTACTTCGGCGGTGTGCGCACGTATTCAGCGTCACCCGAGAGCCAGCGGGTGGTTCTCCAGCAGGATGCGGTACCGGTCGTCGTCGCGCGAGACCGCGCCGGCGATCTCGTACAGGCGCTCGTACATCCAACCCAGCACCTCCTCGTCGGGCACGGCATCCCGGCCCTGACGCATTGAGGCGAGGTGCGAACCGCTGACGAGCACATGCAAGTTCGCGACGCGCTGACCATCCGTGAGGGCGAACTCGACTTTTATGCCGTCGAGCGCGTTCGGCGAACCGAAGCTCTTGACGAACCCGAAGCCGACCCCGTAGCCGGAGCCCTTGCCGCTCTCCAGGTCAGCACGAGCAGCTGCTAAGCCGACCTCGGCCTCAGTCTGTGTCACTGCGCTGGAGTGGCCGGCGAGCTGCACTCGCATCGACTCCTCCCGCTCGCCTAGCGGATCTTGCGGCGCTGCCACACGCAAAAGCTATCGCGGACGAATCTGCGACCCAAGACGTAAAGCGACCACGTTCGGACCGATTTCGGGGCTCTGTCTCTTAACCCGCTACAGATACATGAGCCAGCGGGCCGTTGCCCCGCAGGCGCAATCCTTGTGCTTCACCGTGCACGCGCGACAGGTCCAGTGCTCCCACCAGATCCACTTGAGGTGGTTCACCTCGAGCAGGAAGAGAGCGACGATCCAGAGGAGAATCTCGGTGCGCGACACGCTGTCCAACGTATCGACGGTTCCGAGCCTGTAGCAATGGGCCGGGAGACCCAACGTTCCCGGTCGTCGGTCCTACGAGTGCGGGGCGGAGCAGTTCTCGAAGCCCTGCTCCGCCCCGGGTGTTTCGGTCGCTAGAGCGCGCCGCCGCGGCGGCCGATGCCGCCGGCGAAGAAGCTGATCACCCAGATCAGCGCGACGATCGCGGCTGCGATGAAGAGCCAATGGACCACGAATCCGCCGCCGACGAGGACCAGCGCGAGAATGAGTAGCACGATCAACAGCATGGTTTCAATCGCCTCCTAAGTCTGCCCGTTGGGTGGCTTGCAGGGACACAACGGACGACCCGGCGGTCCGGTTACGGGGCCTGAAACGAGTCAAGGCGGTGACGACTCGATCGTCTGGTGCGACGGCGTAATCTCTCTACGCCGGAGTGGACTCCTTCGATTTTTCTCACGAAGATGTCGAGCGCGCAGCGCGGTACCACCGACCGCGCTACGTCGCCCTATTTGTCGAGCTCGTCCTTTCGGTTGCGGTGCTTGCTGTGCTGCAGTGGTGGTGGCTCAGCCCGTGGCATCTGGTCGCCGGGCTCGGCTGGGCCGGCGCGGCCGCGGCTTACGCCGGCGTCGTGACCGTCGTCGGGGCGCTGGTTCGAGTGCCGGTCTCCTACTGGCGCGGCCACCTCCAGGAGCGTCGCTGGGGCTTCTCGACCCAGAGCGCACGCGGTTGGCTCGCCGACCTCGTGAAAGGGGAGACCGTCGGCTTACTCCTGACGGCTGCGTTCTGGACTGCGCTCGTCGGGTTCGCCCGCTGGCTGCCCTCGGCCTGGCCGGCGGCCGCGGCGGCTGCATTCGCGCTCGCCGTCGCGTTCCTCACCTTTGTCGCGCCCGTCGTGCTGGAGCCGATCTTCAACCGCTTCCGGCCGCTCGCCGACGAGCGGCTCGCCGGCGAGCTGCGCGCGCTCGCCGAGCAAGCAGGCGTCCCGGTCCGCGACGTCCTCGTTGCCGACGCGAGCCGTCGCACGACGAAGGTGAACGCGTACGTGTCCGGTCTCGGGAAGACGCGGCGCGTCGTCCTCTACGACACGCTGCTCGAGGCCGCGGACGAGGGTGAGCTCAAGCTCGTCGTCGCGCACGAGCTCGGGCACCGGCGCGAGCGGCACATCGTCAAGATCACGCTCGGGGCAATGGTTGGGGCGGCGCTCTGGGTCGTGCTGCTCTGGGCGCTCCTCGGCTCGCGCATCGCCTTGCCGCGCGAGCTGCCGCTCGTGCTGCTCGTCTCGCTGGGCCTGCGCGTCGCTGCCGCCGCTCCTGTCGCGGCGATCTTCCGGCACTGGGAACGCGTCGCCGACCGCTGCTCGCTCGAGCTGACCAACGATCTGCCGTCATTCGAGCGAACGCATCAGGAGCTCGCGCGGAGGAACCTCGGCGACCTCGCGCCGCCGCGCCTCGCGTATCTGCTGCTCTTCTCGCACCCGACGGCTCCCGAGCGGCTCGCGCTCGGCCGGGCCTGGGCGGAGGGCTAGTTGCACGCTCACGGCCACGACCACTCCCGGGTTCACGACCGGCGGCTGCTCCGCATCGCGCTCGTATTGATCCTCGCCCTCATGGCCGGCGAGATCGTCGCGGGTCTCCTCGCCGGCTCGCTCGCGCTGCTCGCCGATGCGGGGCACATGCTCACCGACGCGGCCGCGCTCGGCGGCGCGCTCGTCGCGGCACGCCTGGCGACGCGCCCTGCCCGGGGGCCGTGGACGTTCGGCCTCGGGCGGGCGGAGATTCTCGCGGCGCAGGCGAACGGTCTCACGCTGCTGCTCGTCGGCATCTGGATCGTGTACGGCGCGGCGTGGCGGCTCGCCGATCCGCCGAACGTGCGCGGCGGCGTCGTCCTCACCGTCGCTCTCGTCGGTGTCGCGGTCAATCTCGTCGCGACCGGCGTCCTCGCCCGGGGCGACCGGGAAAGCCTGAACATGCGCGGCGCGTTTCTCCACGTTGCGACCGATCTCGCGGCGTTCGCCGGCACCGCGGTCGCTGGCGCGCTCATTCTCGCGACGGGTTGGGATCGATTCGATGCGATCGCGGGCCTGCTCGTCGCGGCGCTCATGTTCCGGTCGAGCTGGTCACTCCTGCGGGACTCGGGGCGCATCTTCCTCGAGGCCTCGCCGGCCGGCATCGATCCGGCCGCGGTCGCGCGGGCGATTGCGGACGACGGCGATGTCGTCGGCGTGCACGACCTCCACGTGTGGACCGTGACGAGCGGCTTCCCTGCGCTCGCCGCGCACGTGCTCGTCTCGCCCGACGCCGACTGCCACAGTGCGCGGCGGCGCCTTCAGCATCTGCTCGAAGAGCGGTTCCGCCTTCATCACGTGACGCTCCAGGTCGACCACGTCGCACGGCGTGAACAGCCGGTCGAGCTGCATCGCGGTTAGAGTCGCGCCGTGGCCGAGTACGACATCAGGGGCAAGACCGCGATCGTCACGGGCGCCTCGTCGGGCATCGGTCGTGCCACGGCGAAGGCACTCGCGGCCGCGGGTGTTCGCGTCGCGGGCGGCGCTCGGCGCGTCGATCGGCTTGAGACCGAAGTCGCGCTCGAACTGGACGTGACCGAGCCTGCTAGCTGCTCGCGCTTTGTCGACGAAGCGGTCGAGCAATTGGGCGGCCTCGACATCCTCTTCAACAACGCCGGGCTCGCACTCGGCCGGTATCCCTTCGACGAGTCGAACGAAGAGGACGAGGCGGCGGTGTTCGCGACCAACGTGAACGGCCTCGTGCGCATGACGCGGCTCTGCCTGCCGCACATCCGCGCGGGCGGGCACATCCTCAACATGGGCTCGGTCGCCGGACGGCAGGCGTACGAGAAAGGCGCAACCTACGTTGCATCGAAGTTCGCGGTGCGCGGTTTCACCTATGCGCTGCGCGAAGACCTCCTTGGTCGTCCGGTCCGGATCACGACCGTCGACGGCGGCCTCGTCGAGACGGAGTTCTCGATCGTTCGCTTCAAGGGCGACACCGAGCAGGCGGCTTCGGTCTACAAGGGGATCGATCCGCTGACGCCGGACGACATCGCGGACTGCGTCGTGTGGGCGGTCACCCGCCCGTGGCATGTGAACGTCGACGAGATCGTGGTCAAGGCACGCAACCAAGCCTCGGGCGGTCGGATCTTCCGCGATACATGACGGCTTGGCGGGTCGTCATCGTGACGAGGATCCTGCCGGTCGCGCTCGGCTTCCACGCAGCGTTGCGCGACGCCGGGCACGAGCCGGTCGCACTGTTGACGATTCGCGACACGGACGGCCGCTACGGCGGGTTCGATCTGGGCGGGATGCTGGACGAGCTGCCTGCAGAGCTCGACATCCTCATGCCGGCGCGGCGCGCGTCGATCGCGCCGCTACTCGAGTCGGTGCGGTCGGATCTCGTCGTCTGCATGGGCTTTCCGTGGAAGGTTCCCGCGGCTGCGCTCGCTGTGCCGCGGCTCGGCTGGATCAACGGTCACCCGTCACTTCTGCCCCACCACCGCGGACCTGTGCCGGTCGCGTGGGCGATCCGCGCCGGCGAAGAGGAGATCGGCGTCACGTTCCACCGCATGGACGCGGAGCTCGACACCGGCGCGATCCTTGCGCAGAAAACGCTGCCGATCGGCGAGCTGTGCGAGCCTGAAGAGTTCTACGGGCGGATGGGTCCGGTCGTGCTCGAGGTGCTTGGCGACGCGCTCGCGAACCTGGCCGCCGGCGTCGAGGCGCAAGGACAGAAGGGGGGCGACTACCAGAGCTTCTTCGGCGACGACGATGCCCAGCTCGACTTCTCGCGCCCGGCGGCGGAGGTGCACCGGCTCGTCTGGGCGTGGCGCTTCACGATTCCGGCGGGCCAGCTCCACGGTGCGCTCGCCGAGCTCGACGGCGAGACGGTGCGCGTGCTCGCGTCCTCGCTCACCGAAGTCGAGGAAGCCCGGCGGGTCGAGTGCGCGGACGGGCCGATCTGGCTCGTCAAGACGGAGTCGGTCACGTAGCGGCGGCCGCCGACAAGTCCGCCCAGCGCTTCAGCCCCTGGTAGGACTGCCAGAGCGGCATCGCGGTGTCCCAGTCCTCGAGGTGCTCGCCGGAGTCGGCGAGCTCTGCGCGAACGTAGGCGACGAACTCGTCCTCGCCCGCGCCGCCGCGAACGAAATCGGCCCAGTCGTACAGCTCGAGGCGCAGTTCCGCGAGGTGGCGCTGCGGGTCGTCCGCGACTCCGAAGTGGATGAGGGCGAGCCGCTCGGGGTCGCGCCGCTCGAGGTCCTCGATTGTCCGCTGCCACCGCTCGAGATCGAAGTCCGGCGGCGGAGTCGGCGGGAGCACGGCGCGGCCCGGCTGGATGCGGACGCCGGCGGCGTCGCCCGCGTACAACGTCCCGTCGCGGTCGAGGTAGCAGACGTGGTGCGACGCGTGGCCCGGTGTCGGAAAGCAGGCGAGGCCGAGAACGTGATCGCCGACGACATGCACGTTGGCTTGCGGCACCGGTGCGAGCTCGCCCCAGAGCGTGTCGAACGTGTCGCCGTAGAGCCGGCGCGCACTGCGCTCGAGACGTTCCGGCTCGACGAGGTGCGGCGCTCCGATCTCGGAGACGTGCACCTGGAGCTGCGGGTTCTCTCGCACGAGCACGCCGGCCGCGCCCGCGTGGTCGAGATGGATGTGACTGAGCAGGAGATGGCGCACGTCGGTGAGCTGCAGGCCGTGCTGCTCGAGGCCGTTCCGGAGCGCTGCGAGCGTCGTCGTCGGGCCGCAGTCGAAGAGTGCGGGGCCGTCGTCGGTGTCGAGCAGGTACGACGCCACCGTCCGCTCGTGGCCCTGGTGGTGAAGATCGATCAGCTCTGGCTTTGTCATCACGCGACGCGTTCGCGGGACTCCGCGAGGATCTGCGCGGCCTCGGCGCGATTGCCCCAGCCGCGCGTTTCGGTCTTCTTCTCCGGCTCGAGATCTTTGTAGCGCTGGAAGAAATGCTCGATCTCGTCGCGCAGCTCGGCCGTCACGTCGTGAATGTCGCGCACGCGCTCCCAGGACGGGTCGCCGAGCGGCACGCAAAGCAGCTTCTCGTCGGCGCCCTTCTCGTCCGACATGTGAAAGACGCCGATCGGGCGCACGCGGATGCGGCAGCCCGGGAAGGTTGGATCGGAGACGAGGACGAGTGCGTCGAGCGGATCGCCGTCTGCCGCGATCGTTCCCTCGACGTAGCCGTAGTCGGCGGGATACGTCATCGCGGTGAACAGGCGGCGGTCGAGGACGATGCCGCCGAGCTCCTGGTCGTATTCGTACTTGTTCCGCGAGCCAGACGGAATCTCGACGAAGACGACCGCCTCGTTCACGCGCGAACGGCGGCCGGCACGAGCGCGTGCTCGAGGTCGGCG
>PLZU01000093.1 GCA_003152275.1 Actinomycetota bacterium
GTGAACTTCATGATGTTGCCCTTGTGGACGAGCGTGACCGACTCGCGCGCGCTCGCGATCGCGTACTGAATCGCCTTGCGGACCAGCCGCTCTGTGCCCTCGCGCGAGACCGGCTTGATCCCGATGGCCGAGGTCTCCGGGAAGCGGATTTTCCGCACGCCCATCTCGCCCTGGAGGAACGCGATCAGCTTGCGGGCGCCCTCCGACTCGGCCTCCCACTCGATCCCCGCGTAGATGTCCTCGGTGTTCTCNNAGCGAGCGGATGCCGCCGCCGATCGGCGTCGTCATCGGCCCCTTGATCGAGACCGAGTAGTCACGGGCGGCCTCCAGCGTCTCGTCAGGCAGCCAGACGTCGCTGCCGTAGACGCGCGTCGCCTTCTCACCCGCGTAGATCTCCATCCAGTGGATCTTCCTGACGCCGCCGTAGGACTTCTCGACGGCGGCGTCGACGACCATCCGCATCACCGGGGTGATGTCGACGCCGATCCCGTCACCCTCGATGAACGGGATGATTGGATTGTCGGGAGTCGGCTCGCCGGGGACGATCCTGGCTCCGTCGGCGGGAGCCTCGATGTGCGTGGTCGCGCTCAGTGACCTACCGTGTGCTCGTGGGGACGGAGGAGGCTCAGGCTATCGCAGGCGTCCCGGCAGATGCGGCGCGACAGATCGCGACCGTCCTCATCGAGGGCTTCGACAAGCATTACCGGCTCTTCCGATCTACCAGTGCCCGTGCCAAGGAGCACTTCGAAGAAGGCGCCTGGACCGAGCTGCAGCACGCCGTGCAGGAGCGGATCCGCTTCTACGACGAGCGCGTCCGCGAGTGCGTCGACCGGCTTCGCGGCGAGTTCGACGTCGAGGCGCTCAGCGATGAGACCTGGCGCGACGCAAAGCTCTACTACATCGGCCTGCTCGTCGAGCACAGTCAGCCGGAGCTCGCCGAGACCTTCTTCAACTCGGTGATCAAGCGGATCGTGCAGCGCAGCTACTACGACAACGACTTGATCTTTGTCCGTGCGGCGATCTCGACCGAGTACATCGAATCCGACCCACCGATCTACCGCAGCTACTACCCAGGGGTCCGCGGGGAACGGGAGTGCTTCGCGCGACTCTTCCGCGACTTCGGCTGGAGCAGGCCGTTCGCCGATCTCGACCGCGATCTCGACCACCTGCTGCGCGCCCTCGAGGAGCGGCCGGGCGGGCCATGGGCACATCTCGAGCCGAACTACCAGATCCAGGTCCTGAACTCGGCCTTCTACCGCAACAAGGCCGCGTACGTGTTCGGCCAACTCGTCAACGGCCACGAAAAGCTGCCCTTCGTCGTCTCCCTCCTGCACGATGCGGGTGGCCGGGTCGAGCTGGACACCATTCTGCTCGACCCGCAGCAGATCAACACCCTCTGCTCGCTCTCGCGCGCGTACTTCATGGTCGACATGCAGGTGCCGTCCGGTTACGTCGAGTTCCTGCGCTCAATGACGCCGGTCCGCGCCCGCACCGAGCTCTACACGATGATCGGGCTCGGCAAGCAGGGAAAGACGCTCTTCTTCCGCGAGCTGCTGCAGCACCTGCACCACTCCCGCGACGAATTCGTCGAGGCGCCCGGGATCCGCGGCCAGGTGATGATGGTCTTCACGCTGCCGTCGTTTCCGTACGTCTTCAAGGTGATCCGCGACGCATTCGGGCCTGGCAAGGACACGGACCGGGCGACCGTCCGCTCGAAGTTCACGATGGTGAAGCACGTCGACCGCGTCGGGCGCCTCGCTGACACGCTCGAGTTCGTCGACCTGGCGCTGCCGCGTGAACGCTTCTCGACGAAGCTGCTCGAGCAGCTGCGCGAGCTGGCGCCCTCGATGGTCTCCGAGGACGACCCGCTCGTGATCCGCCACTGCTACGTCGAGCGGCGGATGGTGCCGCTCAACATCTACCTCGACCGCGCCGCGCCCGAGGAGCTCGAGGCGGCGGTCGTCGACTACGGCAACGCGATCCGCGACCTCGCCGCGGCGAACATCTTTCCGGGCGACATGCTCTGGCGGAACTTCGGCGTCACGAGCTACGGCCGGGTCGTCTTCTACGACTACGACGAAATCGAGTACCTGTGCGACGTCAACTTCCGCCGCATCCCGACGGCGCCGGACGCCGAGTCGGAGCTGGCAGCCGAGCCCTGGTACGGCGTCATGCGCAACGACGTCTTCCCCGAGGAGTTCGCGACCTTCCTGCTCGGCGACCCCCGCCTGCGCGAGCTCTTTCTGCGCGCCCACGCCGACCTGCTCGAGCCGGAGTTCTGGCAGGCCGCCCAGCGCCGGATCGAGAGCGGCGAGCTGATGGACTTCTTCCCGTACCCGGAGTCGCTCCGCTTCCGCAATCGCGAAGCTGCCGTCGGCTGAGCCCGCCGATTACGCGGGTGTCGGCAGGCCCTCGATCGCGCGCAACGCGCGCTGCATCTCCTCCTCGTCGAGCGCGACGTCCTCGAGCTTCCCGGCGAAGTAGTTGTCGTAGGCGGTCATGTCGAAATGGCCGTGGCCGGAGAGGTTGAAGAGGATCGTCCGTTGCTCTCCCGCCTCGTCGGCCTCCCGAGCGGCCTTGAGCGCGCCGTGGATGGCATGCGAGGACTCGGGCGCGGGGATGATTCCCTCGCTGTTCGCAAAGAGCATGGCCGCAGCGAACACCTCGCTCTGGACATAGGCCTCCGCCCGGATCAGCCCGTCCTGCACGAGCTGTGAGATCAACGGCGCGACGCCGTGGTAGCGGAGGCCACCCGCGTGGATCGGCGCCGGCACGAAGTCGTGCCCGAGCGTGTGCATCGCGACGAGCGGCGTCAGCTTGCTCGTGTCCCCGAAGTCGTACGCGAACAGGCCGCGCGTCAGTGTTGGACACGCCGCGGGCTCGCACGCAAGCACGTCGATTTCGCGGCCGGCGATCTTCTCGCGGATGAACGGGAAGGCGAGCCCGGCGAAGTTCGAGCCGCCGCCAACGCAGCCGATGACGACGTCGGGGAAGGCGCCGGCCAGCTCCATTTGCGCGATCGCCTCCTGGCCAATAACCGTCTGATGCAGGAGCACGTGATTGAGCACGCTGCCAAGCGAGTACGAGGTGTCGTCGCGCTGCGCCGCGTCTTCCACGGCCTCCGAAATTGCCATCCCGAGGCTGCCGGGCGTGTCAGGAAACTCTTCGAGGATCGCGCGCCCACTCTCTGTGTCGTTGGACGGGCTCGGGACGACCTCCGCGCCCCACAGCTGGATCATCGAACGCCGAAACGGCTTCTGCTCATACGAGATGCGAACCATGTACACCTTGCACTCGAGGCCGATGAGCTTGCACGCGAACGCGAGCGCGCTCCCCCACTGACCGGCGCCGGTCTCGGTCGAGAGCCGCGTCCGGCCCTCCTTCTTGTTGTAGTACGCCTGCGCCACGGCGGTGTTCGGCTTGTGGCTGCCGGGTGGGCTGACGCCCTCGTACTTGTAGAAGATGCGCGACTTCGTTCCCGCAGCCTGCTCGAGCCGGTGCGCCCGGTAGAGCGGCGTGGGACGCCAGAGGCTGTAGATGTCGAGAATCTCGTCGGGAATCGCGATCTCCGCTTCCTCGCTGACCTCCTGGAGGATCAACGCCATCGGGAAGAGGGGCGCGAGGTCGTCCGGCCCGATCGGTTCGCCGGTGCCCGGATGCAGCGGGGACTGCGGCGGGTTCGGCATGTCGGCGACAATGTTGTACCAGCGCCGGGGGAGCTGCGACTCATCGAGCAGGAACTTTGTCTGCTCCATGCGCCGACAGTATCGGTTCGACGCTCGGCTTGCAACGCCGGACCAGGACAAGTGTGGGTGCCCAAATTCCGTCCCGCCAACGACCGTGCGCCTGCCCTGGAAGAAAGAGCAAGCGGAGACGTCTAGGCACTGCTTGATGTATTCAGGGCAACCGCGGAGCGAATGAGAGCCTTGAGAGCCTTCTCGTCAATCT